>NZ_BAABZW010000005.1:0-607816 GCF_040365325.1 Intrasporangium sp. DVR | reverse complement strand
CCCCGACGACGCGCAACGAGTGATCGACGACCTCGCCCAAGGTGGTCACTAATCTGAAGCAACTCAGGCCTGGCACGGGCCCTTCGAGGCCATCCCGGCCGCCGAGCTCTGGTTCCGCTTTCGGCACGATGCGCGCCTAGTGGGGGACCGGTGACCACGGGCACGAAAGAGGCCCTCTCCCGGAGTGGGAAAGGGCCTCTGACCTGTGGTGGAGCCAAGGGGACTCGAACCCCTAACCCCCTGCTTGCAAACTCGAAGCGGACTCCTCGGGGTCTCTCGCCCAGACACGGACGGAGCCGTCCAGGGTCGTCGAGGGTCGTGCGCGGGCGATCGCGTTGCAGTACTTCGTTGCAGTACGTGCGGTCGGCTCGGCGCCAACGGGCTCTGAGTGCAGCCGGTGCCTGCACACTGTCGGAGTGCCTTGTGCCGGACGAGCCCAAGCAGGTCGTGGACTGCAGGGGGCTCGGTGATGCCCAAGACTCGCGACGGTCCTGCTCAAGGATGCCGCTGCAGCGTTACTCGGATCGCCCTTGCGCTCCTCGCAAGGGAGGGCACAAACGTAGCCATACCCCAGCTGAGCCAGGCACCGCGAACACTTCGATCCGTGATGTGGGCCTACCCGGGGACACGCCGAGCCCCGGAACGACCTGGCCTCCAGGTCCGCCTAGCATGCTCTACAAGACTGTCGGCGGACCCTGCGAGGCTTCCGGAGTCGTCACATGAGGAGGAACAGGTTGGCCAGCAACGAGGAAGAGCCTCGGGTGTCCCCCAAGAACACACTCAACCACCTCACCTCCAAGGAGTGGCTGAGCGAGAGCGTCAGTGTGTGGACCCAGCGTGGGCTCGGGGCGGCGCACGCTGAGGCCGCCATCGAGAAGCTGCATCCCGCGCCTTTCAGTTATCAGGATGTCGCTCGTCTCATCCGAATGCTGTCAAAACAGGGCGGCCGCGTGCTCGATCCGTTCAGTGGCGTCGGATCGACGCTGAAGGCCTGCGCGTTGGAGGGTCGCGAGGGTATCGGCTTCGAGCTGTATCCCCACTTTGCCGAACTGACGCGCGTACGTCTCGCGACAGAGCTGCCTCAGGGACTCGAAACCTTGCCACAGACCATCTACGAGGGTGACGCGCGCATCTTGGCGTCCAAGCTCGAAGAGGGCAGCGTCGATTTGATCGTCACAAGCCCGCCCTACTGGGGCATTTTGAACAAGAAGGCCGACCACAAGGTCAAGACTGAGCGAGTGGATCGGGGGCTCGCGACCAATTACGGTGACGACAGCCGCGACCTTGGGAACATAAAGGACTACGACGAATTTATCGAGGAGCTGGGGGCTACTCTGGCGGCCTGTGGCCAGGCCCTTAAACACAAGGGATACATGGCGCTCATCGTGGGCGACTTCAGACACAAGAGCCGGTATTACATGTTCCATGCGGACATCGTCAACTCTCTTGAGAGGTATGGGTACACCCTTCAAGCGATGAACGTTCTGTATCAGCGCCACAAGCGAGTGTTTCCCTATGGTTACCCATACGCATATGTTCCGAATGTGCATCACCAGAACATTGTAATCTTGCGGAAGGTCTGAGCTTGAACCTCCTGATTCAAGGCGACTCTATCGAGAAGTTGCGCGAGCTGCCTGACGGCGCGGCACAACTGGTCATTGCCGACCCTCCTTACAACGTCGGACCCTCCTTCGGCATCGACCGCGAGTGGAATAGGTCAACTGAGTGGCTGCCATGGTCGGAAACTTGGATTAAAGAGTGCATCCGTGTCTTGGATGACGATGGGCAGATATTCATCTATGGAATCCACCACTACCAGTGCTACATCCAGGTGCTTCTCTATCAATTGGGCATGCACTACCGACGTCAGATAATTTGGCACTACGAGAATGGTTGGAGTCGTAGTCGAAAGACGCTCGCGACACACTATGAGCCTTTGCTCTGGTTTAGCAAGAGTGAACGCTACACCTACCACCCGGTGCGCGAGCCATACAAGAGCACCGAACGGTTAAAGCACAAGATCGTGAAAAACGGCAAGGTGTGGACGCCGAACCCCGAAGGCCGCATGGCGGGCGACGTCTGGCGATTTCCGACGTTGGCGGGCCGTCGATTCCAGGATGAGCGGGTTGCCCATCCCACGCAGAAGCCGCTGAGCCTAACCGACCGAATCGTTCGACACTTCAGCAATGAGGGCGACCTTGTGGTGGTCCCCTTTGCAGGAAGTGGAACGGAGTTGGTGTCTGCGGTGAGAAATGGCCGCAAGTACTGGGGCTGTGAAATCAATCCCGACTTCATTCAAATCGCCCAGGAGCGACTTAGGTCTCCGGAAGCTGATCCAAGATTGTCTGCCCAATCGAATTAACCGCGCGTGGTTGGTCCTTGTCCTCGTGAACGATCGCCCCGATGCCATCGTGGTTCAGATAATCGGCTAGAGCGCCTGGGATATCGGCGTCGAAGGCAGCGGCGCGAGCGATGGTGCGCCCTGTCCAAGTGGGCTCGACGTGGAAGTACTGGTAGTAACTGAGTTGCCCAACCGCATGGCGAGCCCGAGCGTACGCGTCCGTTTCGTTAGAGACTGACTTCATCTCCCAGAGCACGAGTGGCGCCGAGTCGTCATCTGGCACCCAAAGTAGGTCATAGCTGAACTCGTCTTCGAAGAGTTCGCCGACGCCGTCGCCAATGTGCAGGGCCAAACGCTTGACTAAGGCTTGGTGTAAGGCAGTGCGCTCCTGCAGTTTCTCTGCAGCCCGTGCCTGCTCCTCCGGAGATAAGGTCTTTGGGGGCTTGGTAGCACGGCGCGCCGCCACGGAGTCGGTGGTCACCAACTTTCCGACGGTCGTGCGGCGGCCTCGGCGTTGTGCTATGGCCTTCTTCGCTGCTGCTGGAGGGAGCGTGGCGGCCGTGGATGCCCCGCCAATGATGTTCCAACCATCCTGGGAAAGGGAGAAATACCCGTGGTCGTCCTCCACGATGAGACCAGCCGTTACGGCTAGAGACGGGAAGATCTTGACCGCGTTAGCGCGTTGGTGCTGAGTTATACCCAGCGCTTTCATCCGGTCACTTCTCGAGAGCCCGTACAGCTTGGCAACACGGTCAAACTCAGCATCGGAGTCGTCGACCGGCGCAAGTGCGAGCTCGAGTCCCTCGCGATGAAGGCTCGGGGCAAGCGCCAGCAGTCGCAGCATCGTGCGCACTGGATGGTGATAGTGAATTTGGCCCCTGTCGTACGCTTGGATGCTCAGCAGTCCCTCCACCAAGAGGGCCTGCTCTTCGACGCTATTAATCCCGGTCGCAAGGAGTGCCTTGCCCTCGTCAGTCACTTGGGCGCTGTCCTCGATCCAACCCATGTCCCGCAGAGTCCTGCGCAGTTCACGGGCGAACGTGAGCACCCCCTGACTAGATTTGGGCTTCTCCTTCTCCTCATCAATTCGCGCATCGACGTCGGCCTGGGTCGCATGGGTGCCGTCGAGGCCACGGAAGGTGTACACGCCCGCCTGGGCAGCGGCGTAGCCCAGCGCTTCGTCCGCGGTCGCGTCCTCCCCCTGGTCGTTGAGTTCGTGGATGATCGCCAAGGTGTCCCGAATGCGCCCGAAGGTGGACGCTTGGTTCGGGTAGTTTTTCAAGGCTCGACTCCCTGCATGCTGGCGGCCAATCTGGCTCACGGACGGTCTGATGATTTGCTCGGCCTCGTGGCCACAGCCTGTCGGGTTCGTCCCCTCTGGACGCTAGTGGCATTACGCGTCTCTGTCGGCGAAATGACCGCAATGGCCTAGTCGAGGCGGCGAGGACGGCGCGCCAGCGCCGCCCGCAGGCGCCCGCCGGCGGAGCCGGCGCCTTGATCTCATAGAGGTCTATTCGGCAACAGAGTGCTTCCGGAAGCTGTCGACGGCGACGGCACCAGCCCCGGGGGTGTCGAAGCCGCCGCCGGCGTCCCGCGGATACCGTGTGAGCAGCGCAACCGGATCCACGACGCGCGCGAGCGACGGACCCACGTTGTAAGCGTCCCCTGGTCACGGATGGACAGGCCCCAACCTAGATTCATGGCAGGCTTTGACCATGCCCATGGATGGGAGAGAGCCGGCGGACCTAGCAGAGCGGTGCCGGCTCGAATCCGAGTATGGATTGCTCGTCGACGGCACCTTGCGCCGCGTTCGCTTTGAAGGCGTCGAGGAGTACAGGAGCCTGAATCCCAAAGCGATCGACAAGCGCCGTTACCGGACACACTTTGTTGAGTTGCGTGAGGGACTGTCAGACCGCGAGTTTCATGTGCGCGGACAGGTCGATCGGCTGACGCCTTGGCCGATCTGGATCAGGGCCCAACGGGCAATCTCTTGGCTAGGTCTCCAGACCGAGCCAAGCAAGGGGTTGCTGGGCGGCCACTACTGGCGGCTTGAACGGGAGCAGATGCAGAACGTTGCTCGAGAGATCGATCGGGTTGGGATGTCCCATCCCAGCGTCGCCGAGCTCGGATGGCCAGTCCCCTCTCGCAGTGCACCTTTCCGGCCGCCTCACTGGCGCCTTGACCTCCGCCAGCTAGTCGCCTTGTCAGTGATCCTTGAGGCCCCGGATCGATAGGAGTGCCAAGCGCGGACTGACCTCGATTTGGTTGGCCAGGAGGTCGCGCGTTCAAGCTCAGGCCCGAAACATGGGCGAGCGAACAACGGCACCGAAGAGCAACTCAGGGACCTCGCCAGCGCGGACAGTATGACGCCAGTGCGTTGGCCTTACAAGGTTCATCGTCGCAGCCGCGTGAAGCAGCGCCGATGTGTGGCGGCACGGCACCCACCTTGATTCTGAGTTACCAATCGGGCGTGTCCGCTCTCTTACTGACTTCCAACCACCTTGGCACCGCCGCGCATCTGTGGATAACTGCGTGAGGGCACACCGCAGGGATGATCCCCTTAGCGGAGCAGAAGTAGGGCCGGACCGGACGGGTCAAGGGTGGCCGAAGGGCATCGCGCAGCGACGCCGCAGGCGCCCTTGACGCGACCGGGGAGGCCCGGATGATGTCCGCGACGGGGTCATCCCGGCTCTCAGCCACGTCCCTCCTTCGCGCGCAGCGCGAACGTAAACGCTTGGTGGACAGCGGTTCTGGAGTTCGTCAAGACTTGGCAAGTTTCTAGACTCGCTCCGCGCTGCGTTCCTTAATGGATCGGGGAACTACCCCAGACCATCTGAAAGGGGACGAAGATGCACACCTTGGAGACGCTCGCCACAGCCGCGGGCACGACCGGCCTGCAGGGCTGGATCAAAGCCAACATCATCCCGCTGCTGCTCCTGCTCATCGCGACGATGCTGTTCGTGCTCGCCCAGCGGGGCGACAACGCCAAGGCCATGCGGGTCGTGTCCGGCGTGATCATCGCGCTGGCGGTCCTGGGCCTGGCGACCAGCGGCAAGGCCGACAGCTTGGGGTCCTGGATGGCCTCGCTCATCACGGGGTGAATGCAATGCGACTTCCCGTGGATGACGAGATCTACAACGTCAACGCTGTCTGGCTCGGCCCGCCGAACCGTACCCTGCCGTTCCGTGCCCGTTACGTGGCCTACGCCGTTGGCGCGGTCGTGTTCCTGCTTCTGCAGGTCATCGAGCGACGCCTCGGCATCGGGCTGGGCTTCTTCTCGCTGGCCTACAGCCTTCTCGCGACCGTCGCGCTCACGCGCCTGATCCTCTCCGTCGTCAACCCCGACCGGCCCTTGGCCGCGGTCCTCGGCGCGTTCGTGCACGAGGTCTCCGCTCCTCGCCAGGAGTCACGGGTTGCGACGCACACAATCCGCCCGGCTCGGGTGCGTGCCGTCCCCGCGCGCCTGAGCCGGGCCCAACGCCGGCTGGCGAAGAAGAGCGTGACCGCTGCGGCCGCGGGCACCACCGATCCCGGGGACACGCAGGAGGTGACCTCATGACCGGCAAGAGCGGCCTCGCACTCCGCCGAATCAGTGGCCACTGCACCATCACCGGCGACAAGCTCATGGCTTGGTACCTTCTCGACCCCCAGGGCTGGTCGTTCCGGCCCGACGGCGTCCGAGAGCAACTCATCGTCGACGGAGCCGACGTCTTCGGACAGCTCGTTCGCCGAGAGATCCACATCCGAGTTACCACGCGTCCCTATCCGGTCGCGCGCTGGGCCGCCGACCACGACGCGAACGCACCCTCGCCGCTGCCCGCATGGCGTGACCACCTCATCACGGACCAGCGGCGCCTCGCCTCTCTGAGCATGGCCGACAAGGAGGTCTACCTCGGTGTCGAGATTCCGACCCGAAGCCCGGCCTACAAGGCGCTGGGCTCGTTCTGGGGATCGATGTCCGACCGTGAGGTCGCCGCGCTGTCGGGTCACGTCCGGGCAACCGACGAGCTGATGGCCTCCCCAGGCATCGAGGCCGCGCCCGCGACGCCCCGCCAGCTCGAGTGGCTCCTCCACAGGTCCTGCTCCCTTGGCCTGCC
The DNA here is from genome assembly GCF_040365325.1 of Intrasporangium sp. DVR. Taxonomy (NCBI): domain Bacteria; kingdom Bacillati; phylum Actinomycetota; class Actinomycetes; order Micrococcales; family Intrasporangiaceae; genus Intrasporangium; species Intrasporangium sp. DVR. The sequence continues at coordinate 601,378 of NZ_BAABZW010000005.1, read as the reverse complement.
CGCGCCGGTCACCTTGGGTGCCGCCGAGCTCGAGGCCTGGGACGTCGCGGACCTTCACGAGTTCACCGACCACGTCCGGTGGTTCGCAGTCCCATATGGCCGGACGATCCGGGTCGTCGGCGAGCACGATGACGAGCGCATCGAGCGTCACGTCTGCGTCCTCTCGGTGGGCCGGATGACCGACCTCGAGATCCCACCCGGGATCCCGTGGATGCAGCGCACCGACCAGCTTCCCTTCCCCGTCGAGTGGTCCGGCCGCGTGCGGATCGAGGATGCTGCCAAGGTCGGCACAGCCTTACGCCAGAACATCCAGAAGATCCGGGCGCAGCGGGACCACTACGAGGTCGAGCACCAGGAGCCGGCGCCCGGGGCCCTCGACCGTCAGGCCGCCCGTGCCCTCACCGTCGAGGACGAGATCTCCATGGGCCTTTCCGGCCTCTCGACCCGCACTTCTGGTTGGTACCGCATCGCGGTGTCCGCCCCAACCGAGGAGGAGGCGATCCAGCGGGCCGGCATCGTGCGCAAGCTCTTCACACCGCAGATCACCATCGCGCGCCCGCACGACCAGTACGCCGTGGCACGTGAGTTCATCCCGGGTGAGCGGCTCAGCACAACGGCATACCGACGCCGTATGCCGGTCACCACGCTCGCGGCCGCCGTACCCGCAGCGACGGCCAAGGTCGGCGACCGGATCGGCATCCACCTTGGAGAGACGTCCGGCACCTCCTCGCGTGTCGTCACCTGGGAGCCCTGGCTCGCGACCGAGAGGGGAGAGGAGTCAGGTCTCGCGGTCCTGTGCGCGGGCCTCGGCGGCGGCAAGTCGACGGCAGGCGGCAACATCATCTACCGCACCGTCATCCAAGGCGTTCCCTGGACCGTCCTGGACCCCTCCGGCCGGCTCACCGCCCTCTGCCGGCTTCCCGAGCTCGAGCAGTACTCCCGCGCCATCGACCTCCTGGACGCCACGCCCGGCGCGCTCGGCACCTACCGAGTCATCGCCGAACCCCGTCGAGACCACTACGCCGAGGAGAGCGACTGGCGAGCTGCGATGGACCAGGCCCAAGACACCCGCCGGCTCCTCACGAGCAGCGTCCTGCGGGCCATGCTTCCCCGGCAGCTGCAGGAGCACGTCCTCACCGAGGTTGCCCTGCTCCGGGCCGTGGGACGGGTGCCGGCCAACGCGTGGAGCTCGTGCGACCAGGTCGTCTCCGAGCTCGCGTCGCTCGAGGGCGATGAGGCGCTTGTGCGTCACGCCGGGTACATGGCCGACTTCCTCCGCGAGGCGGCCAAGACGAGCCACGGCAGGCTCATCTTCCCGGCAGGCAAGTCCCTCGACCCCTCGGGGGCGGAGCCGCTCCTGACGGTCTACTCGCTGCGCGGCCTCGCGCTTCCGGACGAGTCGACGGCGGGCTCGGAGGACCTCGACGAGCGGCTCTCAATGTGCGTCATGTACCTCGCCGCCTGGCTCACGCAACGCGGCATGTACTTCGGCGACATCAACGCACGGAAGGGCATCTTCATCGACGAGGCGTGGGCGCTCTCGACCTTCAGCACCGGCCGCCGCTTCATCGACCGAGCCGCCCGTGACTCCCGCAAGCACAACACGCGCGTCCTCATGGCGAGCCAGAACCCCTCCGACCTGCTCAAGCTCGACCTGGCCAACCTCAGCTCCGCGGCCTTCATCGGCCGGCTCACCGGTGAGGAGGCCCAGCGCGACGCCCTGCGATTCATCCCCGGCATCCGAGATGGGCTCGGGTACGAGCAGATCTTCGGCACGCTCTCGAGGCCCAGCCGCGACGGGCTCAGGGGGCCTCGTGAGTTCGTCTTCAGCGACGGCAACGGAGGAATCGAGCGGATCCGCATGGACCTCTCGGCCCATCCCCACCTCCTCGAGGCACTCAACACGACCGCCGAGCCGCTCAAGGCACGCAACCGCGCAGCCCGGGAGCTCGAAGACGAGAAGGCGAGTGCGTGATGACCAGAAAGATCCTCGGCTCCCCCTCTCGGACTCGCCTTGTGCGGCGACTCTTGGTGGCCCTGTTCCTCACCATCATGACCGGCGTGGCGGTGGGCTCGGAGGCCATCGCGACTCCGACCCTGCCCGCTACACCCTGGGACTGCAAGGACGCTCCCGTCGCTGCCATGCCGGACGCGGGGCTGCCCGGCTTCTTCGACCCGGCACCTGACCCGATCCCACCGCAGGGCGACCCGTTCGCCGCCCAGCGGTCGACCACCGTTTACGACCAGTACGGTTACGCCGGCCTGTCGTGGAGCACTTACGACCTGGGCTGTGGGGGCGCGGTCCGTGACATCGAGGCCACCACGGACACGTTCCTCGGGAACTTCTTCTTCTCGGGCGCCACCTGGATGGCCTCCGCTACTAACGGCATCCACAACAAGGTCGCGCATCCCGACGAGTACATGGCGCCGTTGGACGACGTCGTCGGGACCGTCACACAGCGTATGCACGAGCGGATCTGGTCGCCATGGGGCATGGTCGCCTTTCTCGGCGTGGCCGCACTACTCCTCGCCTACTCGCTGCGAGGTCACCTGTCGTCGGTGATGACGGCCGCAGCCTGGGCACTGCTGGTGCTCGCGGTCCTCTCGGGGATCTCGCAGTACCCAACCCGCACGGCGAGCTTCTTCGACGAGACCGTGACGCAGTCCATCGCCTCCATCAACCAGACGAGCGCGGGGCTCACCTCGTCGGCGGGCAGCGACCCGACCAGAGCGCAGGGTGCCCTCATCGTCGATGACGTGCTCTACCAGGCATGGCTACGTGGCCAGTTCGGCGACCCGAACAGCGCAGCCGCCCAGAAGTGGGGTCCCGTCCTCTTCCGGGAGAGCACCTTCAGCCGTACCGAGGCGGCGACGGCCTCGAGCACGCCCGACGGCCTCCAGAAGATGACTGAGCAGAAGGCCAACGACTGGGTCGCCACCACGCAGGAGATCCAGGACAAGGACCCCGTCGCGTATGCCGCGGTGCAGGGCAAGTCGAAGGGTCGGGCCGGTGCCGGCTTCATGGCCTTCATCGGCGTCCTCTTCACGGGCTTGTTCCGGCTCGTCGCCGACCTTTTCATGTTCGCCGGCCTGGTCATGCTCCGGCTGCTCGTGATGTTCTTCCCTGCTGCGGCCGTCTTCGGGGTGCTCGCACCCATGGCGTCGATCGTCCGGCGTATCGGCAATATCGCGGGCGCCTCGGTCATCAACGTGATCGCGTTCGGGGCCGGCTCGGCGATTCACACCGTCCTCATCGCCGCGATCCTCTCCCGAGCCGAAGGCGCCGGGATGGGCGTGCTGACCTTCGTCCTCTGCCTCGTCGTGACCGTGGCGGCGTTCATCATGCTGATGCCCCTGTTGTCGCTCACGAACATTCTCGGCCGCCCATCGAGCACTCAGACCCTCCTTCGTCGCGCTGGCCGTGGAGTCAGGCGTCGTGGACTCCGGCGCGGCCGTCATGGGCAGGACGATGACGACGACGAGAGCGAAGAGGAGGAATCGGAAGAGGACGAGGACGAAGAAGAGGCCCCACGCCGTCGCTCAGGCCGTCGCAGGCGTCGCTCGACCCGTCGCGCGCGCCCTCCGGTGGAGGCCTTCGGCCGGCCCGCCACAGTCCCGTTGAGCACCCCAGTCTCAGCCGCAGACCCCGGCATCCGCAGCACCGCTCCCCGCGACACGGCGCCTTCGTGGCCGGCCCCGGCAAGGGAGTCCCGAGTCCCAGCAAACGCTGAAGGAACTTCCGACCTGCGACCGCCCACGGAGTCTCCGGCTCCTTCTGGTGGTCATGGAGTCCACCGACCGTCCACAGCCGAGACGCCTCACGCGCGGGACAGGGTCGTGGTCGGCGTCCTCGTCGACGAGCTGCCCACGGAGATCCGCGAGACACCGGTCACCCGGATTCACGACTCGCACACCGAGATCCGCCCAGACGGCGTCGGTCCTCGACTGTACGACCCGGCAACCAGGCAGACCGTGCTGCCCGAAGCACACTCAGGAGGAGTAGCGGATGAGTGACAACCTGAACCGCGCCCTCCGCTGGCCGCTGTGGTCATGGCGCAACCTGGCCATCACCGTGGTGTCGCTCTTCGTCGTCATCGCCCTCATCGGCCGAGTCAGCTCTGCCGTCGGCAGTGAGGGCGAAGAGCCGGCCCAGGTCACGTCCACCGTGGCCCCCGAAAGCACAGAGTCGGCACCCACGGTTATGCCGTCGACCGAGCCGATCGCGACTACGACCCAGACCTCGGCTGCCGTCGTTGCCGCAAGACCGGGCACTGACTGCCTCTCGAGCGCAGCAAGGTTCCTTCACGAGTGGATGCAGTCGGACCGTCCTCAGAAGGTGTGGCTAGCAGCGATGGCTCCCTACGCGACTCCCGCGTTCCTCGAGGAGTTGCGCAGCGTCGATCCCGCAAACGTCCCGGCCACCAAGGTCGAAGGGGAGCCGCGGCTCGTTGGCCAGAACGGCGACCTGCCCATCGCGCGGATCACCACCGACGGGGGGCACCTCGACGTCGTCCTTGCGCCGACCGGGTCCGCGTGCCTCGTCGGTGACATCCGCCCGACAGACGACGTGCCCGGCGCTCCGACACCTGTCCTCACAGCCACACCCGAGGCAGGAAACTGAGATGCCAGCCCCTGTCGCACTCGCTGCCGCCCTCGCCAAGAAGCTCCTGTGGCGACGGGTCCGCCGCGTCGCCTATGTCGTGCTCCCTCTGGTCGGATCCGGGCTGCTCGCGGTCATCCTCTTCACCTCGCTGCTCGGCGCCTCGAGCGAGCAATCCGGGATGCCATCCAGCGGTGGCGCGTGTCCGGGAGCGGAGCTGAGCGACAAAGACGTTCCGGGCCTGACAGGGGAGCAGACCCGGAACGCGCGCACCATCGTAGCCGTGGGCCGGGACCTCAAGGTTCCGTCCTACGGCTGGGTCATCGCCGTCGCCACCGCCATGCAGGAGTCGAGCCTCGTCAACATCCCGCACGGCGACCGTGACAGCGTCGGCCTCTTCCAGCAACGGGCCGCCTGGGGCAGCACCCCCGAAAGGATGGACCCTGTCCAGTCCGCCCGGATGTTCTACACCGGAGGACGGGGCGGTCAGCCGGGGCTCCTCGACATCGCCGGCTTTGAGTCCATGGCGGTGACCGAGGCCGCGCAAGCCGTCCAGCGCAGCGCCTTCCCCAGCGCTTACGCCAAGTGGGAGGCATTGGCCGTCCAAGTCGTCGGCGAACCGTCCATCCTCTCGTCGGCCTGCTACTCCGCCGCTTCGGCCATGGACGGAACCGCAGGAGGCGAGGCCGTTCGCGCCGCGCTGAAGTGGCTCGGCACGCCCTACAGCTGGGGCGGAGGGACGATCAACGGCCCCGGGGAGGGATTCGGTCGAGGCGCCGGCATCGTGGGATTCGACTGCTCATCTCTGACGCAGTACGCGTGGCACCAAGCGGGCGCCCGCATCCCTCGAGTCGCCAGCGCCCAGGCCGCGGCTCTCCCTTCGGTCGGGCTCGACCCGGCGGCATGGAGAGCTGGAGACCTGGTGTTCTTCCACGCGCCCGGGGATCCCGCGACCTTCTTCCACCATGTCGGCATGTACGACGGGCAAGGCGGCATGATCCACGCCCCCCGCACGGGCCTGACCGTCGAGGTCGTCCACGACTTCCTCTCTCAGCCCTACTGGCGCAACGAGCTCGCCTACGTCGGCCGCCCGGCAGCTTCCCAAGAACCACCCGTCGTCGCAGGAGCCCACCATGACTGAGTACCAAGCCAGCGACTTCGACGCGCAGTTCGCCGCCCTCGTCGCCGGGCTCGAGCCAGTTGGTGAGGCGCTGACGCCTGCGGCTGCGGGCAGACCCGCAATCCTCACGGACCGTCTCACGCCAGGCCAATCCTCGCCCCGAGGCCTGCGAGCCAGGTTCCTCATGACGAGCCTCGACCACCGAGCCGGCCTCACGGCATACGGTTGGCGCGACAGCCTGCGCGTCGTCTCGTACGCGCCACCACACGCACACGGTCTCGACGAAGTCGGCGTCGTTCTGCAGGATGAGGCCGACTTCTACACCGGGAACTCAGATCGACGAGTCGTGGTCGGGCTGTCTCGCGTCTGGGTCGAGCGTCTCGTCATCGTCGACGAGCACACCCCCACAGCCACAGCTCCCGATGCGTGGCTCGAGAACGCCATCACCGATCCCAACCTGTCGCGGATCGAGCCTCTTCAGCGCGTCGCCCGGAAGCATCACCTGGTCGGCACTCGGGTCACGTTGGAAGTGGAAGACGGCTACTTCGATGAAGATCTGAGGGCCGTCTCCCCGGTGCAGCTCGGGTCTGGCGGTGACCTCGTCGTGGGCGTGGTCACCGAGCGTGACTGGTACCTGTGGGCTCAGCACTCGTATGCGCCAGGCGAGCGTGTCGTCCGCGTCGTCCCGATCGACCGCGTGTGGATCCAATGACCACCACGACACCCTCGCCTCCGGCGCCCCTCTGCCTGAGTTCTCGATTCCCTGTCCTCGCCGCGTATATCGTCGTCCTATTCATCACTGCATGGAAGGACGCCATGATCGAGGTAGGTGCCGAGCTCCGCCGCATCCGGGAGGCTGCGGGGATCTCGGGTTCAGCAGTCGCCCGCGACCTGGGCTGGTCCCAGTCGAAGATCTCCAGGGTCGAGACGGGACGCTTCGGCGCGTCCGTCAGCGAGGTCGCCGAGCTGTTGAACTACTACGGGGTCGCCGAGGAGGTACGCGCAGAGATCCTTGGGTCCGTCGCTCGAAGCAGTGGGCTCGAGGGTGCGTGGATCGTCAGTGCCGGGGGAGCTCCCCGACGCCAGGCAGCCGTCGAGGCCGTGGAGACGCGGGTGAAGCGGTTGCGCCAGTACCAGGCGTCGTGGATCCCGGGCCTGCTCCAGACCGAGGCCTACACACGCGGAATCTGCGAAGCTGCGGGCCTCGACGCGGAGGCTGTCGTCGGGCAGCGTCTCGAGCGCCAGAGGCTCCTCGGAGAGCGGCTCGGCGTCCGCTACGACGTGGTCCTGGATGAAGCGGTGCTTCGCCGATCGCTCAGGACCACGCGAGTGGACATGGCGAGCCAGCTGGAGCGGCTCCTCGAGCGCATCGAAGAGGGGTTCGCCGACCTGCGGGTTGTCACCCTCGGGTCGACCAAGGCCACCTACGTCGCAGGGTCCTTCGTCCTCTACGAGTTCAAGGCCGGCACTCCGGTCGTGCTCGTCGAGGCACAGACCGCGGACCTCTACCTGTCCGCGGAGCGTGACATCACGGCATACGAGCGGCTGTTCGAGCAGCTACGCAAAGACGCCCTCGACGTCGACGAGTCCCGTCGCGCGATCGAGAGTGCACGGCGCGACTGGGCGTCGTGAAGACAAGGAGAGGAACAGTGATGAAGCCGGACTGGAACACCGCTGCATGGCGCAAATCCGTCATCAGCGACACGGGCGCGTGCGTCGAGGTCGCCCACTCAGCGGGGATGGTGGGTGTCCGCGACTCCAAGGCCCGCGGCGAAGGGAGCATCCTCGAGTTCACCGAGGCCGAATGGCGCGCGTTCACCGGCGGTGTCCGGAACGGCGAGTTCGACTACGACGAGCTGCGAAAGTCGGGATGAGCACGGCCATGGAGCGTGAGGAGACGGTCGAGGTCCCAACAGGACGGGGTCTCGGCCGGCTCCTTGCCTCAACCGGCGTCTCCATTGCGGGCCAGGGCATGGTGCTCGCCGCCGTGCCACTGCTCGCTGCGCGACTGACGAACGACCCCTTCCAGGTCTCCCTCACCGTTGCCGCGACGTATGCCGCGTGGCTCCTCGTCGGGCTGCCTGCGGGTGCGCTCGTGGACCGCTGGCCACGCCGTCGGACGATGGTGATTGCGGATCTCGTGAGGGCGCTGATCATCGGCGGTCTCGGGCTCGCGGTGATCGCCGGCGTCGCTCAGATGTGGCTTCTCATCCTGAGTGTTTTCCTGCTCGGCGTGGCGAGCTGCTTCTTCGATCCCGCAGCTCAGGCTGCACTTCCGGCCGTGGTGGGGCGCGATCCATCTGTTCTGGCCCGTGCAAACGGACGCATGTGGTCACTGGACCTCATCGGGCGCAGTCTCATCGGGCCACCCGTTGGAGCCGCGCTGTTTGTGATGGCCGCAGGACTACCCTTCTTCGCGAACGGCGCGACGTTTCTGCTCTCCGCGGCCCTACTTGTCGGCATAAGTTCGCTGCACCCGCCAGCACGGGTCGGTGAGCAGTTCCGGCTTGCCTTGTCCATTCGCGAGGGATTGGGCTACCTAGCGCGCCACAGCGAGCTTCGCACTCTGACTATCGGCATGGGCTCCTTCAACTTCGTGTACAACCTCGCTTACGCAACGCTGGTGCTCTACGCGAAAGATCGCCTTCAGGTGACCGAGCAAGGCTTCGGCCTTCTACTCGCTTCTGCCGCGGTCGGTGGACTCTTTGCCGGCTATGTCGTGTCGAAGGTCGGCCGGAGCCCTCGGGCCAGCACGCTGTACGCCGCTGGACTTGCGATGCAAGGCTTGGGGTGGCTGATGGTCGCAGCTATGCCGAACGCATGGGTGGCTGCTGCAGCTTTGGCGATGGTGGGCGCGGCGTCCATGTCGGTGACGATTCTTGGCGGTGCAGCTCGACAGAGACTGACACCTGACGCAATGCTCGGAAGGGTCAGTGCCATAACCCGCGTGATCGGGATTGGCGCGGCGGGCCTTGGCGCCCTTGCCAACGGTTTGGTCGCGGGATCTCTGGGGCTCCAGCAAGCGGTCCTGATTGCTGGGAGTGCCTCGGTCCTCGCCGCAGTCTTCTTTTGGCGGTCAGATTAGGGTCTCTCGTGGTCCGCCAATTCAAAGACGTACTCCAAGGTGTCTTTCACCATCTTGGTGACGGAATATGCCAACGGAATGTCCACCTTGTCGAGGTCACCGAGCTTCCACTCGTACCAGTAGTTCGGGAAGTCGTCTGTGCCCAAGACCGGATGACGCCAGCCGATCTCCTTGATCTGGCGGACTTGTCCCGGCGTGAGGGAAGCTGACCCACCCAGCTCCGCTCCGGATGAGACCTCGGCCCTGACTCGATCCAGCCGCAGTCCTACTTGTATGTACCCCCCATACCTCATGTTCGTTACCCAATTATCCTCTTGCTTGGCCTTCTGAAGCCACTCTGCCAGTTCGCGGACCACATCAGATACGAATGTCTTTTCGGGCAGGCGACTCCACTCGGCATCAGGTGATGGGGGAGGCCCTGGTCGCCACAGTGGCAAGCCGTTGACTTCGGACCACCCACTCTCAGATAGCCGGTACGGCTCGCCAACCGGGTGGTCTTTCAGGAGGCCGTCTGGGAGGGGAGAGATCGAGAGAAAGTCTGTGTGGTTGAGAATGCGAACAACAGAATCGAAGAACACGTCTGCGTCCTCGTCGTCGGGCTGATGCAGTGCGGCAAGACCTTGGGGAAGGTCGTCGAACAGGAAGCCGCCCATGCGCACCCAGTCCCATTCGTTGTTGTAGTACACCGTCAGGTCTCTCCGACGGTAACTTCCCTCAACGAATACCCACGTGTCCCACTCCTCCTCTTTAGTCCAAATGGTGAAGTCGATGATCCAATCGTCTCGCTCTCCAGCCGTGAACGTGGCATGCGCGATCAGCGGGCCCATCCCATCGACGTTTAGCTCAAGAAGGCCAGAGTCGTAGGCCTTCACGTCATGCGATCCACCTGCCTGCAAACTCGCGCCGCTGGTCACCCTTCCATGTTCGTTGCCGTCACGGCAGACGGCAAGTGCCCCAGACGGAGTGAGGCACACCTGACAGGCGGCTCTGAGTGTGAGCGCCGGATCGGTTGACCCGCGCATGAGCGCGTCCCCAGGGAAAGGTCGTCACTCGTCTTCGTCACCTTGATCGTCCTGGGCAGTCCTCATGGGTCTCATCTGGCTTTGGCCTACCAAGGCTTCGAGGTGCTTCTTCAGGAGCTGTCCCCTGGCGGCAATGAAAGTGGGAAAGGCCTCGAAGGACAGGTCGGTGCCTGGCGGGATTTTCGGGTCCAGGGTGGTTTTGCCGTGCAGAGACTCAAGCCACTGCTTGAGTGGCTTGTCCAACTTGGAGAGATTCTCGGTGTCTGACAGGAGGTGTAGGTTGATGATGCCGTTCCAGTTCTCGGGTTCTCGATAAAAGGCGAGAAGCTCCGGATCATTCGCGATTGATGGGATCCGGTCGAGTCTGCTCTTGCTGAAGGCCGCGGCAGGGTGGAGGTGGTCGATATGCAACGCCTGGCTGATATCGACGTCCGGCTGCAGCAGAGCCAAGACCGAATAGCAGGCAGGGTCGTCCTTCTGCGTGCGCAGCAGTCGGTCGACGAACTCGCCATCGAATGTCAGGTCCCGCGCGGTGCCCTGATAGTTGTTCAGGATCTGCGGTAGAGGAAACCCTCCTGGATGGCCAAGGCTCTGCTTGATGATGGTGCGCAGACCGTTAAGGAGATTGTCGCCGGCTCGACCAAACACCCCTCGAAGGAGCGACATGAGTAGCCATTGTCGGATCTGGGCGCGGTCCTCGTGATGGTCGATCGGCCTGTTGATGGTGGTGAACCGTCCACGGGAACCCGCATCGAGATCGCGTCCCTTGTGAAAGAGATAGTAGACGATCGGGATGACAGCGTTCTTGGCGCGGAGGGAGGCGTCGTTGAGCCCGAATCTGCTAACCAGTCTGAACGACTCGACGATCGAGTCTCGGATGTCGTCCCACGAACCCTGGATCCTCGCGACATTGGTCGCGTCGAAATTCTTTACCTGGAAGCGGACGTCAGCATCTGTGACCATAACGGCCGTCTTCATCACGAAGTTGCGGTCGATGGAGAACAAGAACTCAGTGCGCACGAGGTTGACTAGCTCGTCCACCCGCTCACGTGCGTCTTCCCAGTTTGCTGAGGTGATGGACATGAGCAGGTCGGAGAACGACAGAGGGGTGCCGCCCTGGTTCGTTCTAATGAAGATGTCTAGCACGCGGTCGATCTCTTGACTCTCCTCGACATAATAGTTGAGGTTCAGCTCGCGCCGGATAGCGTAGTAGAGGCGTAACAGAGTGGTTCGGGCGTGCTTGTTCCCGGACTGACCGATTCGGTCGAGGTAGTCGAGGACGTGATCGAGTATTTCGTCATCGGTCTCCACCGTGGGGAAGTCCAGGATTTCGCCGACTTCGAACCAGATATTCTCTTCGTCGACAGTCTTTCTGGAGATGTTGTCCGCGGTCAGGAATTGGAAGTCATGGAGCATCTGGCCCTCATTCGCCTCCGGATCTAGAGGCTTAGCCAGGTTCAAATAGAGCTTCCGCGGCGGCAGAACTGCGGGATCGTATGCTTTCGGCCACCAGAGACGGTGGCGCTTTATGGCGTAACTACCTTTTAGTCCGATGTAGAGCGAGGTCAAACGCTGCTGTCCATCGATTACGGCAAAGAACTCACCGTGTCCTTTGGTGTCGAAGTTGGGATTGTTCTCAGCGAATCGCTGGACGTACTTCTCGAGGAAAGAATAGAACCGGAATCCCTCGCGCACCGCCGCGGAGTCGACTCGCCAGAGCATGAGGCTATTGATGGGGTAGTGCTGCATCACGGAGTCGAAGAGACGGGTTATCTGGTCCATGCGCCATGTGAAGTTCCGCTGGATCGACGGGAGGAGATAGCGACGCTCGACGATGTTCCTAATCGCGCTCTCAATCGTGATGGGCTTCTCGTAACTCCCAGCCATCCCTGTTCCTTTCCCCTGCTGAGACCCCCTGCCTTGACGAGTCTCCCACCCCCTCCCTGCGCAAAGGGCGGTTTGAGCGCTTGCTGTGGCGACGAGCGAGATATGAGCGGTACCCGGTCCCTCAACCGGTCTCGCATCCGCGCCCGCGAGGTGTCCTCTGGTGTAGCGCGTGCGTCAGAGGCGGCTTCGTGGACCTTTCACTGGTCAGCGGGTTACGCGTGGCTGTCACGGTCTGCCTGTGCCTGAAGTGCATCTAGGTCGTCGCACAGCTCGGTGAGCATCATCGCTTGACAGGAGTCTATTCACCACTGCATAGTCGAATCATGCAGTGGTGCATAGGGCATCGCGCAGGTACCAAGGAGACGCACATGGCCATCGCACGCAAGCTCAAGATCTCCCACGACGAGGTGTTCCCGCACGGGGCGTACCTGGTCTCGGAGGTCACCCCGGTCGTCGACTACGACCGCTCGACCAAGGACAACAAGGTCCAGCAGGTCGACAAGGACACTGGTCTGCCGATGTGGACCGTCGACGTCCTCGACGCCGACCCGGAGGCCACCAAGAAGAACCGCACGGTCTCCGTGAAGCTCATCGCCAAGGTGCAGCCCGTCCCGCCGGCGTCCGACGGCTCCTCGCCGTTCACCCGCGTCGTGTTCGACGGTCTGACGGCCACGCCCTGGACCGACACGTCGAAGTGCAAGCCCCCGGAGCCGGGTCGCGGTCACCGTTGCGGCGCACAGAACGCCTGGTCTCTCCGGGCCGATGGCATGTCCGCCCCCGGCAAGTCGGCGCCGGCCCCGAGCCCCAGTCCCAACAAGGCCGCCTGAGCCACCGCGACAGAGAGATCGGGGAGATCTGAATGCGCACCGTTGACACCGTCGCCTGGACCGAGAGTCTCGGCGTCCACCCCGGCTTCCTCGAGCGGGCGATGAACGAGAAGCTCCGCCGAATGCAGGACGCCGAAGAAGAGCTTCGTGGCCTCTTTAACGTCATGAAGGACGCGCCTGACGACGAGATGGTGTTGTCCTTGCGCTCCGCCAACCGGTCTCTCACGCAGGCCGTGGAGTGCATGGAGGCCTGCATCCGGCTCGTGAGGCGGGCGACGTGATGCGAGGCAACGACGTCCAGGCGTGGTGTGACTTCCTCGAGTCGGCACCGGACGAGCTGCACGCCGAGATGGTGCGCCTCTACCGCGAGGCCTGTGACACGCAGTCCGTGCTGGAGCGTTTCGCGATGCGTTTCAAGGACGCTCCCAGCACGGACCTGCGGGTCCAGCACCGAATCCTGTCGCACGCCATGAGCGCCATCGTCATCGAGATCGGGATGCAGCGCAGGGAGCTGTGGAGAGCGAGGACTCCGTGAGCACGCGGGGTCAGGCCCGTTCGGGGCTCTTCGACAGCGACGACTTGCTAGCAGTGGCGCTCGAGGCCGTGGTCCTCGGAGTCTTCGGGCTGATCCGCGCCCTTGGGTCAGCCCTCGTCACGACAGTGCGGTTCCCGGCTGTCGCACTGCCGGTGTTACTCGTGAGCGCGGGTGGAGTCCTCATGGGCCCGAAAGCGGCCGCGCTCGTCCTGGTCGTGCTCGCAGCCCTCCTCGGAGCGTGGCGATTCATGGCTCCGCTGAGCTTCCATAGGCACGTCTCGGGCCGTTCGGCGTTCATGGCCAGAAATGCGGTCTACCGGCTGCGATGGTCGAGTGTGGCCCACCGGACCGACCTGATCGCCCACGACGGACGTCTCGGTCGGGGCCGGGAACCTGAGCTGGTGTCGTTGCTGCGGGTGCGTTCCACGACCGCAGGATCCGACCGACTGCTTCTCCGGCTCCCGACGGGCCTCACCCCGGACGACGTCGCAGCCAAAGCTGACGCCATCGCGCACGCCTTTCGCTGTTCGGCCGCAAGGATCCACCCTGACCGCCCGGGCAGGGTCTGGCTCGAGCTTCGCAGAGCGGACCAGCTCGCGGCACCGATCCTGCCCCTGCCCCAACCAGACGCTCCTGACCTGGCGGCGGTGCCGGTAGGCCATGCAGAGGACGGCTCGGTCTGGCACCTGCGGTTGGCGGGCACCCACCTACTCATCGCCGGCGCCACAGGGGCGGGCAAGAGCTCAGTGCTCTGGTCCATGCTTCGAGCGCTCACCCCGGGGATCAACCAAGGTCTCGTCGAAGTCTGGGCGGTGGATCCGAAGGGCGGCATGGAGCTCCGGCCCGGCCGCGCCCTCTTCGCACGGTTCGAGGACACCACGGCGGAGGAAATGTGCGCCATGCTCGAGGACCTCGTCGTCCTCAAGGATGCTCGCGCGAAGGAGCTTGCCGAGTCGGGCCAGCGAAGCCACCTCGCACGAGCCGGCTCCCCGCACATCGTCGCGCTCCTCGACGAGCTCGCCACCCTCACGGCCTTCGCCGACCGGGCCGTTACCCGACGCATCGATACCGCGCTCGGACTGTTGCTCACCCAAGGTCGCGCGTGCGGCATCACCGTGGTTGCCGCCGTCCAAGACCCGGGGAAGGACATCGTCGGCTGGCGCGACCTCTTCCCGACCCGCGTCGCCATGCGTCTCGACAACCCCCTCCAGGTCGCCATGGTCCTCGGCGACGGCGCCAGAGAGATGGGAGCCAAGGCCGACGAGATCAGCGAGCTGACACCCGGTGTCGCGTTCGTCCGCGTCGAGGGAACCCGCCAGATCAAGCGCGTGCGCGCGGCATACGTCAACGACAACGCCATCGCCGACCTGGCGACACAGGTCAGCGGCGGGCAGACCCAGTGGGAGGAAGTGCAATGAGAGCTCAGGTCAACGCGGGCGTGTTCCTGCACAAGTACGGTCGCGCCGACGACACCATCAACCACGGTGACGGTCCCTCACCCGAGGCGCTGTTGCGGGCGAAGTGGATGCGGGCTGGCTCCTGTCGAGGCGACGAGCACGACCGCTGGTTCGGCCAGCCGAACACACTCAAGAGTCGCAGGGCGGCCGCCATCTGCCAGGAGTGCCCCGTGCGTGACATGTGCCTCGCGTCTGCGCTCGTGTTCGGCGAGGAGTTCGGCGTCTGGGGTGGCCTGAACCCCGTGGAACGCCGCCCCCTCCACCGGCGCCTGGCGTTGGGGGAGACCTTGGGCTCCGTGCTGCGCTCCGTCTTCGGCGGCGAAAGGCGGGCGGCGTGAAGAGCTCCATGTTCGAGCCCGAGGTTGTGCAGGAGCTGGCCCTCAAGGAGGGGGTGTGCGTGCGTCCGCTGCTCAACCGTGTCACCGACCGGCAGACCGGCGACACCACTGTCGTCGTCATGCCGTGCCGGTCCACTCGTGAAACTCGGTGCCCCAGCTGCGCCAACGCTGCTCGCCGGCTCCGAATCCAGCAGTGCGCCGAAGGCTGGCACCTCGAGCACGAGCCGACCCGACCCGAGCAAGAGCCGGAGGACGCACCAGACGAGCTCGAGGAGGAATACGAGGTCGTCGACGAGGAGGAAGTCCCCGAGCGACGGGTCCGCTCCACCAGACGACGCTCCGACGTGGCAGACCTTCCGCTCAAGCCGTCTGAGAACCGCACCATCGGCGCAGTCTTCGAGGGCAACCTCGGCCGTCGCTACCGGCCCTCGATGTTCGTCACGCTCACGCTGCCGTCCTACGGCTCCATCGCCATGGGCCGCGGCGTCCCCACCGACCCATCCAGCTACGACTACCGAACGGCCGCTTTCGACGCCCTCCACTTCACGAAGCTGCTCGATCGGTGGATCCAGAACCTCCGACGCTGCGCCGGCTTCAAGGTCCAGTACTTCGGCGCCATCGAAGCCCAGCGACGCCTCGCACCCCACTTCCACGTCGCTCTCCGCGGGGCCATCCCTCGCTCGATCCTGCGAGAGGTCACACGGGCGACCTACGCCCAGGTCTGGTGGCCACCCTGCGACGAGCCGGTGTACGTCGATCGCGTCCCGGTTTGGGATGGCGTCGACTACCTCGATCCCGACACGGCGATTCCTCTCACCACGTGGGAGGACGCCATGGCCGAGCTCGATGAGGATCCAGGCGCTCGGCCGATGCACACCCTGTCGTTCGGACGCCAGGTCGACATCAAGGGGTTGCTCGGAGGAACCCCGGACGCTGACCGATCCGTCCGCTACCTCACGAAGTACCTCACCAAGGCCGTCGCTGAGACCTACACCCATGCTGAGGTCTTCGACGCCGCGTACGAGGCGCACATCGACCGACTCCACGACGAAGTCCGGTACCTGCCCTGCACGCCGAGCTGCGCGAACTGGCTCCGCTTCGGCATCCAGCCCAAGCAGGCTGGCCCAGGGCTCCAGCCGGGACGATGTCCTTCGGCGGCACACGACAGGGAGAACCTCGGCGTCGGAGGTCGTCGAGTCCAGGTCTCGCGTGGCTGGTCGGGCAAGACCCTCTCCGACCACCGCGCAGACCGGGCCGCCGTCGTGAAGAAGGTCCTCGAGGAGGCCGGCTACACCGCTCCCGAAGCAGACCGGATGTCCAGCGAGACCCTCGCGACCGACGGCGAGCCGCGCTACCTCTGGCAGACCGTGCACCTCCCTCCCCAGAAGGCCTCCGAGGCGATCATCGCCTCAGTCCTCGAGCGACGGCGGTGGCGCAACGAGTATGACCGGGCCAAGGCGGCCCAAGTCTCCACGGGACCACCTGTGGAAAACCGTTCGGCAACTGACAGCGAAGTCGAGAGCGAGGCGTGAGGCCATGACCACCTACGAGATCAAGCGCCGCTGGCACACCGTCGCCGAGGTCGCCGAGATGCTCGGATACGGAGAGACCAAGGTCCGCATGGCCATCATCTCGGGCGACCTCAAGTCAGTGAAGGACGGCAAGTTGCGGCGCATCCTGCCGCAGTGGGTCGACGAGTACGTCGCCCTCAAGGTCGCGGAGTCCGAGCAGGAGCTGTGATGGCCAAGAGGGGAAACGGAGAAGGGTCCATCTACCCCTACCGGAACGGCTACGCCGCTCACGTGTGGGTCGTGACTCCGGAGGGTCGCCGGGTGCGCCGTGTCGTCTACGGAAAGACGCGCGAGGTCGTCCACGAAAAGTGGCTGGCGCTCCACGAGCGGGCACGTCGCGGCCCGGTCCCATCCAGAACGCCGCGGCTGAGTGAGTTCGCCGAGGGATGGCTCAAGGACGTCGTCAAGCCGAATCTCGCCCCCAGTACCTCGTCCAACTACGAGCTCTTCCTCCGGCACTACATCCAGCCGGACTTGGGCGGGAAGCGCATCGACCGGCTCAGTGTCCGGGATGTGCGCGTCTGGCTCAACGACCTTCGCGACCGGTGTCAGTGCTGTGCTCAGGGTAAGGATCGAGCCAGGGAGCAACCGAGGTGCTGTGCTGCCGGCCGCTGCTGCAGACAGGTGGCTTCGGAGTGGACTGTTCACCAGGCCTGGACTGTGCTCCGCAGCCTGCTCAGCGAGGCCATGCGTGAGGAGCTGGTCGCCCGGAACGTTGCCGGGCTGGTGCGGGTACCTGTCCCACGGGCCCGCAAGCGTGCTCACTGGACCGTTGAGGAGGCCCGACGCTTCCTCGAGTCAGCGCGGGCGAACGATGACCCCCTGTACGCGGGGTACGTTCTCATGCTCATCCTCGGTCTCCGTCGTGGGGAGCTGCTTGGACTCGCCTGGGATGACATTGACTTGCCGACGCGCGAGGCGCGGATCAGCTGGCAGCTTCAGCGGATCGACGGTGAACTGGTCAGACGCAAGACCAAGACTCACTCGTCTGAGGCGCCTCTGCCCTTGCCTGACATCTGTCTCGAGGGCCTGAAGCAGCGTCGCCACACTGAGAACCGACTGCGGCTGGCAGCCGGCGAGGCCTGGGCCAATGCCGGCCTCGTCCTCACCACACGGTTCGGGGACCCCATCGATCCGCGGAACTTCCAGCGCGCTTTCCGCTCCAGCGTCCGCCGGGCGGGAGTTCCGGTCATCCCGGTTCACTCGACCCGTCGAACCTGCGCCTCCCTGCTCGTGGCCCTCGACGTACACCCGCGCGTGGCCATGGCCATCCTGCGCCACAGCAAGATCGCCGTCACGATGGACATCTACTCCCAGGTGTCCGCTGCTTCGACCAAGGAGGCTCTCAAGCGGCTGGGGGAGGCGTTCCAGTGAGCACTGTTGCCGTACTTTGCTGGAATCAGGGCACGAAAGAGGCCCTCTCCCGGAGTGGGAAAGGGCCTCTGACCTGTGGTGGAGCCAAGGGGACTCGAACCCCTAACCCCCTGCTTGCAAAGCAGGTGCGCTACCAATTGCGCCATGGCCCCGAGCGGGCGAGCCCGCGGGACTCAGGACGTCGCGGCGGGCGTGTCCTGGTCGGCTGCCGGAGAGGGCGCGGGAGCGGGCGTCTGTGCCTTGACGTCGTCGGTGGCCTGGTTCCACAGGTCCTGCTCGGCCTGCTGCTGGCGGGCCTTCTTCCGGAAGAAGGCGACCCCTGCGATGGCTCCGGCGATGAGGGCAAGACGCTTGAACATGCTCTGTTCCTCTCGTGGCGGCGGTGATGGTGGGCCTAACAGGACTTGAACCTGTGACCTCTTCCTTATCAGGGAAGCGCTCTAACCGTCTGAGCTATAGGCCCATCGTCACCTTCTTGCGGTCGAGGCGGATCTCGGATCGAATCCTCGACGCGAGGGCACACGTTACCGGATGCCGTGCACCACCTCCAAAACGGGCCGGCCCCGCTCGACGACGATGCCGTATGCCGCTGGGCTGGGGTGCGTGCGACCCGCTCCGCGCCGCTCTCAGTCGTCGGTCAGGGTCAGCTGGATGCCGCCGACGAGCGCGGAGCAGATGTTGTAGAGGAAGGCCATCACGGTCGCGATGGCCGTCAGGAGGATGACGTCGATGACCCCGATGACGATGGAGAGCGAGACGACCCGGCCGAAGCCGACGTAGTCGCGGATCGAGAAGTTGTCAGCGGAGCCGGCCGTCTGGAGCGACTGGAGGACGCCCTCGATGTCGGTGAAGACGTTCATCGTCGACAGGATCATCCACAGCACAGCGGTGAGGATGACGCCGGCGATGCCGAGCGCGACGGAGAGCAGGAAGCTCATCTTCATGACGGACCACGGGTCGACCCGGGCGACGGCGAGCCGGACCCGGCGCGGACCCTTTGCTTTGCGACTGGTCTCCTTCGCCCGCGCTGCAGCCGCCCCGGCTGCAGGTGCGCTGCTGCCGGTCCCGGTGGGGGCGGCGCTGGCCGTCGGCGTGGTCGGCTGGGCGCCGATCGGCCGGGTCGGCTGGGTGCGTGAGGTGATCGCGCCGCGCGAGAGGGTGGCGTCGCTGGAGCCTGGCCCCGACCCGTTGTTGTCACGGGTGCCGTAGTCCGGCGTGGAGCCGTAGCCGGACGGGCGTGAGTAGTAGTCGCTCGACGTGCCGGAGTCGGTCGACGGACCGGCAGAGCTCGAGCCGTAGCCGCTCACCCCGGACCCCTCAGAGCTGGGCGTGCTCATTCGTCACCTCCACGGTCGCCGTCCGTCGGCGGAGTCGGCTGGTCACTTTCGTCCGACGGTACGCCATCGGTGCTCGGAACCGTAGTGATGGGAGCCGACGGAGCGGTTCCCTCGAGGTCGCCGACCTCCTCGAGCTCTTCCTCGGTCACCGTCTCGGCGTTGCGCGCCACGGCGACGATCGAGTCGCCCTTGTCGGGTGTCGCGAACTTGACTCCCTGGGTGCTGCGGCTCGTGTGACGGACCTCGTCGACCCGAGAGCGGACGATCTTGCCCTTCTCCATGACGACCATCACCTCGTCGTTGGCGGTCACCGTGAGCGCTCCGACCAGGTCACCGCCCTTCTCAGAGAGCTTGGCGACCTGGATGCCGTAGCCCCCGCGCCCCTGGACCCGGTACTCGGAGACGGGGGTGCGCTTGGCCAGGCCGTTCTCGAAGACGACGAAGACGTCGACGTCCATGTCGGCCGGGACCCGGGACAGCGCGAGGAGCGTGTCGCCGGGCCGGAACTTCATGCCGGTCACTCCGGACGTCGAGCGCCCCATCGGCCGCAGCGCCGCGTCGGTGGCCGTGAAGCGCACCGACATGCCCTTGCGGGACACGAGGAGCAGGTCGTCGGCGGCCGCGACGAGGCGCGCACCGACGAGCTCGTCACCCTCGCGCAGGTTGATCGCGATCAGGCCGCCCGAGCGGGGGGAGTCGTACTCGCGCAACCGCGTCTTCTTGACCAGGCCGGCCCGGGTGGCGAGGACGAGGTAGTCGGCCGCGTCGTAGTCCTGGATCGCGAGGACCTGGGCGATCTGCTCGCCGGGCTGGAAGGCGAGCAGGTTGGCGACGTGCTGGCCCTTGCTGTCGCGCATGCCCTCGGGCAGCTCGTAGGCCTTGGCGCGGTAGACGCGGCCCAGGTTGGTGAAGAAGAGCAGCCAGTGGTGGGTCGTCGTGGTGAAGAAGTGCTCGACGACGTCCTCGCCGCGCAGCTGGGCACCCTTGACGCCCTTGCCGCCGCGCCGCTGCGACCGGTAGAGGTCGGTCCGCGTCCGCTTGGCGTAGCCGCCCCGGGTGATCGTGACGACGACGTCCTCCTGAGGGATCAGGTCCTCCATCGACATGTCGCCGTCGAAGGGGACGATCTCCGTGCGTCGCTCGTCGCCGTACTTGTCGACGATGCCCTGCAGCTCCTCGGAGACGATCTCGCGCTGACGCTCCGGGGAGGCGAGGATCGTGTGGTACTCGTCGATGAGCTCCTGGAGCTCGTCGTGCGCCTGCTGGATCCGCTCGCGCTCGAGGGCAGCGAGGCGGCGCAGCTGCATGTTGAGGATGGCCTGGGCCTGGGTCTCGTCGATGTCGAGGAGCCGGATCAGACCGTCGCGGGCGTCCTCCACGGTGCGGGACCCGCGGATGAGGGCGATGACCTCGTCGAGCATGTCGAGGGCCTTGAGGTAGCCCCGCAACAGGTGGATCTCGGCCTCTGCCTTGCGGAGCCGGAACTCGGTGCGGCGCCTGATGACCTCGATCTGGTGGTCGACCCAGTGCCGGATGAAGCCGTCCAGCGGCAGCGTGCGGGGCACGTCGTCGACGAGCGCGAGCATGTTGGCGCCGAAGTTCGTCTGCAGCTGGGTGTGCTTGTAGAGGTTGTTGAGCACGACCTTGGCGACGGCGTCACGCTTGAGCGTGATGACCAGCCGTTGCCCGGTGCGCCCGGACGTCTCGTCGTTGATGTCGGCGATGCCGGAGATCTTGCCGTCCTTGACGAGGTCGGCGATCTTCATCGCCAGCTGGTCGGGGTTGACCTGGTAGGGCAGCTCCCGGACGACGAGGCACTGGCGGTTCTTGATCTCCTCGACGTGCACGACCGCGCGCATGATGATCGAGCCGCGGCCGGTGCGGTAGGCGTCCTCGATGCCGCGGTGGCCCATGATGAGCGCGCCCGTCGGGAAGTCGGGGCCCTTGATGATGCCCAGGAGGGCCTCGAGCAGCTCTTCCCTCGAGATCTCCGGGTGGCGCAGGTAGTACTGGGCGCCCTCGGCGACCTCGCGCAGGTTGTGCGGCGGGATCTGGGTCGCCATGCCGACGGCGATGCCGGCGGAGCCGTTGACGAGCAGGTTGGGGAAACGGCTCGGCAGCACGGCGGGCTGCATCGTCTTGCCGTCGTAGTTCGGGACGAAGTTGACGGTGTCCTGCTCGATGTCGCGCACCATCTCGAGCGCGATCGGGGCCATCCGGCACTCGGTGTATCGCGGGGCGGCGGCGCCGTCGTTGCCGCGGGAGCCGAAGTTGCCCTGCCCGTCGACGAGCGGGTAGCGCATCGACCAGTCCTGGACGAGACGCACGAGGGCGTCGTAGATCGCCGAGTCACCGTGCGGGTGGTAGTGCCCCATGACGTCGCCGACGACACGCGCGCACTTGTTGTAGCCGCGGTCGGGCCGGTAGCCACCGTCGTACATGGCGTAGACGATGCGGCGGTGGACCGGCTTCAGGCCGTCGCGCACGTCGGGCAGGGCACGGCTGACGATGACCGACATCGCGTACTCGATGTACGAGCGCTGCATCTCGGTGTTGAGGTCGATCGGCTCGACCCGGTCGTGCTGACTCGGGTCCCGTTCGACGGCGGCCGTGCCCTGCTCGTGGCTGGTGTCCGGCTCCTCGTCCTGGCCGCCGAGGTCGCTGGTGTCGAGGATGTCCTCGAGCGACTCCGGTGTCTCGTCCGGCGTCTCGTTGACGTCGTCGCCGTTGGTGGGCGGCTGCTCACTCACGTCGGTTCCCTTGTCCTGTCGTTCTCGTCAAAGCTTGATGTCGTATGCCGCTGGGCTCGGTCCGCGCGGAGGCTCCCCAGGCGCGTGGCGGGCCTAGATGTCGAGGAAGCGCACGTCTCGCGCGTTCTTCTGGATGAAGGTGCGGCGGGACTCGACGTCCTCGCCCATGAGCACCGCGAACACCTCGTCGGCCTTGGCCGCGTCGTCGAGGGTGACCTGCAGGAGGGTGCGGGTCTCGGGGTCCATCGTCGTCTCGCCGAGCTCGGTGTAGTTCATCTCACCGAGGCCCTTGTAGCGCTGGATCGGGTTGTCCTTCGGCAGTCGCCAGCCCTTGGCCTCGCCGATCTGCCTCAGGCCGTCCCGCTCGCGGTCGGAGTAGGCGAACTGGTGCTGGGCGTTGCTCCACCGGAGGCGGAACAGCGGCGGCTGGGCGAGGTAGACGTAGCCGGCCTCGATCAGCGGGCGCATGAACCGGAAGAGCAGGGTCAGCAGCAGCGTGCGGATGTGCATGCCGTCGACGTCGGCGTCGGCCATCAGGATGATCTTGTGGTAGCGCGCCTTGGCCAGGTCGAAGTCCTCGCCGATGCCGGTGCCGAACGCCGAGATCAGGGCCTGCACCTCCTGGTTGGCGAGGATCTTGTCGATCCGCGCCTTCTCGACGTTGAGGATCTTGCCGCGGATCGGGAGGATCGCCTGGGTGTAGGGGTTGCGGGCCTGGGTCGCGGAGCCGCCGGCGGAGTCACCCTCGACGATGAAGACCTCGGAGATGCTCGGGTCCTTGCTCTGGCAGTCCTTGAGCTTGCCGGGCAGGCCCCCGGACTCGAGCAGGCCCTTGCGCCGCGTCGCCTCGCGGGCCTTGCGGGCTGCCATCCGTGCCGCCGCGGCCTGGATCGACTTGCGGACGATGTCCTTGCCCTCGCCGGGGTGGGCCTCCAACCAGTGGCCGAACTCGTCGGTCATGGCCCGCTGGACGAAGCCCTTGACGTTGGAGTTGCCCAGCTTGGTCTTGGTCTGCCCCTCGAACTGCGGCTCCCCGAGCTTGACGGAGATGACGGCGGTGAGGCCCTCGCGGACGTCGTCGCCGGTGAGGTTCTCGTCCTTCTCCTTGAGGAGGTTCTGCTTGCGGGCGAAGTCGTTGATGAGCTTGGTCATCGCCGCCCGGAACCCCTCCTCGTGCGTACCGCCCTCGTGGGTGTTGATCGTGTTGGCGTAGGTGTGCACCGACTCGCTGTAGGCGTTGGTCCACTGCATCGCGAGCTCGAGCGACAGCGACCTGGCCTCGTCCTCGACCTCGATGGAGATGACGTCCGGGTGCACGGGCTCGCTGCGCTTGGAGGAGTTGAGGTGGTTGACGTAGTCGACCAGGCCTCCGTCGTAGCGGTAGGTGATCTTCTTGGCGGTCACCGTCTTCTTCTGCGCGTCGGGGACGTCGTGGCCGTTGTCACCCTCCTCGACGACCTGGGCGAGCTCGCTGTCCACGCCGTCGAGGTCGACCTCGGTGTGCGTGTCGTCCCGCTGCTCGACGCGCTCGTCCACGAGGTTGATGGTCAGCCCCTTGTTGAGGAAGGCCATCTGCTGGAACCGGGCCCGCAGCGTCTCGAAGTCGTAGTGGACGCTGTCGAAGATCTCGTCGTTGGCCCAGAACGTGATCGTCGTGCCGGTCTCGTCGGTCGCCTCCTCCTGGCGGAGCGGGCCGTCGGGGACGCCCATGCTGAAGCTCATCCGGTGGACGTGCCCCTTCTGCCGCACCGCGACCTTGAGCCGGGTCGACAGGGCGTTGACCACCGAGGACCCGACGCCGTGCAGCCCACCGGAGACCTTGTAGCCGCCCCCACCGAACTTTCCGCCCGCGTGCAGCTGGGTGAGGACGAGCTCGACCGCGCTGATCTTCTCCACGGGGTGGATGTCGGTGGGGATGCCACGCCCGTTGTCCTTGACCCGGACCCCACCATCGGCCAGGAGCGTCACGTCGATCGTGTCGGCGTAGCCGGCGAGCGCCTCGTCGACGGAGTTGTCGACGATCTCGTAGACCAGGTGGTGCAGCCCCCGCTCACCGGTGGACCCGATGTACATCCCCGGGCGCTTGCGGACCGCTTCGAGTCCCTCGAGAACGGTGATCGCGCTGGCGTCGTACTCGACTCCGTTGGGACGATGGTCGACGTTCGGGCGGGTGGTGCTGTCGGCTGTCGTCTCGGCGGCGTCTGACACGTTTCTCCTCGGATGAACCCTCATGCGGGCGGCTCGACGTGGACGTCGAGCCGCTACCCCGTCATTCTAACGGTCCGCGCGCCCCGAATGTGCCCCTCAGCGGCCTCTGGCGGCCAATTTCCCGCCCGAGAACCCCGGATTTCGAGGGGAGGATCACGACCGGGCCTCTCAGCGGCCCTGCGGCGTGATCTCGCGGTCACCCGGCCGGCCCGGCGGCATACGAGAGAAAAGACCGACCGTCATGACAACCTTGGGGGCGGCCACGGGGTTTGGACCTCTGTGAACGGCACGATGGTGCAACCCAGGGGGACAGGAGACGTCATGGACGACGCGGCGCGCGGGGCCGACTTCACGGAGTATGTCCGGGCCCGCGAGGTGTCGCTGGCGCGGCTGGCCTACCTGCTCACCGGCGACCGCGACGGCGCCGAGGACCTGCTGCAGAACGCGCTCGCCAAGTGCTACCGCCACTGGGACCGGATCCGCGCGGTCGAGCAACCGGACGCCTACGTGCGCCGCGTCATGGTCAACGAGCGCAACAGCCGCTGGCGCGGCCTGCTCCGACGACGGGAGTCGCCGGGGAGCCACCTGCTCGAGGTGTTCGACCCGCCGGTGCCCTCAGGAGGGCTCGACCCCGGCGAGTCCCTCGACCTGTGGCGGCACGTCCAGACCCTGCCGACCCAGCAGCGGGCCGTGGTCGTCCTGCGCTTCTACGAGGACCTGACCGAGGCCCAGACCGCCGCGATCCTCGACTGCTCCGTCGGAACCGTCAAGAGCCACACCAGCCGCGCCCTGGCGGCGATGCGCCTGAAGATGAGCGAGGCCCCCGCATGAACACCACCGACCCCCGGCTCAAGGACCTCTTCGCCGAGCGCAGCCAGCGGGTGCACGTCGTCGGCGACGTGGCCGAGCGCGCCATCGCCCGCGACCGCGCCAACCGCCGCCGCGAGATCACGACCGCCGTCGCCGCCGGAGGGCTCGCCCTCGCCGTGGCGGTCCCCGTCGGCTGGAACGTGATGCGTCCCGACGGCGTGCGTCCCGCCCCGGCCGTGAGCACCTCCGAAGGTCCCACCTCGACCCAGCCGGTGCCGTCACCGAGCCCGAGCCAGAACACGACCACCGGCGAGCCCACCAACCGTCCGACCTCCATACCGACGATCACCCTGAGCGGCGCCCCGGCGGCCGCGACGCTGGACCCGTCGGACGACCCCAGCGACCCGGGCGGCGAGACCGCCGTCGCCTACGTCATCGACGGGGAGCTGCACGACGGCCAGTCGAGGATCGCCCTGCCGGAGGCCCTCGCCCGACCCAACCAGGTCGCCCGTCTCGCCGACCGCCTCGTGCTCCTCGTGACCAACGACGGGGTGACCGTCGTCGACTCCTCGGGCGCGGTCCTCACCGACCTCCCCGGAGGACGCGCCGTGGCGTTGTCGTCGGACCGCGCCCACTTCATCCTCACCGGGGACTCCGGCGACCTGACCTACCACGACGCCCGGGGCCGCCAGGTGGCCCGCCTGTCGGCGGAGACCTGCAAGTGCGGGACCGACGGTGGCGCCCCGGGTGGCTACCAGGGAGCCGTCGGCCTCGTCGGCACGACGGCCTACGCGACCAAGGGTTCCACCGGCAAGACCGTGGCGTGGGACGTGGAGACCGGCGCCACCAAGGAGCTGCCCGGCCTGTACCGACTCATCGACCAGGACCGGGCGGTCGCGATCGTCCAGATCGGCGGAGAGGCCGGCGACACCCCGTGCTACGACCTGCGCGACCTGACGACCGGCACCCGCCGGTGGCGCGTCTGTGGGCCGGTGCTCATGCAGTCGTTCTCCCTCGACGGCCAGTACGTCGTCGGCACCGGCGCTGTCGACGGACTCCGGTCGTCCGTGACCTACCCCACGGTCCTCGTGTGGCGCACCACGGACGGCGAGCTGCTCCTCGAGAGCGGCGACCCATTCGGACCCGGACCGTGGTCGGTGAGCGCCCGTGCGGCCACCGGTCAGGACATCGCGGTCCAGGTCGGACACGCGGACGGCACGCGGTCCCTGCAGCGCTGCACCCTGGAGGGCAGCTGCGAGGTGATCGCCCCGGCCCGCCCACGGTGGCAGTCCGACATCCCCGAGGGCGACGACCCCTATGTCCTCTCGCTGAACTGACCCCGCCCGTGCCCTCGGTCAGCGGAGGCACCCGGCGAGCCCGGCGGCATACGGCCGGGTCTGGTCAGCCGTCGTCGAGAGTGCGCTCGAGGAGCTGGTGGATCGCCTCGGGCAGGTGCGGCTCCGGCACGGTGACGGCGAGGCGGACCTGCGGGCACTCGACGTCGTAGCACAACGCGTCGGGGTGGGCCTCACCGGCCGTGGCGGCGATCCGCTGGAGGGTCGGTGCGGCGAGGAGGTGCTGCCAGTCGCGCGCGTCTCGCTCGGGGAGCTCGCCGATCGTCACCCGGCGCTCGCGCACCCGTCCCGCGAAGCCACCCGTCCGGCGGATGAGGACCTCGGCGTCGACGCCGGGCACCTCGCCGTGGGCCGGTCCGCTCGGGGGGCCGTCCCCCTCGTCAGCCTCGGCTGACGTGGTGGGCTCGTCAGTGCCGACCGACACACCGACCCCGAGCCAGGCGTCGCGCACGGCGGAGTGCTGAACCGACCCGTCCCCGTGCCGTGCGGCCGCAGCGGCGAGCGTCAGCCCCGCGAAGGTGGCGAAGTCGCAGTCGGCGCGGATGCCGTCACCCGTGAGGGCCGCATGCCAGATGCCTCCGGCGTCCTCCCAGGCGGGGCCGCCGATGGCGAGCGCAGCGAGCACGAACGCCCGGTTGGGGATGCCGGAGTTGATGTGCACCCCGCCGAAGTCGCTCTCGGTGACCACGTAGTCGTCCATGTGGGCCGGCTGCGGGTCAGCGCCGAGCTCGGGGTCGTCGTAGGCCGTCCCCGGGTTGCGCATGTCGCGCAGCGCGCGCCCCCGGACGGTCGGCAGCAGCAGCTCGGCGCCGACCAGCCAGTCCGCCTCGGCCGCCGTCTGGCCGAGGACGCGCTGTTTGACGAGCACCCCGAAGACGTCGGAGATCGACTCGTTGAGCGCGCCCGGCTGGCCCTGGTAGAGCAGGCCGGCCGTGTGCTCGGTGACGCCGTGGGCAAGCTCGTGCCCGATGACGTCGAGCGACGTGGTGAACCGGTCGAAGACGACCCCGTCGCCGTCGCCGAAGACCATCTGGCGCCCGTCCCAGAAGGCGTTGTCGTAGCGCTGCCCGTAGTGGACCGTCGCCAGCAGTGGCATCCCCTTCGCGTCGAGAGAGTCCCTG
This sequence comes from Intrasporangium sp. DVR, assembly GCF_040365325.1. NCBI lineage: Bacteria > Bacillati > Actinomycetota > Actinomycetes > Micrococcales > Intrasporangiaceae > Intrasporangium > Intrasporangium sp. DVR. The sequence continues at coordinate 573,981 of NZ_BAABZW010000005.1, read as the reverse complement.
CCGTATGCCGCTGACCACAGCTCCCAGGTCGCGCCGAGTCCGTCGTAGGCCTCGTCCACTGCGGGATCGCCCGTGGCCGGCTGCCCCTCCCCGCGCACCGTCTCGCCGGGAGTGGTGCGTCGGCCCCGGGCATCGCCGATGGTTCGCTTCGGTCCCCTGCCGGCGGGCGGGGTGGGCTCGGTCGGCTCGGTCGGCTCGGTCGGCTCTGGGACGGGTGGCCCCGGATCGGTCGGGATGCCCGGGCCGGGCTCGTTGACGTCGGTCGGGGGAGCCACCCGACCGCCCGACCGGCGGGCCCGGCGAATCGCCTCGTCCAGCGCGAGTGATGCGCGGGCAGCCTCGGCGACTCGGGGCTCGGCGCTGCGCGCCAGGGACTCGAGGATGTAGGGCGGGACGATCGAGCACCGGCTCGAGGACTCCGTCACGGGATGCATGTGCCCATCCTGCGCCCCGGGACGGACACTCGCGCGACGAGAGGCGAGGAAGCGCCAGCCCACCCCCCTCCCGCCGCAACACACCCGGCACCTCCCAACACCCCTGGGTTGCAGGCGGGTGTGTCGCACGTTAGCCGGGTGTGTTGCGGTGTCAGCGGTTTGTCAGCCGTAGGTGTCGCGTGGGCCACGCGAGTCCGGCGAGCGATGCCGGCCCCGGGACCACGACGGTGCGCTCGGTCCCACGACCCGGAGCTGGGACACCGCCCCGGCGCCGATCTCCTCCTCGACCCGGCCGAGGACCGAGGAGGCGAGCAGCTTCATCTGGGTGGCCCAGGCGGTCGAGTCGGCCCGGACGGTCAGGATGCCGTCGGCGAACGACATCGGCTCGACGTGGGCGGCGATGTCAGGACCGACGATCTCGGACCACCGCCCCATGATGGATCCGACGGCGACGTCCAGCTGCCAGCCCCGGTCGACGAGGAGGCGGTCGAGCTGCTCGCCGAGCAGGGTCGGATCGCGCCCGTCACGGCCGGCGCCCGACCTCACCTGCTGGGAGTCATCGGCACGGGGGCGCCTGCGTGGCTTCATCCCGGGGCGCAGTCCCTTGCCGCGCGCGGCGGCCCGGGCCCGGGCCAGGGCAGAGGCGGCGGCGTCCGCGATACGGGTGTCGTCGGACGCGGAGTCGTCGGTGGTCGGCGGGGCGGGTGTGGGCGGGTCCGGCTCGTCAGGCATCGGACCCATCTTCCTCCGGCCCGGTCGACAGGGGCTGCACCTCGCCCAGCTCGACCTCGTAGGTGTGGCCCCGCTCCCGCAGCTGTGACGGGACGTCGGCACCCACGGCCGCCGTGATGATGACCTGCTCACAGCCCCCGATCAGCTCGGCCAGTCGCTCGCGACGGCCCGAGTCCAGCTCCGCGAAGACGTCGTCCAGCACGAGCACCGGGTCGTCGCCGAGGTCACGCGCCAACAACCGGTAGGCGGCCAGCCTGAGTCCCAGCGCGAAGCTCCACGACTCGCCGTGACTCGCGTACCCCTTGGCCGGCAGGTCGCCGAGGGTGAGGACGACGTCGTCCCGGTGCGGGCCGACGAGGCTGACCCCCCGTTCGATCTCGGCTCCACGGACTGCCGCGAGGCTGTCGAGCAGCGCCTGACGCAGCTCGTCGATCTCCGGCACCTCACCGGCAGCGAGCCGTTGGGCCGCCTCCTCGTGCAACGAGCTCTTGTAGCGCGCCGTAGCCCGAGCCTCGGTGGCAGACACGGCGTCGTAGCTCGCGGCGAGGTCCGGCCCCAGGTCGCGAAGGAGCCTCAGCCGCGCGTACAGCAGCTGAGAACCGACCGTCGCGAGGTGCTCGTTCCACACGTCGAGGGTGTGCAGCGCCGCCTCACGGGCCTCATCCAGGGGAACCTCGTCAGGCCGCGGCCGCGGGGACCCGGCCCTGCCTGCACCGCGGCGGCCGGCGCGCAGCACCGGAGCCGCGGACTTGAGCAGCGCATTGCGCTGCTTGAGGATCTTTTCGTAGTCCGAGCGCACCCCCGCCCACCGCGGCTGGCGCTGAATCAGCAGGTCGTCGAGGAACCGACGCCGCTCGGACGGGTCACCCTTGACGAGCGCCAGGTCCTCGGGGGCGAACAGGACGGTGCGCAAGGTGCCGAGCACATCGCGAGGACGAGACACCGGTGCGCGACCCAGCCGGGCCCGGTTGGCCCGCCCCGGCGTGATCTCGAGCTCGATCATGGTCTCGTGCCCGCCCCGCATCACGGCACCTCGGACGATCGCCTGGCTCGCGCCGAAGCGGACGAGTGGCTGGTCAGTGGCGACCCGGTGCGAACCGAGGGTGGCGAGGTACCCGATCGCCTCCACGAGGTTGGTCTTGCCCTGACCGTTCAACCCGATGAGCGTGGTCACACCCGGGCTGAACGCGACCTCGGCCCCGGGGTAGCTGCGGAAGTCCTTGAGGGTCAGGTGGCGTACGTGCACCTGGCTCGCTCAGTCGGCTTGCTTGGAGCGCTCCGTGCCGAGCGCGGTGTCTGCCGTGTCGGTGCGCTCGGTCGCGGGTGGGGCGCCGGCCTCGACGGCCTCACCTGCCGCCTCGACGTTGGCCTGGGACGCCCGCTCGAAGGCCCGCGCGCTGGCCTTGCCCTTCTCCTCGAAGGACTGCTCGTCGTGCACGGCGTCGGCCTGCTTCGCCGGCGCGCTCGGAGCCGCGCCCTCCCGGAGCGCCACCCCCTCGGCAACGGTCATCACCTGGTGGCCACCGAACTGGCCACGCAGCGCAGAGACGGCCTGCATGGCGGGGGAGACCTGCTGCCGGGAGGCGAACCGGGCAAAGAGGGATGCCGAGATGACGGGCACCGGGACGCCGAGGGCGATCGCCTCCTCCACGGTCCAGCGTCCCTCGCCGGAGTCGTTCGTGTAGTCGGACACGTCGTCGAGGTGAGGGTTCTCCTCCAAGGCGTCCACCATGAGGTCGAGCAGCCAGGAGCGGACGACGGTGCCGCGGCTCCACGCCTTGAAGGTGCCCGGCACGTCCTTGACGATGTCCTTCGCCTCGAGCAGCTCGTAGCCCTCGGCGTAGGCGTGCATGAGGCCGTACTCGATGCCGTTGTGAACCATCTTCGCGTAGTGGCCGGCACCGACCTCGCCGGCGTGGACGAAGCCCTCCTCGCGCGGTCCCTCAGGACGCAGGGCGTCGAAGATCGGCATCGCCCGCTCCACCCAACGCGCGTCACCGCCGCACATGAGGCCGTAGCCCTTCTCGAGTCCCCAGATGCCACCCGAGACGCCGCAGTCGACGTAGCCGACCTGCTTCTCGGCGAGGAGCTTGGCGTTCTCGAAGTCGTCGGTGAACCGCGAGTTGCCACCGTCGATGACCAGGTCGTCGGGCTCGAGCAGCTCGGCCAGCCTGGCCACGGTGTCGCGGGTCGGGTCTCCCGAGGGCACCATGACCCAGACGACCCGCGGGGCAGTCAGGCCCTCGACCATCGCCTCGAGTGAAGGGGCATCGGACACGTCGGGGTTGCGGTCGTAGCCGATGACCTCATGGCCGGCACGGCGCAGTCGCTCGCGCATGTTGCCGCCCATCCTGCCCAGACCGATGAGACCGAGCTGCATGTCGAGTGCCTTCCTTGAGGGAGCTCCGATGCCTGTGAGGCTAGTCGGCGAGGATCGTCCTGTGTCGTCTCGGCCCGGGCGTTCAGCTCGCGAAGCGGACCGGCATGAGGACGTAGCGGTAGGAGGCGTCGGTGTCGCTGTCCGCCTCCTGCTGCCCGGTCAGCACTGCCGGACGACTCGGCTGGGTGAAGGAGAGACGACTCCAGGGCTGGCCGACGGCGTGCAGTCCGTCCAGGAGGTACTGGGGGTTGAAGGCGATCTGGATCTCCGGGCCGTGCAGCACCGCTTCGACCGCCTCGCTCGCCTGGGCATCGTCACCGGTGCCCGCCTCGATCGCGACCTGACCCTCACTGAACTTGAGCAGCACGGGCGTGTTGCGCTCGGCCACCAGAGCGACGCGCTTGACGGCCTCCTCCAGCGCCGCCGTCTCGATGACGGCCTCGGTGTCCACCGAGCTGGGGAAGATCGAGGTGACCTTGGGGTACTCCCCGTCGAGCAGGCGGGTCGTGGCCTGGCGCCGGCCCGCCTCGAAGCCGATGAGACCATCTCCGCCGCCGCCGAAGGCGAGCTGGACGGATCCCGAAGCACCGAGAGCCTTGGCCGTCTCCGACAGCTGTCGAGCAGGGATGAGGGCGACATGGCTGGCGTCGGGACTCGCCGGGGTCCACGTCAGCTCGCGCATCGCCAACCGGTAGCGGTCGGTGGCCAGCAGGACGATCTTGTCGCCCTCCACCTCCATCCGGACACCCGTGAGGATCGGCAGGGTGTCGCCGCGGTCAGCAGCGATCGAGACCTGGGCCACTGCCTGGGTGAACACGTCTCCGGCGATCGTGCCGCTCGGCTCCGGGGGTGCCGGGAGGGTCGGGTAGTCACCCACGGGCATCTCGCGGAGGCTGAAGCGGGAAGAGCCACAGGTGACCGTGAGCTTGGCCCCGTCGGTGCTGACGTCGATGGGCTTGGCCGGCAGGTTGCGAGAAATGTCCGCGAGGAGGCGCCCGAGCACGAGGACCTGCCCCGCTTCTGCCACGTCGGCGGGCACGGTGATCCGCGCGGAGACCTCGTAGTCGAAGGCGGAGAGCGTCAGGCTCCCGTCCTCGGAGGCCTCGAGCAGGACGCCGGCGAGCACCGGCACCGGCGGGCGAGCAGGAACCCCGCGAGCCACCCACGTGACTGCCTCGGCCAGGACGTCTCGCTCAACCCGGAACTTCACGACGACTCTCTTCACGACGATGGACATTGGGGCCTCAGACACTAGCCCGTGCAGTGATTCTGCACCACAGCCCCGACGGTGGTCAGGAGGACTGCTGCACTGCTCCATCGAGGGGTAGGTGTCGGACCGTCGTACGCGGGGCGACTCGCCATTGTCTTGAGTCTCGTCATAGTCGTAGGTGGTGTGGATGGTGTGGACAACTCACGTCGGGGCAGGTCGCCGTGAATGAGCCCCCTGTGGGGTTTCTGTGGGTTCACAGCCGTCTCTCGACCGACTCATGTGGACGGCGGAATCGTCGTGCACAGGCAGATCACAGGCACACCGGTGCTTTTCCGCAACATCAGGCACTTTGTCCACAGATATCCACAGGGCCGTGTGGACAACCATGGGAGGGCCACCGAGAAGGGAGACTTTTCCACAGCCGCCCTGTGGGTCGTGTGGACGGAGCGCTCCACACGGTTATCCACAGGCGGTGGACAACTCGTCGTGTGGTGCGCGCCCTGTTGGTCACGGCTCGGTCTCGCTGTGCACACAGGTGTGGATGAGCCTGTGGAAGGCAGCGAGTCCGGTTGTCCACCGGTGGGGACGCACGAGCCCACGGGGTGAAGACGGGACGAGGACGCATCGTCCAGGAGCCTCTCCAGAGAGGGCGTGCCGGTGGACGCGGCGGCCAGGGCAGCGAGGGCAGGGAGGGCAGGGAGGTACCGCGCAGTGTGGCCACCCAGCCCGCAAAGCCAGCTCAGCGGCGTACGGCTGCGCTGCTCACGGGAGACGACCTCGGAGCGTACGTCTGAGCCCAGTCGATCAGGTCGACTGCTGGCGGATCCGATTGGTGAGCTCGGTGACCTGGTTGTAGATCGCACGCCGCTCGCTCATCAGCTCGCGGATCTTGCGGTCGGCGTGCATCACCGTCGTGTGGTCGCGGCCGCCGAAGTGCTGGCCGATCTTGGGCAGCGAGAGGTCGGTCATCTCGCGGCAGAGGTACATCGCGATCTGCCGCGCCGTGACCAGCTGTCGCGACCGAGAGGACCCACACAGGTCCTCGATCGTCACCGCGTAGTAGGCGGAGGTGACCGCCATGATCGTCGCGGCGGTGACCTGGTTGGGCGTCTCGTTGGGCAGCACGTCTTTGAGGACCACCTCGGCCAGCGGCAGGTCGATCGGCTGGCGGTTGAGGTTGCTGAACGCGGTGACCCGGATCAGGGCGCCCTCGAGCTCGCGGATGTTGGTGCTGAAGTTGCTCGCGATGTACTCGAGGACATCGTCCGGCACCGACATGCGCTCCTGGATCGCCTTCTTGCGCAGGATCGCGATACGGGTCTCGAGGTCGGGCGGCTGGACGTCGGTGAGCAGGCCGGACTCGAAGCGGGTGCGCATCCGGTCCTCGAACCCCGAGAGCTCCTTGGGCGGCAGGTCCGAGGTGATGACGATCTGCTTGTTGGCGTTGTGCAGCGTGTTGAACGTGTGGAAGAACTCCTCCTGGGTCTGCAGCTTGCCCTGGAGGAACTGGATGTCGTCGATGAGGAGCACGTCGACGCTGCGGTAGCGGCTCTGGAACGCGCTCGCCTTGTCGTCGCGGATGCTGTTGATGAAGTCGTTGGTGAACTCCTCGGAGTTCACATAGCGCACGCGCACGTTGGGGAACATCGTGCGGGCGTAGTGGCCGATCGCGTGGAGCAGGTGCGTCTTGCCCAGGCCCGACTCGCCGTAGACGAAGAGCGGGTTGTAGGCCTTGGCCGGAGCCTCCGCCACCGCCACCGCCGCCGCGTGCGCGAACCGGTTGCTCGCCCCGATGACGAACGTGTCGAAGGTGTACTTGGGGTTGAGCCGCGTGTCGCTGGCCTGGGCGGGCTCGGGTCGCTGCTGGCGGAGCGGCCCGCTCTCGCCACCGCGCAGGTGAAGTGGCTGCAGCAGAGCGGGGTCGTGCTGGTCGGCGCGCAGCTGGTCGGCGCGCAGTTGGTCGGGTCTCAGTTGGTCGGGTCTCAGCTGGTCGGGGTGGAGGTGGCTCGGCAGCGGGTTGACGTAGGGGTGCTCCCGGTGGAGCGCGTCGGCGGTCGACCCGTTGGGGCTGAGCGGGAAGGCGAAGGGAGCCGGCACCGCGCCGTCGAAGTCCGCGGCCAACAGGTCGGGGGCGCTTGCCTCCAGATCCTTGAGCGGGTCACCGCTCGGCACGAGCGGAGCCATCGGGGAAACGCGTGGGTCGGCGGAGCCGAAGGCGTGGGCGACCCGGCCCACCTCGGACAGGGCCGGCTGTCCGGTCGGCTCGTCGGTGATGAGCCCGAAGTCGTCCTGGTCGAGCGTCTCGTCGACGCTGACGGCGAGATGGACCGGGTGTCCGAGCAGCTCGGAGAGGGTCGCGACGACCTGGCCCTTGAGCCGGGTCTCGAGGAAGTCCTTGGTGTAGGCGTTGGGAACCTTGACGAGGGCGGTCTGGTCGAGCACTCCGACGAGTCGGCAGAGCCGCACGAAGGCTCGCTCCTGAGCAGTCACCCCGGCTGAACCGAGAGAGGCGAGGGTCTGTTGCCAGATCTGGCCGTAGTCGACGTCTCCGCCCGTCACTGCTTCACCCGTCCCTGACTGCTCTGCGTGCCCGATGCCGACAACTGCTTCGACCTGTCCCGAGTCGGCGGCCGGTGACGTCCACCCTGTCACCTCGCCGACGTGCCGGTCGACGTTTTCCACACGATTATCCACAACCTGTGCATCATGGCGGAGGGGTACACGAGAGCGGGCACCGTGAGAACCGAAAACCTAACAACTCGGGGTGCTCGTGACAACCTGTGCGCATCAGAAAGGCCGCTTCCTCCGGCGTGTCGAGTTGCATTCGTCAGGCAGTTGTCGACGATGGGAAAGTTTGGGCCCGGGACTGGGCGGACGCCGTGCTGGTTTGACCCCCCTTCCCACGCTCCCGTATCGTGGACCGAGCGTGTCCGCGACCTCTTTCGCATGCCCGTGGCGCGGCCCCGTCGAGTCCCTGATCGACTCGGTGGGGGGAACCATGGGCTTGCCGATTGCGGTCGCCGCATCGCTGCAATCCGCAGTTGAACCACTCGATTGGACTCGGGACCGGGTCGGCGTGTGCCGATCCCACCCCCAAGCAACGGAGAACCTCGTGAGCAAGCGCACCTTTCAGCCGAACAACCGCCGCCGCGCCAAGACGCACGGCTTCCGTCTTCGGATGCGCACCCGCGCCGGCCGCGCCATCCTCGCCGCCCGTCGTCGCAAGGGCCGCTCCGAGCTCTCCGCCTGAGGGCCGGCGTGCTGCCGGCACGTCATCGTCTGCGCGAGCGGGCGGACTTCACGGCGGCAGTGCGCGGACCAGGTGCCAGCAGAGCGGGCGGCCGACTCATCGTCGTGCATGCCAACCGGACCGATGCGCGGGCGGAGCTTCCGCCGCGCGTCGGTTTTGTTGTGTCCAAGGCCGTCGGTAACGCCGTGACCCGCAACCTCACCAAGCGGCGACTGCGCGCCATCACGGCGAGCCAGCTCAGCGGCATACCCCAAGGGGTGGACGTCGTGGTCCGCGCCAACCCGGCCGCCGCAGCGGCGACGTTCCAAGAGTTGGCGGATTCCCTTGTCGCCCAACTCGATCGGGTATGCCGCTCACTTTCCAAGGCGCCCTCGTGACCGCGAGTGGGGGGTCGGGAACCGCCAGCCCGATGGTGCGGCGGCTGGCCCTCCCACTTGTGTGGGTGGTCCGGGCCTACCAGCGGTTCGTGTCGCCGCTGCGGCCGCCGACCTGCCGCTTCCACCCCACCTGCTCAGCCTACGCCGTCGAGTCGCTCGAGCGCTTCGGACCGCTCAAGGGTGGCTGGCTGGCAGCACGGAGGCTCGGGCGGTGCCACCCGTGGACGCCCGGCGGGGTGGACCCGGTGCCGCAGACCTGGGCTGAGCGAAACTCGTGGCGTCCCGAGCACTACCGACCGCCCGCTGACCGGGACGGTGGCGAACCTCATCCGCCGGCCGCCCCTGGCCGGTCCACCAGATCTGACCATCCGGCATGATGTGCCGAACACTGCTGAGCGGCCGCGCGACCCGCCGCCCGACGACAGAGGACCTCCGTTGATCGACTTCTTCCACACGCTGCTCTACCCCATCAAGCTGGGTGAGGCGTGGGTGATGTACGCCTGGCACTGGCTGTTCGATCTCGTCGGGCTGCCGACGGGCTGGGCCTGGGCGCTGTCCATCGTCGGACTGACGATGATCGTCCGCGTCCTGCTCATCCCGCTCTTCGTGCGGCAGATCCACTCGTCGCGCAAGATGCAGCTCATCCAGCCCGAGATGCAGAAGATCCAGAAGAAGTACAAGGGCAAGCGTGACCCAGAGAGCCAGAAGGCGCAGCAGGCGGAGATCATGGATCTCTACCGACGCACCGGGACCAACCCGTTCAGCTCGTGTCTGCCGATCCTGCTGCAGTCGCCGTTCTTCTTCGCGCTCTTCCAGCTGCTCAACAACCTGCGCGCCATCGCCGAGGGCAATGTCGCGAACGGTGGCACCCCCGTCGGCCCGATCACCCAGGCTGTCGCGCGGTCGATCGAGGAGTCCCGGATCTTCGGGTCCCGCCTCTCCGATGCCTTCTTCAACTCGGACACAGTCAGCACCCAGGTCCTGACGGCCGTCCTCATCCTTGCCATGTCGGCGACCACCTTCACGACCCAGCACCAGCTGATGCGCAAGAACATGCCGGCTGCTGCGCTCGACAACCCCTTCGCGAAGCAGCAGAAGGTGCTGCTCTACCTGATGCCGATCTTCTTCGCGATCTCCGGTGTCAACTTCCCCGTGGGCGTGCTCATCTACTGGACGACGACCAACCTGTGGACGATGGGGCAGCAGTTCTACGTCATCCGCAACATGCCCGCCCCCGGCTCCCTCGCCTACCAGAAGATGGAGGAGCGGGACCGCCGGAAGGGCCGAGCCACGAAGCACGTGACCGTGCCCGGCCTCGAGGCCGGGGTCGGCGAGGCTGAGCTGGAGTCGCAGAAGACTGGACAGCGGCAGCAGCCGAAGAGCAAGAAGCGCGCCAAGGGCGGTGGCACGGCGAAGGCCTCCGCGGGTGCCGGTGCCGGTGCCGGTGCCGCGACGGGCCCGGGCGGTTCCACGACGGAGAGCAGCCCCGGCGCCCCCACGAGCGGCGTCCCAGGTGGCGAGACCAAGCATGCCAAGGGGGTCTCCGCACCGGGCTCTGCCAGTGGCGAGCGACCCCGAGCGGGTAAGAAGCCCAAGTCGAAGAAGCCGTCGTCGGCGAAGGACCGGCGTTAGCTCGCTGTCCTCGCGGGCTCATCCCAGCGGACGGTCCGGCCCGGCACGGGCTCGGTAGGCCGCACATACACGTGAAAGACGCAACCAGGACCGCAGGTCGTCCACAGGTTGTGGGAACTTTGTGAATAAAGGAGCAATCCCCATGAGTGACACCACCCCTACGAGTGGCACCGACACCGTTACCGAGCCGGATGAAGCGGTGAGCCCGGCGGTCGACGCCGACCCGAGCTCGGAGGTCGGTCCGGAAGGGGCCGTGGAGGCCAGCGAGAGCAAGCCCGAAGGGGCGAAGACATCGCGCCTCATGCAGCTGGAGCGTGAAGGGGAAGTGGCTGCGGACTTCCTCGAGACGCTCCTCGACATCGCCGACCTGGACGGCGACCTCGACGTCGACGTCGATGGCGACCGCGCAGCAGTGGCCATCGTCGACTCCGACGAGGGCCGGGTGCCGCGGCGGCTCGTGGGCCCCGACGGACGAGTGCTGGAGGCGCTGCAGGAGCTGACCCGGCTCGCGGTGCAGGCCGAGACCGGCGAGCGCAGCCGCCTGATGCTTGACGTGGCGGGCTACCGGGCAGAGCGACGCGCCACGCTGGTGGCGCTGGCACAGTCGGCGATCGCCGAGGTGCGTGAGTCCGGCGAGAAGAGGGCGCTGGAGCCGATGAGCGCGTTCGAGCGCAAGGTGGTCCACGACGTGGTCGCCGAGGCAGGTCTCGTGTCTGAGTCTGAGGGTGTCGACCCGAAGCGTCACATCGTCATCCTTCCGGCCTGAGGCTCGCGCGTGTTTCACGTGAAACACGCCTGAGGATCTGCCCACCGCATCCGACCATCGGGTGCCCGGAGACTCCACAAGGGGAGGGCGATGACCGACTCTGAGGAAAGCGACTCTCCTCGGTTCGTTCCGCCCACCCCGACGGCGGCTGCTGACGTGTTCCAGACGAGGGTCAGGCTGGCGGAAGAGTTCGTGGCCATCCTGGCGGACACCGGGATCAGCCACGGTCTGATCGGACCTCGCGAGGCGCCGCGCCTGTGGGAGCGTCACGTTCTCAACTGCGGCCTGATCCGCCACGCCATCCCCGTCACCGCAGAGGGACAGCGGGTGATCGACGTCGGTTCGGGCGCTGGCCTGCCGGGTATCGTGCTCGCCATTGCTCGACCCGATCTCGAGCTGCACCTCGTTGAGCCGCTCTCCCGGCGGACGGGGTGGCTCTCCGGTGTCGTCGCGCAGCTGGACCTCGAGAACGTCGTCATCCACACGGCACGGGCCGAGTCGCTGTGGGACCGGCTTTCGGCTCCATTTGTGACTGCTCGTGCCGTCTCGGGCATTCTCCAACTGGCCCAGTGGAGCCTTCCGCTGCTGGAGCCCCGAGGCTCACTGCTCGCCCTCAAGGGCAGTCGGGCGGAGGCCGAGCTCTCCGAGAACAGGGCCGCCCTGGCGAGGCTCGGTGTCATCGACTCTGCCGTCGACGTCTATGGCGAGGGACTGGTGGACGACCCCACTATCGTCCTCCGTGTGACTATCGGGGACTCCATTGACCGCCGCCGCTTCCGCGGCCAGCCACCGACCAGTGCAGGATCCGCTCGCCGAAGGTCGGATCGACCCAAGGTCGGTCGTCGCTCCGGCTCGTCGTCTCGCGATCGAGGACGTCGTACTAGATGATCGAGAAGAGACCATCCCGCTGGCGGAGCCTGTTTCGCAGAGACAGCACCCGCCACCCATCTGGAGGTAACGACCCCGTGAGCAACCTTGGCTGGCCGACCGCCACTCCAGAGCCGCCGGCTGATCACCGGCGCCTCGGTTGGGTTGACACAGCCGGAGCTGTTTCACGTGAAACCACCCCTGTTCCGGAGGACCGGACCGGGGAGGCAGCCACCAGCGCGGGCGACTCGTCTGCTGCCCACCCGACCGAGACCCCCGTGCAGCCGGACGTCACCCAGGCCGAGGCGGGCGAGAGTGGCGACGCGGACGATACGGCTCAGGCCGATCCGGTCGGGGACGTGGAGAGCTCCCCGTACCAATGGCCGGCCCCCGAGCATGCGGATGGATCCCTGCCGGAGTCGGGTGGGAGGGCCGCTCTGGTCGCGCCGTCACGGGCAGAGGGCCTCGGCGCCGCGCTGCGGTCGAGTGCGCCCGGAGAACCCCGTTCGTCAGACCGCGCGATCGGAGCGGACATCTACTTCACCCCTCTCCAGCGCGTGGAGCAGCTTGACGCGGATCAGACCGTAGATCACGACGCGTCCGACGCGCCCGACGCGCCCGACGCGCCCGACGCGCCCGACGCCCCCGACGCGCCCGACGGGCCCGACGCGCCCGACGCGCCCGACGCCACTGATCCCGGAACCGGCCGCCACGCTGCTGGGAGTGACCTGGGGGATCCGCAGCCCTCACCCTCGGTCGCGCAGGCTCTGCAGCCGGCGGTGGTGACGGCAGTCGATGAACACACCGCCGGCGCCGGGAGCCCCGTCCTGACGGAGGCGACTCAGCCGGCGGCATCCCTGTCCGGCGCCCAACCGACCACGGACACCCGGTCGGAGACATCCACGGTGGCTGTGGACAGCGATGTGGAAAAGCTCGGCCCGGAAGCGCTCCACGCGCACGAATTAGCGCATCCTGCCATTGGGGAAAACCGTGTGGACGAGTCGGCCGTGAGCACGGCTCCGACCGACCTCGACTCCGGGCCAGAGGTTCCCGTCGAAGGCGACGGACACGTCCCGGTGGAGGATGAGCACGTCGCGGCGGAGAACCTCCGCAGGAGGATCCAGCTCACGGGCCGGCCCTTCCCCAAGCCCGTTCACAGTCGCGTGATGACGGTCGCCAACCAGAAGGGCGGAGTGGGCAAGACCACGACGACCGTCAATGTGGCGGCCGCGATGGCCCAGTCCGGCCTCCAGGTGCTGGTCATCGACCTGGACCCCCAGGGCAATGCGAGCACGGCCCTGGGGATCGACCACCACGCCGAGGTTCCGTCGATCTACGACGTCCTCGTGGAGGGGGCGCCTCTGCTCGACGTGGTCCAGCCGTGCACCACCGTCGATGGGCTCTTCTGTGCACCTGCCACGATCGATCTCGCCGGGGCCGAGATCGAGCTGGTCTCCCTGGTCGCGCGGGAGTCGCGCCTGCAGAAGGCGATCACCGCGGCCGGCGAGGCGGGTCACGAGTTCGACTACATCCTGATCGACTGCCCGCCCAGCCTGGGACTGCTGACCGTCAACGCGATGGTTGCGGCGACCGAGGTGTTCATCCCGATCCAGTGCGAGTACTACGCCCTCGAGGGCCTGTCCCAGCTGCTGAAGAACGTCGAGCTGGTGCGAGCGCACCTCAACCCGCCGCTGCATGTCTCGACGATTCTGCTGACCATGTACGACGGGCGTACTCGGCTCTCCGCCCAGGTCGCCGATGAGGTCCGGGAGCATTTCCCCGAGGAGGTGCTGCGCATCACCGTGCCCCGGTCGGTGCGTGTCTCCGAGGCTCCCAGCTTCGGTGAGACCGTGATGACCTACGACCCGACGAGCAGCGGCGCCCTCGCCTACCTGGAGGCTGCCGGCGAGATCGCCGACCGAGGGGCGGCCGGCCGCGTCTAGCAGGACGTCGACCCCACCGGGGCCGCTGTTTCACGTGAAACGGACCCCGGTGCGCCTCCCGACGCCATGCCCGGTCCCTGTTTCTGCGCCGAATGACCCTGCTGCGTCCTGGGCCCCGGGCCGCTGTTTCACGTGAAACGGCGACGCCACGACACGCACAATGGCCAGCACCGGCTGGCGGAGTGCTTGCCGCGAGTCACCTAGACTTGGGCCGCGCGATGGTCGCGACGACAAGGTGGAGGGACGTCTAGATGGCAGAGAAGCGGCGGGCACTGGGTCGCGGACTTGGAGCGCTCATCCCGAGCGCACCGTCGGGGAGTGGCGGCCGTCCCGTCGACGTGTTCTTCACCGACCAGAAGCCAGCCGGGGACTCGAGCCACTCCCAGACCGGCGCGCCGAACGGCGGTGGACCCGACCAGAGCACGCTCGCCCAGAGCCCGAACGGCCAGCAGCCCGTCCCGACCTCTGCAGTTGCGCCAGACTCTCCGGCGGCGGATCTGGGCGGCCTCGCTCCCGTTCCGGGCGCGGAGTTCGCCGAGATCGGGGTCGACCTCATCCGTCCGAACCCCAAGCAGCCGCGGTCCGTCTTCGACGAGGACGACATGGCCGAGCTGGTCCACTCCATCCGCGAGATCGGCGTGCTGCAGCCGATCGTCGTCAGGCGCATCCCGGCCGACCAGGCCGTCGAGGGCGACGGCAAGCACTACGAGCTCATCATGGGCGAGCGGCGGTGGCGCGCGACGCAGGCTGCAGAGCTCGAGACGATCCCGGCAATCATCAAGGACACGCAGGACGACGCCCTGCTTCGCGACGCCCTGCTCGAGAACCTGCATCGCAGCCAGCTGAACGCGCTCGAGGAAGCGGCGGCCTACCAGCAGCTGCTTGATGACTTCGGGTGCTCCCACGAGGAGCTGGCGCATCGGATCGGCCGGTCCAGGCCACAGATCTCCAACACGCTCCGCCTGTTGAAGCTGCCGCCGCTGGTCCAACGCCGCGTGGCTGCGGGAGTCCTGAGCGCCGGGCATGCCCGTGCCCTCCTTGGTCTGTCCGATGGAGCCGCCATGGAGCGAATGGCGCAGCGGATCGTCGCCGAGGGCCTCTCCGTGCGGACCGTCGAGGAGTTGGTGTCCCTCGGCGATGGTGACGTCGCGCCGAAGCCACGCCGCCCCCGCGCCGGGACCCGCCACCCCCAGCTTGACGAATACACCTCCGGACTCGCGGACTACCTCGAGACGCGCGTTGCCATCTCCTTGGGACAGCGCAAGGGCAAGATCACGGTGGAGTTCGCCTCCGTTGAGGACCTCAAGCGCATCCTCGGCATCATGGGCATCGACTCGCGCTCCTGACGTGCCCGAGGGACACACGATCCACGCGCTCGCTGCGCGGCTGAACCGGACCCTGGGCGGTCAGCCCATCGCCGTCTCCAGCCCGCAGGGACGGTTCGCTGCCGACGCCGCCGTGCTCGATGGCCGCACCTTGGACGTGGCTCAGGCGCGAGGCAAGCACCTCTTCGTCGACTTCGCCGACCTGATCCTCCACGTCCATCTCGGACTCATCGGGTCGTTTCACGTGAAACACCAGCCGCTGCCCGATGCAGCCAACCCCTCACCCCCGCGGCTGCGGCTCGCGGGCAGGACCCACGTCGCCGAGCTGCGCGGTCCGATGATCTGCGCACTCGTCGACGAGGAGGGCCGGCAGGCGGTGCTCGACAAGCTCGGCCCCGACCCCCTGCACCGCCCGGATGTGGCAACCGGGGCCGACCGAGCGTGGCTGCGAATTTCCAAGAGCAGAAAGACGATTGCCGAGCTGCTGCTCGACCAGTCAGTCCTCGCGGGGGTGGGCAACGTCTATCGCTGCGAGGTGCTCTTCAGGCATCGGGTCGACCCCTTGACGCCCGGTCGGGAGCTCGGTCGCCGCCTCTGGGAGGAGATCTGGGACGACGTGGTCACCCTGCTGCCGCTGGGCGTGGCCTTCTCGCAGATCCTCACGCTGCAGGATCAGGTCGACGCCGCCGCCGAGATGGTGGCTGACGGGTCGTCGCTCGCCATCACCGAGTCGTTGACCGGGGAACGGCTCGGCGATCACTTCGACAGACGCTTTCACACGTACCAGCGGACGGGTGAGGCCTGTGACCGCTGCGGCCGAAGGATCCGCGATGTCGTGATTGGTGGACGCACGCTCTACTGGTGTCCTGGCTGCCAGCGCCGCCGCAAGCGCTGACCGTCACCACCCCGTGAAGGGACGCTCGGAACGGATCCCCAGCTCGACGCACTCGGTGGTGCGCGTCAGCGGCAGGATCTGCCGGGGTCCGCGTGGCATCCGCCCCAGTCCCTCAGCGCTGGAGAGACGATGGGGCGGCCCGAGCACGAGGAGCCGGTCGCCCAGGTGCAGTCGCCCACCGCCGGCGGCTTCGAGGTTCTTGAGCCAGTCGACGTCAGGGCCGTAGGTGAGGGCGATCGTGACCCGCACACCATCGCGGAATGCCATGAGCGGCACCCGGTGAGTCGTTCCCGAGCGGCGCCCGAGGTGCTCGAGCTCGGCAACGGGGCCCACGCCGGCGAGGTGGACCATGGCCCTGTTGAGGAAGCGCTTGTTCCATCGGGTGACGAAGCGGGGAATCGGCACGGGCGGACTCCTTCGGACAACGGTCGGGCGGGCGCCTCCGGTCTCACGGTACGCCGACGGCAGGTCACTTGACCCGGACACCCAGCCCAGCGGCATACCCTCTGAACATGGTGGTCACGGGAACCCAGCCGGCGCCGACGCACGTCCTGGCACACCTGAGCGACATGCACCTCATTGCGGGGGAGGGCCTGCTGCACGGCCACATCGACACTGCCGCGCAGTTCCGCAAGGCGTTGGCCCGGGTGGAGGAGTCGGGCGAGCAGCTCGACGCCCTCGTGCTCTCCGGTGACCTGACGGACTTCGGTCAGCTCGAGGCGTATCGCCTGGTTCGCGACATCGTCGAGCCCGTCATTGACCGTCTCGGCGTCCCCGTCGTCCTGACCGGCGGGAACCACGACGACCGCCGCGCCCTCGCGCTCGGCTTGCACGGCGTCGACACGGATGATCCCCAGGACGCGGTGACCACGGTCAACGGCCTGCGCCTGGTGACCCTTGACTCGGCACTGCCCGGCTTCCATCACGGCGGCTTCACCGATCGTCAATATGCTTGGCTGGCGGACGTGCTCGCCGAGCCGGCCGAGCACGGCACGATCCTCGTCATGCACCACCCACCCATCACCTACCGGTCTCCGTTGATGCAGCTGATCGACTTCGAGGACGTACCCCGCCTGCGGGCGGCGTTGGAGGGCAGTGATGTCCGGGCGATCCTGAGCGGACACCTCCACGTGACGAGCTTCGGAACGCTCGGCGCCATCCCCGTCTTCGTGGCCGGTGGCGTCAGCTACGTCGACGACGCGGGGGCGCCGCGGGAGCTGCTCATGGGCGTCGACGGCCCGCAGTCCTGGAACCTCATCGAGGTCCACCGCGACCACGTCGTCGGCACCGTCGTGCCGGTCGAACGACACAAGACGTGGCCCGCGCTGAACGAGGCGGTGGTCGAGTACATCGCCACGGTTGCCGTGGAGGACCAGCGGACGGTGTTCTCGACGAAGCGGTGAAACGCCCACCCAGCCTGTCGAAGCGCGCCGCACCCGCTCGACGCAGGGGTGTCGGCGCCCCGGCGGCGACCCACCACGAATCAAGGAGGAGCGATATGAGCAACGACGTGAGCAGCGAGATGAGCATCCACCCGCAGAGCACCCTCTCTGCTGACGGTACGACCATCGCCTACGAGGCCTACGGCTCGGGCCCGGTGGTCGTCCACGTCGGGGGAGCCTTCAACGACCGCGGCGCGGGACGCGACCTGGCCCGGGCCGTGGCCGAGCACGGCCGGACGGGCGTCTGCTACGACCGCCGGGGCCGGGGCGACAGCGGCGACACGAAGCCGTACGCCGTCGAGCGCGAGATCGACGACCTCGTGGCGGTGCTCCGGGCCACGGCCCAGGACGACGCCGCCCACGTCCACGGGGTCTCCTCGGGGGGAGCCCTCGTCCTCCGCGCGCTCGCAGCCGGCGCCCCCGTCGCCACAGCGTCGGTCCTGGAGCCGCCGTACCGCGTTGCCGGCGCCCCACCCATGCCGGAGCGCTACCTCGAGACGCTCGAGGAGCTGGAGGCGCAGGGCGACCGGGAGGGGATCCTGCGCTACTTCCACACCCGCGCCGTGGGCCTTCCGGAGGAGGTGCTCGACGGGATGCGCGGCACTCCGATGTGGGATGCGCTGCTGCGCCTTGCCTACACCGTTCGCCATGACGGACTGTGCATGGGGCCGGAGTCCGAGCTGCCCGCAGCGATGCTTGCCTCGATCCAGACGCCGGTCCTGGCCGTCAGCAGCTCAGGGACGACGCTGCCGTTCCTGCCCGCGGCTGCCCGGGCCGTCGCCGCCGCGCTGCCGCGGGGCGAGTACCTCGAGCTCCCCGGCGGGTTCCACGAGGTGACGGCCGAGAGTCTGGCAGCGGCGATCGCCGACTTCGGTCGACGCGCCGGCTGAGCACGCTGGGAGCGTGACTCAGCCACACGGCGAATCACGTTGCAGCGCAAGGCAACTCAGCGGCATACGCAGGGCTATCCCAGCAGCGAGAGGGCCGGGTTGTGCGCCGCCGGCACCACCTCCCGAGGCGGCCCCGGGGGAGTGCCCTCCCCGAAGGGTGAGCCCTCGAGCGACTCCCGACCGTGCTCGGAGGCCCACGACGACAGGTCGGGGCCTCCCGGGACAACCCCGGTCGGGTTGATGTCGCGATGGACGACGTAGTAGTGCGCCTTGATGTGGGTGAAGTCGACCGTGTCGCCGAACCCGGGCGTCTGGAAGAGGTCGCGCGCGTAGCCCCAAAGGTTGGGCATCTCGACGAGCTTGACGCGGTTGCACTTGAAGTGGCCGTGATAGACGGGGTCGAAGCGGACCAGCGTCGTGAACAGCCGGACGTCCGCCTCGGTGATGTGGTCGCCGACGAGGTAGCGACGCGTCGCGAGGTGGTCCTCGAGCCAGTCGAGGCGGCGCCAGAGCCGATCGTAGGCCGCGTCGTAGGCCTGCTGGGTTCCCGCGAAGCCGCACCGGTAGACGCCGTTGTTGACCTCCGTGTAGTTCACCTGCGCCATGGCGTCGATCTCGTCGCGCCACCGCTCGGGGTAGAGGTCAGGCGCTCCGTCGCGGTGGTGCTCGCGCCACTCGGTGGACAGGTCGAGGGTGATCTGCGCGAAGTCGTTCGTGACCACGGCGCCGGACCGGATGTCGACCATGGCGGGCACGGTGATGCCGCGAGGGTAGCCGGGCTCACGCGCGAAGTAGGCGTCCTGGAGCCGAGGAATGCCGAGGACGGGGTCCACCCCACCCGGGTCGAGGTCGAAGGTCCAGCTTCGCTTGTCGTGCACCGGGCCGCAGATGCCCATCGACAACGCGTCTTCGAGCCCGAGGAGCCGGCGCACGATGATCGCCCGGTTGGCCCACGGGCACGCCCGCGACACCACGAGACGGTAGCGCCCCGGCTCCACGGGGTAGCCCTCTGCGCCGTCCTTGGTGATGCGCGTGGACAGGTAGCGGGTGTCCCGCTCGTAGCTCGGCTCGACGTAGGTGCCCTCGTCCGTCATGACCCAACGATAGAGACCGTATGCCGCTGGGCTGGCTCTCCCGTGCTCGTGTCCCGGTGGGGTGGGCCAGAATGGGCCCATGCAACGCCGTTGGCCGGAGCCGTGTCGTGCGTGACCTGCAGCCCCTCACGGTCGACCGGGTCGCCGACCTCGCCGGTGACTCGGCCCTGTGCACGTTCTGGCAGACGGTGCCGAGCAACGGCAGCCTCGTCACCCGCGAACCCCAGGACATCCTCGCCGAATGGGTGCGGGACGTCACCGCGGAGTGGGGTCCTCCCGGACGGATCGCGTACGTCGACGGCCGGCCGGCCGGCAGCATGCTGCTCGCTCCGGCCCGCTACGTGCCCCGCCTCGCAGCCTTCCCCACCGCGCCGGCGGACCCGTCGACCTTGATGCTCATCACGGTGCGCGTCAACGGCGACATGCAGGGGCACGGGCTGCGCAAGGTGCTGGTCCAGGCCGCGGTGAAGGAGGCGCTGCGCCACCGGGTCCGGTCGATCGACGTCATCGCGGCGCGTCCAGCGGCGGTCCGGAAGCACCCGTGCGTCCTGGAAGCAGCGTTCCTCGAGCAGGTCGGATTCCGGGTGGCGCGGGAGCACCCGGTGTACCCGCGGCTGCGGCTCGACCTGCGCACGGTCGTGACCGTGCGGGATGAGGTGACGGCCGCGGTCCGGAGGGTCCTGGCCAAGGTCCCCGGGGTGCGACCGGTGCCGGAGACGCACCCGGACGGGGCGACTCGCGCCCGCGTCGGTCAGTCGCTCGGGCCGGGGGAGCCGGGCTGACGATCCCGCGCGGACTCGATGTGACGGCGGAGGTCGGCCAGCTTGAGCATCCCGGTGCGCGCGGTGTCCGCATCGCCGAGATAGAGCCGCTGCAGGGCGACGACGACGCCCTCGGCGATCCGGTCACGGGTCAGCGGGTCGGACAGGGCCGCCGCATCGGCCGGGTGGCTGAGATAGCCGACATCGAGCCGCACGGCGGGCATGCGCGTGCGCCGGAGCAACGTCCAGCTGCGGGGATGGGCCCGGCAGTCGGTCAGCCCGGTGCGGGCGACCACCTCACGCAGGAGCAGCTCGGCGAAGTGCTCACCGATGGTGGACCAGGCCCCCTGGGCCGGGCGCGCCTGGTCGCCGTGGCCGTAGAAGAACGTCGCCACGCCATGGGCCGCCGCGGCTCCGGCGTGGTCGGTGTGGATCGACAGGACGAGGTCGGCCTCGACGGAGTTGGCGAAGGCAGCCCGGTCGATCTCCTCCCCCCCGGAGGCACCGGTGCGGGTGAAGACCACCTCGACGCCGTGCGCAGTGAGCCGTCCCTCGATGCGGCGGACCAGGTCGAGGGTGAGGTCGGCCTCGACGAGGCCGTGCCCGACGGCACCAGGGTCCCCGCCTCCGTGTCCGGCATCGAGCACGACCGTGCGCCCGGTCAGGCTGAAACCACCCCGCCGGATCTGCTCGCGCTCGCGCAGGGCGTTGGCCGAGCCCCCGGTGACCGACCGCTGCAGGTCCTGGAAGGCGCGCAGCGTCTCGGGGCCGAGCGTGCCGTCGGCAGTCAGCCCGACGGCACCCTGGAAGGCCCGTAGGGCCGCATCAGTCGCCGGCCCGTGGATCCCGTCGAGCTTGCCGGGGGAGAAGCCGAGCTCGGCCAGCCTCGCCTGGAGGTGGGCCACGTCGTCGCCCTCGAGGAAGTAGTCCGGGACGTAGCGCAGCACTCGATCTCCGAGGGACCAGCGAGCCCCGTCGAGCACGGAGTAGGTCGACCGACCCACGACGCCGTCGACGAGCAGGCCGCGGCGCTGCTGGAACGACTTCACCGCCTCCTCGACCTCGTCGTCGAAGAGGGCGCGGTCCCGCGGAGCGGCACGGTCGGCCCACGAGGTAGGGAGGTCCCCCGTGAGCATGAGCCGGTCACAGACGTCGGCGACCGCCGGCCCGGAGTCGCCACGTCGGAGCACGACAACCGGCTGTGGTGACACGAGGCTCCTTCCGGGACGGGACCTGTGCACTGTAGTACGCCGATGGGGTGGCGCTGCGACCGGCGGCGCCACCCCATCGAGCTGAACTCACCCTGGAGGGAGCCCGATCAGGAGATGAACTCCTCCAGCTCGCGGAGCAGCTTGGGCTTGGGGTGCGCGCCGACGATGCTCTTGACGACCTGGCCCTTGACGTAGACGTTCAAGGTCGGGATGGAGACGACCCCATAGCGGGCTGCCGTGTCCATGTTGGAGTCCGTGTCGAGCTTGACGACCTCGATCTTGTCGCCGTACTGCGCGTTGATCTCCTCGAGAATCGGGGCGACCTTCCGGCACGGACCGCACCATTCGGCCCAGAAGTCGACGAGAACGGGCTTCTCGCTCATCAGGACGTCGTCGGCGAAGGTGGCGTCGGTCGTTTCCTTGAGTGCCATCGGTGGGTGTCTCCCTCTCGTGTGTCGGTCTGCTGGGGTCGAGCCTAGGCGTTGGCGCTGACCGAGGTGGTCGGGATGGGTCCCGCGTCGGTCTCGTCGATGAGGGCCGCTTGGTCCGCGGCCTGCTCGGGGGAGTCGGCGTCCTCGAGGGCCGCGAGGAAGTGCTCCGAGTCCAGAGCGGCGGAGCAGCCCGTGCCGGCGGCCGTGATGGCCTGGCGGTAGGTGTGGTCGACGAGGTCGCCGCAGGCGAACACGCCGGGCACGTTGGTGCGCGTCGAGCGGCCGTCGACGACGACGTAGCCGGCGTCGTCGAGGTCGACGACGCCCTTGACGAGCTCGTTGCGCGGGTCGTGCCCGATCGCGACGAAGAGCCCGGTGACGGCCAGCTCACGGGTGTCGCCGGTCACCGTGTCGCGGAGGGTGACGCCGGTCAGCTTGCCCTCGCCGTGGATCTCGGCGACCTCGCTGTTCCAGGCGAACGAGATCTTGTCGTTGGCCAGGGCCCGGTCGGCCATGATCTTGCTGGCGCGCAGCTCGTCGCGGCGGTGCACGATGGTCACGGAGCGGGCGAACTTCGTCAGGAACGTCGCCTCCTCGATGGCGGAGTCACCGCCGCCGACGACGGCGATGTCCTGGTCGCGGAAGAAGAAGCCGTCACAGGTGGCACACCACGAGACGCCGTGGCCGGAGAGCTCCTTCTCGTTGGGGAGGCCGAGCTCGCGGTAGGCCGAGCCCATCGCGAGGATGACCGAGCGCGCCGAGTAGGTCTTGCCCATGCCGTCGGTGACCGTCTTGACGTCTCCGGTGAGGTCGACCGCCGTCACGTCGTCGGTGATGATCTCGGCCCCGAACCGCTCTGCCTGGGCGCGCATCTGCTCCATCAGCGCTGGGCCCATGATGCCTTCAGGGAAGCCGGGGAAGTTCTCGACCTCGGTGGTGTTCATCAGCGCGCCACCGGCGGTGACGGCACCTTCGAAGATCAGCGGACGGAGGTTCGCGCGCGCCGCGTACACAGCTGCCGTGTATCCAGCGGGACCCGAACCGATGATGATGACGTTGCGGACGTCGGACATGACGTGGGTGCTCCTCTACCGGGAAAGCGCACCGTCGGGGGATCCGTGGGCAGGCGGGACGGTGCTGTCTGGCTCAACCGATCCTAGGCGCGCCCTATTCCGGCCAGGCACCCGGCGCGCCACCGTGCGCGCGCCAGCCCAGCGGCATACGAGGTCGTATGCGCCGGGTGCCGCTCAGGGCACGGCGACGGGGCCGTTGAGCAGGCCCGGATGACCCGCAGCGCAGGTGCGCTCCACGACCCGGGCCGTGCTCCGGCCGCCCTCGGTGACGACGATGACGGCCGCAGGGTCGCCGTCGTACGTGGCCAGGTCGACGTGCACCGGCACGTCAGTCGGCAGCGAGTGCGCGTCGAGGCACGACAGGACTCCGACCTCGGTGGCGATGGGGCCCAGCGTGGGAGCCTCCGCCGCGAGCACCTCGAGCGGCGTGGCCGGGCGCGTCAGCAGCTCACGGGCCCGGACCGCAAGGTCAGCGCCGGTGTAGTCGGTCGACGAGAGCTGGATGTGGAGGTTGGGTCTGGACGGACCAACCGGCGACCCGATCGGCCCCGAGGCAGTCGGGCTGACCGTCGGGGTGATCGTCGGCGCCGAGGGAGACGTGACGAAGGCACTGGGATTGCCGAGTGAGGCAACGCCGACGGGGCGCTTGTTCAGGTGCAGCGCCGACCCGCCGACGGCCACCACGGCGGCGGCTGCGGCCACCGCGGCGATGGCGAGGAGCGGGCGTGGGCGCTGGCGCTGCCGGATCAGCGGACCGAGGACGGCCGCGTCGGCATCGGCCGCGTGCAGCGGACCGGGGTCGACCCGCAGGGCCACCTCGTCGGTGAGCATCGACTCGATCCGCTGTGCGACCCGCTCGGGCATCGGCCCGGGATCGGGAGCCGCCGCGAGCAGGTCCCGAACGCGTGCCTCGATGAGCGGGTCGATGAGCGGGTCGATGAGCGGGTCGATGAGCGGATCGGCTGGGCTTGCGTCTCCGGTGTCAGGGATGTGCCGGGGTTGGTCCACGGTGTTCCTTCACGGTCCTTCAGGGATGCCTCATGGGTGAGCTCAGTGGTGACGCCGGTGGTGGAGCACCCGGTCAGGTCGGCTCATGTTCCCCGGTCATGGGGCCGCCCTCGTGCTACGACGATCCGGGGCGGGCTCCGGTTCCGTGGTCCGCAAGCCGAGATGCTCGGCCAGGGCCGCCCTGCCGCGCGCGCACCGGGACTTGATCGTGCCCTCGGCCACTCCGAGGATGACGGCCGCCTCGGCGACGGGAACGGCGTGCATGTCGACGAGGACGAGGGCGGCGCGTTGACCGTCAGGCAGCTTGGCCATCGCCTCCTCGACGTCGAGACGCACCTCGGTCGAGGCGTGGTGGTCGCGCCGGTCGGCGAGGTCGTGCTCGGGCAGCTCGCTGGTCGGCCGAAGGCGGCGGAGCCGGTCGAGGCAGGCGTTGACGATGATGCGGTGGAGCCACGTGGTGACGGCCGAGTCACCGCGGAAGGAGCCGGCCCGACGGAAGGCTGAGATGAACCCGTCCTGCACGGCATCGGCGGCGATCTCCGGATCGCGGCAGGTGCGCAGCGCGACGGCCCACATTCGGTCCTTGTGTCGACGGAAGAGCTCCCCGAAGGCATGGTCGTCACCTGCCACGTGTCGGGCGATCAGCTCACTGTCGCTGGCCTC
The DNA here is from genome assembly GCF_040365325.1 of Intrasporangium sp. DVR. Lineage (NCBI taxonomy): Bacteria > Bacillati > Actinomycetota > Actinomycetes > Micrococcales > Intrasporangiaceae > Intrasporangium > Intrasporangium sp. DVR. The sequence goes on along the minus strand of NZ_BAABZW010000005.1, from coordinate 549,597 downwards.
AGCGAGAGTCAAGGGCGTGGCCGGGACCACAGGTCAGCGCACCACCACTTCGGCGATCTGCGCGCGGTGATGGTCGGGCGCCTCGTCCGGGGCCGTGCGGGTCACCCAGACGATCAGCTTGGTGCCCGGGTCGATGTCCCTCGGGGCCTTGATGGTCACGGTCCCACTCATGTCGTGCACCTTGCCGATCTCCTGGGCACCCTCGAGATCGGCCTCGTCGGTGAGATACACCGTCAGGTCCTGCGCGGCAGGGAGAGTGAGCTCGACCTCGCGAACCGCGGTCGGTGCGCTGAGCTCCAGGACCAGACCGACGCCTTCCTTGTTCCCGTTGTAGGTGTCGGTGCCGTACCAACGCGACTTCCACGCGGTCCCCGGGTCGCCGTCGAAGGCGAACGGGACCTGGCGCGGGCTCTCCTCGCCGTCGTCCTGCGGGTCGAAGCTCGAGCCGCCGACGATGCGAACCGGCTCGGCCGATGGCGCCTCGGTCGGGGTGCTCGTGGCCGATGGGTGGCTCGCCGTGGGTGACTGCGCCGGCGTCGTGCGGGTGACCCTCTCCGTGACCGTGGGCCGCGCCTGGGCGCGACCGTCCGACTCACCGATCTTGGCGACGTTGTTGATGCCAATGACGAGCGCGACGAGGACCAGGGCGCCGACGATGGCCAGGGCGATGCGAGACTGCGCCCCCGTCGGTCCCTCGGGCGGGCTCCCCCCGAAGACGGGCAGGGGCGGCTCCAGTCGCGTGGGCGGTGCGTCGTTGAGGGCCTCGTCGAGGGCGATGTCCTCACCGTCGTAGGGGTCGGCGTCCCCCACGGCTCGACGTCCGGTGCCGCGGGCGGCCGCCTTCTCCGCGGCGGCTCGGGCGAAGGAACCGACGCGGTCGCCGATGGCAGTCGCGGCTCCCGCTGCGGCTGCACCGGCCGCAGCAAGGGCGGCGCCCGCGGTGGTGGGCGCGCCCGCAGTGGTGGGCGCGCCGGAAGCGGTGGGCGAGCCCGCGGACGACTCCGCCGCCGCCGCGGCGCCCGCCGATCCGGCTGCCGCTGCCTCCGGGACCCGCCTCCCGGTGCTGGCGGAGAGGCGGGAGTACAGGTCGCCACCCGTGGCTCCCTCGGGCGAGGTGTACCGCGGGGCGACGGGGGGCACGGGCCTGGCCGTGCCGAGGTCGGGGCGGACAGGGAGCCGGATGCCAGAGGCGCCGTCGCTGGCCGGCTGCTCCGCGGGCCAAGGTGCGATCTGGAGCGCGAGGTCACCCGGGGAGACCGGTCCCCGGTCCTCGTTGAGCGTCATCCGGCAGATCAGGTCGAGGTCGTTCGGCACGCCGACGGCGATCTCGGAGGGGGCGGCGACTCCACCGACCACGGTGGGGGCCGCCTCGAGACCGACCGGACGGGAGTGGCTGACGGCTGCCGGGCCGGCCGGCCAACGCGCCGTCAGGCCGGCGTAGATGAGCTTGACCAGCCCCACGGCATCGACCCGGGATGCGTGCTCGTCCGAGGTCTGGTCCGCACCGGTGAGCGCGGCTTCGGTCGCCAGCCCACGGACCTTCACGTCCCCGTCGGGGAGCCGCAGCAGTGACGACGGAGTGAGGACGAGGTGGTGCAGGCCGCGGTGACGCGCCCGCTCGAGTGCGGTCGCTGCCTCACCGGCGAGGCGACGGACCTCCTCGGCTGGCAGTCCTCCGGCCTGGAGCAGGTGGGAGAGCGGCATGGCACCCGTCAGGGGCTCCTCGACGATGAAGGCCACCTCGCCGTCGACGCCGACGTCCAGGACCCGGGTGAGGCGTGGGTCCTCGATCCCGGCGGCCCGACGGGCGGCATCCAGTGCGGGTGCCGCGATTGACGTGCCCACGGGGAAGCAGACGAGGACGACTTCTCGGTCCAGAGTGTGGTCGGCCGCGCGCCACCGCTCATGGTGTCGGCCCTCCGAGGTCCGCAGGGTGACGGCATAGCGTCCACCGAGGACTGTTCCCGGCCCGAGTCCCTGCACCCGCGTCACCCCTTCCGGTCCGTGAGGCCCCGTGTCAATGGTCGGCTCCGGTCGAACGCGACCCTGCTTCATCCTAGGGCGAGTCAGCGGCCGGTCCGGTTCTGGATCGCCTCGTCACGCTGAGCGACCGTGTCGAGGTCACCGATCTCCTCGATCCTCGACGTCCCCTTGAGGAGCGCCCGGATCACCCCACCGAGGAGCACGAGGCCCGCGAGCACCCCGCCGATCCAGTAGAACGTCGAGTCGAGCGGGTTGGCCGAGACCGGGATGACGGCCTCGGACCCGATGCGGGTCCCGTCTGCCGTGGTCAGGTAGGCGAGGATGTCGGCTCGGCCCGCTGCGACCGCGTGCACCGGCACGTTGATGTTGCGGCGCGCGTCCGGACCCGCGGCGATGCTCACCGGTCCGGGCTGCTCGAGGACCTGCAGGCGTGGGTTCATCGGGGTCACGACGAGGCGCAGGTCCTCGACCGCGTAGCTGAGGCCGTTCTGGACGGTGATGCGCAGGCTGCCGTTCTCGGCGAGGAAGTTGATGCGACGCGGGACCACCCTGATGGCGGACGTCGCGTCGCGGACGTCCGCGCTGACCGAGTTGTTGAGATCGCCCCAGGCTGCGGGACGGAAGCGCCACCGGGCGCTCGCCAGCTCGTCGAGGAGCTCGCCGTAGGTGCGCTCGAACGAGGCGCCGTCCTTGAGGACGGTGGCGACCGCGTCGAGGGTGTGTCGCTGTCGGGCCAGCTGCTCGAGGCGGAACTCGCTGAGGGTGGGCCGCGGCGCTGCCGACCGAGGCGCCGTCGCGGGCTGTTCCTGGGCGGTGGCCCGGTCGCTGCCCGCGTCGGCCAGGAGTGCCTCGACGTCGACGGTCTCGAGCCAGGCGACGGACTCGGTGGTCGCCCTGAGGAAGGCGGACAGGGCTGCCGGGTCGGGGTTGTAGTTGCGTGGAGCGGTGACGAGCACCGACCGCGCTGTCCCGGGGCGCTCGCCGAGGAGGAGCAGGGTCTCGGCGAGGAACCGCTGGGTCGCGAGCACCGGCGTCGGGTCGGACCGCTTGGGCAGGAGGGCGGACAGGCGCGCGTCGGAGCCGATCAGCCGGGTGCCGTCGGACGAGATGCGGCGGGCCGTGGGTGTGTAGGGGGAGTCGGCCGTGATGGCTGCCTGGTTGACGATGATCCCAGCGGCCCGCCGGGTCGCCGAGGTCGCGTAGAGCGACTGCAGGGCCTGGACACGGTTGCTCGGAAGGAGACCGTCCACCGGCCAGGCGATGTCTCCGCGGACCGGCTCACCGATGCGGTCACCCACCGTGGCGGCTCGCGCGACGAGGGCGCGGACCACGGAGTTGCCGGGGTCGATGTCCCCGGTGGCGGCGACGTCGGCGTCGGCATACGGCAGGGCGAAGAGGCTGCGCCCCCGCAGCTTCGCCGCGAGCCGGTCGACATCGGGCGACGACTGCGCCGGACCGCCGCCGTCGGCCGGGCCGGAGGTCGGCGAGGTGCCACTCGGGGAGGTGGGAGTGGGTGAGGTGGGAGTGGGCGAGGTGCCACTCGGGGAGGTCGGAGTCGTGGCGGTCCCGGCTCCCGGGGTGGGTGTGGCGGGGCTGGTCGGCCCGGACGTGGGGACGGCCTCGGCCAGCTCGCCGGGGCCGGCGACGAGCACCGAGGGATCGATGCCCAAGGTGGCGTAGGAGTCCTTCGTGCCCTCGACCAGGCGGTCGACCCGCGACCCGGGGCCGATGGCGTGCGCCCAGGCCTCGGTGCGGACCTCCTCGTCGCGGGAGAACAGCTTCACGTGGGGATCGAGGGTCACCGGCACGGCGAGCGCGATCTGCAGGGGTGCGAACTCCACCCGGGAGTTCCAGGCGAGGAAGGTCCGGGTCGTGCCGATCGGCGTCGAGGCCCCCCGTTGGTAGACCTCGATGGCCACCGGCAGCGCGGCGAAGGCGGCACTGGTGGAGACCTGCCACTCCTCGAGGTCGATGCTGAAGGCGGTGGTCCGTCCGGCCGGCACCTCGGGAAGTGGCTTGGCCGTCTGTGCGGCCGTGCGCCCGTCCGCCTTGCCGTCCTCCTTGACCCAGCGGTCGATGTCGGCGCGGACCGTCATCGCCCTCGACCCGAGGACCACGTCGACGTGGGCGCCGACGAGTGGGCCCGAGGTCGGGGCGGTGACGGTGCCGGTGATTCGGGTCTCGCCCTGGCCGTCGAGGACGGTCGGTGACACGCCCGTCAGGGTGATCAGGGCTCGTTCGTCGTCGGGCGTGATGGCGGGAGCGGGTCCCGTCGTCGCGGCCGCGGAGGCGGCGAGGTCAGGGGTGGGTGATCCGGCGGGCGTGCCGGTCGCGGGCAGCGGGCCCACGAGCCCGAGCAGGGTGGTCAGGGCGACCGTCCGCAGGGCGGCGCGCCAGGGCCTGGACGAGGTCACGCCGTGCCTGCCAGCCGGATCCACGCCGCCTGTGCGATGCGGCGCTCGTTGGGGAAGGTGAGCCGCCGGTGCACCTCGTCGAGACGCATCCAGGCGACGTCGATGGCTTCGCGGTCAGGGTCGTTCTCGATGGACAGCTCTCCGCTGAGCGCCTCGAGGAGGTAGTGGTGGACGTACTTGTGGACGCGCTTCGTCGACGTGGCGAACCAGTAGTCGATCGTGCCGAGCTCGACGAGCACCCGCCCGACGATGCCGGTCTCCTCGGCGACCTCTCGGGCCGCGGTCTCGACGAGGGTCTCGCCCGGCTCGACGTGCCCCTTGGGCAGGCACCACTCGATCCGGCCGGCGCGGTTGCGGCGGGCGATGATCGCGATCAGCGCGCAGCCGTCCTGGATGTCGACGACGATGCCCCCCGCGGAGCGCTCCTCGACCGCCGGCAAGCGCCTCCCCGGCTGGGGACTCGGGGCGGCTTGCGCGGTCATGCCGCCACCATAACCAAGCGGCCAACTTCCCGCCCTGTCCCGGACCCGTTCCCCGGACCCGTTCCCCCACCCGGTTCCCGACCCGGCGCCACGGTCGGCGGCGACCAGGGTGATCGGTGCGCTCACCTAGGCTGGTCCCCGTGTCTGACCGTCCCACCGCGACCACGCCCGACCCGACGCACCTGCCGCTGCTGCGTGGCGCCGTCGCCCAGCTCGCACCCGTGCTCCCGTTGCTCCAGGAGCTCGGACAGCGGTTCGCCGACCGCGGGCACCAGCTGGCCCTCGTCGGCGGTCCGGTGCGGGACGCGTTCCTCGGTCGGACGTCGCCCGATCTCGACTTCACGACCGACGCCAGCCCGGACGCGATCCTCTCCGCCGTCGTGGGCTGGGCCGACAGCCACTGGGACATCGGTCGGGACTTCGGCACGATCGGGCTGCGCAAGACCTCCGGCGCCGGCCAGCACCACATCGAGATCACGACCTACCGGGCCGACACCTACGACCGCACGAGTCGCAAGCCCGAGGTGATGTTCGGCGACACGCTCCAGGGCGACCTCGTCCGCCGGGACTTCACCGTCAACGCGATGGCGATCCGGCTGCCGAGCCTGGAGTTCGTCGACGTCCACGGCGGCCTCGCCGACCTCGCCGCGCGACGGCTGATGACGCCGGCGCCGCCGGAGGAGTCCTTCGCCGACGACCCGCTGCGGATGATGCGGGCGGCGCGCTTCGCGTCCCAGCTCGGCTTCGACGTCGCGGCGGAGGTGCGCGCGGCGATGACCGAGCGGGCCGCCACGTTGACGATCGTCTCCGCGGAGCGGATCCGGGACGAGTTCACCAAGCTGATCCTGTCCCGGTCGCCACGTCCGGGCCTGACGCTCCTCGTCGACACCGGTCTTGCCGGGCAGTTCCTGCCCGAGCTGCCGGCCCTGCGCCTCGAGGTCGACGAGCACCATCGGCACAAGGACGTCTACGAGCACTCGCTGACGGTCCTCGAGCAGGCGATCGACCTCGAGGGACCCCCGGGCGGCCCGGAGGACCGGGTGCCCGGCCCGGACCTCGTGCTCCGCCTCGCCTCGCTGCTGCACGACATCGGCAAGCCGGCCACCCGGCGCTTCGAGCCGGGAGGAGGCGTGTCGTTCCACCACCACGAGCTCGTCGGCGCCCGCATGGCGGCCAGGCGGCTGAAGGCGATGCGCTACGACAAGGACACGGTCAAGGCGGTGGCTCGGCTCGTCGAGCTGCACCTGCGCTTCCACGGCTACGGCGAGGGTCAGTGGACCGACTCTGCCGTGCGTCGCTACGTCACCGATGCGGGGCCGCTCCTGCAGCGCCTCCACCGGCTCACCCGGTCGGACAGCACGACCCGCAACGTCCGCAAGGCCGAGCGTCTCTCCCGCGCCTACGACGACCTCGAGGCGCGCATCGACCGGCTCGCCGAGCAGGAGCAGCTGGATTCGGTCCGGCCCGAGCTCAACGGCAACGAGATCGCCCAGACCCTCGGCATCGAGCCGGGCCCGGTGCTCGGCGAGGCCTACAAGTTCCTCCTCTCGGTGCGACTCGACGATGGCCCGATCGGCAAGGACGCCGCCCGGGAGAAGCTGCTCGCATGGTGGGCCGACCGCTCCGAGACCTGACCGGAGCACCCTCCCGGGCCGCGGGCGACAACTCCCTTTCCGTATGCCGCTGGGCCGGCTGCCGCTCGGGGAGCGCAGACCCAGTTCACGGGCTGACCTGACACGGCGACGCGTCTTTGATTGACTTGCCGCGCTGCTGCGCCTCAGCTCGGCCACCCATGGCCCGGCGAGGAGCGACGAAAGGACCTCGATGACCACCGACCAGGCTGCGATCTCGTTCGGCGTCGCTAGCGACGTGGGGCGGGTCCGTCGCCACAACGAGGACAGCGCCCGCGCCTCGGGACGGCTCTTCGTCGTCGCCGACGGCATGGGTGGCCACGCCGCCGGCGAGGTCGCGAGCGGGATCGCCGCGGACTCCGTCGTCGAGCTGACGGAGCGCCCGACCCTCACCCCCGACGACATCGTCGAGCAGCTCGGTGAGGCGAACCGTCGGATCCTGGAGTCCGCCTCCCGGCACCCTGAGCAGCACGGCATGGGCACGACCGTCGCGGGGCTCGCCCTCGTGTCCGAGGGTGGCACACCGCAGTGGGTCGTCTTCAACATCGGCGACTCCCGCGTCTACCGGCTCATCGACGGTGGTCTCACCCAGGTCACCGTCGACCACTCCGAGGTGTGGGAGCTCGTGGAGAGGGGCCTCATCACCGAGGAGCAGGCGCACCGCCACCCCAGCCGCAACATCATCACTCGCTCCCTGGGGCGTGAGCCGATGGGCGAGATCGACACGTGGGTCCTCCCGCCGGCCGACGACGAGGCGTTCCTGATCTGTTCGGACGGGCTGTCCAACGAGCTCTCGCGCCAGGAGATCGAGGCGATCCTGCTCGAGGTCGACGATGCCGACCGCGCGGCGCGGGAGCTCGTGCGCAGGGCGGTCGAGGCCGGCGGGCGGGACAACGTGACTGCCGTCGTCGTCAGGGTCCACGGGGCCGTCCTGCCGTGAGCCTGCCCCCGCGCGATGGCGCGCCGAGCGGCGCACCGCTCCTGCCGCCCCCACCCTCCGGCGACACCCCGTGGCCCGCACCCCACCGACACGCGCCGACCCCGTGGTCCGACCGGGCCAACGGCTTCGCGATCGCGGCGCTGCTCTGCGGCCTGGCCGGCCTCGTCCCCGTGGCCCCCCTCCTCGCCATCGTCTTCGGGGTCATCGCGCTGCGGCAGCTCCGACGGGCTCCCCAGCGCGGGCGAGGCATGGCCGTCGCCGGGGTCGTCCTCGGCTCGGTGGGGGTCGTCTTCTGGGCGGTGGTCGGCGCGGCCGTTCTCGTCGCCGACGATCCGGCGCGGACGGCTGCAACCCCCGGCCCGAGCGGGAGCACCAGCGCCGGAGCGCCGCCGCAGACCTCCGGACGCGTGCTCGTCGAGGACCTGACCCCCGGCGCCTGCTTCTCCGGGATCGGCCCGGCGTCGTTGGACTGGGCGTCGCTGAGCCGGTGCGACGTCGAGCACGAGATGCAGCTCATCACGATCGTCGAGCTCGATGCGGGCCCCTTCCCGGGCCGCGATGAGGCGGGAGCCGAGGCGGAGCGCACGTGCATGGTCGCGGTGGAGCCGTTGGTCGACGAGTCGAAGCTCGAGCGGGTCGAGCTCTTCGTCATCTACCCCGACAGCCGAGTCGCATGGGCGCAGGACCGCAGCGTCCTGTGCGTCGCAGCCTCGGCGGACGGGGCGCTGCTCCACTCCGTGCTGAAGTAGGGACTCGGCGTCGCCCGCGGCGCGGGGTGCACCTGCATGTATCTGACAGGTTCTCGGCGCGTCTGCAGTTCGTGAGACCTACCATGAGGAGCACGCTGAGAGAGAGGCGTGACATGCATGAACCCAGCGGTCTCACTGAGCTCGTAAACGCCGCGGCCGGTGGAGACCCCGAGGCGTGGAGCACGATCGTTGAGCGGTTCTCGAGCCTGCTCTGGTCGGTCGGTCGGTCCCACCGGCTGTCCATGGAGGACGCGGCTGACGTCGTGCAGAACACCTGGCTTCGTCTGCTCGACAACCTCGACCGGATCGAGCAGCCCGAGGCACTCCCCGGGTGGCTGGCGACGACGGCGAGGCACGAGTGCCTGTCGATGCTGCGTCGGCGGGGACGTGACGTCCTCGTCCGCGACGACGACCTGGGGCCGATGCTCGTCGATGTTGAGTCCGCGTCCCTCGACGCCGCGCTCCTCGAGGACGAGCGCGACGTCCAGCTGTGGTCCTGCTTCGCGAGGTTGTCGGAGCGGTGCCAGCGGTTGTTGCGCGTCCTCATGGTGTGCGACCGTCCCAACTATGCGGAGGTGTCCGCCTCCCTCGGCATGCCCGTCGGCTCGATCGGTCCGACGCGCATGCGGTGCCTCTCCACGCTGCGGTCACTGGTCTCCGACACCGGATACGCCTTCGAGAGCGGAGGGGGTCGACCCCGATGACCACCCAAGACCTGCACCCTGATGACTTGGCGCTCCTCGAGCGTCTCGGCGCGATCGTCGGCATCGTCGACCCGGTGCCTCCGGACGTGATCGAGCTCGGCAGGGCCGCCTTCGCCCTGCACCATGCCGACACCACCGTCATGACGTTGGTCGCCGATGCCATGGCCGGAGCCGCGCTGCGCGCGACGCCCAGCGCCCGTGGCACGTCGCACCTGCTCGTCTTCGAGCACGGACCGGTGTCGATCGAGCTGGACGTCACCTGGCGCCGCGACTTCGGCCGCATCCTCGGGGTGCTGACCGACGCCTCGGGCTCCCTGACCGAGGGAGCGCACGTGACCCTGGAGACCCGAACGGTGACGCGCACCGTCGACCTGGAGGACGATCGCTTCACCTTCGACCGCGTGCCGCTCGGGCTGGCGCGGGTCGTCGTGGAGCAGTCCGGCGAGCGGATCATGTCGACGACGTGGTTCGACGTCGGCTGACGCCGCCGCCGCGAGCTGCCGCAAAAGCCCGGTGAGGCCGGTCACGCACCCCAGGCCGTGAACGATGCGGCCGTGGCGGCGTGGAGCACGTCACCCTGAGCTGCTCTCCGTGCGGCGAGCCAGCCCTCGGACAGGGCACCGCCCCGCCCGGCGACGGCGTGCACCTGGGCCATGACGCTGAGCGTGGCCTGGTCGTTGACGGGCACGACGCTGGCCAGGACGTCCGAGGTGCCCATGCCGAGCAGCGCTGACACCAGGCCCAAGGCCTCGTGCGGGCCGATCGGCGCGGCTCCTCCAGAGTCGCAGGCGGACAGGATGATCGACCGGGGCGGCCGCTGGAGCTCCTCGAGGTCGTGCACGGTGAGGGGTCCGTCGGCGAGCTGCAGGGAGGAGAAGAGCGGCGCCTCGGCGCGGAAGGTGCCGTGGGCCGCGATGTGCGCGAGCGCCGCGCCATCGAGGATCTGGAGGGCGGCGGACACCGTGGCCTGCTCCGCCGGGAGGACGAGCGCGCCGTGGTGGATGGGACTGAGATTGGTCACCTCGGACTCCCTCGTGCTCAGGCCCGGCCCGGTGATGAGGGAGACGTGCTCGGCTCCGGGCTCACGGCCGGACCGTCTCGCCTTGAGCCACTGGGTGACCGAGGGGCTGACCGACAGGGGTGACTGGGCGAAGAGGCGCAGCAGCCCCCACGGAGCGGTGAGGAGTCCGGCGGGGGGCACGACGACGACCGGCCGCTCGGGGTCGCGGAGGAGGCGTTCCACCGCGGGAGCATGCGGACCGAGGAGCGTTGCTTCGAGCCGCGCCGCCGTGGCATCGAGGTCGACGAGGCGCCCGGAGGCGGCCCTCCTCAGGGCGAAGCGGGCGAACTCGGCCTCCTTCTCGGCTCTCGCGGCGCCGCCGATCTCCAGGTGCCGAACTCGCTGCCGGCAGACCATGACGAGGTGCAGGGTGCCACGGTCGTTGACGAAGGTGAGCAGGATGCCATTGCCCAGCTCCGCGAGCACAGCGTCGAGGTCGAGCCCGGCTGGGTCGCCGAAGGCGCTGCCCCCGCCGGCTCGCATCCGGTGATGCGCTCGCCGGATCGACGCCTCGAGCCGGGCCCGCTCGGCCCGCAGCGCGGAGAGGGTCGCGGGGTCGCCGTCGCTCTGGCCGTCGAGGCGACGGGTCACGTCACGGAGCGCGGCCACGTCCCTGCTCAGGGCCGGGTCGTCCGGTCGGGTGATCGTGCCGTTGAGGGCCGCGGCGCGCCACCGCTCCGCCCACCACCACAGGTCACGGGGGCGGCCGGACCGCACTGCCGAGGCGACGGCGAGCCGGGCGAACTCGATCCCGTGCCCGCTGGCCAGGGCCCTCAGCTCGAGGTCGCCGAGGATCGCCCGGTGCTCGTCGACCGCGTCAAGGCCCTGCCGGCACGCGGCATAGAGGGCTCTCCGGTCACCGGCCTGGTCGGCGAGCAGGGCCGCGGCGAGCCAGCCGGCCGCTCGGGACAGCGGTGGTCCGGAGCGCCGGGTGGCCGCTGCCGACGCCAGGCTGGCCCGGGCCACCTCGGGGAGGCCGGCGTAGCGAGCGATGCGGCCTTGCAGCACCAGGGCGACCGGCAGGTCGAGTGACCGGGATGAGCGCAGCGAGGCGACGAGCTCCTCGGCATCGCGGAGCAGGCGGGCGTCGCGCGCTGCCTGGGCCCGCGGGCTGCGGTGTGGTGCGTCCCGCTCCTCCAGCGACCACGGTTGCAGCTCAGGGTGGTCCTCGAGGTGCTGCGCGCGAAGGCGCAGCAGCCGCGCCCGGTCCACCCAGCCGTGCCGCAGCTGCGAGCGGAACAGGCCGGCAGCCTCGTCGGCCTGTGCGTCGGCGAGCTGCGCATCACCCCGGGCGAGCGCGACGAGGGCGAGCAGGAGGAGCAGCTCTGCTCGGTGGACCGGTGCCAGGTCCTGCTCCAGTGCGTCACCGCACAGAGCCCCGGCCTCCTCGATGAGCCCGGCGGTGAGCAGGGCGTGGCCGTGGTCGATGAAGAGCTCGGGGGACACGTGGGCCAAGGCCGCGTAGCGCTCGGTGACCCGGTCGAAGACGGCGAGGGCGTGGGGCAGGTCCCCGCGTTGGTGGGCCGCGAGCGCCTGGTTGTGCAGGGCCTGGGCCGCCTCGAAGTCCTGCCCGAGGCTTCCGAGGAGCTCTTCGGCCCGGGCGGCGTCGGCCTCGGCGGCATCGACGTCACCGAGCGCGAGGTGCGCCATGCATCGGGCGTTGAGTGCGCGACCCTCCCAGAGGCGGTCGCCTGCGGCTCGGCAGCCGTTCACTGCACGGCTGAGGTCCGCGAGCGCCTCGGTGTGGCGCGACATCGCCAACAGCACGCCGCCACGGCGGTGGAACAGCCGCGGCAGCTGCGCAGGCGGAGTGAGCTGGACCGCCTCCTCGAAGCGTCGGAGGGCTTGGGCGGTCCGACCGGCGACGAAGAGCACGGTGCCGAGCGTCGCCAGCACGTCTCCGGTGCGCTCCGCACCGACGCGACGAGCCAGTTGCAGCGCGGTGAACCCGTGGGCGATGGCGTCGTCCATGCGGCCGCGGTCGCGCTGCACGATCGCCGTGGCCTGGTGGGCGACGGAGAGCCGGTGCGGGTCGGATTCCAGGGCGATGATGCGGTCTGCCGTTGTCAGCGCCTCGACGGGCTGCGATATTGCCAAGGGCAGGAGGGCATCGACGTCGGTGAGCGGCGGGGACAACTGCGACGACCCGGACGTATCAGCGCGCACCTCCCGCACCTCTGCTCCACGACCCACGCTGCGACCCTCCAGGAGAAGACGATGACTCAGATCATGGCAGCACTCCGATGAACGCGTTCCCGCCTGGTGACAAATGGTGGGACTCGGGCCAGGAGCGGCTGAGGCGCGCCCGGTACGCAGACCAGGTCCGGCTCATCCGCAATGCGCTGCGCGACCACGGGAAGCCGGTGGGGCTCTATCCGTCGGTCGACGACGAGCACCTCGACGAGGTCGAGTTCATGTACCGGGCCGACACCGTCCTGACGAGCGACGCCGACGCGCCGCGGGTCCGACGGCTGCTCGGGCTCCCGGAGACCGACGACAAGTACGCAGAGGGGCTGCCTGACCCGATCAACGGGCTCACCGTGCTGAAGATCGAGGATCCGGCGACCGAGGTCGTGGACCGGGTGAACCGGGCCATCGGCAAGGGGGTGGTCCGCTTCGACACCGCGGTCCACGTCAGCCCGTTCAGCTACTGCCCCGCCACCGAGCCCGACCCTGCGACGAGCGGCCCGGAGCCGGGCGTGAACCCGAACGCAGGGGCCGGACGGTGCGTGCGCGTCGCGGTGGTCGACACGGGGTGCATCGATGCGGTGGTCAACCAGCATTCGTGGTTGGCGGGCGTGCGCGGTGACGCCGAGGCGCCGCCCTCGCAGGTCGGGCACTACCGCGGCCACGGGACCTTCGTCGCCGGTGTGCTGCGCACCCAGGCACCGGGCGCCGACGTCCGGATCTGGTCGCTCTTCCCCCACGGAGGCGCCGCCTTCGAGAGCGATCTGGCCCCACGCCTCGTCGACGTCTTCCTCTCCAACGTCGACATCATCAGCATGTCGGCCGGAGTGTCCCCGGCCGACGGGCAGTCACTGCTCAGCCTCAAGGCCTTCTACGACAACTACCTCAAGGGCAGCACGACCCTGCTGGTCTGCGCGGCCGGCAACGACGCGGGCCCCGGGCCCTTCGAGCCGGCCAGTCAGGGCTGGCCGGTTGCGGTCGGGGCATTGGACCCCGATGGGCGCCAGGCGGGCTACAGCAACCACGGCTGCTGGGTCGACGTGTGGGCTCGGGGGACGGACGTGGTCAACGCCTACCCCAGGGGCAAGTACAAGTACATGGAGCCGCCGATGGCGGGCCAGCCGGACGGCAGCTTCACCAAGGGCCTGGCGAGCTGGAGCGGCACGTCCTTCGCGACACCACTCGTGGCCGGGCTCGTCGCCGCGCGGATGGCCACCTACGGCGAGAACGCCCGCCAGGCCTGGGCCGCCCTGTCCGGCGTTGCCGCCGCCCGCGCGGCGGCGAGCGGCGGCCTCTGGGTGCTCCGCCCCGGGGACGGGGACTGAGCCAGCCGCACGCCAAGGGCCCGCTTCCGTGTGGAAGCGGGCCCAGCGGCATACGGGCTGCTCGGTCGATGTGATCGATCGGTCCAGACCTCGATCGATCACATCGAACCGGGACAGGGAGGCGTGCTCAGCGCTCCTCGGTGCCGGCGATGAACGCCTCGAGCTTCGCGCGGCCCTCGGTGTCCTCGCGCTGCACGGGAGGGGACTTCATCAGGTAGGACGACGCCGAGATGAGGGCGCCGCCGATGCCGCGGTCCTTGGCGATCTTCGCCGCGCGGATGGCGTCGATGATGATGCCGGCCGAGTTGGGGGAGTCCCACACCTCGAGCTTGTACTCGAGGTTCAGCGGCACGTCACCGAACGCGCGACCCTCGAGCCGGACGTAGGCCCACTTGCGGTCGTCGAGCCACTGGACGTAGTCCGACGGGCCGATGTGGACGTTCTTGTCGTCGACCTTGCCGGCGAGCGAGCCCGTGAGGTTGGACGTCACGGACTGCGTCTTGGAGACCTTCTTGGACTCGAGGCGCTCGCGCTCGAGCATGTTCTTGAAGTCCATGTTGCCGCCGACGTTGAGCTGGTACGTCCGGTCGAGCGCGACGCCGCGGTCCTCGAAGAGCTTGGCCATGACGCGGTGCGTGATCGTCGCGCCGACCTGGCTCTTGATGTCGTCACCGATGATCGGCACGCCGGCGTCCTCGAACTTCTTGGCCCACTCGGGGTCGGAGGCGATGAAGACGGGCAGCGCGTTGACGAAGGCGACGCCCGCGTCGATGGCGCACTGGGCGTAGAACTTGTCGGCCTCCTCGGAGCCCACCGGCAGGTAGGACACGAGCACGTCGACCCGGGCGTCCTGGAGCGCCTGGACGATGTCCACCGGCTCGGCCGACGACTCGTCGATGGTCAGGCGGTAGTACTTGCCGAGGCCGTCGAGCGTGTGGCCGCGCTGCACGGTGACGCCCGTGGTGGGCACGTCGGCGATCTTGATCGTGTTGTTCTCGGAGGCGTTGATCGCCTCGGAGAGGTCCTTGCCGACCTTCTTGTCGTCGACGTCGAAGGCAGCGACGAACTCGACGTCCTTGACGTGGTACTCGCCGAGCCGGACGTGCATGAGGCCCGGCACGGTGCCGGCCGGGTCAGCGTCCTTGTAGTACTCGACACCCTGGACGAGCGAGCTCGCGCAGTTGCCGACGCCGACGATGGCGACGCGTACGGAACCCATGGATTACTCCTTGTTGTGTGGCGGGGTTTGCTGTGGCTGGGTCTGGCGGTGTGGCTGAGGTGAGGCGAGTGGGAGGTCGAGGTCGTATGCCGCTGGGCCCGGATCCAGCGCAGCGCGGCGTTCCGCGCTGATGAGCTCCTCGAGCCACCGCACCTCTCGCTCCGCGCGCTCCTCACCGTGCTGTTGCAGCACGAGGGTGTAGGCGTCCATCCGCTCCCGGTTGCGGGCGCTGACCTCGCGGATCCGGGCGAGCCGCTCCTCGAGGCGTGAGCGGCGCCCCTCGAGGATGCGCAGGCGCACCTCCCGCTCGGTGCGGGAGAAGAACGCGAGGCGCACGTCGAAGTCGTCGTCGTCCCAGGCGTCCGGGCCGCTCGCCGCGACGAGGTCCTGGAAGCGCTCCTTGCCCTCCGGCGTCAGCTGGTAGGTGATCCTGGGCCGCTTGCCCACCGTCGACGGATCGGGGGTCTCGGTGATGTGGCCGGCGTCGACGAGGCCACGCAGGGCCGGGTAGAGCGAGCCGTAGGAGAGGGCACGGAAGATCCCGAGGGCGGTGGTGAGGCGCTTGCGCAGCTCGTAGCCGTGCAGGGCACCGTCGTGGAGGACCCCGAGGATGGCGAACTCGAGCAGCGCGGCACGCCGGCTCTGGGGTCGCTCGCCTCGGGTCACACTCGAACTCTACACGGCAGATATATCGCCGCGATACATCGCCCTGGTCCGCCTGCGTCGCAGCGCTCAGTCCACCGGCGTGTAGACCGCGATGTAGGCGACGCCGTCGACGGGACGCGCACCCTCTGCGCTGAGCTCGACCGTGCCCGCCGCCCGGGCAGGCTGGGGAACCGTCTCCTGGCTACCGTTCTCCAGACGAGAGGACTCCGACTCCAGCCCACTCAGGTACAGGGTGCCCACCCTCGGGTAGCGCGACGGAGTGCTGGATCCGAAGGTCACGACGAACGGCTGGTTCACCGGAGTGCTGACCTCGGGCAGTGGGCCGCGGTCGGCCGGGCCGGAGACCAGACGCTCGAGTCGGTACTGGAAGCCCTGGTGCTCGATGACCTCAGGCACGGCCGCCCTCGCCTTCCCGAGCTCGTCCTCGATGAGACGCTGCGGCCCGAGGTCGTAGACGCCGGCCGCGAGGCGAACCCCCGGGTTGGTCAGGGGCCGACCGTCGCGGTCGACGAGCTCGACTCGGAGCGTGGTGTCGGTGCCGAGCCTGATCTGCGGGTTGCCCTCGCCGGGCTCGCCCGGGGTGATGGAGGCCAACAGGTCTCCCCTGGGGGGCACCTCGGCGCGGCAGGTCCCCCCGAAGTAGCCCTCCTGACCGGAGATCGAGGCCCGGACCCAGGTCTCCTTCGCGCTCGCCTGGTCCTGGCCCGGAGGCAGCCAGCACTCGACGACATAGGCGACCCGCTGCGTCCGCGGCGTCCAGGTGGCGCGGACCACGCGCTGCCCCGGGTCCCCGATGACCCCGACGGCGAGCGTGTCCTCCGCGACGGTGGCGCGCAGCCGCAGGCCGTCCTTGACGACGTCGCCCGGCGAGTCCGGGACGGCACGGAAGGGCATGCCGTCAGCTCCGACGGTGGTGGGGGCGGCGCTGGTGGTTGCCGGCGCCGGGACCACCCGGGCGACCGGCTGGTTGGCCACGATCATCCCCACCGCCAGCAGGCCGGCGGCCACCCCTCCGACCGCGCCACCGGCGCGCCGGCGCTTCGTCGCCCGGATCCGGGTGCGGACGCCGTCGGACAGGGAGCCGGTGTCGGCCTCGACGTCGTGGGCTCGCAGGTCGAGCTCGTCACGCAGGTCGGTGAGGTTCATCGGGAGCCCTCCTTCTGAGGGGTGGTGGGTGAGTCGATGAGGGTCGGGTCGAGGCGCAGCTTGGTCAGGGCCTTGCTCGCCTGGCTCTTGACCGTGCCGATCGTGATACCGAGCAGCTCGGCGGTCTCGGCCTCGGACAGGTCCTCGTAGAAGCGGAGCACGACGACGGCCCGCTGCCGCTTCGGCAGCCGGCCCAGGGCCTGCCACAGGTCGGTGCGCTCGTCGACCTGCCGGGCACCCGCGGCCCCGTCGGCCCCGGCGCCGCGGCGCTCGGGCAGGGTCTCCGTCGGCTCCTCGCCGTGCCACTTGCGGCGCCACCAGCTCGAGTACGTGTTGACGAGGATCCGGCGGACGTAGGCCTCCGGTGCCCCCTCGATCCGTCCCCACGCGAACCACGCCTTGGCGAGCGCGGTCTGCAGGAGGTCCTCGGCCAGTCCCCGGTCCCGCGTCAGCAGGTAGGCGGTGCGCAGCAGCGGTGTCGAGCGGGCGGCGACGAACGCGTCGAAGTCCGCCCGGCCCATGGTCACCCCTGCCTCCCCGCGTTGAATGAGCGTCGTCACATTGACAAGGACCACCCAGCCCCGCGCCAAGGTTGCCTCACTCGACGAAGGAAACCCAGCGGCATACGGAATGGCGTGTCCGTATGCCGCTGAGCTCCTTGGGTGCCTGTGTGCCCGCTGTGGGTGGCGGGGTTCATTTCGGTGTGCGGCGCGTTGTCGGGCCATACTGATATGCGGCTCGAGAGGTGTCTCGGGCCGCCGCATGAAATGGAAGTGGTGGAGTGACACAGAGCAGGCGCGAGATCCGTGCTGCGCAGCTGGCCGCCGAGAAGCGCAGCCGGCGCGCCGGCAACCAGCACACCCCCGGCTCGGGCGAGCCGGCAGACACGGGTGACGCGCTCGAGTTCCGGGCGGGCGGTCGTGGGCGGGGTCGCGGCGATGGTCGTGGGGATGGTCGTGGCGATGGTCGTGGCGCCCGTGGCGGGTGGAGGCGCTGGGTCGTCCCCACCCTCAAGTGGGGCTCGCTGGCGGCGGTGGTGCTCTTCGTCCTCGGGGTCGCCGGCGTGTGGTTCGCCTATGCGAAGACCGATGTCCCCAAGCCCAACGAGTTCGCCAGCCGGCAGGTCTCGATCGTCTACTACTCCGACGGCAAGACGGAGATCGACCGCATCGTCCAGGACGAGGGCAACCGCCAGATGGTCGACCTGTCCAAGGTGCCCGAGGCCGTCCAGAAGGCGCACATCGCGGCCGAGGACCGCACCTTCTACGTCAACAACGGCATCTCCGTCGGCGGCATCCTCCGGGCGGTCAAGACGAGCATCACCGGCGAGGCGCAGGTCGGCGGCTCGACGATCACGCAGCAGTACGTCAAGAACTACTTCCTCAGCCAGGACCGCACCCTGGAGCGCAAGGCCAAGGAGATCCTCATCGCGGTCAAGATCGACGGCGAGATGGAGAAGGACCAGATCCTCCAGGACTACCTCAACACCATCTACTACGGCCGCGGCGCGTACGGCATCCAGACGGCCGCCCGGGCCTACTTCGGCAAGTCGGTGGACAAGCTCGACGTCGCCGAGGGCGCCGTCCTCGCGTCCGTGATCAACGCCCCGTCCCTCTACGACCCGGCCGAGGGTGACGAAGCCGAGGCCCGGCTCGAGCGGCGCTACACGTACGTCCTCGACGGCATGGTCGAGGAGGGCTGGCTCACCGCGACTGAGCGAGCCAGGTACACCGAGCTGCCCGAGATCAAGGAGTACAAGGGCCAGCGGCTCTCCAAGGGCACGACCGGCTACATCACGGCGGAGGTCAAGAAGGAGCTCGTCCGCATCGGCCTGACCGACCAGGACATCGCCAAGGGCGGCCTGCGGATCGTCACGACGATCGACCGCAAGGCGCAGTCCAACGCCGTCAAGGCGATGGCGAAGAACCTCCCGAAGGGCGTGCAGGGTGGCCTCGTGGCGATCAAGCCCGGCGACGGCGCGGTCATCGCGATGTACGGCGGCGCCGACTACTCCAAACGGCAGCTGAGCAACGCCACGCAGGCGATCATGCAGGGCGGATCGAACTTCAAGCCGTTCGCGGTGCTGGCCGCGGTCCGCGAGAACATCTCGACCAAGACGAAGTTCGACGGCGACACGCCGAAGGAGTTCGACGGCTATCCGCACCCCGTCAATAACTACGACGACCGGGACTACGGCACGGTCGACATGCGCCGCATGGTCGGTCGCTCGATCAACACCGCCTTCGTCGAGCTCAACGAGACGATCGGCCCGGACAAGACCCGCAAGGCCGCCATCGATGCCGGGATCCCGGAGAAGACCCCCGGTCTGAAGAACGACCTGGGCAACGTGCTCGGCACCTCCTCCCCCCGCGTCATCGACATGGCGTCGGCCTACTCGACCATCGCCTCCCAGGGCATCCGGTCCACGCCGTACGTCATCGCCAAGGTGACCTCCGCCGACGGCAGCTACAGCTACACGGCAGAGCCGAAGACGCGCCGGGCCTTCGCCAAGGAGGTCACTGCCGACGTCACCGACGCGATGACCTACACGACGAAGGAGGGCGGCACCGCCACCAAGATCGGCCGTGAGTTCAACCGGCCGGTCGCCGCGAAGACGGGCACGTCCGAGGAGAACAAGTCGAAGTGGTTCAGCGGTTTCGTGCCGCAAATGGCCGTCTCCGTCGGCACGTACAAACCGACCGAGGACGGCAAGTCCACCGTCTCGCTCTCCCCGGAGGAGTCGGTCGCACCCGACGGGTCGACGATCCCGGCCAACATCTGGCTCGACTTCATGGTCCCGACGTTCGAGGGCGTCGAGGTCCTGCCGTTCCCGGAGCGTGCCGGAGTCGGCGACGAGGCCGTGCCGACGGAGCAGCCCACGACGACGGCGCCGCCGACGACCACCACCGCGCCGACGACGACCACGACGGCGCCGCCGACGACGACCGAGCCGACCAAGACGCCGCCGGGCAAGACGAAGGAGCCGACGGTCACGACGACGACCACGGAGCCGACGATCTCCGTCACGGTGCCCTTGCCGCAGGAGACGACGACCACGACCAAACCGGGCAACGGGAACGGATGACCGGGACGGGCCGCAGAGCCGGGTTCACCGACCCCGTCGCCACCGCCGCCACCGAGGTCATCGGCGGACCCCGCGGACGCTACGCCGCCCGTGAGCTCCCGTGGGTGCTCACGGCGGCGGTGCTGTCCGCCCTCGCGGCGATCCCCGCCGGGTTCGGCATCGCGCTGCGGATCCCGTGCCTGCGCACCCACTGGGCAGGCGAGGGCCAGTTCTGGAACGCCTGCTACTCCGACCTGCCCAACGCCTACCGCGACGGCAACCTCGGCGCCGGGCTCGCCGCCTTCCTCCAGGGGAGCGACGGCGCGCCGACCACCGGCCAGCCCCCGCTCACCGGACTGGCGCTGATGGCCGTGGCCAGTCTCGTCCCGTCCGCAGAGCGGGAGGGGACTCGCATCGCATGGTTCTTCGCCCTGTGGGCCGTCCTGCTGACCGTGCTCCTGCTCGTCCTCGTCTGGCTGGTCGCGTCGACGGCCCGCCGGCCGTGGGCGGCCGCGCACGTCGCGCTGGCGCCGGTCGTCGCCCTCGTCGGCTTCGTCTCGGCGGACCTGCTCGGCGTGGCACTTGCGAGTGCGGGGATGTGGGCCTGGGCGCGGAGCAAGCCCGCGACCGCCGGTGTGCTGCTGGGCCTGGCGGTGTCGGCCCGCTCCTACCCCGTGCTCATCCTCGTCGCCATCGGTCTGCTCGCGCTGCGTTCGGGTCGGCTGCTACCGTTCGCCCGCACGGCTTCGCACGCCGTCGCGACCTTCCTCGCCGTGTTCGGCGCGCTCTGGCTGCTGCACCCCGAGGCCGCTGCATCGTCCTACCGCGCGTGGGCCTCCGCCGCGGCGGGTTACGGCTCGCCGTGGCTGCTGCCCCAGTTGGCCGGGCATCCGCTGCCGACCTGGGCCCTGACGGCGCTCGCTGCGCTCGGCTGGGTGATCGCCGTCGGCGTGGGCGCGGTGCTCGCCCTGGCCAGTGCCCGGCGCCCGACGCTCGCCGAGGTGTCGCTCGTCATGGTCGGGATCGTCCTCGTCACGGGGAGGTCGTTCACCGTGCAGAGCTCGCTCTGGCTCGTCCCGCTCCTCGCCTGGTGCCTCGTGCAGTGGCGGGACCACCTGATCTGGGCGGGCGCCGAGGCGATGCACTTCGTCGCGGTGTGGCTGACGATCGCGGCGACGAAGGTGCCCGACCGCGGCATGCCCAACTCCTGGTACGCCTTCTTCTCCATGCTTCGGGTCATCGCCGTGCTCTGGCTGGTCGCGATGGTCTGGCTGCGGGCCCGCGAGCGTTGGGGCCGCCCGGGGGGCGAGGTCGACGACCTCGCCGGACCGATGCAGGACGCCGAGGATCGCCTCATCGTCAGGTTCTCCTGACACCCGGACGCTGCGGCACCCACGGGGCCTCACCGCCGTCGCCGGCCGGCCCCCGCTGAGCCCGAAAGACCCGCGTGGCTGGGCGGCCGCCTCCGATTTCGGCGTATGCCGCTGGGCCCGGTAGTCTTGCCGGGTTCGCCGTGTGCCCTTCCGCCCCGGGTGAGAGCCGGGGGTGCTTGTGGAGAGAGCCGATGTGATGTCGGCGCGATCTGCGAGGGTGGGTAGCGGCGGGACGTTTGCAACCCTCCTGTCACGGGAGAGACCCGTGACCGCCAAGACCGAAGGAGGTGGGTACAAGCATGCGTCAGTACGAACTCATGGTCATCCTCGACCCCGAGACCGAGGAGCGCACCGTCTCCACCACGATGGACAAGTTCCTCAACGTGGTGAAGAAGGACGGCGGCACCGTCGACAACGTCGACATCTGGGGCCGTCGCCGGCTGGCCTACGACATCAAGAAGAAGTCCGAGGGCATCTACGCCGTCGTCAACTTCACCGCAGAGCCGGCCACGGCTCAGGAGCTCGACCGCCAGCTGAACCTCAGCGAGTCGATCATGCGGACCAAGCTGCTCCGTCCCGGCGCCTGATCCTCTCGATCAACACCGATCACCCAACGAAGGACTGAACGGAGCCACCCATGGCAGGCGACACCGTCATCACGATCATCGGCAACCTGACCGCTGACCCCGAGCTGCGTTTCACGCCGTCCGGCGCGGCGGTCGCGAACTTCACCGTGGCCTCCACACCGCGGATGTTCGACCGTCAGAGCAATGAGTGGAAGGACGGCGAGACGCTGTTCATGCGCTGCTCCGTCTGGCGCGACGCGGCGGAGAACGTCGCAGAGTCGCTCCAGCGCGGCACGCGGGTCATCGTCTCGGGCCGACTCAAGTCTCGTTCGTACGAGACGAAGGAAGGCGAGAAGCGCACCGTCATCGAGATGGACGTCGACGAGATCGGCCCCTCGCTGCGCAGCGCCACGGCGAAGGTCAACAAGACCCAGCGTGGTGGCGGCGGCGGTGGTGGCTGGAGCGGTGGCGGCCAGCAGGGCGGCGCGGACCCGTGGGCGACCGGTGCTGGTGCAGCCCCGGGTGGCCAGGGTGGTCAAGGCGCTCCGCAGGGTGGTCAGCAGGGTGGCTGGAGCCAGCCCGCTGGTGCCCCGCAGACGGGCCCGGCCGGTCCCGGCGGTCAGCAGGGTGGCTGGGGGCAGGGTGCTCCGAGCTACGACGAGCCCCCGTTCTGATCGGCAGACGCTGAGCCCGCTGGTGCGGGTGCGAGCATCCGCCGCTGAGCCAGCTCAGCGGCATACGAAACAGTTGTGAATCCCATCCCGGGGCAGGACCCCGGGCTTTCCAGAAGGAGAGCACCACGATGGCCAAGCCCGTTGTGCGCAAGCCCAAGAAGAAGGCCAACCCGCTGAAGGCGGCGAAGGTCGAGAACATCGACTACAAGGACACCGCGCTGCTGCGCAAGTTCATCTCCGACCGCGGCAAGATCCGCGCTCGCCGGGTGACCGGGGTGTCCGTCCAGGAGCAGCGGCTCATCGCCACGGCCGTGAAGAACGCCCGTGAGATGGCCCTGCTGCCCTACTCGAGCTCGGCTCGCTGAGCCCGGTCGCTCGAGAACCCAAGGAGAAGCACCCAATGAAGCTCATTCTCACTCACGAGGTCACCGGCCTCGGTGCCGCTGGTGACGTCGTCGAGGTCAAGGACGGCTACGCCCGCAACTACCTGCTCCCGCGCGGGCTCGGCACGCCGTGGACCAAGGGCGGCCAGAAGCAGGTCGACGCCCTGACGAAGGGCCGCCAGGTCCGCGCGATCCAGGACGTCGAGCAGGCCAAGTCCGTCAAGGGCCAGATCGAGGGCCTGCCGGTCACCGTCGCGGCGAAGGCCGGCCAGTCCGGCCGCCTCTTCGGCGCCGTCAGCAACGGTGACATCGCCGAGGCCGTCAAGGCCGCCGGTGGACCGCAGCTCGACAAGCGCAAGATCGAGGTCAAGCAGGCGATCAAGTCGCTCGGCTCCTACGAGGCGACCGTCCGGCTGCACGCGGACGTGGCGGCGACGCTCAAGTTCGAGGTCGTCCCCGCCTGAGCCCAGGCGTGCCGACCCCGGCAGCCCGGTTCCTCTCCGGAGGGACCGGGCTTCGTCGTGCTCCGGCCCCGTCGAGCGCGCCCGCGGTGGTCGACTGGCCCTCGACGTCAGGCCGACTCGCGCCGGATCAGCTCGGTGGGCAGCAGTGACACCCGATCGGGCTGCTCGCCGGCGAGGAGCCGCAGGAGGGTGTCCGCCATGACGATCCCCATCTGCTTGGTCGGCTGGGCGACCGTCGTCAGGGGGATCGGCCCTCGAGTGGCATAGAGGCTGTCGTCGTAGCCGACGACGGCGACGTCCCGGGGGACGACGCGGCCGCGCTCGGCGAGCGTCACCAGCGCGCCGCTGGCCATCAGGTCGCTGGCGATGAAGATCGCATCGAGGTCCGGATGGCGGTCGAGGAGCTCGCCGGCGGCTCGGGCGCCGCCGTCCGCGGTGAAGTCGCCGTGGGCGATCCGCTCGTCGGACAGGCCGGCCTCGCGCAGTGCGTCGCGCCAGCCGGTCTCACGGTCCAGGGCGGCCGGCATGTCCCGGGGCCCGGTGATCGTGCCGATCGCCCGACGCCCGGACTCGATGAGGTAGCGCGTGCCCTGCAGCGCGCCGTGCCTGTTGTCCACGTCGACGTAGTAGTCGGTGGGCCGTCCGGCAGTGCCTTCCTCGTCCATCGGCCGACCGCCGAAGACGACGGGCAGCGCTTGGCCGATGGACGCGAGGAAGTGGTCGCCCGAGTGGTGCGAGACGACGAGCGCGCCGTCGACATTGCCGCCGAGGAGGTAGCGCCGCGTCTTGTCGGACGGAGAGCTGTGGTGGGCCAGCTGGAGGTTGAGGACGTACTCGCTGGCGTCGAGCCGGTCACTGATGCCCTGCACGATGTCGGCGAAGTAGGGGTCCCCGAAGAAGCGGTGCGCATCCTCGGGGACGACGAGCGCGATCGACATGGTGGCCCGGGCGACGAGCGACCGGGCGGCCCGGTTCGGCACGTAGTTGAGCTCGGCGATCGCCGCCTCGACGGCGGCCTGGACCTCCGGGCTCACTCTGGGCGAGGCGTTGATGACGCGCGAGACCGTGGCGCGGGACACGCCGGCCAGCCGGGCGACCTCCTCGAGGGTCGGCCGGCCGGGTGCGGCCACGGTTCCGTGGGTCATGACCGGTTGCCTCCCCTCATCGGCTTGGAACCTTCCGTTCATCGTCCTCGTCCGGGCGTGGCGTCGCCACTGGGACCGCCGCTCCGAGCTCGCGGGTCCGGATGATCCGCGCATAGTCGAGGGCACTGGCCTTCGGGGTCCGCTGCTGCGTCTCGTAGTCCACCCGGACGATACCGAACCGCTTGGCGTATCCCCAGGCCCACTCGAAGTTGTCCATGAACGACCAGTAGAAGTAGCCCTGCACCGGCACGCCGGCGTCGACGGCGTCGAGCACCGAGGCGAGATGGGAGCGCACGTAGTCGACCCGGGCCCGGTCGTCGACGAACCCCGTGTCGTCGGGGTGGTCGTCGAAGGCAGCGCCGTTCTCCGTCACGTGCAGGGTGGTTCCGGCTGGGCCGGTGTACTCCTCGTGAAGGCGGACGAGGAGCCGCGTGAGGCCCTCCGGCTGCACCTCCCAGTCCATCGAGGTCACCGGGAGCCCGCGCGGGTGACCATGGACTCCGTCGGCAGCCGGGAAGGCGGACCGGGTCGGACGCGTGGTCGAGGGAGCGGCATTGAGCGTCGTCCGTGGGGGGAGGTGGCTGAACGCGCCGCCGTTGTAGTAGTTGACGCCGAGCACGTCGATCGGGGCGGAGATCGTGGCGAGGTCGCCGTCCCTGAGGTGCCCCTCGAGACCCAGTCCCGCCACGTCGGCGAGGACGTCGGCGGGATACTCGCCGCGGAAGATCGGGTCGAGGAAGATGCGGTTCATCTGTCCGTCGACCCGCCGCGCAGCGTCGATGTCACACGGGTCGGCTGGGTCGACAGGGTCCGCCACGGTGAAGTTGAGGGTCAGGCCGAGCCGCAGGGACGCGTCGCGCGATCGCAGCGCAGTGACCACCTGGCCGTGGCCGAGCATGAGGTGGTGGGCGGCGGCGAGCCCGTCTGAGGGTGACTGCCGGCCCGGCGCGTGCTCCCCGCTGGTGTAGCCGACGAAGGCCGAGCACCAGGGTTCGTTGAGCGTGGTCCACGTGGAGACGCGGTCGCCGAGCCGGTCGTGCACCGCGAGGGCGTAGTCGACGAAGCGGTCCGCCGTCTCGCGCACCGGCCATCCGCCGCGGTCCTCCAACGCCTGGGGCAGATCCCAGTGGTAGAGCGTCAGCCAGGGGGTGATGTCGGCGTCGAGCAGGGAGTCGACGAGCCGTTCGTAGAAGTCGAGGCCCTTGGCGTTGACCGTTCGCCCGTCGGGGGACACCCGCGCCCACGACGTGGAGAAGCGGTACGACTGCACGCCAAGGCTCTTCATCAGGGCTACGTCATCGGCGAACCGGTGGTAGTGGTCGCAGGCGACGTCACCCGTGTCGCCGTCGACGACGGCTCCGGGGGTGTGGGAGAAGGTGTCCCAGATGGAGTCGGCACGCCCGTCCTCGTGGCGCGCCCCCTCGATCTGGTAGGCGGCGGTGGCGACGCCGAGCACGAAGCCGTCCGGCAGCCGTCTCGCCGCGGAAACCGAGTTCTCCTGCGGCGCAACGGGATCACCTGCGCGGTTCGAGGAGGTGAGGTTGAGGGTCATCCCTTGACTGCTCCTTGCATGATGCCGGAGACGAGCTGCCGACCGGCGAGGACGAAGACGATGAGGAGGGGGATCGCGGCGAGGACGACGCCGGCGAGGACGAGGGAGTAGTCGACGTAGTAGGCCGCCTGCAGCTGCTGGAGCGCGACGGGCAGCGTCGGGTTGCCCGGCTCGAGCACGATGAAGGGCCAGAAGAAGTTCGTCCACGTGTAGATGAAGGTGAAGAGGCCGAGCATGGCGGCGCCGGGTCGCGCTGCGGGCAGGGCGACGCTCCAGAAGATCCGCAGCGTGGAGGCGCCGTCGACCCGCGCGGCCTCGACCAGCTCGTCGGGCAACGACTCACGGAGGTACTGGGTCATCCAGAAGACGCCGAACGCGTTGACCAGGGCGGGGAGGATGACCGCCCAGAGCCCGCCGATCCAGCCGAGCTTGGCCATGACGATGAAGAGGGGGACGACCCCGAGCTGGGTGGGTACGCACATCGTGGCGATGACGAAGAGGAGCAGGCCCTCGCGTCCACGGAACCGCAGCTTGGCGAACGCGAAGCCGGCCAGCGTCGAGAGCAGCACGACGAGGACCGAGACGACGGTGGAGACGATGATGCTGTTGCCCAACGCCTTCCAGAACGGCAGGGTCGAGATGACGGTGCTCGCGTTCGCGAGGAAGTTGCCCCCGGGCAGGAGGGAGACCTGGCCGCTGTTGATGGCGGCGGCGTCCTTGCTGCCGATGACGAAGGACCACCACAGCGGGAACGCGCTGCCGAGCAGGACGATGATGAGGAAGACGTATGCCGCTGGGCTCGCTTGCGCCTGTCGGGCCACGCGGGCGGTGGCTCCCTTGGGCGCCCGCGCACGCATTCGGTGGTCGGGCTCGTCGAGGCGTCGGGTGATGACGGTCATCGCTTCTCCTCCTTCGAGGCGATCCGGCGGATGACGAAGAAGTTGACGATGGCGATGAGGACGATGATGAGGAAGAGGAGCCAGGCGACGGCGGAGGCCCGTCCGAAGTTCTTCTGGTTCCAGCCGAGGTTGTAGAGGTAGATCGTCAGGGTCTGCCACTGCCGGTCGGCCCCGCCCTGGCCGTACTGGTCGAACATCCTCGGCTCGTCGAAGATCTGGAGACCTCCGATGGTCGACGTGATGGTGACGAAGATGATCGTCGCCCGCAGCTGGGGAACCGTGATGGAGAAGAAAGTCCGGATCCGACCGGCGCCGTCGATGAGGGCTGCCTCGTAGTAGTCCCGCGGGATGGTCTGCATGGCGGCGAGGAAGATGAGGGCGTTGTAGCCGGTCCACCGGAAGTTGACCATGGTGGCGATGGCGAGGTGGCTGGAGAGGGTGTCCTTGTGCCACTGGACCGGCTCGGCCCCCACCCAGCCGAGCAGCTGGTTGAACAGGCCGTACCGGTCGCCGAAGAGGTCGTTGAAGATGAGGACCACGGCGACGGGCGCGATGACGTAGGGAAGCAGCACGCCCATCCGCCAGAAGCTCTTGGCGCGCAGCCCGCTGTCGAGGGCGACCGCGATGGCGAGCGCGAGGATGATCTGCGGGACGGTCGAGAGCAGGAAGATGCTGAACGTGTTGCGGACGGCGTTCCAGAAGAACCGCTGCCCGAGGACGTCCTGGAAGTTCTTCAGGCCGACGAAGTCGCCCTGTCCGCCGATGAGGTGCCACTCGTGGAGCGACACCCAAGCGGTGTAGAGCAGGGGGAAGAGGCCGACGACGGCGAAGATGATGAAGAACGGCGAGATGTACGCGTACGGGGACGCCTTGGTGTCGAGACGGCTGAGGCGCTGGCGCCAGCGGGACCGCTGGATCGGGGGTGTGGGGCGCACCGACGGGTAGGGTCCGTGCGGCGCTCCCGAGTCCCTGCGCCCGCCCGCCGGGACGGTGTCAACCGTGTCCCGGCGGGTCGAGCGCGCGGTGCCCATCTCGAGCATCAGCCGAGGGCCTGGACGTCGGCGACGAACTTCTCCCACGAGGCCTCGGGCGTGGCCGAGCCGTCCTCGATGCGGGTCAGGGCCTGCTGCATCGCGTCGTTGATGGGGAAGTACTTCGGGCCCTTGAAGGGGCTGACGGTGACGGCCTTGGCGCGGTCGGCGAAGATCTCTCCGGTGGGGGCGTCGTTGAAGAACGGCACGGTGACCGAGGCGAGGTCGGGGCTGTCGAGAGCAGCCTGCTGGCTCGGGAAGGCCCCGACCTTCTTGAAGGCCTTGATCTGCTGCTCAGGCGCGGTCAGCCACGCGGCCAGGGCCTTGGCCTCGGCCTGGTGCTTCGACTGCGTCGGGACGGTCAGGTAGGACCCACCCCAGTTGCCGCCGCCACCGGGGAAGGTGTTGGCGACGTCCCAGCCCTTGACGCCCTTGGCGTTGCCCTCGATGACGCCGACCATCCAGCCGGGGCAGAGCATCGTCGCGAAGCCGTCGTCCTGGAAGCTGGCCACCCAGTCGTCGCTCCACTGCTGGAGCTTCGCGGAGAGTCCGTCGGTGATGCCGGCCTTGACGACGGCGTCGTAGGTCGCCTTGACCTGGGGGTTCGTCGTGGCGATGACGTCCCCCTCGGGGGTCTCGTAGGCGGTCTCGACTTGGTTGACCATGCCCTGCCAGGTCGCGCCTAGGCTGTCGAACCACGGGACGTCCGACTTGGCGGCGAACTGCTTGCCGGCCGCGAAGTAGCTCTCCCACGTGGTCCCGATCAGCTGGGCGACGGCGTCGCGGTCGGAGGGCAGGCCGGCCTTCTTGAAGAGGTCGCCGCGGTAGCAGATGGCCTCGGGCCCGACGTCGGTGCCATAGCCGATGAGCCGTCCCTCACCGTCCGTCGCCGCCTTGGTCTTCCAGTCGAGCCAGCGGCCAGCCGTGTCGGCGGACGTGAGGTCGACGAACTTGTCGGAGTACTGCATCAGCTCGGGGAGCCAGTCGACCTCGACGGCTTCGATGTCCGAGAGGCCGGAGCCGGCGGCGAGACGGGTGTTGAGGTTGTCGCGTGCCTCGTTCGAGGTGGCCGCCTTCTTGTGTTCGATCGTGACGTTCGGGTGGGCGGCCATGTACTCGGTGATGAGGTCCTCGTAGCCGAACTGGTTGAACGTCGCGAGCTTCAGCGTGACCGGAGCGGATGCTCCCCCGGTGGAGCCCGAGGTGGAGCCGTCCGCGTCTGCGCTGGATCCGCAGGCACTGAGGGTGAGCAGTCCGACGGCGATGGCGGCGAGCGCCTGGAGGCGGGTGGTGCGGGTTGTCATGGAGAGCTCCTTCGGTCGCAACCCAGTGTGGAGGCGGTGCTTCGGAGCGCTCTCCGTGGAGGTGTGAGAGCGCTCTCACGGATGACAATGAAGCCAGCCGGAGCGGCCGTCAACACTCGTTACCAATCCGTGACCTACTCCGGTGCGGCTCCTCCCCACCTCGAGTGGCCCCACCGTCCCCAGACCTCCCACCTCGACTGGCCCCACCGTCCCCAGGCCGTATGCCGCTGGGCTGGCTCCCGCGGCCCACCCCGACCTCGAGTGGCCCGGTTGTCCACAAGCCCCCGCCGGCGGATGCGTTGTCAACAGGCTGCCGCGTCCCCGCCGCGCTCGTGCGGAACACGCAGAAGGCTTCTCGCATGATGACCGGCGAACTGAGGATGATCGACCAGCTCCGTTGCCGCCAGGACCTGCTCGCGCGATGCAGGGCCCTCGCCGAGGACCTGCCCGCCGACTGCGCCTTCTCCCACACGACGGCGCTGCGCCTCCAGGGCCTGCCGATGTCGTATGCGATGGAGGAGGACGAGCGGATCCACGTCGTCCGCCCGATCACCAGCTCCCGGATCAAGCAGCCCGGAATCGTCGGACACCGGGCGCTGCACCCGCGCCACGTCGTCCTCGATCAAGGGGTGCGAGTCGTGGGTCTGGCCGACACGTGGGCAGATCTGGGCGAGTTGATCGGTCGGGGCAAGCCGGTGGGGCTGGACGACACGATCGTTGTGGGTGACGCGGTCGCGACTCGGCTCGGCTCGTCCGACCCACTCGCCCGCGCCCTGGCTCGGCGCAATCGGCCGAGAGGGAAGCGCACGCTCGGCGAGGGGCTCGAGCTCGTCCGCGTCGGCTCCGCCTCACCCGGAGAGACCCTCTCGCGGATCATGCTCGTCCGCTGCGGCGTGCCGGAACCTCGTCTCAACGTCCCGATCTGGTCGACGAGAAGCCCGGGCGTGCTTCTGGGAGTGGGGGATCTGGTCTGGGTCATCCGCCGCGAGGCGCCACTTCGCGACATCAAGGTGATCGGCGAGTACCAAGGCGCAGCGTTCCACTCGAGTCCCGAGCAACGGGCCCGTGATGTGGTTCGTCTGCGTGGATTCGTCGGGGATGGTTGGCAGGTCGAGTTCATCTGGAATGCCGATCGCGACTCGCCCGATGCGCGCCGCCTGACGGTCGTCCGGTTCGCGACTGCCCTCGAGGTGGACCGTGCATCATTGAACCTCGCCGCCTGCGAGCCTCGCTTCTTCTCCACGCACGCCATGCAGCTGGCAGAGCAGCGCAGCGCGAACTGGCTGATGCGTTCGTCCTGACGGTTGTGGACGCGCGGGCCACTCGAGTGGGGGGAGAAGCGAGGAGCCCGCCCCTTCGATCTCGTCGCCGAACTGCGACCGAAGGAGCGGGCCTGCCCTCGACTCGGTGACCGACAGGGGAGGAGATCACCGAGCCACTCAGGAGCAACTCACATGACGACTATGACCCCGCGACCTTAAAGAACGCTGGGAACGCGTTGCGGACGCGGGGCTCGCGCAGCTTTCCGGGGAGATCTCCATCACAGGGAGCCGTATGCCGCTGGGCCGGCTCTGCACGCGCGTGGCCTCAGGCGCCGGTGACCATCCACGCGTCCTGGCGCGCGCGCCAGCCGAGCACCACCGCCCGGAGGGTCATCCAGGCCGTGAACGCGAGCCAGAGCACGACGATGTCGCGGGCCGCGGAGTCGCTGGGTCCTCGCGCCCGGACCGCGAGGACGAGGGGGACGTAGCCGACCAGGCTCACCACCTGACCCCAGGCCAGCCACCGACCGTCTCCCGCACCGATGAGCACCCCGTCGAGCACGAAGACGTAGCCGGCGACGGCCTGCCCCAGCCCGACGACGACGAGGGCGGCGGCGAGTGCCGTGCGCACTGGCTCGTCACTCGTGAAGAGGGGCGGCAGGACGCTCTGGAGCGCGACCACGACGAGCCCGATGGCCAGTCCGCCCCATACGCCCCACTGGACCATGGTCCGCATGGTGACCCGCACTCCGTGCCGGTCACCGGCTCCGAGCGAGCGCCCGACGATGGCCTGCGCGGCGATGGCGAGGGCATCGAGAGCGAAGGCGAGGAAGGACCACACGGTGAGCGCGACCTGGTGTGCGGCCAGCGGCACGTCTCCGAGCGACGCGGCGGCCCACGTCGTCAGCAGGAGGGCCGCCCGGAGCGCGAGGGTGCGGATGAGGAGCGGCACTCCGGTCCGCGCGGCCGCGAGGATGCGCCCGGGATGGGGGTGCAGCGACGCGTCGCGCACCCGGGCCTGGCGCAGGAGGACGGCGACCAGTCCCGCGGCCATGCCTGTCTGCGCGAAGACCGTGCCCCACGCGGATCCTGCGATGCCCCAGGCGAACCCGTAGACGAAGACGACGTTGAGCACGACGTTGGCACTGAAGCCCAGCACCGAGGCGATCAGAGGCGTGCGGGTGTCCTGCAGGCCGCGGAGCACGCCCGTGACGGCGAGGATGCCGAGCATCGCGGGAAGGCCCAGCGACGAGATCCGCAGGTAGATCGTGGCCTGGGCGATGACCGCCTCCGAGGCCCCGAAGAGGGCGCAGATCGGCTCGGCGAACACTGCGACGAGAGCGGCCGTGACGATGCCCAACCCTGCAGCGAGCCAGAGCCCGTCAACCCCGGCGGTGATGGCGGCGCGGACGTCGCCCGCCCCGAGCTGGCGTGCGACGACACTCGTCGTGCCGTAGGCGAGGAAGATGAAGACGCCTGCGGCCGTGAGCAGTGCGGCGCTGGCGACTCCGAGGCCGGCGAGCTCGGCAGTCCCGAGGTGTCCGACGATCGCGGAGTCGGCCAGGAGGAAGAGCGGCTCGGCGATGAGGGCCAGGAAGGCCGGGACCGCGAGGCGCAGGATCTCCCGACGGTGGCTGACGGCTTCGCTCATGCTTGGGCCCCCACGTGCTTGAGGGCCTCACGACGGGAGAGGCCCGACAGGTCGGGATGCTCGTCGACGAAGCGGCGGACCCAGTCGGGGTCCCATCGCGCATGATCCCGAAGCGCCCAGCCGATCGCCTTGCGGCTGAAGAACTGCGGGTCGCCGATGTTCGGCTCGATGACGTCGGCGAGCAGGTCCTGGTCGACCCTGTCCTTGGCACCGACCTGGCACAGGAGCGCCGCCCGACGCACCCAGAGGGAGTCGTCCCGGGCCCAGGCCCGCATCCTCTTGGCCTCGACGTCGGGCGCCGCCAGCAGGGTCGGGCGGACGAGGTGGGTGGCGATGTCGTCGACCACGTCCCACCAGCCGCCGGCTCGGATCAGCCCCTTCCACAGCGGCATGGCTGCGGAGTCGACCCAGGACCGGTAGGAGGCGTGCTTGGCGAGGGCCAGCGCGGAGTACCACTCCTCACGGTGGCGCGCCTCGAGCCACAGCGTGGAGATGGTGGCCGCCCACTGATCTCGGGACGACATCCCCAGAGCGGGGTCGCGCAGGACCGGGCGGAGGGCGGCGGCGAGCCGGGCGGAGGTCAGGCCACGGAACGGCATCGCGGACTTCATGTACCGCTGTTGCCCCGCGGCTCGCACGGGGTCGGCCCCCTGCTCCAGCGCAGCCCGCACGGCGGCGATCAGCTCGCGGTGCGCTCCGGTCCGGCCCATGCGCGCCAACCTAGCCGTCCACACCGACGCGGTGCCGACCCAGCAGACGCACGGCTGCCCCACCCCCATACGGGGAGTGGGGCAGCCGGTGCGCCACGACGGACGTGGCGCTCGAGTCAGCCGGCCCGGTAGGCCGTCCACATCGAGGAGATGCGGCTGGACTGGTCGGGGGTGAACTGGTTGTAGCAGGCGTCGTAGCTGTAGTCCATGTAGTTGTGGATCGGGTCGAGGCCGGGCAGCGAGCACGAGTCGCGTCCCTCCGGGCAGCCACTCGTCGAGGAGCCCTGGGCCGGGGTGTCGGCGACCTCGTCGTTCGTCGTCGTGCAGCCGCCCTGGAACGTGTGGTACAGCCCGAACCAGTGGCCCGCCTCGTGCGTCGCGGTCTTGCCCTGGTTGTAGTTCGCGATCGAGCCGCCCGGGAGCGAGTCCCAGTGCACGCGGATGCCGTCGACCGAGGCGTTCTTGCTGTAGTCCCACGGGAACGTCGCGATCCCGAGGTAGCCGAAGTCGACGAGCCAGATGTTGAGCGCGTTGGCGCCGCCCTGCCGAGTCTTGGCCCGGTAGGTCGTCGACTGACGGTCCTTGTGCCACTGGTTGTTGTAGTAGCGGTCGACGCCGGCGAGGGTGAAGGTGAAGCCGGTGTCGGCCGCCGCGGTCGACTCGCGCCCAGCGAAGTTCTCGTTGAGCTCGACGATCTGAGCGTCGATCTGTGCCTGCGTCACGTCGCCCTCACCCGAGGCCGAGGCCATCACGTGGAAGTAGACGGGGACAGTCCCTGACGCGAGCGCCGTCTCGGCGCCGAGAGTCGGCTGGCCCTTCGCCTTGAGGATGGCGTTGGTGCGGGACTCGATGGCGCGCTGCTCGGCGGCCGAGATGTCGCGGTGGTCGCGGCCGTAACCACCACGGGCAGCGTCGGACTCGTCGGAGTGCGTCTCCGGGACATAGCACTCGGCAGAGGCGTCGGCGACGGCCAACGGCCGGGCCTGCGCGGGGGCGGTCAGGCCGAGGGTGGCGAAGGCCAGGGCACCGACGGCCGTGGCCGAGGCGATGCGAAGGGTGCGGGTCATGCGCATCTGGGGTGATCCTCCCGTCCGGGCCGCGGGGTCAGCGGCCGACGCCCGACATCCTGACGGAAGGTCGGCAGATCCGCGCGCTGAAATGGGCGTCAGCGGGTGCGCAGCGTGATGAGGGGGATCTCCGGGGGCGCGAGGACCCGCACGGGCGGGCCCCAGGCGCCGGCGCCGCGGGACGTCAGGACGGGCACGTCGCCGACCGGCTCCAGCCCGTCGAGCGTCGGCTGCTGCAGTCGCACGAGGACGTTGAAGGGCCAGAGCTGCCCGCCGTGCGTGTGGCCGGAGAGCTGGAGGTTGACGCCACGACCCTTGACGAGCTCGGCCATCTTCGGCTGGTGGGCGAGGAGCAGGGTGGAGACGTCCGGGTCGACCCCCGCGAGCGCCGCGTCGGCGTCAGGACCGTCGGTGCGCCCACCGGACGGGTCGGGCATACCCGCGATGGTCAGGCTGCCCCCGCCGGCCTCCACGGTGACGTTCTCGTTGTGGAGGACCTCGATGCCGAGGTCGTGCCACTGGTGCGCCCACTTCTCCGGCTCGCCGGAGATGACCTCGTGGTTGCCGTCGACGCCGTAGACGCCGAGTGCCGCGTCGAGTCGACGCAGCGCCTCCATGTCCGCCCCCACCTGCGAGACCTTCCCGTCGGCGACGTCGCCGGCGATGACCACGAGGTCAGGCTGCTCGGCGTTGACGAGGTCGACCACCCGCTCGGTGAAACGGGCGTCGCGGACCGGCCCGACGTGGAGGTCCGAGATGAGCGCGATCCGCAGCCCGTCGAGTGCGTCCGGCACGAGGTCGTTGGTGATGGTGACAGGCGTGATGGCCGGCTCCGCCGCCTCGCCCAGCCCGTAGCCGGTCGTCGCCAGCGCCACGACCACCACGGCAGGAGCGCCGGCTCGAAGCACTGGGCGTCGCAGGTCACGCCGCCCGGCCAGCCGCATCGGCAGGATCACCAGTCCGAGCACGAGCGTGCCCACGATGAGGTACCAGACGACGGCCAGCCAGGTCATCCCGAGCCAGCCCAGCCAGCGCGTCCCGTCGGGGTCGATCGTCCCGCCCTGGATGAGGAAGGCGAGGACGACGGCCACCCACCCGACAGCGAGGACGACAGCGGCGGCGAGCTGAGCGGCATACGGCCATTGCGGGCTGACGAAGAGTCGACGGTGGAGGGACCAGGTCACCGCGGCGAGGAGCACCGCGACGACGGCGACGAACACGGACACGGGGACAGGGTCTCAAACGCTCGCGCTCGCCGGCCGAGCGCCCCTCTCCGCTGGCGCTAGGCGAGTGTGCCGAAGCGGACGGCGTTGCGTGCGCGGGCTCTGGCGCGCTCGGCCTCTCGGTCCTTCGGTGGGGCACTCGTCGTCAGATGGTCGAGCAGGTGCTGAGTGGCGTGAGCCACGGCGTCGACCGCCTCGTCGAACGCCGCCTGGTTGGCCAGGCTCGGCTTCGTGCTGCCGCTCACCTTGCGCACGTACTGGAGGGCCGCCGCCCGCACCTCCTCACTCGTCGCGGGAGGCTCGAAGTTGTGGAGCTGTCGGATGTTGCGGCACATGGATCGAGGGTAGACGCGCGGTCCTCCGCCAACAACGCTGCGCAGGGGACGTCCCCTCGAGTGGCCCTTCGGTCCACAGGAGCCGGAGCCCTCGTCGTCCGGGGACGGCGCACAGGCCCCTGGCCATTTCTGTCCACAGGGCGTGGACGGACGTTTGCGCAGGTCGCTGGCGTGGTCCCGGCACCGGATCCACATGGGGGCCACAGGGGTCCGCACATCTTGTCCACAGCATCCGACGGCGTGTCGCGCCGCTGCCTCCACAGGTTATCCACAGGGCAACACGGCCAGGTGCGAGTTCGCGTTGTGACGACTTCCCCCGTGCCTCTACGGTGGGGCCTGCTTCGCTGGATCGTCGAGACCGAGGACCTCCCCCTCGCCCGGGTCACGACCCCAGCGCAGGGTCGGCGTGCCGTGAAGTGTGATGTCGGTGGCGCATGGTGCAGTTGTGGTCAGGGGTAAGACGTCGTCACGGAAGGGGAGCGAGTGTCGCTCGATGAGTTGAGCACGAGTGCGTTCGCCACCACCGCGCGCGAGGGCGGGCCCCCGGACGACCGCCTCCCGCCCCAGGACGTCGGGGCGGAGCAGTCGGTGCTCGGCGGCATGCTCCTGTCCAAGGACGCCATCGCCGACTGTGTCGAGCAGCTCAAGGGCACGGACTTCTACCGGCCGGCGCACGAGCTCATCTACGACGCGATCCTCGACCTCTACGGCCGCGGCGAGCCCGCCGACGCGATCACCGTCGCCGACGAGCTGACCAAGCGCGGGGACCTGGCCCGGATCGGTGGCCAGGCCTACCTGCACCAGCTGATCGCGTCGGTGCCGACGGCGGCCAATGCCGGCTACTACGCGCAGATCGTGGCCGAGCGCGCGGTGCTGCGCCGGCTCGTCGAGGCCGGCACCCGCATCGTGCAGCTCGGCTACGCGCAGGGGGGCGGTGACGTCGAGGACATCGTCAACGCCGCCCAGGCCGAGGTGTACTCCGTGGCCGACAAGCGCGGTGGCGAGGACTACCACGCCATCGGCGACATCCTCGAGGCGACCGTCGACGAGATCGAGGTGGCCTCTGGCCGGTCTGGTGAGATGACCGGGGTGCCAACCGGATTCACCGACCTCGACACCCTCACCAACGGCCTGCATCCCGGTCAGATGATCGTCATCGCCGCCCGTCCCGCGATGGGCAAGGCCCTCGCCCTGAACACGCCGCTGGCGACGCCCGGCGGCTGGACGACCATGGGCGCCGTCGCGGTGGGGGACGAGGTGCTCGGCGCCGACGGCCGAGCCACCCGGGTCGTGGCGGCCACCGAGGTGATGGTTGGACGGCCCTGCTACGAGGTCCAGTTCTCGGACGGGTCGCTGCTCGTCGCCGACGAGCAGCACCAGTGGTCCGTCCGCCTGGACGGGCTCGCGACTCGCGTGCTGACGACGGCCGAGGTCCTGGCCGCCATGCAGAGCGGTCACGTCGTCACGGTCGAGCGGGTGCCCAGCGGTGGTGATCCTCGAGTCACCTTGGCGCTGTGGAAGGTCGATCGCGTCGAGGCCGTGACATCCGTGCCGGTCAGATGCATCGAAGTTGCGGCTGCCGACCACCTCTACCTGGCCGGCCGGGCGATGGTCCCCACGCACAACTCCACCATCGGTCTCGACATCGTCCGGTCGGCAGCGATCAAGCACAAGATGGCCGCCGTCGTCTTCTCTCTCGAGATGAGTCGCACCGAGATCACGATGCGTCTCCTCTCGGCCGAGGCTGGCATCCAGCTGCAGCACATGCGCAAGGGCACCATGCGCGAGGAGGACTGGACACGGCTCGCCTCGACCATGGGCAAGGTCTCGGATGCGCCTCTCTTCATTGACGATTCCCCCAACATGTCGCTGATGGAGATCCGCGCGAAGTGTCGGCGACTCAAGCAGCGGCACAACCTGCGGATCGTCGTCATCGACTATCTCCAGCTGATGACGTCGGGCAAGCGCGTGGAGTCCCGCCAGCAGGAGGTCTCCGAATTCTCTCGGGCACTCAAGCTGCTCGCCAAGGAGCTCGAGGTCCCCGTCATCGCGATCTCCCAGCTCAACCGTGGCCCCGAGCAGCGCACGGACAAGAAGCCGCAGATGAGCGACCTTCGTGAGTCAGGGTGTCTCACCGCGGACACCC
The DNA here is from genome assembly GCF_040365325.1 of Intrasporangium sp. DVR. NCBI lineage: Bacteria > Bacillati > Actinomycetota > Actinomycetes > Micrococcales > Intrasporangiaceae > Intrasporangium > Intrasporangium sp. DVR. The sequence goes on along the minus strand of NZ_BAABZW010000005.1, from coordinate 512,242 downwards.
GGATCATGCGTGCCGACACGGGCGCCGAGGTGACCCTGGGGGAGCTGTTCGCTTCCGGGGCCAGGGATGTCCCTGTGTGGGCGCTCGACGAGAAGCTGCGCTACGTCGAGCGACACCTGACGCACGTCTTCTCCACCGGCACGAAGCCCGTCTTCACGATGACTCTCGCGTCGGGCAAGACCCTCCGGGCCACCGACAACCACCCGTTCCTCGCCTACGACGGTTGGCGACCCCTGGCAGACCTGCGGGTGGGCGATCGCATCGCCGTGCCGTGGCACGTCCCGGCGCCGGAGCAACACGAGGCGTGGGAGGACTCCCGCATCATCCTCCTGGCCCACCTGTTGGGCGATGGGTCGATGCTCGCGCGTCAGCCGATGCGCTACGCGAGCATTCATGAGGACAACGTGGAGGCGGTGTCGAAGGCCGCGCTCACCTTCGGTGTGGCGGCGGTTCGGGACGACGCCCCCGCATCGGGGGTGACCACCGTGCACCTGCGGGCGCCGTTCCGGCTCACCCACGGAAAGCGGAATCCGGTTGTGGAGTGGCTCGACGGGCTCGGCGTCCTCGACAAGCGCAGACACGAGACGTTCGTCCCTGCGCCGGTCTTCTGCGTTCCGAAGCGACAGATCGCCCTCTTCCTGAGGCACATCTGGGCCACAGAGGGATCGGTCACGCTGAACCGCAACGGGCGCGGTGGCCGCATCCGCTACACGTCGTCATCTCGGCGGCTGGTCGATGACCTTTCTCGGCTGCTGCTCCGGTTCGGGATCTCCACGCGGCTCCGCGTTCTCCGCAAGCCGGGATTCCGTCCCCGCTACACGCTCGACGTCTCGGGCAGCGACAGCCAGCGGCGCTTCCTCCAGGAGATAGGGGTGTCGGGAGACCAGGGCGCCCGGGCCGAGAAGCTGCTGGGGGTCATTCGTGACGCCCAGGCGCACACCACCGTCGACACCATCCCCGAGGGAGTCTGGGAAACCGTGCGCGAGGTCATGTCCGACCAGGCCATGTCCACTCCCGCTCGTCAATCGCCTCCCGGAGCGAGCGACAACGGTGCCGGGGTCGAGGGGCAGGCACCGGCCCGCGAAAGGCTCGCGCGAGTCGCAGCGGTCCTCGACACCGCCGAGCTGGAGCTCCATGCGGTCAACGACGTCTGCTGGGATGCGGTGGCCAGCATCGAGCCCGCCGGGCTCGAAGAGGTCTTCGATGCCACGGTGCTCGGCACCCACAACTTCATCGCCAATGGGATCGCCGTCCACAACTCGATCGAGCAGGACGCCGACATGGTGATCCTGTTGCACCGCGAGGCGGCCTACGAGAAGGACTCGCCCCGTGAGGGGGAGGCGGACCTCATCGTCGCCAAGCACCGAAACGGTCCGACCGACACCATCGTCGTCGCCTTCCAGGGCCACTTCAGCCGGTTCACCAACATGGCGACGAACTTCTGATCTCCTGCTCGGCGAGCGGCAGCCTCCGCCCTGTCGGACCCGCAGCGCCCACTCAACCCGCAACTCCGATGTCGGGCACCAGGCACAGGTGATCCCGGGCCACAGGTGCTCAGGCGGTTTCGTCGACAACCAGTACCTACCCGGCGAGGTGCCCCCATCTCGAGGAGAGCTCGCGCCATGGGGCGGCGTCGGCGACCCGGCCACCCTCGAGGACGACCACTCGGTCGGCCTGGGCCAGCGCGGCCGCCTTGCTCGTCGCGCCGATGACCGTCGCCCCGTTGGACCGCAGCGCCGCCCAGAGCTCGATCTCGGTGGCCGCATCGAGGGCGGACGAGACGTCGTCCGCGAGCAGCAGGTCTGCCTCGCAGGCGAGTGCTCGGGCGAGCGCCACCCGCTGCACCTGCCCCCCGGACAGCCGGACCCCGCGATGGCCGACCAGGGCGTGCGTGCCCCCGGCCTCGGTGACGTCCCGCTCCATTCGTGCCGTGGCGAGGGCCGGCTCGACGCGCCGGTCGGCGTGGTCGAGGGCGACGTTGTCGCTGAAGCTGCCGGACAGCACGCGCGGCACCTGGGCGATGTGGGAGACGCGGCCGGGCCTCAGCTCGATCTCGGGGTCGGCGAGGGGTCGGCCGTTCCACAGCACGAGGCCGGTGTGCGAGGTCAGGCCGGCGAGCGAGGAGAGCAGGCTGGACTTGCCCGAGCCGACCTGGCCCAGCAGGAGCACGAGCTCGCCGGCGTTGACGGTGAGGTCGACGTCCTGCACGCCGATGGTGCCGTCGTCGTGGACCGCGGTCAGGCCCTGCAGGGTGAGGGTCCGCAGGGGCTCGGACGGCCCGGGGCTCGGCTCGTCGGCGGTGCCGTGCACCAGGTCCATGCCCGGTGGCAGGTCCATCAGGTCGCCGCCGCCGGCGAGCTCGCTCGTGGCGTTGAGCCACGCCCGCACGCCGGGCGCCTCCGTGACGACCGAGCCGGCGACCCGGCCGAACCAGTCGAAGCCGCTGACGGCATTGGCCACGAGCAACGTGGTGGCGAGCGGCCAGGTGCCGTGGAGGAAGCCGGCCCAGGCAGCCACGACTCCGCACTGGACCATGACGATGGGCACGCCGTCGAGGAGCGCCTGCACTCGGTGCTCGCGAACGGCGGCGTCGACTCGGCCGCCGTCGACCGTGCGCAGGTGCTGGTGCACCTGGGGGGTGGCAGCGGCCAGCTTGACCGTGCGGATGGACTCGAGCGCCGAGACGAGCGATCTCCCGAAGTTGGCCCTGGCCGTCGAGGCGGCCGCTGCCGACCGCCCGGCCACCGGTCTGCCCAGGGTCGAGGCCAGCGCCGAGGTGATCATCACCACGAGGAGGACCGCGCCGGCGAGCCACGTGCCGGCGATGACGGCCGTCATCGAGGCGACGACGAGACCGTTGACGAAGTCGACCCAGCGGTCGGTGTAGCGGGCGAGGCGGTCGGCGTCCATCGTGCGGGCGACCACCTCCCCGGGTGGGGTGCGCGCGAGCCGGCGTTGCGCGGTCTGGCCGGCCAGCACCGTGGCGCGCACCCGGAGCCGCACCTCGATCCACCAGTGGGGATAGGTCCGGAACGCCTGGGACAGGAAGAGCGGACCGACGACGAGAGACAGGACGAGGGCCGCGGTGAGCCAGCCGGGGTTGGCACCCCCCTGCAGGCCGGTGACGACGAGTCCCCAGAGCCACCCGGTGACGGCGCCGAAAGCCCCGGTCAGCGATGCGAGGAGGAAGAGGAAGGCGCCCAGCAAGCCCCACTGCGGCTGGATGCGCACCGCGTGGAGCACCTGCCGGGCGAGGCTCGGAGTCGGCGCGAGCACCGGAGGAGGCGGTGGGTCGGTGCTGCGGCGGACCGAGCCGATCGCCGTGTCGGCGTGGTGGTGCTCCTCCACGGCCACCTCATGGGCGGCTGCCTCGAGGAGGCGGCGGAACGGCCCGTCCGCGTCCGCCAGTCGGGCGCGCGGGCCCTGCTCGATGACGCGACCAGACTCGAGGACAGCCACGTGCTCGGCCCGCTCGGTCGTCGAGAGCCGGTGGGCGACGAGGATTCCGGTGCGACCCGAGATCAGCCGATCGGCGGCCCGGACCACCCGGGCCTCGGTGACCGGGTCCATGCGGGCGGTGGCCTCGTCCAACACGACGACCCGGACGTCCCGCACGAGCAGCCGGGCGAACGCCACGAGCTGCTCCTCGCCCGCCGAGAGGGTCGTGCCGCCGGGCCCGAGCATCGTGTCGAGGCCGTCGGGCAGGCCGGCCACCCACTCCGTGAGTCCCAGCTCGGCGACCGCAGCCTCGACCCGCGCGCGAGGCACGTCACCGAAGAGCGTCATGTTCTGCGCCAGGGTGCCCGCGAGCACCTCGGTGCGCTGGGTGACCACGCCGACTGCGGCCCGCAGCTGCTGGAGGTCGAGGTCGCGCACGTCCGTCCCGCCGAGCAGCACCGAGCCGCGGGGCGGCTCCACGGCGCGCGAGAGCAACGACGCGAGGGTCGACTTGCCGGAGCCGGTCCGTCCGACGAGCGCGCAGGTGTGGCCCGCCGGGACCACCAGGTTGACGTCGCGCAGGGCGAAGGTGCCCGTGCCGTAGCTGAAGGCCAGGTCGTGGAACTCCACGTCCAGCGGGCCGTCGTGCAAGGGCAGTCCCCCGGTCGGCTCCGCCGGGGAGGCCAGCATCGCCCGCAGCCGCAGGACGGCGCCGAAACCCTCCTGCAGGTCGGGCAGGTGACGAGCCAGCATGTCCACGCTGCCGACGAACATGGTCGTGACGAGGAAGAGCGTGACGAGCCGGGCGGTCGACAGGTCACCGGCGACGACGAGGGCCGTGCCGACGACCGCGACGGCCGCCAGCGCGCCGTGCAGCAGGCCGCCGCTGCGTCGGGTGATGCGGACCTCGACCTGCAGGACCTTGTCGAGGGCGGCATGGACCCGGGCGGCCATGCGGGCGTTGCGACGCAGCACGTGCTGCTGGCCGAGCGCCGTCCGCAGGTCGTCACGGGCGGCGATCCCCTCCTCGGTGGCGGCCGCGTGATCGGTCCACGCCGCCTCCTCGACGACCTTGCGCTCGGCCACCTGCGGAAGGAGGCGCCGGACGACCCAGAACGTCGCCACTCCCGTCAGCGGGAAGAGGAACGCTGCCGGCCACCACGCGAGGCTGGCGACCACCCAGAGCGGGCCGGAGGCGAGGAGCGTCCGCACCGCCTGCCACACGCCCCAGCGCATCAGCTGGCCGACCTCCCAGGTGTCGTCGTCGATGCGGTCGAGCACCTCGCCCACGGCCTGCTCGGACAGCTCGGAGAGTGGCTGGGCCATCGCCGCGTCGAGCAGGTCGGTGCGGAGCCTGCCCTCGGCGCGGTCGCAGACCACGGCCCAGATCGTCTTGGCGGCCGTGTCGATGACGGCACCGCCGACCACACACAGCGCCAGGAGGACCACCAGTGTCGAGGTGGCGTGCTCGGCGAGACGGCCGGCGACCATCGAGCCGAGCGAGGCGGCGACGGCGCCGAGCAGGGACATCGTGAAGCTGACGACGGTGAGCGGACGGCGCACCCGGCGCCAGTCGACGGGCACCCGATGCGGCGGCACGCCACCCGCCCCGAGGGTGGCGTCCTGGATCGCACCTCGGGACTCGTCCTGCCCCACTCTGGTCACCGTCACAATCATTGAACGCTAGCGATCACCGCCCACCCCGCGCCTTCCGTTTTCCTCCACCGGCCTCGTCGCGGACGCCCGCGTTTCCTGAGACGCTGACGTCATGACCCGACCCGAACGAGACCGCGATGCGCTCGGGCGTGCTCGACAGGCACGGCCGCGTGACGCGCTGGGCCGGCCCCTGCCGTACGGCGCCGCGGGCGTCGAGCCGGTCTCCGAGGAGCCCCTGCCCCCTGAGGAGACGTTGCGCACGGCCCGAGAGCTGGTCGCAGCCGGCCGGCCGTTCGCCGCCCATGAGGTCCTCGAGGTGCGGTGGAAGTCCGGCCCGGCCGAGGAGCGCGACCTCTGGCAGGGCCTGGCCCAGCTCTGCGTGGCGATCACCCATGCGGCCCGAGGCAACCACACGGGGGCACACCGGCTCGCACAGCGGGCAGCGGCGAGGTTGGCCGCCTACGCAGCGACGGGGCGCGCGACCTACGGCGTGGATCTGGACGCGGTCACGGAGTGCGCCAAGAGGCAGGTTGAGGCGGGCCGGGACGGCGCGGCGGACGGATCGCCGGCTGATGCCGCCCGAGATGACTGGTGAGCTCCGGGCGGCCGAAGTCATTCAGGACTGCTACCGTCATTCCCGTTGCCGTTGCAGTCCGCGCTCCAGGGCTCGGCACGAGTGAGACGCCGCACGCGAAGGTTCGCGCGACGGCTCGGTCGTGGCCATCGGCGGCCTTGAGCTCTCCACACGGGAGACTCGATAACAAGAAGAGGCAATACCAGTGGCAACAGGCACCGTGAAGTGGTTCAACAGCGAAAAGGGCTTTGGCTTCATCGAGCAGGATGGCGGCGGCGCTGACGTCTTCGTTCACTACTCGGCCATCGACAGCGGCGGCTACCGCGAGCTGCAGGAGGGCCAGAAGGTCGAGTTCGACGTGACTCAGGGCCCGAAGGGTCCCCAGGCCGAGAAGGTCAAGGTCATCTGACCTGATCAACCGGAGGCGGTGACCGCCTCCACGCGCAAGGCCCTCGACCGACCGGTCGGGGGCCTTGTCCTGTGTCGGGCTCCGTCACACGTCACTGCGCCGCCGGACCCGACCGGGATACCGCGGGCCCCCAGCGGCGCCCTCGGTCGACAGCGCAGCCACGGCCGCGCCGAGGAGCACCAGGGCCAGTGCTCCGACGAGGCCCAGCAGGCGCGGGGCCGGGGTCAGGCCCCCCAGACCCCAGGCGTAGGCGAGTCCCACCACCGCGAACAGGGCCGTGCCGGTGAGCAGCGACCGGATGGCGGGACGGTGACCGTGTCGGGCGCCGTGCAGGAGCAGGATCGCGACGCCGACGCACACCATGCCCACGACGGGTGCAACATCGACCGCCCCGAGGACCCGGTGGACCGCGAAGGGTCGGCCCGCGTCCGTGCCCGCCACCCCCAGCAGCCCGAGGCCGGCCAGCGCCACGGCCGTGCTCGCCGCGAGCGACCCCCCTCGCGTTCGGGGTCCGGGCCGGGGTGGCGCCCCGCGTTCGAAACGAGCGACGAGCAGGACGATGACCGCGAGAAGCGTCCCGGCCACGATCAACCACACCAGCCTGACGGCCCACCACGAGATCCCGGGTGGGTCGGGGTGCGGCACCCCGCTGGGGGCCAGGACGCGCGCGACGAGGGCCATGACCGGCTGGTGCCACAGGAAGATCGACATGATCGACAGGTTGAGCGCGACCACGATCGACCACACCCGGGGTCGCTGCAGCCACCGGTCCACCGGCGCCCGCGCCAGCACGGCGATGCCCGCCTGGGTGAGGGCGAGAGCGGTCAGCGCGGCCGTGGGTGGGTTCATGTTGACGAGCTCGTCGCCCGGGACGCCCACCATGCGGGCCGGGTAGGGCCCCGCCGTCAGCAGCATGAGCGCCGAGCCGCCGAGCACGGCCAGCAGCGTGGCCGCACGTCGTCCGAGGGCCCGGTCGGCGTAGAGGTAGCCGAGCTGGTGGACGAGGGCCCAGACGATGAGGACGTTGGCGTAGGCGACCCAACCGAGGCCGGCTCCCATCCGGAGCAGCTCGGTCACCCCCACCGCGGCCAGTGCCACGCTGACGACCCGCCACCCCCACCGCCTGTGCCAGCCCAAGGTGACCGGCGTCAGTGCCGTCACGACCACGTAGACGCCGAGGAACCAGAGCGGCTGCAGCAGGATCTCGGCGCCGGCCCCGAGGCCGGGGGCGTCAAGAAGCGCCTGCGCAAGGTTGCCGAGCAGGACCGCGACGAGCAGGACCGCGGTCGGCGCGAGCAGCCGGTGCATCCGGCGGTCGACGAACGCGGCGTACCCCTCGCCGCGTTCCTGGGCCCCGAGCCAGCTGCGCCGGTTCGCGTACCCGCCGACGAAGAAGAAGAGGGGAATGACCTGGAACACCCACGTCAGCGGCCACAGCTCGGGTGCCTCGCCGAGCGCGCTGCGGTGGCGGACCTGCCCGTCGCTCCAGAACAGGTCGGTGACCAGCCAGTGCCCCACGACGACCGCGATGATGCTGCCCGCTCGCAGCAGGTCCAGGAAGCGGTCGCGTCCGGGTGCGGGCACCTGCGTGGTTTCACGCACACCATCACGGTAGTGCTCCGGTTTGCCGCTGGGTTGGCTTCGCCGCCGAGACCAGGAAACCCGGGCGCTCCCTCTCCTACCGTCGGGGCCCCGGGGGCGCGTCCTGGCGAGGTCGCTCGGCGATGACGACGGCTTGGCTGTCCCGTTCGGGGCGGACGGCCCGGCGCTCGAACCGGGCCACCTCCGCCAGGCCGGTGGATCCGAGCGCCCGGCTGACCTCGTCGAGTGTGCGCAGGTAGCGGTGCAGGGTGACGTCGTGCCCGTGGCGCCGGAAGCTCCCGGAGACGTCCCGGGCGCCCTGACCGGACTGGAAGGCGACGAGGACGACCCCGCCCGGTCGCAGGAGCCGGCCGAGCTCCTCGGCGATGCGAGGCAGGTCGGTGTCGGGGCTGTGGATCGTGGAGTACCACGAGAACACGCCGTCGAAGCTCGCGTCCGCGTGGGGCAGGGCCGTCAACGTCCCCACCTGCGACACGACGTCCGGGTGGTCGCGACGGGCTCGCCTGACCATCGCGGGCGAGAGGTCGACCCCCTCGACCGCGCAGCCCAGGTCGCGGAGGACCGTGAACATCCGCCCCGCGCCGCAGCCGGCATCGAGGACCTGGCGCTCCCCGGGGACCAGGGAGGCGAAGTGTCGGATCAGGGCGAGGTCGACCGGCGCCTCCGGCCCGGTCGACCGGAAGTTGTCCCCGTAGGTGTCGGCCAGGTCGTCGTAGGCGGCACGCACCATCTGCTCATCCTGAGGGCTCGTCACCCGAGAGAGTGTCGCAGGTGCGAGAGGGATGCACGGCTCCCGCGTCGTCCCAACGACCCCGCCGTATGCCGCTGAGCCCACCCCGCGCCCTGGGTGGGCTTCGTGCGGGGCGGGCTCAGCGGCATACGGGATCCTCAGGGTCTCGTGGTGGCCACGTCGGCGTCGCTCGGCTCCTCGAGACTGCGGCGGAAGGCCTCGTACCGCGCCACGTGGTGCGGCCGGCGCCGCAGCACGGCCCACGCGATCCCCAGGACCACGAACCACACGGGCGTCACGAGCAGGGCGCGCAGCGTGTCGGCCTCCTGGGTGAGGGCCCAGATGAGGAAGCCGAAGAACGCGAAGACGACCCAGACCATGGCGACCCCACCGGGCAGCCGGAAGGTCGAGCGCGCGTGCCGCTCCGGGTGCTTCTTCCGGTAGGCCAGGTAGGACACGAGGATCATCGTCCAGACGAACATGAAGAGCAGGGCCGAGATCGTCGTGACCACGGTGAACGCCTCCATGATGGACGTGCCGGCGTAGAGCAGGGCCACACCGCCGAGCAGGAACACGCAGGAGAAGACGAGGGCGCTCGCGGGCACCTTGCGCCTCGTCAGCCGGCGCAGGCGCGAGGGGGCGTCACCCTCGAGGGCGAGACCGTAGATCATCCGCGAGGTCGAGTACATGCCGGAGTTGGCGGACGAGGCGGCCGAGGTGAGCACGACGAAGTTGATCACCGAGGCTGCGATCCCGAGTCCGGCGAGGCTGAACATCCCGACGAAGGGTGATGTGTCCGCCACGACGTCGCGCCACGGCGTGACGGCCATGATGACGACGAGGGCACCCACGTAGAAGAGCATGATCCGGATCGGGATCGAGTTGATGGCCCGGGGGAGGGTCCGCTCGGGGTTCTTCGTCTCAGCAGCGGTCGTGCCGACGAGCTCGAGGCCGACGAAGGCGAAGACGGCGATCTGGAAGCCGGCGACGAAGCCCATCACGCCGGTGGGGAACATGCCGCCGTCGTTCCACAGGTTGGTGAACGAGGCCCGGGCGCCGTCGGGGGCGGTGAACGAGCTGAAGACCATGACGACGCCCACGATGATCAACGTGACGATCGCCACGATCTTGACGAGGGCGAACCAGAACTCCGTCTCGCCGAACGCCTTGACCGTGGGCAGGTTGAGGCCGAGGAGCAGGGTGATGGCTGCGACGCCGGGGATCCACAACGGCAGGTCAGCCCACCAGTACGTCACGTAGCCGGCGATCGCGACGATGTCGGCGATGCCCGTGACGATCCAGCAGAACCAGTACGTCCAGCCGGTGAAGAAGCCGGCCCACGGCCCGAGCAGGTCCGCCGCGAAGTCGGTGAACGACTTGTAGTTGAGGTTGGACAGGAGCAGCTCGCCCATCGCCCGCATGACGAAGAAGAGCATGAAGCCGATGATCATGTAGACGAAGATCACCGAGGGTCCGGCGAGCGAGATCGTCTTGCCCGAGCCCATGAAGAGGCCGGTGCCGATGGCGCCGCCGATGGCGATGAGCTGGATGTGACGGTTGGAGAGGGAGCGCGCCAGGTGCGGGCTGTCGCCGTTCGAGCCGTCGGCTCCTCCCGAGCCCCCTTCGGCAGCAGGGGTTCTCGCGGCGAGGTCGACGTCGGGCACGTGGGAGAGGCGCGCGCCCGTCGGCACCGCGGGGGCGGTCAGGGTGTCAGCGCCGTTGCTGAGGTCAGGCATGGTCCGGGTCCGTTCCGGCAGAGGATGGATGGCTCCTCCCCGCTCTGTATCGGACCTGAGAGATTCGCGGAGCGAGGCTCCGTTTGCACCGTCGGTGTGCGGGGACGGGACGTCCGGGCACTTTCCAGAGTTGCCTAGCCGTGGCGGTACGGGGGCCTGAGAGATTCCCGGGGAGGGTTTGCTCCTTCGGCGCCCGCTGCTCCTGGTTCAGGACGGCGGGACTCTCCCGCCACAGTTCGATGGCATTTTCAATTAGGTGATGGGCGCTGACGGTAGACCCGGGTCGCCGGGCGCACAAGACCCCGGCCACATCGCGGTCAGCCGCCATGCGGACTGGCCATTGACGGCAGGCGGGTCGCCGCCTACGGTGAGCCCGACAACTGCACATTCGCCGTTCGAATCGCAGCGGGAGAGCTCGCGACCAGCAGGTCGCGGCGCCGAAGGAGCAACTTCTCCCCAGAATCTCTCAGGCCACCATGACCGTTGCGGTGAGGCGAACTCTGGAAAGCAGGACCTGGTCCTGCACCCACGGTGCAAGCCGTCCCTCGGGTCGGTGAAGCTCTCAGGTCCACATGACAGAGCGGGGAGGCAACCCCACCAGTCGCGCCCACGGGCGTGCACAGACCAGGGAGCCTCCCGCAATGACGCACCGACCTCCGCTGACGCCTACCGTCGACTTCCACACCCGCCACATCGGCTTCTCCGCCGACGACCAGGCCAAGATGCTGGCCGAGCTCGGCTTCGACTCCCTCGACTCCCTCGTCGACCGGGCCGTGCCCAAGGGCGTGCGCAACGCCTCCGCGCTCAACCTCCCGCAGCCGCTCACCGAGGCGCAGGTCCAGGCGGAGCTGCGCGGCCTCGCGGAGCAGAACGACTCCTCCGAGGCGATGATCGGCCTCGGCTACCACGGCACCATCACGCCCGCGGTGATCCGCCGGAACGTCGTCGAGAGCCCGGCCTGGTACACCGCCTACACGCCGTACCAGCCGGAGATCAGCCAGGGCCGCCTCGAGGCGCTGATCAACTTCCAGACCATGGTCGGCGACCTGACGGGCCTCGCCACGTCCAACGCGTCGCTCCTCGACGAGGCAACCGCCGTGGCCGAGGCGATGACGGTCATGCGCCGGACGAGCAAGGTCAAGGCGGAGCGGATCGTCGTCGACGCCGACCTCTTCCCGCAGAGCATCGCCGTCCTCCGGACGCGCTGCGAGGCGATCGGGGTGGAGGTCCTCGTCGCCGACCTGGGCCAGGGTCTGCCGGACGAGGAGTTCTTCGGCCTCGTCGTGCAGTACCCCGGTGCGTCCGGCGCCGTTCGCGACCACGCCGAGCTGACGGCCGCCGCACACGAGCGCGGAGCCCTCGTCGCCGCCTCGGCGGACCTGCTGGCCCTCACGCTCCTCGCCGCGCCGGGCGACTGGGGTGCCGACATCGCGATCGGGTCGACCCAGCGCTTCGGCGTCCCGATGGGCTACGGCGGCCCGCACGCCGGCTACATGGCCGTCCGCGAGGGGCTCGAGCGCTCGCTGCCCGGCCGCCTCGTCGGCGTCAGCGTCGACTCGGCCGGCCGACCCGCCTACCGGCTCGCCCTGCAGACCCGCGAGCAGCACATCCGCCGCGACAAGGCGACGTCGAACATCTGCACGGCCCAGGTCCTGCTCGCGGTCGTGGCGTCGATGTACGCCGTCTACCACGGCCCCGAGGGGCTGCGGGCCATCGCGACGGACGTGCACCGTAAAGCGGTGTCGCTCACCGCGGCACTCGAGGCCGCCGGCGTCGAGGTCGTCCACGAGGCCTTCTTCGACACGGTCCTGACCCGGGTGCCGGGTCGCGCCGCCGAGGTCGTCGCGTCGGCCGCCGCCCGCGGTGTCCACCTGCGCGAGGTCGACGCCGACCACGTCGGCATCTCCTGCTCCGAGACGACGAGCGAACAGCACCTGTCGGCCGTCCTCGCCGCCTTCGGTGCGAGCGACGCCGGCCTCGACCTCGACGCAGCGACGGACCGCCTCCCCGAGGGTCTGCGCCGGACGTCCGCCTACCTGACCCACCCGGTCTTCTCGGCGCACAGGTCGGAGACGGCGATGCTGCGCTACCTGCGCTCGCTCTCGGACAAGGACTACGCCCTCGACCGGGGCATGATCCCGCTCGGCTCGTGCACGATGAAGCTCAACGCGACGACGGAGATGGAGCCGATCAGCCTGCCGGGCTTCGCGGCCCTGCACCCCTTCGCGCCGGCCTCGGCCGCCATCGGCTACACCACCCTGGTCGACGAGCTCGAGTCGTGGCTCGCCGAGGTCACCGGCTACGCCAAGGTGTCCATCCAGCCCAACGCCGGCAGCCAGGGCGAGCTCGCCGGGCTGCTCGCGATCCGCGGCTACCACCGCTCCCGCGGCGAGGGCGAGCGGGACGTGTGCCTCATCCCGGCGAGCGCGCACGGGACGAACGCCGCCTCCGCCGTGATGGCCGGCATGCGGGTCGTCGTCGTGAGGACCGCACCGGACGGCACCGTCGACCTCGACGACCTGCGCGCCAGATGTGAGGAGCACTCGCCCCGGCTCGCCGCGATCATGGTGACCTACCCGTCGACCCACGGCGTCTACGAAGAGGGCATCACCGAGCTGTGCGAGGTCGTGCACGCGCACGGCGGCCAGGTCTACGTCGACGGCGCCAACCTCAACGCCCTGCTCGGCCTCGCGGCTCCCGGGTCGTTCGGCGGCGACGTGTCGCACCTCAACCTGCACAAGACGTTCTGCATCCCGCACGGCGGCGGCGGTCCCGGCGTCGGCCCGGTAGCGGTCGCCGCGCACCTCGTCCCGTTCCTCCCGTCGCACCCCCTCCACCCCGACCCCGCGCGCCGCGAGGGAGTCGGTCCGGTGAGTGCAGCCCCCTTCGGCTCGGCGAGCATCCTGCCGATCAGCTGGGCCTACGTGCGGCTCATGGGCGCCGAGGGCCTGACCCGGGCGACCAAGGTCGCGGTCCTCGCCGCGAACTACATCGCCGCGCGGCTGGCCCCGCACTTCCCGACGCTCTACACGGGCGAGGACGGCCTCGTCGCCCACGAGTGCATCCTCGACCTGCGTCCGCTGACCAAGGAGTCGGGGATCACCGTGGACGACGTCGCCAAGCGCCTCGTCGACTACGGTTTCCACGCCCCGACGATGAGCTTCCCCGTGGCGGGCACGCTCATGGTCGAGCCGACGGAGTCGGAGGACCTCGGTGAGGTCGACCGCTTCATCGACGCGATGATCGCGATCCGCGCCGAGATCGACGCGGTCATCGACGGCGCGGTCAGCGCCGCCGACAGCCCGCTGCGGCATGCCCCCCACACGGCCCGCTCGCTCGTCGGTGACTGGGACCGCGCCTACTCCCGCGAGGCGGGCGCCTACCCGGCGGGGATCAGCGACACGAAGTACTGGCCGCCGGTCGGGCGCATCGACCAGAGCCACGGCGACCGCAACCTCGTCTGCTCGTGCCCCGCGCCCGAGGCCTTCGAGAACTGAGCGCGGCACCCGAGCGCACCCGCGGCGCCCACCGGGCGACCGACCTCCCCGTACCGACCCGACCCCGAGAGCAGGGACCATGACCCGACAGACCGCGCTCAGCGGCATCCACGAATCCCTCGGTGCCACCTTCACCGACTTCGCCGGCTGGCGGATGCCGCTGCGCTACGGCAGCGAGCTCGCCGAGCACCACGCCGTCCGGCAGGCGGCCGGCCTCTTCGACCTGTCCCACATGGGCGAGATCGAGGTCGTCGGCCCGCAGGCCGCGGCCCTCCTCGACCACGCCCTCGTCGGCGACATCAGCGCCATCGCCGTGACGAAGGCGAAGTACACGATGATCTGCCAGGAGGACGGCGGCATCCTCGACGACCTCATCGTCTACCGGCTCGAGGACGACCGCTACATGGTCGTCGCCAACGCCTCCAACGCCGAGACCGTCCTCACGGCGCTGCTGGAGCGGGCGCCCGGTTTCGACGCCGAGGTGCAGGACCGGCGCGATGACTGGTCGCTCGTCGCGATCCAGGGGCCGAAGGCCCAGGAGATCCTCGCCGAGCTGACCGACGCCGACCTGCCGGCGCTCAAGTACTACGCCATCCTCGAGACGACCGTCGCCGGTCGCGCCGCGCGCCTCGCCCGAACCGGTTACACCGGCGAGGACGGCTTCGAGATCTTCTCGGCGCCCGCGGACGCCCCCGCCATCTGGGAGGCGCTCTCGGCCGCTGGGGCCGAGCGGGGACTCATCCCCGCCGGGCTCGCGTGCCGCGACTCGCTCCGCCTCGAGGCCGCGATGCCGCTCTACGGCAACGAGCTGAGCACCACCACGACGCCGTATGCCGCTGGGCTCGGTCGCGTGGTCAAGCTCGACAAGCCGGGTGGTTTCGTCGGTCGGGACGCGCTCGCCGCCGTCTCCGAGCAGCCGATCGCCCGCGTCCGGGTCGGGCTGCGACCCGAGGGCCGTCGGGCCCCGCGGCACGGCTACACCGTCGTCGACCCGGCGTCCGACGCGACCGTCGGCGAGGTGACGAGCGGCGCGCCGTCGCCGACTCTCGGTCACCCCATCGCGATGGCCTACGTCGACCGGGCGCTCGCCGAGCCGGGCACCCGTCTCGACGTCGACGTCCGCGGCACGCGGGTGCCCGCCGAGGTCGTCGCCCTGCCCTTCTACAAGCGCGCCCGCTGACGCGCAGTTCCCTTTCACCACAAGACTTTTCGAGGAGATTTCCATGAGCACCATCCCCGCAGACCTCAAGTACACGAAGGACCACGAGTGGGTCCGTGTCGAACCAGGTCCCGACGGTGACATCGCGACCGTCGGCATCACCGCGTTCGCCGCCGAGGCGCTCGGCGACGTCGTCTACGTCGACCTGCCCGAGGCGGGCTCGACCATCACGTCGGGCGAGACCTGCGGAGAGGTCGAGTCGACGAAGTCGGTCAGCGACCTCTACGCCCCACTGACCGGCGAGGTCACCGAGGTCAACGCCGCCGTCGTCGACGACCCCAGCCTCGTCAACGCCGAGTCCTTCGAGGGCGGCTGGCTCTTCCGCGTCCGCGTGGCCGACGGCCTCGACGACCTCCTCGACGCCGACGGCTACCGCGCCGTCGTCGAGAGCGCCTGAGGAGGCGGCCATGAACCTGCTCAACCAGCAGCTGTCCGCCGTGGACCCCGACGTCGCCGCCGCTCTCGACGCCGAGCTCCAGCGCCAGGAGTCGACCCTCGAGATGATCGCCTCCGAGAACTTCGCGCCGCTCGCCGTCATGCAGGCGCAGGGGTCGGTCGCGACGAACAAGTACGCCGAGGGCTACCCCGGCCGGCGCTACTACGGCGGCTGCGAGCACGTCGACGTCATCGAGCAGCTCGCCATCGACCGGGTCAAGGCGCTCTTCGGCGCCGGCTTCGCCAACGTGCAGCCGCACTCCGGCGCCCAAGCCAACACGGCGGTGTTCTTCGCGCTGCTCCAGCACGGTGACACGATCCTCGGCCTCGACCTGGCCCACGGCGGCCACCTCACCCACGGGATGCGGATCAACTACTCCGGCAAGAGCTTCGACGTCGTGCCCTACCACGTCGGCGACGACGGCCGCGTCGACATGGCCGAGGTCCGCCGGCTCGCGCAGGAGCGCAAGCCGAAGATGATCATCGCCGGCTGGTCGGCCTACCCGCGGGTGCTCGACTTCGCCGAGTTCCGCGCGATCGCCGACGAGGTGGGCGCGTACCTCTTCGTCGACATGGCCCACTTCGCGGGCCTCGTCGCCGCCGGGCTGCACCCCAACCCGGTGCCGCACGCCCACGTCACGACGTCGACGACGCACAAGACGCTCGGCGGCCCCCGCGGCGGGATCATCCTGACCAACGACGCCGACATCGCCAAGAAGATCAACTCGGCCGTCTTCCCCGGCCTGCAGGGCGGTCCGCTCGAGCACGTCGTCGCCGCCAAGGCGGTCTCCTTCCTCGTCGCCGGCAGCGAGGAGTTCCGGGACCGGCAGCGCCGCACGCTCGAGGGCGCCTCGATCCTCGCCGAGAGGCTGTCCGCCGCCGACGCGCGTGACGCGGGCATCAAGGTCCTGAGCGGTGGCACCGACGTCCACCTCGTCCTCGTCGACCTCGTCGACTCCGAGCTCGACGGCAAGCAGGCCGAGGACCGGCTCCACCGGATCGGGATCACGGTCAACCGCAACGCCGTCCCCAACGACCCTCGCCCGCCGATGGTCACGTCCGGTCTGCGGATCGGCCCCCCGGCGCTCGCCACGCGCGGCTTCGGCGCCGACGAGTTCACCGAGGTCGCGGACGTCATCGCCGAGGCGCTGACGGGCGAGCTCACCGACGAGACGGCCGGGCTCCTCCGGGGCCGGGTCGAGGCGCTCGCGGCCAAGCACCCGCTCTACCCGGCTGTGCCCGAGCTGTCGTCATGACCAGCACCGGCACGCTGCCCGACGGGCGGCGCCTGCTCCGTCTGGAGGTGGCCAACGCGGCCACCTCCGTCGAGCGCAAGCCGGCCTGGATGCGCCAGCAGCTGCGGACCGGTCCGGGCTACGCCGAGGTCGCCGGCCTCGTCGATCGGGCCGGCCTGCACACCGTGTGCCAGGAGGCTCGGTGCCCCAACATCTTCGAGTGCTGGGAGGACCGCGAGGCCACCTTCCTCATCGGAGGTGACCAGTGCACCCGCCGCTGCGACTTCTGCCAGATCGCGACGGGCAAGCCGCAGCCGCTCGACCGGGACGAGCCGCGGCGGGTGGCCGAGTCGGTGGCGCAGATGGGGCTGCGCTACGCGACGGTGACCGGCGTGACGCGGGACGACCTCGACGACGAGGGCGCCTGGCTCTGGGCCGAGACGGTCCGCCAGATCCACGAGCTGACGCCCGGGGTCGGTGTCGAGCTGCTCGTGCCCGACTTCAGCGGCCGCACCGACCTCATCGACGTCGTGCTCGCCTCCGGCCCGCAGGTCTTCGCCCACAACATCGAGACGGTCCCCAGGGTGTTCCGCCGGATCCGGCCGGGGTTCCGTTACGACCGCAGCCTCGAGGTCATCGCGTATGCCGCTCGGCTGGGTGCCGTGACGAAGTCGAACCTCATCCTCGGCATGGGGGAGGAGCCGGAGGAGGTCGTTGCGTCCCTGACCGATCTCCGCAGCGCGGGCTGCGACCTCGTCACCATCACCCAGTACCTTCGCCCCTCGGCCCTCCACCACCCGGTCACCCGGTGGGTCGAGCCCGCCGAGTTCGACGAGCTCGCGGTCATCGCCCGCGAGCTGGGGTTCACCGGGGTGATGAGCGGTCCGCTCGTCCGGTCGTCGTACCGGGCCGGACGGCTCTACGCTCAGGCCGTCGCGGGCCGCCGGCACGCAGAAGGAGCCTGACATGGCGCTGAGCGTCTTCGACCTCTTCTCGATCGGCATCGGGCCGTCGAGCTCGCACACGGTCGGCCCGATGCGGGCCGCGGTGCTGTTCGCCGAGCGCCTCCGGGACGACAGCGTCCTGCCGCGCACGACCCGGATCGTCGCTCAGCTGTTCGGCTCCCTCGGCGCGACCGGTCACGGGCACGGCAGCGACAAGGCGGTGCTGCTCGGCCTCTCCGGGGAGCGGCCCGAGCTGTGCGACCCGCGGAGTGTCACCGGCCGGCTGGAGCAGATCCGCCGAGAGCAGCGGATCTCCCTGCTCGGGCATCACGAGATCACGTTCGACGAGGACACCGACCTCGTCCTGCACCGGCGCAGGACGCTGCCACTGCACCCGAACGGGATGACGTTCACCGCCTACGACTCCCTCGGCGAGATCGTCTCGGAGCACACCTACTACTCGGTGGGCGGTGGCTTCGTCATCGGTGAAGGTGCCGACGGGGAGACCCGGGTCGTGGCGGACACGACCGAGGTCGCCCACCCGTTCCGCACCGGCGACGAGCTGCTGGCGCACTGCCGACAGTCCGGCAAGTCGATCGCGCGCATCATGCTCGAGAACGAGCTGTCCTGGCGCACCGAGGCGGAGGTGCGGGCCGGGCTGCTCCACATCTGGTCGGTCATGCAGGAGTGCGTCCGCAACGGGATGGCCACCGAGGGCATCCTCCCCGGTGGTCTGCGGGTCCGGCGGCGGGCCCCCGAGCTGGCCCAGAAGCTCAAGCTCGAGAGCGGCAGCACGGACCCGCTGCGCGGCATGGACTGGATCACCCTCTATGCGCTGGCCGTCAACGAGGAGAACGCGAGCGGCGGGCGTGTCGTGACCGCTCCGACGAACGGCGCAGCCGGGATCATCCCGGCGGTGTTGCACTACTACGCCGCCTTCGTGCCGGGCGCCGACGAGGACGGGATCGTCCGGTTCCTGCTGACCGCGGCTGCGATCGGCGTGATCTACAAGGAGACCGCATCGATCTCGGGCGCCGAGGTCGGCTGCCAGGGCGAGGTCGGCTCGGCGTGCTCGATGGCGGCCGGCGCGATGGCTGCCGTGCTCGGCGGCACCCCCGAGCAGGTGGAGAACGCCGCCGAGATCGGGATGGAGCACAACCTGGGCCTGACCTGCGACCCCGTCGGTGGTCTGGTCCAGATTCCGTGCATCGAGCGCAACGCCGTCGCCTCGGTCAAGGCGATCACCGCCGCTCGGACCGCGCTGCGCGGCGACGGGTCCCACGTCGTCTCCCTGGACCAGGTCGTCAAGACCATGCGAGAGACGGGCGCCGACATGAAGGTCAAGTACAAGGAGACCGCGCGAGGAGGGCTGGCCGTCAACGTCATCGAGTGCTGATCGCGACTCGCCGGGCGCTGGGCCCGGGCCGGCCCGGGGAGCCGGCCCAGCGGCATACGGCATCCGTCGGCGGGCAGCCACGCGCCGGGGTCACCTCGTTGCACCGCTCCTCCGGCACGCGCATGCTGGCGAGTGAGGAGGCCGAGCCATGACCAAGTACACCCTGTTGTATCGACTGGGCGTCACTCCCTGGGAGCGCTACGCATCGGCTGCGGCCGACAGCATCAAGGCGCTGCTCGACCGGGAGGAGGCCGAGCGCACGGCGCCGCTGGGCCGGGCTCTCGACCTCGGCTGCGGACGGGGACGCCACACACCGGAGCTGGCGAGACGGGGCTGGGCCGCGGTCGGCGTCGACAACGTCCCGAGTGCCATCGAGACGGCCCGAAGACAGGCCACCGAAGGGGTCCGCTATGTCGTCGGCGACGTGACCGACCTCCCGGCAGCGGGTCTGGGCACCTTCGACTTCTTCCTCGACATCGGGTGCTTCCAGGGCCTTGATGAGGCGCAGCGTCTCGCGGTGGGGCGCGGAGTGAGCGCGCTGGCGAACTCCTCCGCGACGCTGCTCATGCTGGCCTTCGGCCCGAGTCGGCTCCACACGCTGCTCGAGGGTGTCACGCAGGACGAGGTGGTGGACGCGTTCCCGGGCTGGGACCTCGTTGCGGTCGAGCCGGCGGAAACCGCGGGCCTGGGGTGGCCGATGAACCGCACGTCGCCGCAGTGGTACCGACTCCGCCGGCCCGCCGGGCCAACGGCAGCCGCCTGACCCTCAGACGGGACCAGGGGCTGCTGACGCGCGTTCTCTTCGGCGGGCCAGCGCCAGCTCGCGGACCGTGGCGATCTGCTCGTCGGTGAAGACGCCGTTCACGCCGGAGATGGTGGCAAGTCGCATGCCGTGCTTCAGCCCGAGGCGGTAGATCTCCTTGACCCGCGCCCACTCGATGTCGCGGCCCACGGTGAAGGTCTCGTACCGCCCCTCGAGTGCGAGCACGACGGTCTCGGCGAGGCAGGCGTAGGCCACGCCCTTCGGCAGGCCGATGCTCTTCATCCGGACATCGCCGGGCAGCTCGATCTCACCGGACTCGACGACGAGGACGTCGGGGCGCTTCGCCACGTCCTCGGCCGACAGGTCCAGTGGGCGGGCCACGTCCGTGATGACGCACCCCGGTTTGACCTGCGTGATGTCGAGGATCCGCTTGCCGGCCCCGGAGGTCGCGGTGACGATGACGTCCATGTCGGCGAGGTGCGCCCCGGGGCGCGCCGTGACGTGGACCCCGGCGCGGGGGTGGTCGCGGCGGATCTCGTCCTTGAGGGCGAGCAGCTTGGCGCTCTCGGGCGACACCATCCAGAGCTCGTCGCAGGCCAGGGCCAGGAGGCGCGCGCAGACCGAGCCGATGGCACCTGTCGCGCCGATGACCATCGCCTTCCCTCGCATCCGTCCCTCGTCGTCCACCTCGACGAGCCCCAGCCGCTGCAACGCCTCATGAGCCGCCCACAGGGCGCCGGAGGCGCTGTAGCTGTTGCCGGTGGTCACCGGCAGCGGCGCACGCTTGGCCACCGTGACACCGGCGTCGCCGACGACCTTGGTGAACGCCCCGAGCCCCATGACCTGGGCGCCGAGCTGCTTCGCCGTGTTCGCTGCCGCGAGCAGCTGGGCGTAGGTGAACTCGGGACTGTGCGAGAGCAGCTCCTTCGGCGTGCCGCCGACGCTGATCAGCCACCCCTCCGCCTCGGCGCCGGTGGGTGAGGTGATCCCCGTGACGTGGCTGTAGGTGAAGGGCGGGATGTAGGCGATCGCCTTCTCGACGCCGTCCATGACGAAGCCCGGGGTAACCCTCGCGAGCGTCCGGAGCGGCTCGACGTTCTGGAAGTACTGCTGGCTGAGCGGGTGGATCACGAAGGCGAAGCGGCTCTTGCGGCGCGGGCCGTTCGGCTGGAGGACGCGCGGCTGGAGGCCCGCGTGGTGGATGCTCTCGACGAAGGCGTCCTCGGCCAGTCCATCCGCCTCGCCCGCGAGGACGAGCAGCGCCTCGAGCACCGCGTCGTCGATGACGACGTCGAAGGGCTGAGGGGTGGTGTCGAGGACGAGGTCCACGTCCCGCCGGGCGAGCTCGGCCAGCCGGTCCGCGGAGACGGCCGAGGTGATGACCGTCTTGCCCCGCAGGTCCTCGAGACCGAAGGCCAGCAGCGCCTCGTGTGTCGAGATGACCACGTCACACTCACCGGCAGCCTTGCGCGCGAAGGCCTGGCTGATCGGCCCCGGCGCGCGGAGCAGCGCCTGGACAGGGCCGGGCAGCTGGCGCGCCGGCCACAGCCCGAGGCTGGCCATCGCCCCCACGACCGGGACCGACTCCAGGCGGCCGAGGAGGTCGAGGAGGAGGGGATCTGTCGTCGAGATGTTGTCGGTGTACTCACGGATGACCTGGGTCGCCCGTGCCTGCTCCTCTCCGCGGAGCACCACGACGCGGGCGTTGTTGAAGTATCCCGGGAGCTGCTTCTGCAGCTGCCGGATCGCCCACTCCTGCAACAGGTTCCTCACCCGGTCACCCGCGGTGATCGGGACGGTGGCGCTGGGCTCCACGAGGCTCTCGACGTCAGAGAGGTCGCCGTCGTACTCGCCCGTGGCGCGGACCTCCCGCAGCCCGGTGATCGCCACGGCCTGCGCCTGTGAGCTCCAGGCGCGGACCAGGTCCTGGACCTCCCGGACCCGCCCGTCCGTGCCGAGCCGGAGGAGACGGTAGTCCTTGCCGAGGAAGGTGACGCGTTCCTCGTAGTCGCCCTCGTGGCTGAGGAGACTGATGTCGACGACGAGCGACGGCTGGACGGCGCCGCGTCGTTTCGTCGCCATGTCAGACCATCGCCTTCGACGGGATGTCGGGGTGCTCGAGCATGTAGTCGATGAGCCGGTCGGCGTAGGTGGGGAACGGCGGACACGCGAGGTCGGTGTCAGCGAGGGCCCGGTCGGTGTTCGTCGTGGAGTAGGTGGTGCGGGAGGCGAAGTAGTCGATCGCCTCAGCCGGCAGGCCGAGCAGCCAAGCGGCTCCTGGCACGGCGCTCATCGCGGCCCGGGTCAGGCCGGCCAGCATGGGGATCCACACCACCCTCCTGCCGAGCCGGTGCGCGAAGTGGTCCACGATCTCGCGGGCGGTGGGCGCCTGCGGGTCCGCCAGCGCGTAGGTGCGGCCTACCGAGGCCTCGAGCTGGGAGAGGTGGTCCATCGCGGCGACGACGAAGTCCCTCGGGACGAGGTAGACCCGGACCCGGTCCGGGTCCGAGAGCCGGGGCACGAGCGCCACCGGCCCCTGCCGACGCAGGAAGCGAGCGAAGTAGTAGGGCCCGTCGAACTTCTGGGTCTCGCCGGTCGCCGAGTCGCCGACGACGATCCCCGGGCGGTAGATGGTCACGGGCAGACCGTCGGTGCTCGCCTGCCGCACGAGGAGCTCGGCAGTGAACTTCGTCGACTCGTAGTGGTTGCGGAAGGACTGGCCCTCGTCGAGGGTGTCCTCGCTGAACTCGCCGGCGTGGTCCCCGCTGACGTAGCAGGTGCTGACGTGGTGCAGGCGTGCCGGCGACGGGCGGGACCAGCAGAAGTCCAGGACGTTGGCGGTGCCGGCGACGTTGACGGCGCGGGCGACCTCGTGGTCGACGCCGAGGTCGTAGACGGCGGCCAGGTGCCAGACCTCGGTGACCGCGTCGAGCGAGGCCCGAGCCTCGGGGGAGAGGCCGAGCCCCGGCTCCGTGATGTCGCCCTCGACGAGCTCGATGCGGCCGAAGGTGAGCGGTGCGGTCTCCGCGAGCTCGCGCACTCGCTCCGACGCGGTGTCCAGGTGGTGGCGCTGCACGAGGCAGATCGCCTTCGAGTCCGGCCGACGGGCGAGGAGACGGGGCAGCAGGGCGGAGCCGAGGAACCCCGGGAATCCCGTCATCAGCAGGTCTGTCACGTCGACCGTGACCTCCTTCGGTCAGCGCCGGAGGGACGGTCCCTCCGCTTCCTGGTCCAGCCTGCCCGGGTTGACCGTCGGTTACCGGGACCTTTGACCCTGTTCCACGTCACACGCCGTCCCCGGCCGCCAGGACGGCCGCGGCGGTCCTGGCCATGTGAGCGGTCCGGGCCTCCGGGACCATGCCCATGAAGTGGACGACATGGGGTCTCGGGACCGTCGGCCGGGTGGCGTACGACTCGGCGGACGAGTTGTAGCAGGTGGCGGCGTCGCGCCCGCCCACGTAGGGCTGGTTCCACCCGGGCGGCAGCCAGCTCGTGTGCGACAGGAAGGAGGTCCCCTCGCCCGGGCCGGCCCAGTGGTACTCCTCGTCTCCGCGTCGCCAGCCCAGCGCGGCGAGCACGGCGCCCTGGTCCGCCCACGGTCCGGGCTGCTGTCCGGCCTCCTCCACGGCGTCGATGAACTCGAACGCCTCCGGGCAGGAGCGCATCAGCCAGACACCGGTGTTGGGGTTGACCCGGTGCTCGAAGGGCACCTGCTCGAGGGCGAGTGCCTGGAAGTGGTCCGGGTGGACGTGCTCAGCGGGGTCCTCGTCGAACCGCACCACGAGGACGTCGGCGTCGAGCCACAGAGCCATGGGGTGATCGGCGAGGGCCTCGCGAAGGATCGCGAGCTTGGCCCACTTCGCCAGCTGTGCCGTTCCGTCGGCTCCGGTGCCGTCGCGGGTCAGGTCCTCGACGTGGACGGCGTATCCCCATCGGGCAGCCAGGCGGCGGAAGGTGGGGAGTGCGTGGTCCCGGAGAGTGGTGCCCATGGTGGGGCCCGCAGCAGTGACGATCACCCCCCTCGACCGGTCCCCGCCCGATGGGCTCGGGCTCGACGGGTCCTGGCGCGAACGCGGCATGGCTCTCCTTGCAGTGGCTGGCGCAACTCAGAGCGGCGACGGTGGATTGGCCTTCCACCTGCACCGTGACACACCGGGGCTCGCACGACAAGGACAGCCCGTGCCACCCCCTCGTCGGCGCGCGCGACCCGGTCATCACCGAAGGCCACCTCGGTCGGTCCGGCCGGGGGGATCACTAGGCTCCGCCCATGCGTCCTCCCCTCGTCGCGCTCGCGGCGGTCGGCGCCGTCCATCTCGGGGCTCAGCTCGTCGACCCGGGCGGGTTGGCCGTTGCCGTGACCCAGGCGCTGCTCATGCCGTCCCTGGCGTGGGTGCTCGTCTCCGGAGCGCCGTCCTTGCGGCCGCGACTCGTCCGGCTCACCAGGGTCGCCCTGGCGTTCTCCTGGCTGGGCGACACGCTGCCGCGCTTCGCGGGCGAGGACGTCCGCTTCCTCGTCATGATCGGCTGCTTCCTCCTGGCCCAGGTGACCTACACGATCGCCTTCTTTCCCCACTGGCGCGCGTCGATCGTCCGCCGTAGGCCGATCCTGCTCCTCCCGTACGCCGCTGGGCTGGCTCGCGTCGTCTCGGCCAGCCACGCTCGGGCCGGCTCCCTCCTCGTGCCGCTGATCTTCTACGGGCTGGCCCTCGGCACGATGGCGGTGCTGGCCACGGGGCTCGGGTGGGTGGCCGGCATCGGGGGAGCGCTCTTCGTCCTGTCCGACTCGCTCATCGCCCTGCGGACCTTCGCCGACGTCGGCCTTCCCGCCCACGACTTCTGGGTGATGCTCAGCTACGTCGCGGGGCAGACGCTCCTCGTTCTCGCCGTCATCCGCGTCCAGGGAGGCGACCTGCTCCGGCGGGCGAGATGAGGGCGCCGGCCTGCGCCGTCAGGGCTTCGCGGACCAGCCTCGTGGCTGCCCGTTCCGCGTGGTCCGGCCGCGACAGCACCGCAACCCGCCGGCCCAGGGCGAGGTCACTGGTGGGTAGCAGGACGAGGCGCCGGCCGTCACGATCGTCCGCCGCGAAGCGGGGCAGCAGCGCGATCCCGAGTCCGGCCGCGACGAACGCCTCCTGGAGGCGCAGGTCGGTGAAGCGATGGGAGACCACCGGTTCACGGCCGGCGGCAGCGAACCACCGTCGAAGTGCGTCGTCGAAGGGCCACCCCTCGGGCACGCTGACCCAGGTCTCTCGCCGCACGTCGTCGAGTCGCACCGACCCGCGGCCGCTCAGGCGGTGACCCGGCGCGAGGGCCACGTCGAGCGGCTCGACGACGAGCTCGGTCACGGACAGCCCGCGCCAGCTCCGCGGCGGAGGACTCGTGCCCCGTGCGGGCCCCGGCTTCACCGCAGGGGCAGCCAGCTCGGTGGCGTGGTGTCCGACGACGAGGTCCATGTCGTCGACGAGCTCGGGATAGCGGTCCCCGTGCAGGTCCGTCTCGATGACCTCCACGTGGACGTCAGGCCACGGCTGCAGCCGGTGCACGACCCCCGGGAGCAGCAGCTGGGCAGCCGTCGGGAAGACACTGAGGCGCACGGTGCCGCGGAGCTCGCCGCGGTACTCGTCCCACCGGCCGTGGAGCCGGGCGAGGGACACCTCGACGTCGGTCGAGGCGTCGACGAGGACCCGCCCCGCGGCTGTGAGCTCGACGCGCCGACCGACCCGGCGCAGCAGGGGGAGCCCCGCCTCGCGCTCGAGCAGCTTGAGCTGCTGGGAGACCGCGGTCGGCGTCAGGCTCACGGCCCGGGCCACCTCGGTGACGGTCGACCGCCGCGCCAGCTCGCGCAGCAGGGCCAGGCGCCGCACGTCCATGAAGGAAAACTACACGGACCGGAAAGAAAGGCTCGATGGACTAGATGATCGGGATCGCCGAGGGTGGAGGAATGGATCTCGGGATGCCGCGGCGAGACGTTCTCTGGGCCGGCCTGGTCGCCGTGATCTGGGGGGTGAACTTCGTCGCGATCCACGCGTCCCTGGAGCACTACCCGCCGTTCCTCCTCGCCGGTCTGCGCTTCCTCGTCCTGGCGATCCCCGCGGTGCTCTTCGTCAGGCGCCCCCAGGTCCAGTGGCGCTGGCTGCTCGGCTACGGCCTCGGTTTCGGCATCCTCCAGTTCGCGTTCCTCTACCTCGGCATGGCGGCGGGGATGCCGGCAGGCCTGTCGTCCCTCGTCCTCCAGGCCTCCGCGCCGTTCACGGTGATCCTCGCCGCCGTCCTCCTGCGTGAGCGGCCCGGGTGGCCGGTCCTCGCCGGCGTGGCCGTCGCCCTGACGGGCCTCGCCGTGATCGCGGGCTATCGCGGGCTGGCCGTGTCCGTGGTGCCGGTGTTGCTGGTTCTCGCTGGAGCGTTCGGCTGGGCCATCGGCAACCTCTGCTCACGGCAGGCACAGCCCGACTCCCCGTTCCGCTTCATGATGTGGATGACCGTCGTCCCGCCGCTGCCGATGCTCGCCTTGTCGCTCCTCGTCGAGGGAACGGACCGGGTCGGCTCCGCCCTGGCCCGCGCGCCGTCCGCCTGGGAGGCGAACCTCGGGCTGGCCTACACCGTCGTCCTCGCCACCGTCGTCGGCAGCGGCCTCTGGACGACCCTGCTCGCCCGCAACTCGGCGAGCGCCGTGGCGCCCTTCTCCATGCTCGTCCCGGTCGCCGGTCTGACGGCTGCGTGGCTCATCCTCGGCGAGCGGCCCTCGGGCTGGGAGCTGTTCGGCGGTGTGCTCATCGTCTCCGGCGTCCTGTGGCCCCACCTGCGGCGGAGGCGCGCTGTTGGCGCGGTGCGAGCCCAGCGGCATACGGCTAGCGTGAAAGCGTGACGATCGAGATCCAGCCGGCCACTCGAGGCCGCTTCGAGGACGTCGCGACGATGCTCGGACCGAAGAACCCCACCTCCACCGTCTGCTGGTGCCTGAGTCACCGGATCGACTCGAAGACCAACCGAGCGCTCGTTGGCCCGGCCCGGAGCGCCTACGTCCAGTCCCTGACCGAGCGCGACGTGGCGCCCGGGGTGCTCGCGTACGAGGACGGCGAGGTCGTGGGTTGGGCGGCCGTGGCCCCCAGGGCGGAGCTGCCGGTCGCCCGGTCGACGAAGATCCCGCACGTCGACGACCTCCCGGTGTGGTCGGTCTTCTGCATCCGCGTCCGTCCCGGTCACCGTGGCCAGGGTATCTCGCACGCCCTGCTGAGCGGCGCCGTCGACTACGCCGCCGCGCACGGGGCGCCAGCTGTCGAGGGATACCCCGTCGACAACCGGGGCCAGAAGGTCGACCTCACGATGGCCTTCGTCGGCACTCGTGGCCTCTTCGAGCAGGCCGGGTTCACCAAGGTGTCGGACACCGACGCCATCGCCGGCGGGTTCCCCCGGGTGCTGATGCGCCGCCGCCTGCGGTGAACCGTGTCACCAGCGGGGGTGGATCGCTGCCAATCGCGTTTTCCCGCAAGGGGTCTCGGTTGTCCAAGTTGTCGGGATTGGCGGCGCGGATGGTCCGAAAACGTGCGCGTCGACGCAGACCGGAGGAGCATCGATGGGTGGCCATCGGGCCACCGAACGGAAGGAGTTGTTGTGAGATTGCCCAGTCAGACCCGCCGACTCCGGGCCGCCGTCGTAGGCATCGCCGGCTCAGCGTTGCTCGCCTCCACCGCCGTGGTCGCTGCGGTTGCAGAACCCGCTCCGACTGCCTCACGAGTCACCTCGCCCCACCCCGTCTGGAGCGCTGCCGCCGCCCAGGACGTCTCGCCGTCCCTCTCGGCGCTCGCGAAGCGTGACCGCTCCATCACCCCCTCGACGACCCGCCTGACCCAGGAGGCCGGCGCCCCGAAGGCCCCCGGCTCAGCGGCCCGGGCTGCTGGACGCGACCCCGCTGTCCAGTCGGCTGCAGGCACGGCCAGCATCGGCTCGACCCTCGCGAACTTCGAGGGCCTCAGCAGCAAGGACAACTTCGACACCTTCGGCTTCCGGGTCAACCCGCCGGACCCGGTCGGGGATGTTGGGCCGAACCACTACGTCGAGATGGTCAACCTCGTCCTCGGCGTCTACTCGAAGTCCGGGGACCGGCTCCTCGGACCCGTCGACACGGGCACGTTGTGGGCGGACTTCCCGGTCGAGGACTGCACCGACCCCTCCGGCGACCCGATCGTGCTCTACGACCAGCTCGTGGACCGCTGGATCCTCTCGCAGTTCACGACGCGTGGCCTGGACGACCCGACGCGGCCGTTCTACAACTGTGTCGCCATCTCCACCACGGGCGACCCCACGGGCACCTACTACCGCTATGCGTTCGAGACGGAGAACTTCCAGTACTTCCCGGACTACCCGAAGTACGGCGTCTGGACCGACTCCTACGTCATCACGACCCGGGAGTTCGGCCCGGTCGACGAGTACGGCATCGGCATCTACGCGCTCGAGAAGAACAAGATGGTCAACGGCGAGCCGGCCCGGGCGGTGAGCTTCTTCATCGACGGCAACGATCCCGAGATGCTGCCCCTCGTCGGCGACGGGCTCCTGCCGGCAGACATCGACGGCAAGCAGAAGCCGAAGGCCGACACCGCGATCCCGATCGTCGGCACCCAGGACGACGACTACGTCTACGGCGCCACGTTCGATGCGCTCAACGTGTGGGACCTCAAGGTCAAGTGGAACTCCCGGACACCGTCCACGGCGTCCCTCCGGCTGGCGACCCAACTGCCGGTGGCCGAGTTCGACTCCGCCTTCCCATGCGCACCCACGTCCCGGGACTGCCTTCCGCAGCCGGGGATCACCGACCCGAGGCAGTACCTCGACGTCCTCTCCTACCGGCAGCGGCCGACCTGGCGCCTGGCCTATCGCAACGTCAAGGGCTACGAGTCCCTCGTCACGACCCAGTCCGTCGAGGCGACCCCCGGCATGGCCGGGATGCGGTGGTATGAGCTGCGCCGGACGGTTGGGGCCTATTCCCTCCACCAGCAGGGCACCTACGCCCCGAGCGACGGGGTGCACCGGTGGATGGGCAGCGTGGCCCAGGACAAGGCCGGAAACCTGGCGCTCGGCTACAGCGTCGTGAACGGAGTCGAGGTCTATCCAGGCGTCCGCTACACGGGCCGTCTCGCCGGTGACACGCTGGGCCAGATGACCCTGGGTGAGGGCACAGTCATCGACGGCACCGGAGTCCAGACGACCCTCAACTCGCGCTGGGGTGACTACACCTCGATGAACGTCGACCCCGTCGACGACTGCACCTTCTGGTACGTCAACGAGTACTACACGGCTGCCGGTCAGGCCTCGAGCCCGGCGGGCTGGCAGACGAGGGTCGCGAGCTTCAAGCTGCCCGGCTGCTGATCCAACCGGCTCTGGAGGGGCGTGTGCCGCCGGGCCCCAGCCCGGCGGCAGACGCCCCTCCTCTGGCTGACGGGATCTCGCCTCCGGAGCCGGTGGGCCGCGGACGTCAGCGACCGCGCTCGACGACCATCGACGCGAGGGTGGCGTCGACCTCAGCCAGGTCCGCGGCAGTGGTGCCCGGCAGGTGGGACACATCGATCACCAGCGGCTCGCGATCGAGATCCACCAGATAGACGACGTCGACCTGGCCGGGAGCGTGGTGGGTGTTCGCCGTGGTGGCGGCGTTGCGCCCGGTCCAGCTGCGGAACTGGCTCTGGTCGCAGCTGTCGAGATCGAGCGCTGCCGATACGGACAGCTCGATCCTGAGGGCCGACACGCCGCCGAGCTCGACCTTGGTCGGCGTTGAGGCGTTGCGTCCCAGCTGGTTCGCCAAGCCGCCCGTGACCGGGGTGGGGATGGTGGCGCCCATCGGCGCGGGGTCGAACCGCCCGTGAACGTGCTCGTCCGCGAGGTCCTGCTCACTCACGGGGCTCTCTCGCCAGTGGCACGGGTCGTCGTAGATGCCCTGCACGGTCCACGCGCTGAGTGCCACTTCCCCGGGCTCGCCGAGGCGCTTGTGGATGCGCCCACGGCTCCAGGACCACCCAGCGGGCACCGTGACGAGGACGTGTCGGTAGTCGGCGACGGCCCCCGGGATGCGGGGCATCACGTACGTTCCCGGCGCCAGCGCTCCCACGGCAGGCAGGCGCATCGCTGATGTCGACGACCGAATCCGCTCCTGCGACGCCGAGGACTGCGGGCTGGCGGGCTGAAGCCGAACCGGCTCGGGACGGCGCAGCAGGGCGGTTCCTGCGAGCGTGAGGGCCACGACGGTCGACAGGACCACCAGCGAGACGCTGCGGCGCCGGTCCCTGCGTGCCTGGGAGCGAACCGTGTCGAGGTCCACGTCGGGCGGGACGACCCGGTCTCCCAGGTGACGGGCAGCCGCGCTCAGCCGCTGATCGAGGGTCATCAGGCACGCCTCCGTCGCAGCTCCCGGGAGGAGCGGCTGGATGTCGCTCCTACCCTGCTCAACGCCGTTGAGTGGTCCGGAGGTTCAGCGCGACCTGACGCGGGCGAAGCGTTCCCGTTCGGCGACGCCCCGAAATATCTTCGGCCGCCCAGCTGGTTGGACCAGCCATGACGGACTACGGCCACGACCTCCTCTTCGGCTCCTTCATCACGCCGAGCAACGCGGCCCCGGAGCGCGTCGTCGCGCTGGCCCAGGTGTCCGAAGCGGCGGGCCTCGACCTCGTCACCTTCCAGGACCACCCGTACCAGCCGGCCTTCCTCGACACGTGGACCCTCCTCAGCTACGTCGCTGCCCGCACGGAGCGCGTCCACCTCGCCGGCAACGTGCTCAACCTCCCGCTCCGCCAGCCGGCGGTCCTCGCCCGGGCGGCGGCCAGCCTCGACCTGCTGAGCGGCGGCCGGGTCGAGCTCGGTCTGGGCGCCGGCGGCTTCTGGGACCCGATCGTCGCCATGGGCGGCGAGCGCCTCACCCCGGGCCAGTCCGTCACGGCGCTGGGAGAGGCCATCGACGTCATCCGCGGCATCTGGGACGAGGACGGCGTCGGCCGGCTCGTCGTCGACGGCCGGCACCACCGGGTCGCCGGAGCCAAACGTGGCCCGGCCCCCGCCCATGACATCGCGATCTGGGTGGGTGGCCTCAAACCGAGGATGCTCGAGCTCATCGGCGAGAAGGCCGACGGTTGGCTGCCCTCCCTCGCCTACCTGGAGGGGCTCGCGCAGCTGGACGAGTCGAACGCGCTGATCGACGACGCGGCAGGCGGTGCCGGACGGGACCCGAGGCAGGTGCGTCGACTGCTCAACGTGGGGGGCCGGTTCACGCCCGAGCCGGGCGGAGGCCTCCTCGTCGGCCCGCCGCGCCAGTGGGCCGAGCAGCTGGCGACCCTGGCGCTCGGGCACGGCGTCAGCGGCTTCATCGCGGTCGGTGACGACCCGGAGCACCTCACGGTGTTCGGGGAGGAGGTCGCGCCGGCGACGCGTGAGCTCGTCGCGGCCGAACGCGGCCGTTGAGGCAACGGCCCCCGAGGGTTGCGTCGCGCTGGAAGCGAGCCCAGCGGCATACGACGTGATCCGTATGCCGCTGGGCTCGCTCCCGCTCGTCGGTGCCGTGGGTGCCCGGCGGGGCGACCGTCAGGCGCGGAGGGCCTCGGCGAGCGCGCGGAAGTGGTCGACGAGGACCGCCATGTCGTCGTCGGTGTGGGCGAGGGAGACCAGCCACTGCTCGTCGAGACCGGGCGGCGTCAGGACACCTCGGTTGACCCCCCAGAGCCAGGACAGCTCGGCGAGGCCGAAGTCGGTCGCCTTGTAGTCGCGGTAGTTGCGCACCGGGGTGGCTGACCACGTGACGCAGCCCTTGACCCCGAGCCCCACCGTGTGGGCGGGCAG
Source organism: Intrasporangium sp. DVR (assembly GCF_040365325.1). NCBI lineage: Bacteria > Bacillati > Actinomycetota > Actinomycetes > Micrococcales > Intrasporangiaceae > Intrasporangium > Intrasporangium sp. DVR. Next base: position 480,791 of record NZ_BAABZW010000005.1, on the reverse strand, counting down.
CTCGTGGGCGGCGATGATCTCGTCGAGCGCGTCCATGGCGCGGTTGTTCATCGCCTCGGCGGCGTCGAGCGCCTCATGGGTGCAGACCTCGTCGACGGCGCGCGCCGCCGCCATGACGAGCGGGTTGCCGTTGTAGGTCCCGAAGTGAGCCATCCGTCCGTCGACGACGACCTCCATCACCTCGCGCTTGCCGCCGAAGGCCGCGAGCGGCAGACCACCGCCGATCGACTTGGCCAGGGTGATGAGGTCCGGCTGGACCCCGAGGCGCTGGGCGGCGCCCGCGTATCCGGCCGTCAGGCCGGTCTTGACCTCGTCGAAGATCAGGACGACGCCGTGCTCGTCACACGCCGCGCGGACCCCCGCGAGGTAGCCCTCGTCGGGGACGACGATGGAGAGGTTCTCGATGACCGGCTCGATGACGAGCGCGGCCACGTCGCGGCCGTGCTCCGCGAGGACCCGCTCGAGCTGGCCCAGGTCGTTGTAGGCGATGACGTGCACCGTCCCTGCCTCGACGTCGAACGGGATCTCGGGCACGGGTGCGTCCGCCGGGCCGATGTCGGCGAGGTCGGGCTTGACCGAGACCTGCAGCGGGTCGTAGCCGCCGTGGTAGCCGCCCTCGATCTTGATGATCGCCTTGCGACCCGTGTAGGCCCGCGCACACCGGATCGCATACATGAGCGACTCGGTCCCGGAGTTGGTGAAGCGCAGCAGGTCGAGGCCGAACCGCTGCTGGAAGCGCTCGGCCATCTCGGTCGCCTGCGGAGACGGCGTGACGAAGAGCGTCCCGGTGTGGGTCAGCGCCTCGGTGACGTGCTCGACGACGACCGGGTTGAGATGCCCGACGAGCATCGCGCCGAAGCCCATGGACAGGTCGAGGAGCCGGTGCCCGTCGACGTCGGTGAGCCAGGCGCCGCGGGCCGAGGCGACGGAGATCGGGTAGGGCTCCCAGTGCTGGAAGGAGCTCGTGACGCCGAGCGGCAGCGACGTGCTGGCCCGGCGGTTGTGCTCGCCGGACGCGGGGGACCACGCCGTGAAGCGCTCCCATTCCGCCGCCAGGAGCCTCGCGACGTGGGTGGGGTCGACCGGCCGCGACCGGCCGGGCAGTCGGCGTCGCGTGCCGGGATCTGCCTTCGTGGTGTCGAGCGTCTGGGTCATCAGGGCCTCCTTGGATGCACGCTCGAACTATACCGAATCCGTCGACAATATGGCCAGTCAGCATCGGAATCGGTCGGATGGACGGCTGTCGACCTTCGGATTCCGCGTAACCGGGTCCTTGGGGCGGATCCCTCGGTGACGGGCTCACCAGGTCGCGACCGACACGCGGCCGGTTCCGCTCCCGCCAGAGCCCGCCGGGCGTACCGTTGAGGTGTGAACACAGTGCATCTCACGGACGCTGAGCTGGCGCTGACCCGGCATGCCATGCACGCCTACCTGAGCACGTTCGGGCACGACGAGGCCGACGTCCGGGCCCAGGTCAGGAGCGTCATCGCCAAGCTCGAGGCCGCCGAGCACGAAGAGGACCAGCAGATCCCCGTCGGCTGACGGCTCGGTCTGCTGCTACGCGGAGTCGAAGGCGCGCTCGGGCTGCGTGATGGGCAGGCCCGACTGGGCGGCCTTGGCCTCGAAGTCGTCGTCGATGAGCACGACCGGGCCGCCCTGCCCGGCGAGGACCGAGGCAGCGATCGATGCTCGGTAGCCGGTGGCACAGTGCACCCACACCTCCCCGGAGGGGACGTCCCGGAGCCGGTCGAGCAGCTCGTGGATGGGGATGTTGACGGCACCCTCGACGTGCGCTTCGTCGAACTCCGAGCTGCGCCGCACGTCGAGCACCGTGACCGGCCGGTGGTGGCGGACCTGCTCCAGGTCGGCGAACCCGGCACGCTCTTGCGTCCGGAGCGGCGAGTCCGTCCACTCGGTCGGGCTGCCGGTGGCCGCGCCGGCCAGCTGGTCGACGCCGATGCGGACCAGCTCGCGCTGGGCCTCGGCCACCTGCTCCCGGGACTCGCCGAGCAGCGTGAGGGGCGTCCCCCAGGGCATCAGCCAGCCGACGTAGGTGCAGAACTGGCCGTCGATGCCCATGCTCACGGTGCCACCGACGAAGCCGGACGTGAAGGCGGTGCGGCTGCGCAGGTCGACGACCCAGTCGCCCGCCGCGATGCTCCGGGCGATCGCATCACGGTCGGCGCGAGCGGGCGGCGCCAGGTCCGGGGCGACCGGGCCGGCCGCGTTCACCGGGGCCATGTGCACGTAGTAGGCCGGGTAGGCGTCCAGGCCGTCGAGGGTCTCTCGGACCCATTCCTCCTCGCTCTGCGTGAATGCGGGGTTGGCGCGCTTCTCGGCCCCGATCGTCGACTCCGTCCGGTCGTCGGTCGTCGTGCCGGCCGAGCAGAAGCTGCCGAACCCGTGGGTGGGCAGCACCTGGGCCGAGTCGGGCAGCGCCTCGACCAGCCGGTGCGCGGAGGCGTACTGGTGCCTCGCGAGGACCTCGGTGTGGTCGGGGCCGAGCAGGTCCGGACGGCCGGTGGCGCCGAAGAGGAGGGAGCCTCCGGTGAAGACACCGACGGCATCCTCACCGTCATGGACGGCATAGGAGAGGTGGGTGAAGGTGTGGCCGGGGGTCGCGATCGCACGGACCGAGAGGCGGTCGGAGACCGGCACGACGTCACCGTCCGAGATCGCGCTCCGGTCATAGCCGACATCGTCCGCGCCGTTGACGTGGTAGGTCGCGCCCACCTCTCGGGCCAGCGCCAGGCCGCCCGTCACGTAGTCGTTGTGGATGTGGGTCTCGAAGACGTGGGTGATCGACACTCCCTCGGCCCGGGCGAGGTCGAGCACCCGGTCGATGTCCCGCTGGGGATCGACGACGAAGGCCGTCGTGCCGTCGTGCACGAGGTAGCTGCGGTCTCCGAGGCTGGGGGTCTCGATGGGGATGATGCTCGCCATGTCGTTCGCGTCCTTCCTTCGGGGGGTCCGTCCGGCCCATACCCCAGGGGGTGTCGCTCACTCGCGGTCGTCGACCAGTGGCTCCTTGGGCAGCCGCCGCACCTTGTGCCGCCGGCGCCGACGCTCGGGGATCATCGACCGCATCTCCTCGAGCTTGCCGAAGCACAGGAGCCGGTCCTCCGCCTGCAGCTCGGTCCGACGCCGCGGGTTGGGGATGACAGCGGTCCCCCGGTGGAGGGTGAGCACGGTGATGTCCCGGTCGTCGAGGCCGGACTCCGCGATCGTCTTGCCCACGAGGTCGGCGCCCCCGTGGACGACGAGCTCGGCAACGCCGTAGCCGGTGGAGACGGTGAGCCGCTGCCGGACGTCGATCTCGGGAAAGGCCACCTGGTTGGAGATGTAGTCGATGATCGCCCCCGCGACGTCGAGCTTGGTGGCCGTCTCGATCCCCTCGAGACCGGGGGAGGAGTTGACCTCCATGACGAGGGGCCCCTCGATGCCCTCGAGCATGTCGACGCCCGCGACGCGGAGCCCCATGATCTGCGCCGAACGGACCGCGGCCTCCTCGAAGTCCGGGGACAGGGAGACCGGCTCGACCGCGCCACCCCGGTGGACGTTCGAGCGGAACTCGTCGCCGTGCGCCACCCGGCGCATCGCGGCGACGACGCGGTCACCGACGACGAGGGCGCGGATGTCCCGGCCCTTGCTCTCCTTGACGAAGCTCTGGATCAGGACGTTCTGCTTCGTGCTGTGCAGGGTCTCGATGATCGCCTCGGCGACGTTGACCTCGGGGGCGAGGATGACGCCGATGCCCTGGGTGCCCTCGAGCAGCTTGATGACGACGGGTGCGCCGCCGACCCGTTGGATCGCGGGTCGGACGTCGGCGCGGTTGCGGACGAACGTCGTGGCCGGCATCCCGATGTTGTGCCGGGAGAGGATCTGCGTGGCCCGGAGCTTGTCGCGGGAGTTGGCGATCCCGTTCGCGGTGTTGGGCGTGTAGACGTCCATCTGCTCGAACTGGCGCACCACCGCGGTGCCGAAGTACGTGATCGAGTTGCCGATCCGGGGCAGCACGGCGTCGTAGTCGGAGATCGGCCGGCCGCGGAACTGGAGGTCCGGATCGGGGCCGGACAGGTCGATGGCGAAGCGCAACGTGTTGAGCACCCGGACCTCGTGGCCGCGGTCGAGTGCGGCGGTCCGGAGCCGCTGGGTCGAGTACGCCCGCGGGGCGCGCGAGAGGATCGCGAGTTTCATGGCCCTTACCTGCAAAGATGATCGACGTGTTGGAGCCGACCCATCTAAGCACCCACGTGGGGTGGCGTGAGTGGGTGAGCCTTCCCGGCTTCGGGGTGCCGTGGATCAAGGCCAAGGTCGACACGGGTGCCCGCTCCTCCTCCCTCCACGCCTTCGACATCGAGCACATCACCCACGACGGCGAGCCGTGGGTCCGCTTCTCGGTGCGACCGTGGCAGCGGTCCGATGCCGACGCTGTCGTCGTCGAGTGCCCGATCCAGGACGAGCGGATCGTCCGCAGCTCGTCGGGGCACGCCGAGGAGCGGATCGTCGTGCTCGTCGACCTCGTCCTCGGCAAGCGCACGATCCAGGCGGAGCTCACCCTGACCAACCGTGACCAGATGGGCTTCCGCATGCTCATCGGCCGCGAGGCCCTGCGTCAGGGGTTCCTCGTCGACCCGCGGCGCTCCTACCTTGGAGGCCGCCCGCGGCTCGCGATGCGGCGTCGGAACCGGGGTCGCTGATGCCCCGAGCCTCGTTCGGCATCGGCCCCGTCCGAGTCCGTCCCGGCTATGCGCGGGAGGTCGAGCTGCCGATCACCCGCCTCGTCACCGGCGCCGAGATCACCCTGCCGGTCCGGGTCGTGCACGGGCGTGACGACGGCCCGACCGTGTGGGTCACGGCGACGATCCACGGCGACGAGGTCGTCGGCATCGAGGTCATCCGGCGCGTGCTGGCCCGGCTCAACCCCAAGACCTTCCGGGGCACCCTGGTGGCGGCGCCCATCGTCAACGTCCTCGGTTTCACGGCGGGCGACCGCTACCTGCCGGACCGGCGCGACCTCAACCGCTCCTTCCCGGGGTCGGCGCGTGGGTCGCTGGCCAGCCGCATCGCCCATCTCGTCATGACCGAGGTCGTCGGCCGAGGCGAGGTCGGCATCGACCTGCACACCGGCTCGTTCGGCCGGACGAACCACCCGCAGGTCCGGGCGGACCTCGACGACCCGCGCACGCTCGCCCTGGCCGAGGCCTTCGGTGCCCCGGTCATGATCAACGCCAGGCTGCGCGACGGCTCGTTGCGGGCAGCCGCACGCGAGCGCGGCGCGGCAGTGCTGCTCTACGAGGCCGGTGAGGCCTGGCGCTTCGACGAGTGGGCCATCGACGCGGGCACAGCGGGGGTGCGACGGGTCCTCGCCTCACTCGGCATGGCGGAGCCGGTCGACCCGGCACCGGCGCCCAGTCTCGTCTCGCGGTCGAGCGGGTGGGTCCGCGCCCGCCGGACCGGCATCCTTCAGCTCGACGTGGTCCTCGGCCAGCGGGTGGAGGTCGGCCATCGGCTCGGCAGCCTCACCGACTCGTTCGGCAAGACGCTGCGACTCGTCCACGCCGACCGCTCGGGCATCGTGATCGGCCGCACGACGACCCCGCTCGTCAACCGGGGGGACGCCCTGATCCACATCGCGGGGGTGGAGCCGGTCGGCTCACCCCGCGGCGTCGAGACCTCCGTCGACCCCTCGGTCGACCCGTCGTCCGACCCCTCGGTCGACCCGTTGTTCGACCCGTTGGTCGACGCGCTGCCCCACCACGATCTCGACCCGGACCTGAGCTGAGGAGGGTGTCATGACGAGGAGCCGGACCGAGCGGGCTGCGACGGCGTCCGTCGGCGCGCTGGCCGTGGTGCTGCTCCTGGTCGGGGCCCTGCTGTGGGAGGGCGAGCCCACCTCGTTCGGCTGGTTCGCCTACGAGCCGATGTCGGAGGAGACGCTCTCGCAGCTCGTCTTCGTCAATGACCGACGCGTCGCGGGTCTCACGTCCATGGTCACGGGCCTGCTGCTCCTCGCCGGTCTCGGGGGCTACCTCCTCGGCCGACGGGTGTCGGCCCGTCCCCCGCACTGAGGGTCCGGCCGGGGTGGGCCGTTACGATGCCAAGGTGCCCAGACTCGTGCTCACTGTCATCGGCGACGACCGCTCCGGCCTCGTGGAGGCCCTCGCCAACGTCGTCACCGCGCACGGCGGCAACTGGGAGCGCAGCCAGATGGCTGAGCTCGCCGGCAAGTTCGCCGGGATCGTCGTCGTCTCCGTCCCCGCGGACCGGGTCGACGAGCTGACGAGCTCGCTGCACGAGCTCGACGGCCTGCTCGAGGTGTCGGCACACCCCGGCGCCGAGACGCCCACAGCCCTGCCACGGACGGAGCACCCCACCCTCACCATCGACCTCGTCGGCAACGACCACCCGGGCATCGTCCACGACGTGTCCGCGGTGCTGGCCCGGCACGGACTGAGCATCGTCACCATCGAGACGACCACCCGCGAGGCGCCGATGGCGGGTGGGCGCCTCTTCGAGGCGCACGTCGTCGTCGCGATCCCGCCGGCGGCGGAGGTCGCCCGGATCCGCGGTGACCTCGAGCGCCTCGCGTCCGAGCTGCTCGTCGACCTCGACGTGAGCGAGCAGTAGGACCGAGCCGTATGCCGCTGGGCTCGGACCCGCACGTCGTCGTCCTGGTCGAGGGGCGCAGTGACGCCGCGGCCGTGGCGGTGCTGCTCAAGGCGCGCGGACTCGACGTCAACGGCCGGGTCAAGCTCGTCTCGATGGGCGGGGTCACCAACGTGGCCCGGGAGCTGCGCCGCGCCCTGAGCGAGCATCCCGGCGCCGCCGTGCTCGGGCTCTACGACGCGGCGGAGGAGCGCTTCGTCGTCGGCGCGCTGCAGCGGGCCCACGTGCTGCCGGATGGCCCGGTGGACCCGGTCGCACACGGCTTCTTCCTCTGCGACCGCGACCTCGAGGACGAGCTCATCCGTGCCGTCGGCACGTCGGCCGTCGAGGACGCACTGGAGGAGATGGGCCATCTCGAGCGGTTCCGGACCTTCCAGCACCAACCGGAGTGGCGCGGTCGTCCGCTGGCCGACCAGCTCCACCGGTTCGCCGGCAGTGGCTCGGGGCGCAAGGCGGTCCTCGCCGAGCAGCTGGCGGTGCGGCTCGAGCCCGGCACGACCCCACGTCCGCTGGCCGCACTCCTCGACCGGGTCGCCGCGCAGGTGGCCCGGTCCTGAGCCGGTCGAACTTTTTCCCCGCCAAAGCCTGCTCAACCGCCTCATCGGGTGTGTACTGCGAAGGTCCCCTGCAACGCCGAGCCACCGGCGTCGGCGCTGCCCGGGCCTTTCTGATGAAGGGACTGAAGCATGAGCGATTGGCAACGATCACGGGTCCTGGCTTCCGGCGCGGCGGCACTGCTGGCGCTGGGACTGGCCTTCTCGAGCGGAGTCGCGGCATCCGCGCTTCCGACGGCCAAGGCTGACCAGGGCAAGGGCGGGAGCGACCAGCGCCACACCGGCCCTGACTACAACAACGGCAAGAAGCTCTCCATCGACAAGAAGATGAGCGAGAAGGTCAAGGGACAGCCACCCCTGGGACCGGCCAAGGTCGGCTCGGTCCGCACCTGGCTCGCTCTTGACGACTACAGAGGCCGGATCTACCTGAAGAACTACACGCTCCGCGGAGTCGGTGACAACATCGAGGTCTGGGTCGCCAACGACCGCGCCTTCCCCGCCGGCGACTGCCGCAACGACCTCGGGCTGACCAACGTCACCGACGCCCAGGTGCAGAACTTCATCCACGAGTTCGACTCGAAGATCTACCCGCTGGAGTCGGAGTACTTCTCCGTGCCGCCGGACCGAGACGGCAAGAGAGCGCTGCTGCCCTCTCTCATCCCCAACATCCCGTCCTCGGAGTACCGGGGAGAGGGTGACAAGATCGTCACCCTGGTGGACAACGTCCGCGACGCGAACTACTACAAACCGACCACCCCGGACGGCCAGACCTACATCGCGGGCTTCTTCTACTCCGTCTTCAACGAGTACTTCAACCGCAACGTGATGACCATCGACGCGTTCGACTGGCTGCACCGCACCGGTGCGAACCCGCCGGACGACTCCGCCGACCCCGCCTACCAGGCGTGCACCGCGCAGCTCGGGGCCGTCCCGTCACGGGCGCTGGGCCTGCCCCGTCCGCACCTCTACGAGGGCGTCTTCGCCCACGAGTACCAGCACCTGCTCGAGTACTACGAGGACCCGGACGAGGCCTCGTGGGTCAACGAGGGCCTCTCCGACTGGGCCCAGACCCTCGTCGGCTACGTGGACCCGTCGGTCCCGCCGGACCAGCCGGGCGCGGACAGCCACATCGCGTGCTTCCTCGGGTTCCTGCCCGAGAGCTTCGGCGGCCCCGAGAACTCCCTGACGGGGTGGGGCGACCAGGGCGGGCCGGAGACGCTGTGCGACTACGGTGCCACCTACACCTTCATGGAGTACTTCGTCAGCCACTACGGCGCGGATGCGATGACCGCTCTCCATCGTGAGGACGCGAACGGGCTCGTCGGCGTCGACGTCGTGCTTGACGGACAGGGTGCCACGACGAGTGCCCGGGAGACCGTGCACAACTGGGCGGCTGCGGTGGCCGTTGATGCCAAGGTGGACGCCGGTGGCGCCCTCAACGGCATCGGCTCCGACGCGGTCACGGCCGACTCCCTGTCGGCGAAGATCAACTGGGACACGCCGGAGGCCTACACGGACCCGGGCGCACCGCCGAACGGGTCGGACTACGTGCGGCTGCGCACTGCGGACGGCACCTACCTCTCCGCCGCGGACATCAGCTCCATCACCTTCGACGGTGACGCCTCGCTCGCGCCCGACCCGGTCGCGTGGACGGTCGACACCACGCCGCCCGGCGCGACCACGGCAGAGACGTCCTGTGGCAACGTGCCCGACGGCACCGGGGACCCGGCTCTCTACTCCGGCTGCGGGCCCAACCTCGACCGTGCCATCGTCCGCAGCGTCACGGTCCCCGCGAGCGGCGGCAATCTCACCTTCGACGCCCTCTGGGACGCCGAGTTCGGCTGGGACTACGGCTTCGTCCAGGTCTCGACGGACAACGGTGAGACGTGGACGAGCCTTGCCACCGCGGACACGACGTCGGCCCACGACCCGGGCGCAGTCAGCGCCATCGTCGCGGAGCTGCCCGGCTTCACCGGGGACTCCGGGACGTGGCGGCCGCAGTCGGCCAGCCTGGCCGACTACGCCGGCAGCGACATCCTCGTCGCGTTCCGCTACATGACGGACTCAGGCGTCGATGAAGGCGGCTTCTGGGTGCGCAACATCAACGCAGCGGGGACGGTCCTCCCGAGTGACACCCTGACCGGGTGGCAGTCGGCGACCGAGGTCAACCCGGTCGAGGTCCAGGGCTTCACCGTCCAGCTCGTCGCCTACGGCGCGGACGGTACTCCGGTGTGGGTCCACCGGATGGGCCTGGACGGCGCCTTCGACGGAACGCTCGAGGGGGCCGCGCTGGACGCCGCGATCGGCACCAGCGCCTCCACCGTGGCGGCGATCGTCATGTACGACGACGACACGGAGAACGCGCCGAAGCAGGCCGGCTACTCGCTCACCGTGAACGGCGTGGAGCAGCCCGGCGGCTGAGCCGCTCCGACGCTCCACACCACGCACCAGACGCTGGGGCGTCGTCCTCCGGGACGGCGCCCCAGCCCCTTTGTCAGCGACCCCGGATCCCCGGGCCGTCGAGACCCAGTCCGAGCCACGCGGCCAGGTCGTCCAGCTCGCCGGCCACCGCCGCACGCAGGGCAGCCGTGAACCGGACGTCCTCATGGATCGCCTCGACGCGCAGGACCCCGGCCTTGCGGTCGGCCCTGGCGTCGACCTTCCCGACGAGACGGTCGCTGTGGAGGACCGGCAGGGCGAAGTAGCCCCACCGCCGTCGGGTCGCCGGCTTGTACATCTCCAGGGTGTAGTCGAACCCGAAGAGCTCGAGCGCGCGCTTCCGGTCGTGGATGAGGCGGTCGAACGGTGACAGCAGCGCGGCCCGTCCGTGGAAGGGCTCGTCGACCCGGTCCAGCGCGCCGGGATCGACGCGCCACTCGCCGTCGACCCCGTCGACCACGGCCGGCACTCCTGCAGCACCGACCGTGGCCGGCTCGACCGGCACCGCCGTCCCGGTGGCGCGGGCGATGCCGAGCGCGCGGAGGCGCTTCTCGTCGCGCCGGCGCCGGGCCTCGGCCACGGTGAGGTGCGGCAGGTCTGCCGGATAGACCCGGCCGGCCAGGTCGAAGACGCGCTGGCGCCCCTGCCGTCCCGCGACGGCCACCTCGCCGCGTTGCACGAGGTACTCGAGCATCTGCGTGACGTTGCGGTTGTTGGTCCATCCGGTCGACGGCCACGGCACGACGGACGTGTCGGGCAGCGCCTTGGACGGCAGCGGCCCCTCCGCCTCCAGCCGGGCCAGCAGGTCACGTCGGAAGGGCGCGTTGGCCTCGAACCACGCGCGAGCCGCGGGGTATGCCGGGACCTCGGCGGCATCGGCGAGGTGGAGCGGCAGGTCCTCGGTCGGCCGGATCAGGGCGTTGAGCTCGACGAGGGACCGATCCGCCTCCAGGGCGGACTTCAGGTGGGCCGGCTGGTAGGCGGACCCCAGACGGCTCCACGCGACCAGGTCGGCGCTCGGAGCGACCGCGGCCGTCGGGTCGAGCTGCAGGAGCGTCAGCTGCCGGACGACCTCGACGAGGTCGGTCGGTCTGGGAAGGTCGAGCAGCTGCGCCCGGACGGCGATGCGTCGGGCCTGCTCGCGGGTCAGCCGGTGCACGTCCACATGCCGACCCTAGAGGGGGCCACGGACACGGGGACCCGGCCCAGCGGCATACGGCTGACGGCCGGCGGGGCTCAGCGGGGCAGGAGGAAGTACGACAGCGCGGGACTCGTCGTCACGTCCCGGTAGGGGTAGCCGAGGGCGTCCACGTGCCGGTGGAAGTCGGCGTCCTCCGTGACGCCCTCGAAGGCGCACAGGACCCGCCCGTAGTCGGCGCCGTGGCTGCGGTAGTGGAACATCGTGATGTTCCACCGGGTGCCCAGCTGGGTGAGGAACCGTGACAGCGCGCCGGGGTGCTCGGGGAACTCGAACGAGTAGACCTGCTCCACCAGCTCGGGCGGGTGGCCGCCGATCATGTAGCGCACGTGCGTCTTTGCCGTGTCGTCGTCGGACAGGTCGATGACCGGGTAGCCCGCCCGGGCCATCGCCTCCGCGATCTCGGTGCGTTCCGCCAGGCCGCGCAGCAGCTGGACGCCGACGAAGATCCGCGCCTCGGCGGACCCGTCGACGCGGTAGTTGAACTCGGTGACCGCCCGGCCGCGGAGCACCCGCAGGAACTCGAGGAATGACCCGGCCCGCTCGGGGATCGTCACCCCGTAGAGCGCCTCCCGGTGCTCGCCCACCTCGGCGCGCTCGGAGATGTAGCGCAGCGAGTGGAAGTTGACGTTGGCTCCGGAGAGGACGTGCGCCAGGCGCTCGCCCCGGATGTCGTGGGCCTCGACGTACTTCTTGAGCCCGGCCAGGGCCACCGCCCCCGCGGGCTCGGCGACGGCGCGCACGTCCTCGAAGATGTCCTTGATCGCGGCGCAGATCTCGTCGGAGTCGACGGTGACGACGTCGTCGAGGTGGTCGCGGCACATGGCGAACGTCGTGTCACCGATCCGCTTGACCGCCACGCCCTCCGCGAAGCGGCTCACCTCCGGGAGCTCGACGGGGTGCTGCGCAGCGAGCGCGGCAGTGAGGCACGCGGCGTCCTCCGGCTCGACGCCGATGACCTGGATGCCCGGCATGAGGTTCTTGATGAGGGCGCCGATGCCGGCGGCCAGGCCGCCGCCACCGACGGGCACGAAGACGCGGTCGAGGTGCGCGTCCTGCTGGATCAGCTCCAGCCCGATGGTGCCCTGGCCGGCGATGACGAGGGGGTCGTCGAACGGCGCGATGTAGGTGTGGCCGTGCTCCTCGGCGAGGCTCAGCGCCTCGTCCTTCGCCTCGTCGAACGTGTCGCCGAAGAGGACGACGGTGGCTCCGTGGCTCCGCACGGCATCCACCTTGATGGGCGCCGTCGTGACGGGCATGACGACGACGGCCTCGATGCCGAGCAGGGCAGCCGAGAGCGCCACGCCCTGGGCGTGGTTGCCGGCGGAGGCGGCGACGACTCCCCGGGAGGCCTCGTCCGGGGTGAGGGCCCGCATCCGGGTGTAGGCGCCACGGATCTTGAACGAGTGGATCGGCTGACGGTCCTCACGCTTGACCTCGACGGTGTTGCCGAGCCGCTCGGAGAGCGACTCCATCACCTCGAGGGGGGTGACGACGGCCGCCTCGTAGACCGGCGCGCGGAGCACGTCGCGCAGGAGGTCGGCTCCGTTGCCGCCGGCCTGGCCGCCGTTGGTCACCACAGTTCGCAGGGTAGACCCGGGCCGGGTGGCCGGACACCGTGGACCACGTGACGAGATGCCGTATGCCGCTGAGCTCGGTCGCGCACTCCGCCGACCTCGAGCACGGGGTCAGCGTTTCGCCGGTCGGAAGCCGGCGGCGACGGCGTCACTGAGGGTCGCGAAGCACTGCTCGGGGCTGGTGACGAGGTAGGACTGCTGACCCGGGGAGTGAGCGATCATCGACGACTCGTTGCCCTTGACGGGCTGGCCCCTGGGGCACGGGTGCTCATCGCCGGGCAGGGGCCAGCCCGTCTGGGGTCGCACCGGGACCGGCGTCGCGCAGAGCCAGCCGCGATCCGGGCTCGCCCGATCTGCCGCGACGTAGGCCGCCTCTCGCGGGTGCTCGCCGTAGCCGTCCCGGGAGTCGAACCGCGCCACCGCGTAGCCGCTCGTGATCTGGGCGAGGCCGACGTCGCTGCCGCCGGCCTCGACGTAACGCAGCAGCCTGCCGTACTGGTCGCTGCTGGTGCGGGCTCCGGGGAGGAGCGTGACCTGCCGGCCTCCGATGACGCGTCGGAGGTTCCCCACCGAGGCCTCGAAGCCGCACTCGTCGCGCTCCGGGGAGTCGATCCCGATGAGCCGGACCTTGACCACCACGCCGTCGCGGGACACGTGGATCGTGTCCCCGTCGACGACCCTCACGACCTCCCACGAGGGCGGGTCCGGAGCAGGCTTCCTCGGGGGCGTCGCAGTCGTCGCGCGCCTCGGGGTCGCGGTGCGCGTCGCAGTCGTCGTCGAGACAGGGCCCGCGGAGCGCGTCGGGACGGTGGTCGCCGTCGGCTCGCGAGCCTCGGTGGTGCTGTGCCGGATCGCGACGGGGGAGGTCCCGGCAGGCATCGGCTGCGCGCACTGCGACAGCGTGCCGACCAGCGCCATCGCGAGGGCGAGCACCACCCCGCGACGGATCCCCGAGAACTGCCTCGAACCGCCCATCGACACGATCCTGACAGGTCGCCTCCACCCGCACTCCGGAATGGCGCAAGTGCCGGAAATCCATTGGCTCCCAGTGCTCCCTCTTTGCGAGGGTGACGCCATGGAGCGTGACCGCATCCGCCGGCTCGAGCGGATCGAGGAGTACTACGACCTCGTCCCCCGGGCCGTGGCGACGACCGAGGAGGTGGGCCCGTTCACGCTCTTCGTCCCCGAGGACGGCACGGGGTGGCACTTCTACGCCCGGCCCCGGCTGCACGGGACCCATGCCTTCACCCCGCGCGCGGTCGAGGCCGTCCTGGCCCGCCAACGTGAGCTCGGGCTGCCGGAGTCCATCGAATGGGTCGACGACGTGACCCGCAGCCTGCTGCCGGCGGTCCGCTGCGCCGGCTTCGAGCCGAAGCGCTACCCCCTCTTGACGCTCTCAGCTGACGTCCCGGTCACGCCGGACCGCCGCGCGCGCCCGCTGCCGCCTGCCGACCCGCACCTCGGGATGGCCGTGGGCGCCGTGTCCGCGGGCTTCCTCGGTCACGACGGCGTCGAGCACCGCGACACCGGCCGGCGCCCTGAGCTGATCGAGCGGGGAGCCCTCATCGTCGTCGCGTCCTACGACGGGACGAGGCTGTGTGGCGCAGGCTCTGCTGCCCCCCGCGGCGACGTGGCCGAGCTCATGGGCATCGCGGTTCCCCCCGGCCACCGCAACCGCGGCCACGGCACCGCCATCACGCGCTCCCTCGTAGCGGCGTGCCGCCAGCGGGACGTCGACCTCGTCTTCCTCACGGCCGGCTCGGACACCGCGGCCGGAATCTACCGCCGCGTCGGTTTCCGCGACACCGCGACCGCGTGCGTCCTCGAGGTCGATGACTAGACCGTCGCGTGCACACCCGGCCACCACGCCCGGTGCCGTGTGCCGCTGAGCGAGCCCAGCGGCATACGGCACCTTCGTGGTTCAGAGGGCGATGCGGACGACCTGGCCACCGCCCGGGACGACGGATCCCGTTGTCACGTAGGCGTGGTCACCGCGGATGGCGACGCCGTAGGGCGCGAAGAGGCCCCCGGCGACCGTGTGGTGCGTCGCCGAGCCGGGATGCACCTGGACGAGCGAGCCGATCGGACCCTGGAAGAGCCCGTTCGACGCCAGCTCGACCGCATAGAGCGTCCCGTCCGAGTCGAAGGCGAGCGAGGTGACGTTCGTCAGCCCGGTGGCGAAGGCGGTCGGGGCGTGCCCCGGCACGACCCGCCAGATCGTCGATGAACCCTGCTCGAACGGGAAGCCGACGAGCTGCGAGACGTACCACGCCCCGTCCGGGCCCTGGACGACATCGGTCGGCACCGCGTCGGCGGGGAAGCCGGGGAACGGGAAGGGCTGCGTCGTCGGGACCGGGTCCAGCACGGCCACCGTCGAGCCGCCCTTGCGGGTGGACACGACCGCGTTGGCGCCGGCGTCCGCCACGACCCAGCCGTTGCCGGACCTGGCGATGCCGACCGGGTTGCTGTCGACGTCGGTGCCGTCGGGGTTGACGTCCGCCTCGTAGGCGAGGGCGTCGAAGGCCATCGTCAGCGACTCGAGGCCGTCGAGGTGACGGAGGTCCCCGGTGACGACGGTCCCGAGCAGCGCTGCGTCGGGCCCGTAGCCGTCGCGGTACTCCGTCGCGCCGCCGAGGCCGATGGTGAGGGCGAACTGGTGGTTGCCCGTGAAGGCGATGTCCCCGGGACCGATGGCGTCGCCGGCACTGCCCGCCGACGGCAGGCCCTCGAGGACCCGGGTGAACCCGCCGGCGCTGAGGTTGACCCTGCTCACGGACCCGGTGAGGCCGAAGCAGACCTCGCCGAACTCGGGGTGGAGCTGGCAGGTGTCGCCACCGGGACTGCCGGCCGTGCCGGCCTCGGTGACGTAGAGGTCGCCTGCGGGAGTGAAGGCCAGCTGCCGCGGGCTGTTCAGGCCCGAGGCGACCACGGAGACGTGGCTGTCGGCTGCCGCGGTGACGCTGCCGGTGAGGGCGAGGAGGAGGGAGGCGGCGCCGGCCGCCATGATGCGTACCGAGCGATGGTGTCTCGTCATTGAGCGTGACCCTTCGGTGAGGTCCCCTGACGGTGGTGGATGACCTTTCGACGGTGGCACGCCTTCGGCTGCCTGTCCTCGCAATCCGTCAAACGGCCGGAAGCCTCCGCATTTGTCCTCAGGTCAGCGTGCTCCACCGGATCGACAGGACGAGTCCGGCTCCGAGGAGGAGACCGGCGATCGCGACGAATCCGGCACTGAGGTCGACGTCCTGTCGCTGCCTGGTCACCTGCTCGGGCAGGTCCGTGAGCACCTCGGACAGCTGCGCGGCGTCGGTCGCGGAGAAGTACTCGCCCCCTGTGGTCTCGGCCACGTCGCGCAGGGCGGGCTCGTCGACGACGAGGAAGTTGCGCGACACCGAGCCCCCTCCCGGAGAGCCGAAGCCGAAGCTGCGGCCCGGCTCGAAACCGCCGTACTGCTGACGCGAGCAGGCCAGCGTGGTGGGGTTGGTCGTGCCGAAGCCGATGGGATAGACGCGCACGCCGCGGGCCGCGGCCTGCTCGGCGGCCTGGGCGGGCGTGGCACCACGGGTGTTCGCGCCGTCGGTGAGCAGGACGATGATCTCCGGGACCGGCTCGGCGCGCACCAGGGGGGCAGCGCGGGGCTGGTTCGGGTCGGGCGGGGGCACGGGCGGCATCGGCGGGGCACCGCCCGGGTCGGGGTCTCGCACCGCCTCGACCGGCTCGCTCGGCGGCACGTTCGGGTCGAGCTCGGCGATGGCGTCGATCGCCGTGAGGATGGCAGCGCCGATCGTCGTCCCGCGCCCCGTCGTCACGCCGTCGAGGGCGGTGAGGATCTCACCGCGGTCAGTGGTCGGGGCGACGGCGACCTGCGCGAACCCGGAGAAGACCACGAGGCCGAGCTTCGCTTCACGAGGTTGCGCCTCGACGAAGTCCCGGACGGCCAGCTGGGCGGCCGTGAGCCGGTTGGGGTCCACGTCCGTCGCGCACATCGACCCGGAGACGTCGAGCGCGAGCAGGATGGTCGTGCCGGAGACCGGCACGTCGGTGCGGATCTGTGGTCGGGCGGCAGCCGTGCCGAGGAGGGCCAGCGCGGCGAGGACGAGCGCGATCGGCAGGTGCCGGCGCCACGAGCGGTTCCGGCCGGCGACTGCCCGGACGAGGGCCACGCTGGAGTAGCGGACGGTCCGTCGCCGCCGTCGGCGCAGCTGCCACACGTAGGCCGCGAGGAGGACGGGTGCCGCGAGGAGCACGACGAGGAGCAGCGGCTGGCCGAAGGACACTCAGACCACCCGCCCCTGTCGGAGCACCGCGATGGTCGCACCGGCGGCCAGAAGGAGCGCGGCGAGCGCCGCGACGAGAGAGGTCACCTCGTGCGGCACCGTGCGCATGGTCCAGCTGAGCTCGATCGAGTCGTAGATCGCGGCGAGGGAGGCACCGTCCTCCGCCTCCCGATAGGTGCCGCCGGTCACGTCGGCGATGTGCTCGAGCGTGGTCCGGTCGAGGGAGGTCGCAATGCTGAAGCCGTCGACGTGGAGCACCGACCCCTGGGGCGTGCCCAGGCCGACCGGCTCGATGCGCACCCCGGCGGCGGAGGCGAGCTCGGCCACGTCGCCGGGCTCGGGCCCGGTCGTGTTCTCGCCGTCCGTGAGCAGCACGATCGACGTGCCGCCGTAGTAGCCGATGTCCGATTCCGTCTCCGTGCCTGTCTCGGCGTCGCCCACCTTCGTGATGGGCCGGCCCGCGATGGCACTGAGTGCCCCCAGCATCCCCCCGCCGAGCGAGGTCTCGCCCCCGGCGGCGAGCCGATTGACGGCAGCGAGCACCCTGGCCTTGTCCGTGGTCGGACGCTCCGTCACGAGGCCGGTGCCCCCGAACGCGACGACGCCGAGCCGCACCGAAGGCGGCTGCTTGTCGATGACCTGCCGCGCCGCCGCCTTCGCTGCCTCGAGCCGGGTCGGCCCCACGTCCGGGGCGGACATGCTCGTCGAGACGTCGAAGGCGAGGACCACCGTCCCCTCGCGGCGCGGCTCGGCGATCGAGGCGACCGGGCGGGTCATCGCGACGACGAGGACGACGAACGCCGCCACGAGCAGAGCCGGCCCCAGTCGTGCCCACCGGCTCGTCGGTGCGGGCGACAGGACGAGGCCCTGGCGCGCGAGCTCCACCCGCCGTGCGTCCTGCCGGCCGAGCAGGCGGCGGTGGGCGACGATGATGAGCGGGACGCCGAGCAGTCCGAGCAACGCCCAGGGCCAGGTGACGGTCATCGGCGTCGCCTCCGGCGCAGCTCCGAGACGCGGACGAGGACGCGGACGAGATCGTCGTCCGTGCTGACCGCGTGGAGGTCGGCGCCGGCCCGGCGGGTCCGGGCCTGCAACTGGGCCTGCCGCGCTGCGGCTGCGGCCGCGAGCCGCTGCCGGAACCCGGCATCGCTCGTGTCGACGAAGATCTGCTCCCCGGTCTCGGCGTCCTCGACATAGATCGAGCCCACGTCCGGCAGCACCGACTCCCTCGGGTCGCTCACCTGGAGGGCGACGACCTCGTGGCGCCGCGCGAGCAGTCCCAGCGGCTGCTCCCACCCGTCGGCGCTGATGAAGTCGGAGACGATGACGAGCAGGGAGCGTCGACGAGCCAGCCCGGCCGCCGCCCGGAAGAGCTCGCCGAGGTCGGTCACCGTGCCGGTCGCGGTCGTGTCCCGATGGTCGAGCACCGCCTTGGCGATGCGCAGGACCTGGTTGCGCCCCGTCGCGGGAGGGATGACGGTGGCCACACCGGTGTCGAAGACCACGGCCCCGGTGCGACTGCCCCCACGAGTCAGCACGTGTGCGATCGTCGTGGCGATCTCGGCGACGACGAGTCCCTTCTGCCGGTCGACCGGCCCGAAACCCATCGAGGCCGACAGGTCGAGCAGGAGCCACGTGGTGATGTCGCGGTCCTCGACGTACTCGCGGACGAACGGTGTGTCGAGCCGCGCGGTGACGTTCCACTCGATGTGACGCAGGTCGTCGCCCGGCTCGTACTCGCGCAGGTCGGTGAAGTCGAGGCCGACGCCCTTGAAGAGGCTGCGGTAGTCGCCCTGGAGCAGGCCGTCGAGCCTCCGCACGACCCGCCACTCGAGCCGTCGGAGGAGCCGCTCGGGAGTCAGTGCCGGGGGCGCGTCCATGACTGCTCGCGCTCGTGGGCGACGCTCGTCGGACGCGGCACCGCCTCGACGACGGGGGCCAGCACGTCGTCGGCGCTGAGGTCCTCGGCGAGCGCCTCGTAGGACAGCACGATGCGATGGCGCAGGACGTCGAAGGCGAGGTCCCGGACGTCCTCCGGCAGGGCGTAGTCCCGGCCCCGGAGGAACGCGAGTGCACGCGCCGTCAGGACGAGGTTGATCGAGGCTCGGGGGCTGGCGCCGTAGGTGATGAAGTGGGCCAGGTCGTCCCGGCCGACGACGGCTGGTTCTCGGGTGGCCGTCGCCAGCCGGACCGCGTAGTCGATGATGGCCGGGTCCGTGTAGACCACGTCGACCTGCCGCTGGTAGCGGGCGAGGGTGTCCGGGTCGAGCACGCGCTCCGTCCGGGCCGGTGGACCGATCTGTCGCTCCACGACGACGAACTCCTCAGCGGCAGAAGGGTAGCCGATGAGGACCTTGAGCATGAACCGGTCGACCTGGGCCTCGGGGAGCTGGTAGGTGCCCTCGGACTCGATGGGGTTCTGCGTCGCCATGACGAGGAACGGATCGGGGGCCGGATAGGTCTGTCGGCCGATGGTCACCTGCCGCTCCTGCATCACCTCGAGCAGGGCGCTCTGCACCTTGGCCGGAGCGCGGTTGATCTCGTCGGCGAGGACGAGGTTGGCGAAGACGGGGCCGAGGGAGACCTGGAACTCGCCGTCCCGCTGGTTGTAGATGCGGGTGCCCACGAGATCGGCGGGCACGAGGTCCGGGGTGAACTGGATCCGTTGGAACTCGCCGCCGATGGCCCGCGCCAGGGTCTTGATGGCCATCGTCTTGGCCAGGCCGGGCACCCCTTCGACCAGCAGGTGCCCCCGGGCCAGGAGCGCGACCATCATCCGCTCGAGGAGCACGTCCTGACCGACGATGGTCCGCTTGACCTCGTAGAGCGCCTGCTCCAGCAGCTGGTGCCCCGAGCCCC
The DNA here is from genome assembly GCF_040365325.1 of Intrasporangium sp. DVR. Classification (NCBI taxonomy): domain Bacteria; kingdom Bacillati; phylum Actinomycetota; class Actinomycetes; order Micrococcales; family Intrasporangiaceae; genus Intrasporangium; species Intrasporangium sp. DVR. The sequence goes on along the minus strand of NZ_BAABZW010000005.1, from coordinate 461,218 downwards.
CACGCGCCCCGGGCACAGGCGGGGTCGTGGCCTCGGGGGGTCGCTCGAGGGACCCTTCATGCGTCCGGTCGCCCTCCATGTGGACTCCTCTAACGTGTGGTCTCGGGTCTCGGTCTCTACCGGGGTGGGCCCCCCACGGTGCCGCCGGCGGTGGCGATGGGGACGGCGAAGCCGATCCCGACGAACAGGCTCTCGTTCGTGGGGTTGGCCAGTCCGGTGACGATTCCGACGACCTGTCCGGACGCGTTGAGGAGCGGGCCCCCGGAGTTGCCGGGGTTGACGGCGGCGTCGATCTGGATGAGGTTCTGGAGGTGCCTCCCCCCGTCGACGCGGACGTCCCGGTCGAGGGCCGACACGACCCCGGCAGAGAGGGAGTCGGGGAGTCCGAGGGGGTGCCCGACCGCATACACCGGGGTGCCGACCTGCACTCGTCCGCCGAGCACCGCCGGCACGACCGTCCGCGGAAGGGTGTCGGGGGCGAGGGCCGCGGTGTCGTTCGCCGGGTCGGCCGACGCGATGGTTGCCGGTGTCCGGGTGCCGTCCGGGTAGGAGACGGTGATCGAGTCGGCGTCCTCGACCACGTGCAGTGCCGTGAGGACCGTCCCCTTCGCGTTGACGATGACGCCGGCGCCGGTCCCCCCGAACTCCCCCTGACTGTTCGACCCTCGCGTCGTGATGAGGACGAGCGAGGGCTGGATGGCGGCATAGGCCAGGGAGGCCTCTGCGGGGGTCCGGGCCTCCTCCTCCGCCTGCGCCTCGAGGCCGATCGCGACCCGCTTGTCCACGTCCCGCTGGGTGAGCGGCGGCGGTCCCGGGTCGCGCAGACCGAGGACCACCGCGACGGCGAGCAGCGCGACCACGACGAGCAGAGCGAGCCACAGCCGTTGCCTCAGTCGGTGCAGCCGTCCCACCTGCCCGGCGGCCCCGGCTCGCGCGGCGACGTCGCCGGACTCGTCGACCGGCTCCTCGAGGGGGACTGTGAGGCGCGCCACATTTCGACTCTACGTTTCCGAGCGCGAAACCGGCAGGGCTTGACTCACGCCGCCGGCCGGCTCCGCGCGTCAGTCCTCGTCGTCATGGGTCGTCACGATGTCGTTCGCCGCCGCCCACGCCGCGATGTCGCGCCGCTCGATGGCGGTGGCCATGAGCTCGGGGAAGAGGTCCGGCGTGCAGGCGAATGAGGGCACGCCGATCGCGGCCAGCGCTGCCGCATGGTCGGCGTCGTAGCTCGGGCGGCCGGAGTCGCTCAGGGCCAGGAGGGCGACCATCGTCGTGCCGGCGCCCGCGATGGCCGCGGCCCGGCGCAGCATCTCCTCGGCGACTCCGCCCTCGTAGAGGTCGCTGATGAGGACGAGGATCGTCTCCGTCGGCCGGCTGATCAGGGTCTCGCAGTAGGCGAGCGCCTGGTTGATGTCGGTCCCGCCCCCGAGCTGGACGCCGAAGAGGACGTCGACCGGGTCGTCGAGCTCCTCCGTCAGGTCGACGACCTGGGTGTCGAAGACGACCAGCCGGGTCGCGACGGATCGCAGCGACGCGAGGACCGCCCCGAAGACGCTCGCGTAGACGACCGACTCCGCCATCGACCCGGACTGGTCGATGCAGAGGATGATGTGCCGCTCGACGCGTTGCGCCCGGCGGGCATGGCCGACCAGCCGCTCCGGTATGACGGTCCGGTGCTCGGGCTGGTAGTGCTTGAGGTTGGCGGCGATGGTGCGGTTCCAGTCGATGTCCGCCGATCGCGGCCGGCGGGTCCGCGCGGCCCGGTTGAGCGCCCCGGTGACGGCTTGGACCGTCTCGGCGCGGAGCCGCTCCTCGAGCTGGTCGGTGACCGTGCGGACCACCGCCCGCGCCGTCGCCCTGGAGCGCTCGGGGATGACGCGTCCGAGGCCGACCAGGGTGGTGACGAGGTTGATGTCGGGTTGGACGGCCTCCATGAGCTCCGGCTCGAGCAGCAGCTGGGTCAAGCCGAGTCGGTCCATGGCGTCCCGCTGCATCACCTGGACGACGGACGAGGGGAAGTAGCCGCGGATGTCGCCGAGCCAGCGCGCCACCCGAGGGGCGGAGGCGCCGAGGCCACCGCGGCGATCACCGTCGTAGAGCTGGCGCAGCGCCTCGTCTCGGCGCGCGTCGTCGGCGTCGAGGGTCACGGCCTCCTCGATCCCGTCCGCCTCCTCGCCGCCGAGGACCAGCCGCCAGCGGGTGAGCCGATCGCGCGCCGGTCCGCGCTCGGTCGGTTCGCCCTCACTCACGGTCCCGAGCCTAGGCGTTCAGACTCCGCCACACCCGTCCTCGACCGGCAGTCCGAGGAGGCGCGCCACCGCGGCGACCGCGGGAGCTGCCCGCTCGAGGTCCACGCCGAGGTCCACGCCGAGGTCGACTCCCGATCCCTCCATGTCGCCGACGGCGGCTCGACGTCGGCTCGATCCGGCGCCGACTCGCTTGAGGTGGGCCCCGATCTGGCGCCGCTCGGCCGGCTCGTATCGAGCGAACGTCCGGCGGACGAGGGGCAGCAGGTCCTCGAACGCCTCCTCCGGCACCGAGGCCAGCCACTCGTCGACGATGGTGAGCAGCTCCTCGGTGTGGAGCAGCAGCAACGCCTCACCGGTGAGGAACCCGTCCAGCCAGGCTGCCGCGGCCGGGCCTGCCACCGCGGCGGACAGGTGTCTCGACAGGCGGGCCGCGGCGGTCGTCGGGTCGAGCTCGCCGGCGTCGAGGAGCAGCCGGTTGGCCCGACCGGCCACCGCACCGTGGATGCGGTCGTCGGCGGCGACGGCGGCCAGCGCGCGGTGCCAAGGGGTTCGCAGCTCCGCATCATCCATCAGGGCCACCCCGCGGTGGGCCGCCTCGATCGCGACCCGCATCGCCTCGGCTCCGTCGTCGTCGAGGCCGGCGCAGGCGGCCCGAAGCCCGATGGCGGCGCGGACGACGACGGCGCCGAGCAGGTGCGCGACCTCGGCGACGTCCACGCCGCGAACGTCGCCGTAGCGGCAGGTTCGTGCCAGCGGCTCGATGGTGCCGAGGAGTGACCGAGTGTCATGCTGGCGGGCCGTCCGGTCGGCGAGGTTGGCCACCACGGACCGCAGGGCGAGGCGTAGGTCGGCGAGCAGGCACTGCTCCACGAGGGAGCCCAGCGCGCCGAGGTCTGCTGAGTCGTCGGCCTGCTCGGTGACGCGGGCCTCGGCCGCCGACGCGACGGTGTTGCCGTAGAGGCTCGCCTCGATGATGGCGACGGCGAGCTCTGGGCGCCACTCCAGCTGCCAGGCCTCCTTGAAGGTGCCGGTGGTCCGTCCGGCGTCGACGCGCTCGCCCCAGGGGATTCCGAGGAGGGCCAGTCGATGGAGCAGGACGGACCGGGCCAGCTGCGCCTCACGGCGGAGGTCGAGCTCCACGACCGTGGCCGTCGGGCTCGGCTTGAGGCGGAGCGTTCGCTGCTGCTTCGCCAGGTCCGCGGCGAGCGGCACCATCGGGGTCGACTCGGGGACGCGCCCCAGCTCCTGACCCACCACGAGGGTCCGGTCGATGAGCCGCAGCGGCAGGTCCGAGCCCTCGGTGAGGACGGCACGGGCCGCGTCGGTCAGCTCGGTCAGTCCGACGGAGGGGCGCCCACGGACCGCCGCGAGGGCGTCGGCCAGTCGGGTCGCCTCGACGACGGATGCCGTTGAGGCGTCGAGGCGCTCGTCCCGCAAGGAACGAGCGACGCGCACGAACCACGACGACACCACGGACTCCTCCGGAGTGACGAAGAGGTGGTGGTACCAGCCGGGCGACCGCACGCCGGCTCCGTAGCCCGAGGCGTAGGCCAGCTTGGCGGCGGACCACGGAACCCATGTCGCGGCGACCTTGATCCGGGGCAGCTTGGCGAGGAGGGCGTTGTCGCTGCTCACGGTCGGGAACGTCCCCGGCTCCAGCGCAGGGGCGTGGTAGGCCCCGCAGACGACGGCGACCCGTTGCGCACCGTCACGCTGGACCCTGCGGATCGCCTTGCGCATGGCGGCTTCCCGGCGCGCGTTCTCCCGGTCGTCCTCCCGCTGCTCAGCGGACCGGACCTCAGCCATCGCTGTGCTGAGGTGCCGGAACTGCTCGAGGCTCGAGCTGCGGCGGTGCTCGATGACGTCTTCCCACCATCGCTCGGGGTCGTCGTAGCCGGCGGTGCTCGACAGCACGGTGAGCGGGTCGATCCGGTCGCGGCGGGCGCATTCCCCGGCTGACTCGGGCGCCAGGGCGAGCATGTGGGTCGCCGGCAGGTCGGCGAAGCCGACGGTCACCCGGTTGGCGATCGCCCAACGGAGCGTGACCCATTCGGGTGAGAAGGCGGCGAAGGGGTAGAACGAGGAGAGCCGTGGCGTGTCGACCGCGTAGACGAGCCCCGCCACCGGGGGCACGAGGTCGGGGTCGCCTGCGAGGGGGACGAGCGCGTCGAGCTCAGGCGGGCCCTCGATGAGGATGCGGTCGGGGTCCAGCTCCTCCAGGGCGCCGAGCACCGACCGGGCCGAGCCGGGCCCGTGGTGTCGGACCCCGAGGATCTCGACGCGGGGCGTGGGAGGTGTCATCACTGCATCGTCACGTCATCTCACGGCAGGCCCGGTAGAGGTCGGCCCAGTCCTTCCGGTCCTTGACGACCGTCTCGAGGTACTCCTGCCAGACGATCCGGTCCTGGACCGGGTCCTTGACGATCGCGCCGACGAGACCTGCCGCGACGTCGTCGGCCCGGACGAGGCCGTCGCCGAAGTGTGCCGCGAGGGCCACTCCGTTCGTCATCACCGAGATCGCCTCTGCCGTGGACAGGGTGGCGGACGGTGACTTGATGGTGGTGCGCTGGTCTGCGGTCACCCCGGAACGCAGCTCACGGAAGATCGTGACGACCCGCTGGATCTCGGCGAGCGACTCGAGGCCCTCGGGCAGCTCGAGCGAGCGTCCCAGGGCGGCCACTCGGGTCCGAACGATCTCCACCTCCTGGTCGAGCGTGTCCGGGAGGGGGAGCACGACGGTGTTGAACCGGCGCTTCAAGGCGGAGGACAGGTCGTTGACGCCCTTGTCCCGGTTGTTGGCCGTGGCGACGACGTTGAATCCCTTCTGCGCCATGACCTCCTCGTCCAGCTCCGGGATCGGGAGGTGCTTCTCCGACAGGATCGTGATGAGGGCGTCCTGCACGTCGGCCGGGATCCGCGTGAGCTCCTCGATCCGCACGATCGACCCGAGCTCCATCGCCCGCATGACCGGACTGGGGACGAGGGCTGCCCGGGTCGGGCCCTCGGCGAGCAGCCGGGCGTAGTTCCATCCGTAGCGCAGGGCCTCCTCCGGGGTGCCGGCCGTGCCCTGCACGACGAGTGTGGAGTTCCCGCTGATGGCGGCGGCGAGGTGCTCGCTGACCCACGTCTTGGCGGTGCCGGGGATGCCGAGGAGGAGCAGGGCTCGGTCGGTGGCGAGGGTCGCGACGGCAACCTCCATGAGCCGGCGCGAACCGAGGTACTTCGGGGTGACGACCGTGCCGTCGTCGAGCGTGCCCCCGAGCAGGTAGGTGGTGACGGCCCACGGGGAGAGCCGCCAGCGTGGGGGGCGGGGGCGGTCGTCGTCAGCGGCGAGCGCGGCCAGCTCCGCGGCGTTCGCCGCCTCGGCATGGGCCCGCAGAACCGTCGTGGACAGTGGGGAGTCACTCATCGGAAGGCCTCGCTGATCGATCGCTTGACGGAGTGGAACTGGAGCAGGGTGCGCAGGTTCGTCGCGAGCGAGCTGTCCTGCCGCGCGGTGGCCAGCCAGGCCTCGAGGGCGGGGAGAGCGTCTCGGTGCAGGCCGGTGAGCAGGTGCGGCATGGCCTGGGCGAGGGCGGGGCCCGGCGCCTTGGCTGCCCCGAGGCTGGTCAGGGCGGCCAGGCTGAACTCGACCGACCAAGGGGCCGGCACGGACCCGAGCAAGGCTGCAGGCGACGCCTTCGGGTCCGCCGACAACCGCGCGAGCACCGCTGCCTCCCGGTCCTGCGGCGGCAGGGCAGGCACGAGGGCCGGGTCCCACGCGCGACCGAGCAGGGCGGCAGCCCACACAGGGTCCTTGCGCAGGCGCGCCGCGTGCCGTATGCCGCTGAGCACGTCCTCGTCGGACAGCCGGCTCACGATGGTGGCCGGGTCCCATCCCGTGGCGGCCTCCCAGACCGCGAGTGGGGCCCCGGCGACGATCCGCTCGAGCCACCACCCGCGGGCGGATCGGCGCGGCGGAGGCTTGCGGAGTCCATCGCGCGCGCCCGCGGCGTCCGGTTGGTCGGGAAGAGCCACCTCCACGGTGCGGCGACGCGCTCCACGGACGTCGATGAGCGGCCTGAGGCGAGCGGCCATGCGGGCGGCCCGCGCCGACCCCGGGAGGGCGTCGAGCAGGATGACGGCCAGGTCCCGGACGCCCGCGGACCGGTCGTCGAGGGCCCGCTCGAGGAGGGGCTCGTCATCAGGTCCGAGGCCGACGCGCAGGACCTCCAGGTGCGCCGTGCGGTCACGGGCACTGTCGGAGCGCCAGGTCGACTCGACGAGGGCGCGGGCGGCGGCGGGGTCGTCCGAGCGGACCAGCGTGAGCACGGGAAGGCGGGCGGACGAGGGCAGGTGCGCCCACTCGCTCTCGGTCAGCCGACTGGCAGCACTGGCCGCGGTCGCACCGGCCAGCGCCTCGGGCACCCACGACCAGTCGCGGCGCTGGGCAGCGAGCCACCTGCCCCGTTGGTCGAGCACGCCGGCCGTCGGTCCCCTCAGCTCGCGAGCGGACGTCGCGAGGTCGAGAAGGCTGGGCAGGAGGGAGTGGGGCACGCGGCGCTCAGCGGCGGCGGCCGTGCGGAGCCAGTGCTTCAGGAGGCTGTTGCGCTGCTGGGCGCCCGCGGGCGGGTGGGTGAGGACGAGCTCGAGCAGCTGGATGGCCAGCCGGCCCGCCGCGGGACGGTCGTCAGGGGGCGCCGGTGGTGCCGGGGTCAGCTGCTCCGGACGGCGGCCGGCACGAAGGGCCGTCGCTCCGAGCGCGGCCGAGGTGAGGAGCGCCTCCTCCGACCGGAGGTCCGGCCCGAGCCTCGTCGAGACCGGCCCGAAGGCGGGCGGCTCGGGGACGGGGCGCCGGGCCGTGCCGACCAGCGCCACCGAGCCGATCTCTCGCCACCACGGCCCGAAGCTCACAGCGCCACCAGCTCGCCGGCGACGACAGCCGAGAGGGGCCGGGCTCGCCGGCCCTCGAGCTCGGCGAAGACGTCGCTTGGTTGACCGCCCGTCAGCGCCAGGAGCATCCAGAGTGGGCTGTCGTCGGTGAGCCGCACGGCGTCGCCGGCCTCGTCGACGAGAGCAGCCGGCACCGGAGCAGCGCTGGGCAGCGCCTTCCCGCGGCCGGGGTCCCCACTGTCGAGCACCGTCGCGCGGACGCGTCGCAGCACGACCGGCACGCGCCGGGCCCACGGGTTGGCGGCCCACGTCGCGGCGGCCTGCGCATGAGCCGCATCGATCGATCCCGGGCCGGGCAGCTCGCCCCTGGCATCGGAGATGAGCGGCTCATCGACGAAGAGGGCACGGCGGACCGCCCTGCCCGGATAGCGCGCCACGGTGGCGTCGAGCACCGACCCGACGACTCGCGCCATGGGCAGCACCTGGCCACCGGCGGCGAAGTCCAGCATCTGCACCGTCTCACCGGATGTCGCGCCGTGGAGCCACGTCCGCTGCTGCTGGAGGCGGCCGTCGTCGGTGCGGTGCGCGCCGAGCACGGTCCACCGGTCGGAGACCCATTCGCCCGTGCGGACCGACTCGGTCGGGACCGACCACCCGATCACCGCCCTCAGGTCACCCATGGCGTCGTCGTCGGCCGACGCGCGGAGCGCCCAGGCCCGCGTGACCGTCCACCATCGGCCCATCGCGGCCAGGAGGTGGTCGTCCCAGTCAGGTCTCGCACTCACGTCGGAGGCCATCGCGCGGACCTGCTCGGCGAGGCCCGGCAGCTGCGCATCGACGAGGCGGGCGGCCGTGGCGTCCCACCAGGCGTAGGGCTGGGACCGCACGCCGGCGGTGCCGCTGCGGGCCAGGTCGCCGAGCCAGCGGGCGAAGTCGTCCATGCCCGCGGTCATGAGGGCGAGTCGCTCCTCGAGGCGCTTCGCCTGCGCCGTCGGGTCCGGGGCGCGATGCGCCTGGGCCGCCAGGCCCGCTCGGGCCGCACGCACGGAGGCCACCGCGCCCGCACGCTTCGAGCGCTCCGCCGCCCACTGCGCCGCGTAGCCGGCCGGCTCCGCGGCATCGCTGACCGAGCCGGAGCCGGTGACCCACAGCATGAGCAGGGAAAGTCCGTGCTTGCACGGCAGCTTGCGGCTCGGGCACGAGCACTGGAAGGCGGGTCCCGTGAGGTCGACGCTGACCTGGTAGGGCGTCTTGCCCGATCCCTGGCACTTGCCCCAGACGAGGGTGTCGGTCGACCCGGTGTCGGACCACGGGCCCGGACGCGCCAGCCTGCGCGCGGCCGCGAGCGACGAGGCGTCGGGGGCCAGCGCGGCGACCTGTTGCTGGGTCCACCGTGTCATGACGACGACATCATCACCCACGACGCCCACACCGCGCCCAGATCAGCGCCCGGATCAGCTCCCCCGGCCGTCATCGCTGGACGAGCGCCGCCAGACCGTCCAAAGTCCGGGCGAGGCCGAAGCGCCAGGCATGCTCCGGACTCCATGGCGTGCCGTGCGCCTCGCCGGCGGCCGCGCCCACCCGCACCGCTCTCGGGTAGGCCGCGGGGTCGAGCGCTCGCTCGAGGACGGGCTGGTTCGCGGCCCACCAGTCGGCGTCCGACATCGCCGTGTCCGAGCGCGCCCGGGCCGCGTCGCGAGCGGCCCGGGCGTGGCCCTGCACGAATCCGAGCAGGTACGCGAGGGCCGCGTCGGTGGCCACGTCGTCGAGTCCGGTCCCGTCGAAGGCGGCGAGCTCGTGCTCGTACTTGGCCATCAGGCCCGGCCCGAGAGGCGGCCGGCTGAGTACGGCGACCTCGGTGAGCCAGGGGTGCGCTTCGAACAGCGCTCGGTTGGTCTCGGCCACCCGCTCGAGGCGCTTGCGCCACGTTCGGGCGCGCCATGCCGGGCGAGGCATGCTGAGGTAGACGGCGTCGACCATGAGGTCGAGCAGCTCGGCCTTGCCGGGGACGTAGGTGTAGACCGACATGGTCGACACGCCGACCCGCCCCGCCACGGAACGGATGGTCACCGCCGCCAGGTCGTCGGCATCGGCGAGGGCGATCGCGGCATCGACAACCTCGTCGACGCTGGCCCGCCGTCCCGGACCCCGTCGTCGCTGCTCGATCGGAGCCCCGGCGTCCCGGTTCCGCCAGAGCAGCGCGAGGGTGCGGCTCGGCTCTCCCGTCCCCGTGGTCATGTCAGCCATGGGAACGATCCTGTCAGGAAGTGAGTTGTACGGCATACACCGTACGTCGTACAGTATGAACTCCACCGAGAGGACCTCATGAACATCACCGGATCAGCGATCTCCCTCAACGTCGACGACGTCAGCGCCTCCGCGGAGTGGGCCAAGGCCTACCTGGGGTTCACCGAGGAGATGTCGGCAGAGGGCTTCTGCTCTCTGCGTCACCCCGAGGCCGGGTTCAACCTCATCTACCTCGCCACCGGCCTGCCCACCTTCAAGCCGGCCTCCGCAGCCGGTCACGCCGCCGGCCTCCTGGTCGTCTTCACGGTCGACGACGTCGACGCCGACTACGCACGTCTCCGGGAGCGGGGGGTCACGGTCGTCACGCCGATCGAGACGGAGCCCTGGGGCGAGCGCTACTTCCAGATGAGTGACCCCAACGGTCTGACCTACCAGCTGGTCCAGTGGGTCGAGCCGACCGACCCGCAGTACCAGCCCACTTCGTGAGCCAGCCCCCCACAAGAACGGGCCGTATGCCGCTGAGCTGGCCCAGCGGCATACGGCCCGGTTGGTCGGGTGGTGGCGTCAGCGGGCGCGGCCCTTCGGCGTCACCATCTTCTTGCCGGAGAGCTGGATGGTGTCCTCGGAGAAGTACTCCGAGCAGAAGACCATTCCGCACGCCGCGGAGAACGTCGCGCTGACGGCCTTGCCGCCCTTGAAGAGGCCGTTGTCGCCGGCGACCCACATCTCCCACGGACGCGTGGTGTCGTCACAGGTGACCTCGGTGCCGCCGAAGCCGCGGATCAGCATCCGCCCGACGCGCTGGGTGACCTGGGCCTCGAGGAAGGCGAACACCGCGTCGCTGCCGCACATCACCGTGCCGGACAGGATCGCGGAGCCCGTCTTGGAGTCGAACCGGGCCTTCGGGTTGACGGTGACCTCGAGCGCGGGCGGCGGAGGCGCCACGTCGATGGTCAGCTCCATCTGGCCCCCGTTGCCCGCGCCGTCCTGCTGGTCGTCGATGACGACCACGTAGTAGGTCTCACCGGTGGCAGCCTCCCACGCGGCCCCACCGGGACCGCACGCGAGGATGTTGAAGCTGCCGGGGGCGCCGGTCGCGACGAAGACGCCGGCGCTGTAGTCCGACGCGGACACGTCGGCGAGGAGCGCCTCGTCGGCTGCCGCCGTGTAGCTGTACCAGACGCTCGCGTCCATGGCCGGTGCGCCGCAGAAGGCGTTCAGCTCGGCGTCGTCGGCGTCGGTGGTCGCCTCCGTCGTGTCCTGGCTCGTGGAGAACGGGACCGAGGCGATCGCCTCGGCACCGGAGAACGTGTCGTTGCTCGGTACTGCTGCGACAGCGGGAGAGCCCACCATCGCCAGTGACGTGAGGCCGGCGGCAAGAGCCGCCAGGAACCGACGTGAAGCCTTCATTGACCTACCCCTTTTTGCGGTCGTGCGCGAGGCGCCGGTTCCCAACATCGCGCCAGGCGCAATGGATGCGAGTTTCGCTGTTGGGCCGCGTGGCCGAGGCCACGCGGCCTACGCTACTGATGTGACGGTCGGCGCACGACCCGAAACCGGAAACTGGGGGCAGTGATGAAGATCAGGCGTGTGTCGGCAGTTCCGCTCCTTCTCGCAGCCGCACTGACGGTGACATCGGGGGTCACGTCCTCGGCCGCAGCCGCCGGACCGGACCGCGCCGGAGCAGCGGCTTCCTACATCGTCACCCTCGAGCCGGGTGCTGATCCCGGGGCAGTGGCCTCGGCGCATGCCCGCTCTCACGGCGCCTCCGTCGACCACGTCTACCGCCACGCCTTGAGCGGCTACTCGGCCCGGCTCACGCCGGCGGCGGCGACGGCCCTGGCCCGCGATCCTCGGGTGGCAGCGGTTCTGCCGGACCGGCAGGTGCGCATCACGGCACAGATCGTGCCGGCCGGCATCAGCCGGGTCGGGGCTGACGTGAGCTCAGCCCGAGCCGGCGATGGACGTGGAGCGGTTGATGTCGACATCGCCGTCATCGATACGGGAATCGACCCGCGGCACAAGGACCTCAACGTCGTCGGCGGCGTGAACTGCGTCTCTGGCAACCTCTCCTCGAACGACCTGCACGGTCACGGCACCCACGTCGCCGGGACCGCAGCCGCCAGGGACAACAAGATCGGGGTCGTCGGTGTCGCACCCGGTGCCCGGCTCTGGGCCGTCCGCGTCCTCGACGCCAACGGCAGCGGCACCTGGTCCTCGGTGCTCTGTGGCATCGACTGGGTGACGGCCCACGCCGACACCATCGAGGTCGCCAACATGAGTCTCGGTGGAGGCGGCTCTGAGGGTTCCTGCACCGACCACGGTCTGCGCGAGGCGATCTGCCGGTCGACCGCAGCCGGAGTCACCTACGTCGTCGCGGCGGGCAACGCGTCAGCCGACGCATCCTCCTTCGTCCCCGCCACCTACCCCGAGGTGATCACGGTCTCAGCGATCACGGACTTCGACGGTCTGCCAGGGGGATTCGGCTCGCCGACGTGTGCGTACGGGACGGACGACACGTTCGCCGGCTTCTCGAACTTCGGTGCTGACGTCGACCTCGCCGCCCCGGGCGTCTGTGTCCTCTCCACCTGGCGTGGTGGCGGCTACCGCTCGATCAGCGGCACCTCGATGGCCAGCCCGCACGTGGCCGGGGCCGCCGCGCTCTACCTGTCCACCCACCCCGGCGCGACGCCCGCCGCGGTCAGGGCTGCCCTCGCAGCCGCCGGGACCTCGGGCTGGACCGGCGACCCGGACGGCATCCACGAGCCACTCCTCGACGTCGCCGGCCTCTGAGGAGCAAGCCCCGGCCTCAGCGGACGTCTGGCCTCTGAGGAGTTTGGCCTCTGAGGAGTTTGGCCTCTGAGACGTTTGGCGTCAGCGGAGGTTCGCGTCGAGGAAGGACCCGGTCCGGCGGATCGACAGCGGCCACTGCGACGTGAAGGTGTGACGTTCCCCCGGGTAGACGTGGTAGGTCACCTTCTTGCCGGCCTTCTTCAGCGCAGCGACGGTCTCCGCGGACCAGCGAATGGGGCAGTCCTCGTCCTCGGTGCCGTGATGGATGAGGATCGGGTCGGTGATCCGGTCGAAGTACGTGCGGGGGCTGGTGCGTGCCCACGTCTCGGGCGCCCGCTCGGGCGTCCCGAGTCGCCGTAGCACCGCTCGGGCGTCGCCCTCGCGGTCGTCGTCGCGGCGGACCCACCGGTTGAAGTTGTCAACGGTGTCCGAGCTCACCGGGCTGTAGGCGACCCCGGCCTTGAAGAGGCCGGGCCTGGCGACGAGCGCGTTGTAGACCACCCCGCCGCCCATCGAGCGGCCGATGATGCCGATGCGGTCGGGGTCGACGGCCTCGAACTGCTGGAGGGCGAGACCGGCGTTGATCGCGTCGACCGCGTAGCCGAGGCGCAGCGCAGCGCCGTTGTCAGGGTCGTCGTCGGACTGCGCATGGTTGCGGTAGTCGATGTGGAGGGTGACGTAGCCCTGTCGGGCCAGGTAGTCGCGTTCCCGGAGCATCGTGGCGCCGTTGGTGTACTCCTCGATGGGGACGTAGCCGTGGGCGAGCACAACGGCGGGGAAGGGGCCCGTGCCGCGGGGGACGTTGATCCGTCCGGAGATCAGGAGTCCGTCTCCCCGGAACGTCGCGTAGAACTGGCGGTAGGCGCTCGTGCTCCCGCCCTCACGACCCAGCCGCAGGTCGCGACCGTCGAAGTCGGTGTCGATGAGGGACTGGATGAAGGCAGGGTCCGCAGGCTCAGTCGTGCTCGCCCGTGCCCGAGTCGTCCCTGATGACGTCGCGGCCGAGGCGGACGTGGGCGCCGTGGCCGACGCCGTGTTCGAACCCGTGGTGGGCGCACTCCGGGTCGCGGTGCCCCCGGGCGTCTCGCGGACGGACTCGCTCGTGCAGGCGCTGACGGCCAGCACGGCCGTCAGGGTCCAGGCGACGATGGTCCCTCGCACCCCTGCAGTGTCTCAGGGGAACCTGCCCAGCGGCCGCTGGCTGGGCATGACACAGGCGGGACGGGTGCCTCGGCACCCGTCCCGCCTGTGACCGCGGTGTCAGCAGCTGCGCTGCATCACGGAGCGTAGATGTACTGCATCCCGCCCACGTGCGTGACCGTGCGGGTGTTGTAGTTGTACGGCCCAGCAAGGGCGTTCATCTCGATCATGGTGATCTCGTTGCCGTTGACCGCGGTGACCCACGCCACGTGGCCGACGCTCGAGGAGCCGTGGACACCCGGCTGCATGACGACGATGGAGCGCGTGCGCGGGGTGCTGGACACGGTGTAGCCGGCGTTGGCGGCGCCATAGCCCCAGGCCATCGCGTTGCCGGTCCAGCCGCCCGGGTAGTACCCCTCGGACTGGTACCACTTGTTGAGCGCGCCCCAGGTGCACTGGCCGGCAGTGGCCCAGTTGTAGGCGGACTTCTGGCCGGACGAGCCGTTGACCGTCGCCTTCGGCGAGTAGGTCGACGACGTCAGCGTGGCGCGAGTGGCCGAGCGTGAGGCGCGCTCGGCGGCCGCACGGCGGGCCTCGGCGGCCTCGCGCGCCTTCTGGGCCGCCTCCTCGCGCTTCTTCTCGACGACGACGTCCTTGATGACGATCGGCTTGGCCGTGGGCGCCTTCGTCGTCGTCGACGCGTAGCCGATGGAGCTGAGCGCCGGTGCCGCCGCGACAGCGGGTGCGAGGGCGGCGTCAGGGCCGACGGCGGCGGCAGCCTTCGGTGCGGCGACCTTCGGCGCGGCGACCGGTGCGGCCGCGGACGCGCCGGACATGGTCTCGGCCGAGGCCGGAGCGGTCAGCGTGGCCACGAGCCCGCCAGCGGCGGCGACGACAGCCGCGCCCTTCATGGCCGGCTGCGCGGACTCACGAGCAATGCTCTTGAGCTCGCCGAGCGGGCTGTACCCACCCGGCGCCCGGTGGCGCCCGGGACGGTTGTCAGTCTTCACAGAGAACCTCTCCGCGCCTACGAGGTTAGCTGTCGGGTTCGGGCGAAAGGCTGCCCGGCCTCGTCTCGGGCCCGGAGGCCCTCCTCGAGTGCTACACCCCAAGAGCGACGGGCAACCGGACGGGTCCGGCTCCACGACGCTCGGAGGAACTGTGGTTCCCCCGCTCCTGCCATGCGGGTCAAGCGGGACCTCGAGGCGATGGCAGGACTCGGCGTCCGCCTCACGGCCGGCCCCACCGAGGGAGGGGCTGGGCAAGAGACTAGAGGACTCCTTCCCCGATGTCACGTTCGGGTAACGGGCTGTCCATCAAATGGTAAAGACGGCCGCCGGGTTGCCGGGCTCAGCCGGCCAGCGGGCAGGCCGCCTTGGCGCCCGCCGCGGCCGCCGTGAAGTAGGGCGGGTTTCGCTTCAGCCCCTGCTGCCAGAGGGACCGCCAGAGCGCCTCGGCGCGGGTCGCCGTGATGCCGCCCGCCTTGAAGTGCGACTGGTCCTTCAGGTGGGTCTCCCACGGCTCGATGGCGGCGCGGGCCCGGCCCAGGATCCCGTCGACCACCTTCATGCTGGCCGCGCAGGTGGCCAGGTCCTTCGTCTGCTGACTGGGCGTCGCGCCCGGGGGCACGTCGCAGCGTCGTTCCGCTGAGCGGTAGGCGCGGTCGGCCGCATGGAACGCGGCGATGTGCTGGGGCGCGTCGGCGGTGGTGGGTCCCCAGTCCTTCTTGGCCTTGGCCAATGAGATCTTGCCGGCCTGGAGGGCGTTCATGATGTCGAGGTGGGCGTCCCACTCCCTGAGCGACGTCCCTGCAGCGCTACGAGCCTTCGCCTGCAGGAGCCAACCGCTGCGGCACTCCTCCACCCGCGCCGCGACGGGGTCGACGGTGGGCGTCGGGGACTCGGAGGGGGTCGCCGCTGTCGTCGGCTGGGTCGAGGCCGTGCTCGGCGCGGTCGACGGAGGTGTCGAGGTGGCCGTCGGGCTGACGGGAGCCGCTGTCGGGGACCCGACGAAGAGGTCCTTGCCGAACCAGACGGCGGCGCCGAGGACGATCAGGGCGACCACGAGCACGGCGACGGCAGCCGCCGGCCCGCGCTGCTGGCGCTCGAGCTCGCGCCGTTCGCGGCGGGTCCCTGGTTGTTGTGTCATCGCGCTACCCCCAGAAGTGGCCGATTCCCGAACACCTACCCGGCCAACTCTAGGTGCTACCCGGCTCAGGGGATGTTACTGGCGCGTAAGGCTCTTCGAGACCGCCATGGACCGCGGGGGTCGGTATCCTCGCAGAGTTGACCGGATCCCGTCTCCACAGGTCCGGCCCGGGGGAGTCATGAGGTGCAGCCATGTCCCATCCACCAGTCAAGCGGTACCCAGAGGACAAGGACGCGAGCGACGATCGGCCCGAGGAGGCGGTCGTCGTCCATCTGCCGAGCCGTGGCACCTCCCGCCCGACGCCGTCGCGGGCCAAGCGGTACACCAGCGAGTTCCGCGCCCACGCCGTCGCGCTGGCTCGCCGACCCGGTGTCACGGTGACGGCCGTCGCCCAGGAGGTCGGCGTCAGCGTCAGCACCCTCCGGCGCTGGCTGCGGGACGCCGGTTCCGACGAGCTGCGCCACACCGCCGCCAGTGAGCCGCCGCAGCCCGTCGACGACCCCCGGCCCGTGCGCGAGCGCATCGAGGAGGAGTGGCCGGACTGGCGGACGTACGACTGGCCCGTGCTCCCGGCCCCGGAGTCCGAGGCGGTCAGCAGTGGGACCGGGACCGCCCCCAGCAAGGACGAGCCCTCGGCCCCGCAGCCCGCTCCCCGCGCCAAGTCCACGCAGCGCTCGCAGCTCACGCAACCCAGGCAGCCCATCCAGCCTGGTCCGGCCGCGGCCCGCGACCTCGCGGCGGCGGTGCCCACTGATGGGGTCTTCGCGGCAACCGCCCGCCTCAGCCCGCTCCACCGCCTGGTCATCGTCCTGACGGCCTTCGCCGGCTGCATCGTGCTGTCCCGGCTCGTTCCCGAGTCGTACTCGATGCGCCCTGCCGTGAGCGCCCTTCACGTGATGTCGCTCGTCGCATCCTTCGGGGCCGTGCTCCTCGTCGACTGGCACGGGCTGCTCTGGCTCGCCGGTCGCCGGGCGCTGACCGAGTCCACTCGCCTGGCTGCGGCGGCCTCGCCCATCATCTGGATGGGTCTCGGCGGGCTCTTCGTCACCGGCACCCTCCTGCGGCCCGACATCGGGTCGCCCCTCACCCTGCTCAAGCTGGCCCTCGTGCTCGCCGTGTCGGTCAATGGCGCGGTGATGGCGCCGGTCCGCCTGCGGCTCGCCGCCCTGTCGTCAGACGCGTCCCCGGTCGACGTCCCGGAGCGGGAGTGGCGCCAGATGATGCTGTCCACGGCGGTCTCCCAGGTGGGTTGGTGGGGTGCAGTCGTCATCGGCTTCGTCAACTCGGCCACGTGAGACATCGACGCCGGCCCACTCGTCAGGTGGTCCGCGCCGCTCCGGAGGGTGCTCCAGCACCTGGTCGCCGCGCTGACGGTGGGCTCGCTCGCCGTGCTCCTTCTCGTGGTTCGGGGCCCGGTCCTCGGCCGGGTCGCGCTGGGCCGGTGCCGTCGTCTGGGCGCTCGGTGGGTCGGCGACCGCCGGCCTCGGGATCGCCACCCGTGGCCGTCGACATCAGGGCCGCAGGAGCACCTTGATGGCTCGACGCTCGTCCATCGCCCGGTAGCCCTCCGCGACCTCGGCCAGCGGCAGCGTCAGGTCGAACACCCGGCCCGGGTTGATGCGCCCGTCGAGGACCCGCTCGAGCAGGTCCGGCAGGTAGCGCCGGACGGGGGCCATGCCGCCGGCCAGGCCGATGTTGCGGCGGAACATGTGCCGCACCGGAAGCTCGACACCGTGGGGAACCCCGACGAAGCCCACCGTGGAACCGGGCCGTGCGACGTTGAACGCCGTCCGGATGGCCTGGTCGGTCCCGACGCACTCCAGGACCGCATCGGCGCCGACCCCATCGGTGAGCTCGAGGACCGCGGCGACCCCGGAGTCGTCGCGCTCGGCCACGATGTCGGTCGCCCCGAACTCGCGGGCGAGCGCCTGCCGGTCCGCGTGCCGCGACATGACGACGATTCGCTCGGCACCCAGCTCTCGTGCCGCGATGACGCCGCAGAGCCCGACCGCACCGTCGCCGACGACAACGGCGGTCCCTCCCTGCCGGACCCCGGCAGCCACGGCCGCGTGCCAACCGGTCGCCATCACGTCGGACAGGGCGAGGAGTGAAGGCAGGAGCGAGTCGTCCGGCATGCCGTCGGTCCTGACCATGGAGCCCTCAGCCTGGTTGACCAGGGTCAGCTCCGCCTGGCCGCTCGACGTGAAGCCGAGGTTGTCGCAGGCGGACTGGACCCCGGCCCGGCAGTGCGGGCACGTGTTGTCGCAGTGGTCGAACGGGACGATGACGAAGTCGCCCGGGCGGAAGGAGCTCACGTCGGACCCGACCTCCTCCACGACGCCCACGGCCTCGTGTCCGATGGTGGCGCCGGCGTCGATGGGGTTCTCTCCGCGGTAGGGCCACAGGTCGGAGCCGCAGATGCAGGCGGCGACCACCCGGACGACTGCATCGGTCGGTGCGGTGATGGTCGGGTCGGGGACCTGGCTCAGCCGGATGTCGCGAGGGGCGTGGATCGTCGTGGCGCGCATGGCCCCCATCTTGCCGGGTCTGCGAGGACCGACCGGCATCATGGGGTGCGTGAGGAGAGAGATGACGAGCTGGCGGGTCGTGCTGTGGTTCGGCGTCATCAGCCTCACGGCGGACATGGTGTACGAGGGTGCGCGGTCGATGTACGGCCCACTTCTCGCCTCCCTCGGAGCCACCGCCCTTGTCGTGGGGGTGGTGACGGGCCTCGGCGAGGCGATGGCCCTCGTCCTGCGGCTGGTCTTCGGACCACTCGCCGACCGGACCGGCAAGTACTGGCTGCTCACCATCAGCGGCTACACGCTCACCGCGGTGTGTGTGCCCCTCCTGGCGGTGGCGCCCTTCGTCGGCGGGGCGGGGCTGGCGGTCGCTGCCGTGCTCATCCTGCTCGAGCGGAGCGGCAAGGCGATCAGGAGTCCGTCGAAGTCGGCGCTTCTCGCGCATGCCGCCGGCGCCCTCGGGCGGGGGCGTGGCTTCGGCGTCCAGAAGGCGATGGACCAGGTGGGCGCCTTTGCCGGGCCCCTCCTCGTCGCTGCGGTCGTCGCGGCGACGGGAGCCATCTGGCCCGGGATGCTCGTCCTCGCCGTTCCCGGAGGGGTCGCCATCGCCGTCCTGCTGGTCCTCCGGGCCCGGGTGCCCGACCTGGGCGTCGTTGCCGAGGACGGGCACCCGGAGAGCCCGCCCAGCGGCATACGGCGTCGGGGGGCGGTGCGAGCCTGGCTGAGCGATGCCTTCGGCCGGCATCTGCCACCCGAGTTCTTCTGGTTCGCGGTGGCGGCCAGCCTGACGACCGGGGGACTGGTCACCTTCGGCATCATCGGCTACCACCTGACGGCGGACGGCGTCGTCCCCGTCGCTGCCGTGCCGCTGGTCTACGCCGTCGCCATGGCCGTCGGGGCTGTGTCCGCCCTGGTCGTCGGGTGGGCCTACGACCAGGTCGGCGCCCATGTCCTGCTCGTCGTGCCGTTCCTCGTCGCAGCCGTCCCGCCGCTTGCGCTGACAGAGTCGGTGGGCCTGGTCCTCCTCGGCGTGATCGCCTGGGGGTTGGCTCTCGGCGTCCAGGACTCCGCCGTCAAGGCCCTCGTTGCCGAGATCGTCCCCCCGGGGCGGCGGGCGACGGCCTACGGCGTGTTCGCGGGCGTTCAGGGTGCTTTCGCCGTCATCGGCGGGGCCGGTATCGGCTGGCTCTACGACGTCTCCCTGCCTGTCCTCGTGTTCACGGTCGCCGCCGCCCAGGTCCTGGCCCTCGGCCTGCTCTGGCGCACCGTCCGACCCAGCGCTCGGCCGCGCCGGGGAGCCCGGCTCCATCCCGGGACGTAGGCGCGCCACCCCCGGCCTACGCCGCTGGGCGGAACTCTCCGCCGAATCGTTTGAACTGTCGGTGGTGCGACGTACGGTCGGGGGGAACTGTCACAACTGATCGACCTGACGCGTCGTATTCGTGCGCGCTCGTTCGACGTCAGGGAAAGGAGCCGAGCAACCGGCCGCAGCAAACGCATTGACTTAACGTGCACTTCAACTCGAAGGATGGACGCCATGACCTCCACACATGGTTCTGTGACCCTCGACCGCCAGCGACTGCGCGGGCTCGCCGAGACCGTCACCGGTGCGGTTCTCACCCCCGGCACGGACGGCTACGACGACGCCCGCCACATCTTCTTCCAGCACCTCGACCAGGCCCCGGCAGTCATCGTGCAGCCGCAAGACACCGACGACATCGTCGCCGCCCTCGCGTTCGCTCGATCCAACGGCCTCGAGGTCGCCGTCCGGGCCGGTGGCCACAGCGGAGCGGCCCACAGCACCGTCGAGGGGGGCCTCGTCATCGACCTGCGTCACCTCGCCTCGATCGACATCGACGTCGACGACCGCACGGTCCGGATCGGGGGCGGTGCGACCGCCGGGGCGGTCACCGGCGCGCTCGGCGAGCACGGCCTCGTCCTCGGGTTCGGCGACACCGGGACCGTCGGCGTGGGCGGCATCACGCTCGGCGGCGGAGTCGGGTTCCTCAGTCGGCTGCACGGCCTGACGATCGACAACCTGCTCGCCGCCGAGCTCGTGACCGCAGACGGGCGCGTCGTCGTGGCTGACGCGGACCACCACCCCGACCTGTTCTGGGCGCTCCGTGGCGGTGGCGGCAACTTCGGCGTCGCCACCCGGTTCACGTTCCGCCTGCACCGGCTCGATCAGGTCGTCGGCGGCATGCTGATCCTGCCGGCGACCGCCGACACCATCGCCGGGTTCGTGCGCCAGGCACAGCATGCTCCGGACGAGCTCACCTGCATCGTCAACGTCATGCCGGCACCCCCGATGCCGTTCCTCCCGCCGGAGCAGCACGGCAGGCTCGTCCTCTTCGCGTTGGTGACCTTCGCCGGGACGGCGACGGAGGCCGAGCCGGTGCTCGCACCCTTCCGGGCACTGGCCACCCCCCTCGCCGATCTCGTCCGGGAGATCCCTTACGCAGGGATGTTCCAGCCGGCCCCGGAGGACTACCGCCCGGTCGCGGCGGGTCGCAACGGCTACGCCGACGACTTCGACCGCACGAGCGCTCAGCTCGCCCTCGACACGCTGACCGCGCAGCTCGCGAAGCCGGAGGTGCAGATGGCCGTCGCTCAGCTGCGCCCGCTCGGTGGCGCCATCGCACGGGTCAGCCCCGATGCGACGGCCTACGCACACCGGCAGCGGGCCCTGATGGTCAACGTCGCGGCGATCGTGAACCGACCCGAGGAGCTGGACGCCCAGCTGCCGTGGCTCGACGCGCTCAAGGCGGCGCTCTGCGGCGGCACGCCGGGTGGCTACGCCAACTTCGTCTACGACGACGGGCCCGACCGGATCCACGACATCTACCCGGCCGACACCTACACGCGGCTCGCCCGAGTGAAGGCGCAGTGGGACCCGGACAACGTCTTCCACCGCAACCACACCGTGCTGCCGGCGTCCTGACCGGGCCGCCCGAGGGGAGCACCCAGACCAGCGAAGGGGGATCACACCGATCAGTTCCAGGCAATGCGTCCCGGCGCTCCACCGCCGGGCCGACGTCAGAACCAGGCGCGCCGCCTCCACGGGTGCGCCCGGACTACAGGGGTGAACGATGAAGGAGAGCAAGCAGCCCAACCTCGATGGCGAGGTGCTCCACCACGGCGAGACGATCCCGTGTCGCGAGTACGACGCGGAGCTCTGGTTCGCGGAGCGACCGGAGCAGGTCGAGTTCGCCAAGGCCTTGTGCGGAGCATGCCCGCTCCGGGCGGAGTGCCTCGCCGGCGCGCTTGACCGAGGGGAGCCCTGGGGGGTCTGGGGTGGACAGCTGATCGTCGACGGCGCCGTCGTCGCGTTCAAGCGGCCGCGAGGGCGTCCGCGCAAGCGGCCGGTCGCCGCCTGACCCGGGTCCACCGAGCGCCACCGAGCAGCACCGAGCAGCACCGAGCAGCACCGAGCACCACCGAGCAGCACCGAGCACCACCGAGCACCACCGCAGCGATGTCGTGTGCCGCCCAGCCGGTGGCACACGACATCGTCATGCCCGGCGTCAGGGTCCCGGCGGGGAGGGACCCGTGCGTCTCTTCCGCGCGCCACCGCGGCCCTCCTACAGGGGCGGGTGCCGGACCAGCTCCCAGTGGAGGGCATCCTCGAACCTGCCGTCGGCCAGCTCATCGGTCGCGTGCTCCCTGCCGAACTCGGTGAAACCGACCGCGCGGAGCACGGCGTTGCTCGCCAGGTTGTCGGCGGCCGTCTCGGCGACGAGCCGCCGCAGGCCGAGGCCCCCGGCGGCCCTGGGTGCGAAGGCGTGGGCGATGGCCAGGCGACAGGCCGCCTTGGTCAGGCCTCGGCCGCGAGCGCTGGGCATCAGCTGGTAGCCGAGCTCCGCCACGTCGCCCGTGAGCGTGCCGCCGCGCAGGAAGATCGTCAGGTGACCGAGCGCCCGGTCGGTGTCGGGGTGGGCGATGGCCCACTCGACGGACATGCCACTCGCCATCAGCTCGTGCCGGCGGAACAGCCAGGCGTCGAAGGTGTCGGGCCGGAGCGGGTTGGCCGACGGGAACCAGTGTGCCGGGTCGTTGCGCTCCTCGATCGCCGCCAGGTCCTCGGGTCGCCACCCGCGCAGCCGAATCAGCGCACCCTGCAGGGGTGTTGGCTCCATCCAGGGGTGGCGCGGCTGCATCGGCTCCCCGGCCGCAAGGCTGGCGTGCCAGGAGTCCAGGGCAGGGCCGTCCGGGTCGACCGGGTCGGCGTCAGTGCCGGGCAGGGTGCCGTGGAAGGTGAACCCGGCGGCCCAGGCGACCCGTCGTGAGGGCCAGTTGCCCGCGAGGGCGCGCCAGTGGATGCGGTTCAACGGCCGACCCCACAACCCGTGCTCGAAGGCGTGCGTCGCCACGAGGCGGACGGCGCGTGACATCGCGCCACGGCCTCGCGCCGACGGGTGCAGGCCGAATCCCAGCGAGGCGTGGTCCCAGGACGCGCCCGGGCGGGCGTCGATCGTGCCGGCGAACTGCGGATCGCCGTCGTCACCAGTGATCTCGATGGCCCACGAACGGGTCCCGGCCGGGTCAGCCCAGGCGCTCTCGATCTGCTCGAGGAACTCCACTGCGTGCGCGCGGGTGTAGTCCCGTGGGACGGTGGTCCACCGCAACGACCATTCGTCTGTCGCCTGCTCGACGATGCGGTCGACGTCGGCCGGAGTGTGCCGCCGAAGCGTCACCGTGCCATCGGTGAGCAGGCGCGCGGGAGTCGGATGAGAGGGCATGCGGTCACCCTGCCATCGGCGATGAGCGCGGGCGAACGAATAGTGTCCCCTCGATAAGTCGTGGCGCCCCGGGCACCACCTGCCTACGGTGGGGCGGTGACCTCCACACCCAGCGCTCCACCGCCGGGTGGGTCGGCCGGAGCCACCTCATCGGGTCCGTTCCTGCCCCGACCCACGATGCCCCCCGCGACGCACGTGCCGGACGACCGCGTGCCGGACGATCGGGTGCCGGGCGACCCCGGCCCGCCGCCGTCACCGGCCCCGTGGCCGGTCCAACGCCGGCTCCGCTCGCGCCGGCCGTGGCTCGCCGTGGCAGGGGTGGGCCTGGTCCTGGTCGTCTCCAGTGCCGGCGGGCTCGCGCACTCGGAGTCGCACACCGAGGTCGTTCCCTTCACCGGCGGCACGATCTCCTTCGATACCGGACCGACCGACGTCACGGTGCTCGGTGGCGCCCCGGCCGGCACCGTGGAGGTGACGAGGCACCTCGAGTGGGGGGTCGGTGGCTCGAAGCCCACCGTGGACGAGGCGTGGGACGGCGAGACGGCGGTCGTCCATGCTCCCGACTGCACCGGGTGGGACTGGCGTTGCTCGGTCGACTACGTCGTCCGCGTGCCAGACACCACGGCGATCACCCTCGACGGCGGGTCCGGCGATGTGGTGTTGGAGGGCCCGCTCGGGACGGTCCGGCTCGAGCTGGGATCCGGTGACGTGGAGGCCCGGGCCCTGGCGAGCAGCGACATCAGGATGGTGACCGGGAGCGGCGACCTCGATCTCGAGCTCGACTCCGCCCCGGCCTCGGTCGTCCTGCGCGCCGGCAGCGGCGACATCGACCTCGAGCTGGTGTCCGGTCCAGCCTCCCTTGACGTCACCACCGGCTCGGGGGACGTCGCGATCGACGCGGCGGAGGGTGAGCGGTACCGACTCGACGTGGGCACCGGATCGGGGAAGCAGGATCTCGACCTCGCCTCGGACGCCGATGCGAGCCAGCGCGTGAGAGTGCGGACCGGGTCCGGCGACGTCGAGATCCACTAGGCCGGATCCCGGACGTGGGGTCCTCGCGACCCTGACGACCCCGACGACCCTGGCGACCCGCCATGCTGGACGGCATGAGCGAGCAGGACAGCGTGGGTCGGCGGGTCCAGTCACGGATCTATCGGGAGGGGGTCTTCGGGCGCCGCCCTGCGGTGCCGGTGGAGCCGGCCGCGCTGGAGGAGGCGGCCCGGAGGAAGCTGAGCGCCCGCGCCCGGGCCTACGTCGCGGGCAGCGCCGGCCAGCAGCGCACCGACATCGCCAACCGGGCGGCCTTCGACGACGTCCCGATCGTCCCGCGCATGCTCGTCGACGTCTCCTCGCGGGACCTGTCGGCCGAGCTCCTCGGCCGACGCGTCCCGGCGCCGGTGCTGTTCGCGCCCATCGGTGCGCTCGAACTGGCCCACCCGCGCTCCGACGTGGAGCTCGCGTCGGGAGCGCGCGAGCTCGGCCTGCCGGTGGTCATCTCCAACCAGGGCTCGCGGCCGATGGAGGAGACGGCAGCGACCCTCGGCGACTGTCCGCGCTGGTTCCAGCTGTACTGGAGCAGCAACGACGAGCTGGTCGAGTCCCTCGTGCGCCGGGCCGAGGCGATCGGCAGCCAGGCCCTCGTCGTCACCCTCGACACCCACACGCTCGGGTGGCGGACCAAGGACCTCGACCTCGGCAGCCTGCCGTTCACCCGGGCTGAGGGCATGGCCCAGTACCTCAGCGACCCGGTCTTCCGCCGTCTCGTCGAGGAACGGGTCGCCAGTCCGGTGACGCCGATCCAACCGACGCCCCGACCCACGCGCGCGGCCGTCGGGGCGGCCCTGTCGATGGCGCGGCACTGGCCCGGCCCGATCCGGGACAACCTCCGCTCGCCGCTGCCGCGAGCTGCCGTCGAGACCTTCCTCGAGGTGTTCTCCCGTCCCTCGCTCACCTGGGCGGACCTCGGCTTCCTGCGCGAGCGGACGCGCCTGCCGATCCTCCTCAAGGGGATCCAGCACCCCGAGGACGCTGCGCGAGCGGTGGATGTCGGCATGGACGGTGTCGTCGTGTCGAACCACGGGGGTCGCCAGGTCGACGGGGCGATCGCCTCGCTGCATGCCTTGCCGGCCGTCGTGGAGCAGGTGGCCGGGCGCCGTGCGGTGCTCTTCGACAGCGGAGTCCGCAGCGGGTCCGACATCTACAAGGCGCTGGCGCTCGGGGCCGACGCCGTGATGGTGGGGCGGCCCTGGGTCTACGGGCTCGCCGTCGGAGGGGCGGCGGGAGCGCGAGCGGTGATGGAGTACCTGCTCGCCGAGCTCGACCTGACCATGGCCCTCACGGGGGTGCGCAGCATCGCCGAGCTGCGCGAGCGCGGCCTCGGCCGGGCAAGGACCTGAGGTCCCTCCCCGGCCGAGACCGCGCTCGGTGGACGCGACGTGGGTCAGCGGTTGACGTCGCGCGCCTGCTGCTCTGCCTCGGTGCGGACCGAGTCCGCAGAGCTCTGGGTCTGGCTCTTGATCTCCTGAGCGGAGTCGCTCGCGGCGGTCTTGACCTCCTCGACGGCCTCCTGGGCCGGCTGCTTGAGGTGCTCGGCCATCACGCTGCCAGCGGCCTTCACCTCAGCGGTCGCCTGCTCGACGAACGGCTGAGCCTGCTCCTTGACGGCGGCCGCCGCCTGCTTCTCCTTCTCGGAGGCCGGCAGGACGGAGCCCACCAGCCAGCCGGCAGCCAGCGCGACGACGCCCGCGGCGAGCGGGTTGCCCTGGGCCTGCTGACGGGCCTTGACCTTCATGTCGTGGCCCATCTCCTGGACCCCCTCGACGGCTGAGTGGCCCGAGTCGGTGCTGCCCGGGGCGGCGCCGCTCCTCGAGTACGGGTCGTCGTCGCTGCCGAGCAGGCGCTCGCGCCAGCTCGACACCTTCTGGCTCACCTTCGCCTTCTGTCGCTCGGCGATGGTGCTCGGCGACACCGTCGTGCCGAGCCGGTTGACGTCGTCGCTCAGTTCCTGGCGGGTGCGCTCCACCTCGGTGCGCAGTCGCTCGGTCTCGTAGTCGCTCATGATGCGTTCCCCTTCATGGCTTCAGGTATCTGCTTGGCGGTCTCGGTGGTCTTCGGCAAGCCCTGCACTCGCTTGAGCTCGCCACGGCCCATCGAGTAGAGGACGGCCGCGATGATGGCCCAGACCACGGCGACGATGAGCGCCGACCAGCCGAGACCGAGGGCAGCCCCGATGGCCCACCAGAGGGCGATCGAGAGGAAGAACAGGATGAACCAGCCGGCCAGTCCTGCACCGCCCAACATGCCGGAGCCCTTGCCGGCTCGCTTCGCCGAGTCCCGCAGCTCGGCCTTGGCCAGCTCGGTCTCCTGGCGGACGAGAGTCGACAGGTCCTTGGCGATGTCGGCCACCACGTCCCCGAGCGAGCTCAACGGCTCACCCGGCAGGTTGTCGGTCGTCTCGCGCGGCGGCGAGGCCCCGCGCGCGCCGGATGTGTCGATCATCGGGAGTCACCTCGATCGGTCCAGTCCTCGCGCGTCGCCTCATCCGAGCCGAAGGTGTCAGGGTGGGCGGCGGTCCCCGACGGGGTCGTCCCCGTGGTGGGGTTGGTGGCTCCGGTCGGCGCGGTGGGGGACGTCGCCGTGGTGCCGGTGGTCGCCAGGGGGCCGTCCATGACGGCTCCCGTCGTGCCCCCAGTGCCGTAGGCGCCCGTGGCGCCGGTCTCCGGGTAGGTCTCCGGGGCGGCAGCCGGGTACGCCGGCGTGCCGTACGCCGTGGAGCCCGCGGCCCGTGGAGCCGTGTCCTCGTCCTGGCCCGCCGCGGCGAGACCGCGCGTCATGCGGCCGGAGAGGAAGCCGAGTCCCGCGGCGACGGCGAGGAACGTGCCGGGCTTGCGCCGGGCAAACCGCTTGACCTCGTCGAGGACGGCGCCGGGCTCGTTGCCGTCGAGCCAGTCACCGAGGGCCCTGGCCTGCTGCGAGACCTGGCGGACCAGGTCGTGCGCGACACCCGGCTGACCAGCGACGGCCATCGAGTCGAGCTCGTCGGTGAGGCTGCGCAGGTTCGTGGTGAGCCGCTGCTGCTGGGAGCGGGCCTGCTCGGTCAGCTCTGAGCGGGACTGGTCCATGAGCCGGCGCATCTGGTCGGTTGCCGTGGCGGTGACGTTGCCGAGCTCCTGCTTGGCGGTCTCGGCGACGTGCTTCGCCTCGCCCTTGGCGACCTGAGCGGTCTCGCGACCGGCCTCCTTGGCCGCCTCGGTCCTCGAGCCACTGGTCGTGCTCGTCGTGCCTGGTGTGCTCGTCGTGCCTGGTGTGCCTGCCGTGCCTGGTGTGCCGCTCTGGTACGTCTCGGAAAGGCCCGTGTCCTCCAGGCTCCCGGACGTCCATCCGTTCGTGTGCTGGGACATCTGTCCTCCTCCTTGGGTCGCGGCGCAGGCGAAGCCCCGCCGCTGAAGTGCTCGTCAGCCCTCACTGCTTGAGGGTTCGACCGCTCCGCTCCCACTACCCCCGGCCGGAGAAGGCCTAACCGTCCCCACCCGGCCGGGCGGGGACGGGAGCCGCCGCTGGGAGCCGGCCCAGCGGCATACGGCACACGGGAGAGGCCGCACCCCCGGGAAGGGAATGCGGCCTCTCGTCGGCTGCCTGCGCTCAGCCCGGCTGGCGCACCTCGCGGCGCAGGATCTTGCCCGTCGGGCCCTTGGGCAGCTCGTTCAGCTGCCAGATCTTGCGGGGGTACTTGTAGGCGGCGATCCGCTCCTTGACGTACTCCTGCACCTCGTCGAGCGTCGTCTCCGAGCCCGGCTTGAGCGCAACGGCGGCGCCGACCTCCTCACCGAGGACGTCGTCCGGGATGCCGACGACCGCGGCCTCGAGGACGTCGGGGTGCGTGTAGAGGACCTCCTCCACCTCGCGCGGGTAGACGTTCATGCCGCCCCGGATGATGAGGTCCTTCTTGCGGTCGACGATGGTGAAGTAGCCGTCCTCATCGACGGTGGCGAGGTCGCCGGTGCGGAACCACCCGTCCGGGATCGCCTCCGCCGTGGCCTCCGGCTTGCGCCAGTAGCCCTTCATGACGTTCTCGCCCCGGATCGCGATCTCCCCGATCTCGCCGGGCGGTGTGTCGTTGCCGTCGAGGTCGACGAGCTTCATCTCGCAGCCCGGGATGGAGCGGCCGATGGTGCCCGGCTTCGTCGGCCGGTCGGGCATGTTGAAGGACGCGACCGGGGAGGTCTCCGACAGGCCGTAGCCCTCGAGGATCTGCGCGTCGAACTTCTGCTCGAAGTTGCGCATCACGGCCTCCGGCAGTGCGGACCCACCCGACACGCACGTGCGCAGGCTGGCGGTGTCGGCCGAGTCCGCGTCGGGGTGGTTGAGCATCGCGGCGTACATCGTCGGCACGCCCTGGAAGATGGTGACCTGGTCCC
The DNA here is from genome assembly GCF_040365325.1 of Intrasporangium sp. DVR. Classification (NCBI taxonomy): domain Bacteria; kingdom Bacillati; phylum Actinomycetota; class Actinomycetes; order Micrococcales; family Intrasporangiaceae; genus Intrasporangium; species Intrasporangium sp. DVR. The sequence goes on along the minus strand of NZ_BAABZW010000005.1, from coordinate 433,091 downwards.
GTCCCACCACCTCGAGCGCCTTGGCGGGGTCGAAGCGGGGGATCAGCGTCAGGGTGCAGCCGCGCAGGACGCTCGTGTTCAGGCCACAGGTCAGCCCGAAGACGTGGAAGAGCGGCAGGCACCCCATGATCACGTCGTCCTCGCTCATCTCCATGATGTCGTCGCACGACCGCTCGGCGTTGCGGTGGAGGTTGAAGTGGGTCAGCTCGGCACCCTTCGGCTTCCCCGTCGTCCCCGACGTGTAGAGGATCACCGCGGTGTCGTCGTCGGCCCGCTCCACCGGCTCGGTCAGCGGGTCGGCGTCGGGAAGCGCACCGGGCCCGGGGCCCATCGCGGTGCACTCGATGACCTGGGTCGCGACGCCTTCGTCGGCGGCGATCTGCGCGCCCTTGCGGGCCTCCTCGGCGAAGTCCGGCCAGACGAACGAGAACGTCGTGCCGGCGTCCTGGTAGTAGTACGCGATCTCGCCGCTCTTGAGGAGCGGGTTCATCGGCACGACGATGCCGCCCGCGAGGAGCGTGCCGTAGAAGAGGACGGGGTAGGCGGGCACATTGGGGAGGATGAGCGAGACGCGGTCGCCGGTCTGGAGCCCCGCCTCCCGCAGCTGGCCGGCGACCTTGGCGGCGGCCGCGTGCAGCTGCCCCCAGCTGATCTCGGCTTGGTCGAGCTTGATCCCGACCTTGTCGGGCAACCGCGTGGCGGTGGCGACGAGATTGGTGGCGAGATTGGTCATGTGAGCTCCTTTGCGGCCTACCGGCGAGTACCAGAGCCATCATGCAGCGGATCGGGCCCGGAATGGTGCCGGAGTGGTGCCGACCACGCCCTCCTGAGATCGGGACGTGGTGAACGGCCCACGCGGGAGGGTTCGCAGGTAGCGTCGCACCGTCCTCCCACCGGAGAGCTCCCGACCGAAAGGCGCACCTCGATGCTCAGAAAGACTCATGCGCGACTGGCCCTGCTCGGCACGGTCACCGCCGCTGCCCTCATCGTCAGCGGCTCGACGCCGGCCGTCACCGCAGCCCCGTCCGACTCGCGGCCCACCACCTCCCCGGCGGCCGCTGAGTGCGAGCAGGCGGGTGGCCTCCCGGACCTGGCCCGGGTGCGGGACGGTGCCGCGGCAAAGGAGCCGCAGCTCTTCCCCGACAACGAGGCGAAGGCTTACGGTCTGCTCCCGGACCGGCCCACGCTGCCCGCCGGCAGTGTGAACGTGCGCACCGTCTTCCACTCCATCTCCGACCACCCCCTCAGCGCTGAGGAGCAGTCGCGGATGGAGCAGATGATCGAGGACCAGATGACGGTGCTCAACGACTCCTTCTCCGGTGCGACGGCCGCGGACGCCGCCGACACGCCGTTCCGCTTCGAGCTCGACAGCATTGACTGGGTCGTCAACGACGACTGGTACACCGTGACGCCCGGCAAGTCCGAGCGGGACATGAAGAAGTCTCTCTACAAGGGTGACTCCGAGACGCTCAACGTCTACACGGCCAACATCGGCGGCGGCCTGCTCGGCTGGGCCTACTTCCCGAAGGACTACAACACCGGCCGCGACTTCATCGACGGCGTCGTCATCCTCGACGAGTCCATGCCGGGCGGCACGGCAGGGAAGTACGCCTTCGGCGACACGCTGACGCACGAGGTGGGGCACTGGCTGCTGCTGCACCACACCTTCAACAACGGCTGCTCCGCCTCGGGCGACTTCGTGGCTGACACGCCCAAGGAGGCCCACCCGCAGTTCAACTGCCCGGAGGGCGCCGACACCTGCGCCGCCGAAGGCCTCGACCCGATCCGCAACTTCATGGACTACACCAAGGACGAGTGCATGGAGATGTTCACGACGGGTCAGGCGGACCGGATGAGCGACGCGTGGCTCGCGTTCCGCGCCGGCGGGAAGGGCTGACCCTCAGTCGGGCGGGTGCCGCGACCTGAGCACGAAGAAGACCCCGACGAGGGCGACGACGGGCCCGACCACGGCCCAGAGAGCGACCCGGGTCATCATGCTGCCGCCGATGTGGCCGAGACCCTGCAGCGTCCACAGGCCGCCGATCAGGATGAGGAGGATGCCGATGGGCAGGTTCCAGTGCCGGTTCACCCGCCACCTCCTCAGCTCGATGTCGTCCAACCCGTCACGTGGCCCAGTGTCCCCCACGACGCCGTATGCCGCTGAGCTCGCTCAGCGGCGCACGGCGGGGGCGGTTGGTGGGCGACCTGTGACGACGCGCGTGGCGAGCTGAGCGGCATCCGGACGACTCCGTATGCCGCTCAGCCGGCTTCGTGTCGACGGTGGACCCTCGCCGTCGTGGGCCTTTGCGCACTCTCGTGCGATGTCGCAGGCTATGGGGGTGGCTCTGGCTGTGTGCCTCCTCTTCGACCGGCGGACCGACCGGTTGATCCGCGAGCTCTGGGCGCGTCTGGAGGGCAAGGGGATCCGGACCCTGGAGTCGCACACCCACGGCCGGCACCGTCCCCACCTGTCCTACGCGGTGCTGCTCGAGTGGGACTTCGTCGTCGTGCGGGCCGCCGTCGAGGACCTGCCTGACAAGGGCGGGTTCGACGTCAGCTTCCAGGGGACCGTCGCGTTCCCCCGGGGGCGGGTGGCGCTCGCGCCTGCGGTCGCGGCGGACGTCGCCGCCCGCCAGGAGGCCGTCGCGGGTGCCGTCATCGAGTCAGGCGGGATGCTGCACCGCCACTACGCCCCCGGGCGCTGGGTCCCGCACGTGTCGGTCGCGACCCGGGCCACGGGGGCCGGCCTGGCCGTGGTGGTCAAGGAGGTGGCCGACGTCCTTCCCCTCACCGGCACGGTGGACCGGGCGGCGCTCATCGACAGCTCGACGGGGGAGACCTGGCCCCTCCCCGGGATCCCCTGAGCCGCGCCCTCAGTCCGGTGTGGTCGGCCAGACCACCGTCGAGGACGTGACCGGTCGGACGCCCGCGGCGGGGGTCGGACCCGTGATCGTCACGGTGTGGGTGCCGGCGGGCAGTCCGGGGAACGACGCCCTCCCCGAGCCCTCCCCATCGACAGTGACGATCTCATGCGCGAGGACCTTGCCCTTCTCGGTGCGGACGGTCACCTCCAGCGCCGACGGAGGGGCGGCGCCGAGCGGCCCGGCGTCGGCTTCCACCTCGGCGTCGACGTCCACGTCGAGCGACTCGCCCTGGACGACGAGGTCGGGCACGCGAGCCCGGACGGTCACGGACGACAGGTCGCGGCGCCGGACCGGTGCGGCCGTAAGGAGCTCCTGGACCTGGTCGAGGACGAAGCGGTTGCACTGGAGGGCGCTGTGGTTCTCCGGGACGCGGACCGCGATGTTGGTGTCCAGCCGCTCGTCGTGCCCGATCGCCCCGGCGAGGGGGACGGTGCCGTCGCCGTAGTCGTTGTCCGGGCCGAACGTCTCCGACACCGTCGCGCGGCCCTCGGACAGCCGGACGGTGGTGTTCGTCGGCTGCCGGATCCCGACGACCAGGTGCGCCATGCTCCTGCTGTCGGCCCGCCCGCGCTCGGCGTCCTGGAGCTCCGTGTGGAAGGTCATGGCGTCAGACACCATGGCGGTGCGCAGCTCGGGGATGGTTGTCTCCGTGGTCTTGAGGTAGCCGGATCCATTGGCGATACAAGCGAACTCGGGCATCAGCTGGTGCAGTGAGGGGAGACTGCGCGCGAACCCGGTCAGGTTGACCGAGAGCGGGCCGATGCCCTTGCGCACGCCGTTGACGAGCTGTTCGACCGCGTTGGTCGCGCCGCGCCAGGGCGTGCCGAGGGTGATGAGCTTGCGGGTCACCTCGTGGCCGCCGCACTTCTCGATGTACCACCGCGCGACCAGGCCACCCATCGAGTGACAGACGAAGACGAGCCGCGCGTCGGCATACTCGCCGCCCTGGGCCCGCCAGCGATCGAGGGCGGGCTCGACGATGGAGGCGATCTGCCGGCCGTTGTAACGGTTGGACAGTCGCCAGTCGTACGGGGCCGGAACGAGGTTCGCGGGACGGTCCCCGGTCGCCTCGTGGTACCCGAGCGAGCGCAGGTGCTTCACGAGGACGTCGTAGCCCTTGAGCGGCGTCCAGATCCCGGGGATCGCATGGACGTCCGGCATCAGGCCCACCGGCTCGACGCCGTCGTCCGGGTGCGCGTCCCCGATGCCCTCGGGCAGCTCGTGGTCGAGGATGCTGTTGCGCCGCGTGATGAGCTTCCAGATCGCGCCGCCGGACGGCGCCCAGAAGAGGTTGTCCGAGGCCGGCGACCCGTCTTTGCCCCGCACGCCGAGTGTGCTGCCCATGATCCCGGGCAGGACGACGACCACATCGTTGTTGTTCATGTCTGTGCCCCCCATGTCTGTGCCCCCCATGTCTGTGCCCCCCGTGTCTGTGCCCCCCGTGTCTGTGCCCCCATGAGTCCACGGTGGCACGCGGGAGGGGCGGACGTGGCCGGTTCGCTCAACGACGCGACGCGCGGTAGGCGTCCCACACCTCGGGGCGCAGGCGGCCGCGGTCACTGACCGGCAGCCCCTCCGCCACGGCCCAGGCGCGCACCTCGGCCGTCGTCGGCTCGCGCGGTGGCACCGGGCCGGCCCGCTCCAGGTCGTCGAGGTGCGGTGCCGCCCCGAGATCCAGCCGGGCCTCGTGCAGCGCCGCGGCGAGGAAGCGGAAGGTCCACTCCTGGGCCAGCGCCCGCGTCTCGCAGAAGATGATGGGCACGGTGGGGTAGCGGGCCTGGCTCTCTGCGACCGCGTCCGCGACGGCCGCCGGCCGGACGTGCTTGAGCGAGAACACGCGGGAGTACTTGTCCTCGACGACCACCGCCCCGTGCCGTATGCCGCTGAGCTCGGCGAGGGCGTACCTGAGCCTGCCGTTCAGCAGGCTCGACGACAGGTCCTGGAGGGACTTGCGCTCCACCGCGGCGACGACGCGACCGTCCAGCTCGACGGCGTAGTCCCCGACGGAGAGCGGCGCCCTGCGGGTCGTGGCCTGTTGACGGCTGAACGTCCATGCGTAGCGCTCATAGCTGTCGACGAGGATCTCCAGCTCAGCCGGGATCGGCGGCCCGGCGTCGGGGGTGTCGGGATCACCCGGTCGGGGCCGCGCGGTCGGGATGCGGACGTTGGGGCGGGCCTGCTTCGCGGTCCGTGGGGTCTGCCAGAAGATGACGTGCCGACCCTTGGCCCGAGCGAGGACGAACTGCGACCGGTTCTCCCGGCTGCGATCGAGGACGAGGTCGATGGCGGCACCCCGGCTCGTGCAGACCCGGGTCGGCACGCGCTCGAGCACCTCGGCGTCGATGGGCCACGCCTCGGCCCGGTGGCAGTAGACCTTGGCCGTCCGCGGCCACGGCTCGCGGGCCTTGAGCACGATCCCGTCCGGCCCGAGCGGGATGCGGATGACGTAGGGCAGGGAGCTGCCCTCCTCCGGGTTGCGGGCCACGAGGAAGTCGTCAGGCACGACCACAGTCTGCCCGTCGTTGCCGTCGTCGGGCCGTGCCCGAGCCCACAGCTTCCACCTGAATCTGCTGACGCCGACGGCCAACTGGTCCACGATGTCCGGTATGGGGGAACGCCGCCGCATCGTCTGGATCGTCACCACGTGCCTGCTGGTCCTTGCGCTGGGGGCGAGCTCAGCGGCATACGTCTACTCCAACAACTCGGCCCGCGAGTGGCAGCTCCGGGCCGAGCAGGTCTCAGCCGACCTCGCCGACATGTCGGCGCAGCGCCGGCAGGTGCAGGGTCAGCTCGACGCGTCGCAGGCGGCGCTCGCGGAGACGAAGACGTCGCTCGACGAGGTCACCGCTGAGTACAACGAGGCCGCGAAGCGCATCCGTGACCTGGCCGACGAGAAGGCGCAGGCGGCGGACACGGTCGGCGTGCTCGGGTCCGCCGTGGAGCGGTCCCGCAACGTGGCCGTCCAGCTCGACCAGTGCGTCGCCGGTCTGCAGGAGCTGCAGGACTACCTGATAGACATCGAGAGATACGACGTCTCGGTCGTCCTCGGGATCGCCGGTGACATCAACCAGGGTTGCGACGAGGCGCAGGCGGCGAGCGATGCGTTCGTCAGCTGGCTGGAGGGTGGCTGACGTGCACCGTGCAGTCCGCGCCGCTGCGGCCGCGGCATGCGTCATCGCGTTCTCCGCCGGCTGCGCGGAGCTCGCTCCCGTCGCCCCGCCCGAGCAACGGGTGGTGACGGCGCAGCCGGTGACTCCCTCGACGTCCCTGGACCTCGAAGCCGCGGAACCCACCCTCGAGGGTTTCACCGAGCTGGAGCGAGCCGCCCTGCGGATCCGCAACATCGGGTGCGGGGGAGTGCGGACGGGCTCCGGCTTCGCGATCGGTGACCGGCTCCTCGTGACGAACCGGCACGTCGTGGCCGGGGCGACGACGTTGGAGGTGACCACCTTCGACGGGAAGGACATCGACGTGCGGACCTCCGGCGCCGCGTCCGTGGCGGATCTCGCGATCGTCCGGACCAGGGAACGCCTGCCCGCGTCGATCACCCTCGCACCGGGCAACCCCGAGGTCGGCCAGACGGTCACCGCCATCGGCTACCCGCTCGGCGGGCCGCTCACCACCACGGATGGACGGGTGCTGGGCTACCGGCCGGACCCCGTGGCCAAGTCGGACCTGCCGATGCTCCTCAGCTCCGCGCCGGTGGAGCACGGCAGCTCGGGCAGCCCGCTCGTCGACATCACCGGCGAGCTCGTCGGGGTCGTCTATGCCTCGACCGGGCCGGGTCACACCTACGCGGTGCCGATCGAGGTGCTCGAGGACGTGCTCGACCGGCCCTCGGCGTTCGCCTCGAAGACCGGCTGCACCGACTGAGGGAGCGGCGTCAGCTGCAGTTGGGGCACGGCCCGGCCACCGGCATCTCCATGAAGCACGTCGGGCAGACGCCGCCGCGGCGCTCCTCGTGCGAGCGTGACCTCGGTGCTGAGCGCGCCGTCACCGTCGCCCGGCCGGCCGGGGGTCGGCTCCCGCTCGTCGTGGTGCCGGCGGGGCGCCGTGGGGTGGCGAGGGTCGGCTCGGCGTCCGCCGGGACGTCGTCGCACCAGTGGCGGTAGCACTGGAGTCGGGCGGACGCCGCGTGCAGCTCCCGCTCGTGAGGATCCGAGACTGCGGCGCCCTCGAGCCGGAGGACCTCGTCGTACCCGGCGCCGACCTGCCCGTCCTGCTTGTGGACGACGAGAGCGGTCAGCGCAGGCTCGCCGCGCAGGTGGTTCGCCTGGGCGACCATCTTGAGCAGCTCCCCGACCCAGGTGCGCATCGCGGCGGTGGTGCGCAGGCCGGAGCGGCGTTGCACCTCCTCGGCGAGCTCGCCATAGGTGATGACGGCGTTGTGCTGGCCGGCGGTCTCGACGAGCACGTCGTAGGCGTGCTTGATCCAGAACTTCTTGCCCACGGTGGGGTTGACGAACCGGTCGTCGTTGCCCGTCTGGCTCATCCCCCGATTGTGCCGTGGGGCCCCTCCGCTGCACACGGTCGGGGTGGGGCAGGGTCAGCCGGGGAATCCGAAGCAGGGGTAGAACTCCTCGACGCCGGGGCGGGGGACCTCGACGCAGCGGAACTTGCTCTGTGTCAGGGTTGCCTCCGCGGCGTGGCCGCTCACCTCGTAGCCCGCCGCGGAAACGGTCATCTGCGCGGCGACCGGGCGCTCCAGCTCGTTCGCGGTCGAGCTGACATTGCCGGCACCGAGGTTGGCGTGCGTGTTGGTTGTGGTGTGCGTGAGCGGGCCGGTCGCCCTCCACGTGGCCGTGAGGTGCACCGTCAGCGGGTCCCCGTTGGAGTCCGTGGCGGGGATGGCGGTGCTGACGCCGGCCCCGCGGAGCCTGTTGTCGGTCACGAGCCGTGCCTGGTTCTGGCCCTCGGCCTCGAAGAGAAGCCCTCCGCCGCCACCGCCGGCGGCGGGCCGGGGGCCTGCCGACATGGAGGGCTCGGTGGCACAGACGTCGGTCACTCGGACGAACACTCCCGTCAGGCCCTGCTTGTTGACGGGGCCGGGCTGACCGGCATAGCTGCCGAAACTCGATGACACGAAGACCTCGATCCGCTCGCAGCCCTCCGTCCGGTCGACGAAGGCGAAGCCATGGCTCGACGTGATCGTGTGGTAGATCCGCGGCTGGGCTGCCCCCGCAGGCACGGCGGACAGCACCGCCAGCAGACCCGCGGCCAGCGCCGCTCCCATCAGTCGCCTCATCGCACGCCCCTCCCATTGGGCCAGTTTCACGATAGGACGTGCGGACACCGCTGGCGGCCATGTGTGAAGCACGAGACGTTCTCCCCAGATCCGGACGGACCGGGGACCTTCGGCTCTACCGCGCCACGGGTCGGAAGGAAAGCATGACGTGGAGTCAGGCGACTGCGTCATGGCCACGTCGCCTTGGCGACCGCCCGCCCCGGCGTCGGGTCGGGCGAGTGGACCCGGACAGAGGGAGGTGGGCGCCATGACAACGATCCCGGCGCCCGAGAAGCCATCAGCAGCTCGGACTCGACCGTCTGTCACGCCGCCTCGTCGGCGTCGTCACTGGGCGAGGTGGCTGGTCGTCACCGTGGTTGTCCTGCTCCTCGGCGCGCTCGGCGCCGGGGGCTGGTACTTCTCCGGGCGCATCTACTCCGGTGCGCTGGAGTCGAACCCGGCGCAGCCGCTCCCCGGCTACGACGACGTCGAGGTCGTCTCGGTGACGAGCAGCGCGGTCACGTTGCGGAAGGGGCCGGATGCCGGCGACAACTTCGACCCTCCCGCCAAGTACGCCCTGGCGTGGGAGGGAGGTTACGGCCTCGTCGGCCCGGCCGCGATCAACTCCGACGGGACGGTCACCCGTGACCTCGTGGTCGTCTCCGGCAGCGCGCCGACGGTGGGGCAGCCGGCTGGGATCGAGCGGTCCTACTGGCTCGGGGACACTCCTGAGGCGATGGGTCTGACGAGGCAGGAGGTGACCATCGGGCAGGCGCCGGCGTGGTACTTCCCCAACGGAACCGTGGCCCCGCAACGGATGGCCGTCTTCGTGCACGGGCAGAACGGCAACCGTGAGAACGGGCTGCGCTTCGTCGACGTGGCCGCCGCGCTGAGGCTCCCCGTCCTCGACATCACGTACCGCAACGACCTCGGGGCCCCGGACCCGTCCGGTCGCCTCCAGTACGGGGCCACCGAATGGGTCGATCTCGATGCGGCGGTGGCCTGGGCGCTGGGCCGGGGGGCCACGGACATCGTCCTCGTCGGTCAGTCGATGGGCGGTGGGATCGTCGCGGCCTTCCTCGAGAACTCCGAGCGCGCCGACGCAGTCTCCGCGGTCGTCCTCGACGCCCCGATGCTGTCGCTGTCCGAGGCGGTCAAGCACGGTGCCCGTGCGGCGCTGCCCGGTGGCCTCGCAGTGCCCGATCCGATGCTCTGGTCGGCGCGGCTCCTGAGCACGTGGCGCTACGGCGTGGACTGGGCAGCCATCGACTACCTCGACGACACGGCGTGGCTCGAGGTGCCGGCCCTGGTGCTCCACGGGTCGGCCGACCAGGTGACTCCGATCAGCGCGTCGCAGGCGCTCGCCGACGCGAAGCCTGACCTCGTCAAGCTCCTCGAGTTTCCCAACGCCCAGCACACGGAGACGTGGAACTTCGACTCGCTGCGCTGGAACGAGGAGGTCGCCGCCTTCCTGCAGACGGAGTGACCGCGCCCAGTCGCGCTCTCGTATGCCGCCGGGCTCGCTCCGGCGGCAGACGCACGCCCGCAGGAGCGAGGTGGACCGCTCGGTGGAATGGATGCCAGAGGAAAGTTGTTAAACTTTCAACTAATCCATCCACAACCACATCGGTTCCCACGAAGGAGTCACCATGAACAGGCTCGAAGGTCGCGTCGCCCTCATCACCGGAGCGGCGAGCGGCATCGGCAAGGCGACGGCGCAGCGACTCGCCCAGGAAGGCGCCGCGGTCCTCATCACCGACATCGCCGCCGAGGCCGGCGAGGCCACCGTCGCCGAGATCCGCGACGCGGGAGGCAAGGCCTCCTTCTTCAAGCACGACGTCACGAGCGAGGCGGACTGGAAGGCCGCCACCGCGAAGGCCGTCCAGGAGTTCGGCAGCCTCGACATCCTCGTCAACAACGCCGGCATGGGCGACCTCAAGACGATCGAGGACACGACCATCGAGGAATGGAACCGCACCGTCGCCATCGACCAGACGGGGGTCTTCCTCGGCCTGAAGACCGCCGCGCCGCACCTGAAGAAGTCGTCCAACGCATCCGTCGTCAACATCAGCTCGATCTTCGGCACGAGTGGTGGGTTCGGCACCTCGCCCGCCTACCACGCAGCCAAGGGCGCGGTCCGCACCCTGACGAAGAACGCCGCACTCAACTGGGCCACCGAGGGGATCCGCGTCAACTCGATCCACCCCGGGTTCATCGAGACCCCCATCATCCAGCCGACCAAGGGCACCGAGTACTGGGACGCGATGACCTCGCTCACCCCGATGGGTCACCTGGGCAAGCCCGAGGACATCGCCGCCGGCGTCGCCTACCTCGCGAGCGACGACGCGAAGTTCGTCACCGGCCTCGAGCTCTACATCGACGGCGGCTACATCGCCCGCTGACTCCGGTGGAGGCAGGGTCGACGCAGACGGAGCGGTGCGCCGGCCCTCCGCCGGCGCACCGCCCTGTCCGTCACCTCCAGCGACTCAGACTCGAGGTCCGTAGTAGTCGCCGTAGTAGCCGCCGAGACGGTCCCGGTAGTCCGGGTCGTCCCATCCGGCCTCGCCGAGCTCCGGCGAGTCCTTGATCTCGTCCTTGGTCCGGTCGACGTAGACCGCCTGGTCCTCCCAGTCGACGCGCTCGATGGTCCCGGCTGGGAGCATCACCTTGCGGCCGAAGATCCACGGCCCGGTGTCGACGACGATGTAGCTCGCCCCGACCTCGTCCGTCGAGCCGTCGACCTTGCCGATCGAGCCGTCCGTCGCCTCGACGCGGAAGCCGACGAGGTCGTGCTGCCGACCGGTCGTGTCCTCCACGACATCATCGGTGACATCGCCTCGACGTCCGCTGTAGACGTTCTCGCGGTAGTTCCACGGATCCCAGTTGTGGGTCGTCATGCGCAGCTCCTTCCCTTGTGGGGTGTGCGTACTGGGCGCCTACCCGGCTCCCCCACGGGCCTAACGAGGACACGCCGGATCGTGGCCGTATGCCGCTGGGCCCGGTGCCGTCGACGCTTCCGTTTGGCTCTGGTTGCGTCCGGCGGCCGTCCCCGTGCCGACGCCGCTGTGCGGAACCGAGCCCAGCGGCATACCCCCGCTTGTACTCTCACGTCATGGACCCCGGCGCTCCGGTCGCGCGGTTCGGCGGCATGACGGCTGGCTACGAGAGCTTCTACCTGCGCGCGGCGGCACCCTCGGGCGGGCAGGGCTTCTGGCTGCGCCACACGGTCCGCATCGCCCCGGGTGAGCACCCGACCGGCTCGCTGTGGCTCACCTGGTTCGACGCGGTGCGTGGGCCCACTGCCACCAAGCTGACGGTGCCCGGCCCGGAGGCGGGCGAGGGTGGGCTGGGACACTGGCTGCAGATCGGAGGGGCGACCCTGGGCGAGGGGCGGGCCGTCGGCGCCATCGCGGAGGCGCCGAACGCCGCCCAGGCGCAGTGGGACCTCAGCTTCACCGGTGAACGGCGACTCGAGCACCTCGTTCCGGAGTGGCTGTACGCGGCGCCGCTGCCGCGGACCAAGCCGACGAGCCTGCACCCGTTCGCCCGGTTCGCCGGCTCCGTCTCCATCGGCGGGGAGCATCACGACATCGACGACTGGCCCGGCATGGTCGGCCACAACTGGGGCGCCCAGCACGCCGAGCGCTGGATCTGGCTCCACGGCATGCACTTCGACGGCGCCGGCGACGACACCTGGATCGACGTCGCCCTGGGACGGGTCCGGGCCGGTCCGGTGCTGCTGCCCTGGCTCGCCAGCGGCGCGATCTCGCTCCGAGGAGACCGGATCCCCCTGGGTGGGATCGGTCGCTTCCCCCGCCTCAGCGTGGCGGAGCGGCCCACCGGAGCCCTCCTGCGCCTACCCGGACCCGCGGGGATGACCGTGCGTGTGGAGGTCGGCGCTCCCCGTGAGCGTTTCGTCGGCTGGAACTACGCCGACCCGGACGGCCGCACGCACGACGTCGCCAACTGCTCCATCGCTGGTATCGAGCTGACGGTGCGGAGCCCGTCGGGCCCCGGGACCGTGCTGAGCGCCGCGGGCACGGCTGCCTACGAGCTCGGCATGCGGGAGGTGGACCACGGCATCACGATCCAGCCCTTCGCCGACGCGCCACGCGGTGCTCCCGAGCCTCCGGATCCGCCTGCGTGACGGCCGCGGGGCTCCGCGTCACCAGTTGATGAGCGGCCTGCCCTCCTTGTCGCGGAAGGCGCCCACGATCACCATGACGAGGTCGATCAGCCACCAGATGCCGAGGCCGCCGGCGGTCAACAGCTGCACCAACCCCGTCCCGATCTTGCCGACGTAGAACCGGTGCACACCCAGCGGGCCGAGGAAGGCGCAGAGCAGGGTCGCCGCGAGTCGTGAGCTCGGGCTCACCGGCATGCCGGTGGCGTCCACGGCATAGTGCGTCCCGAGCTGGCCGGGCGCGGCGGTGGCCAGCGGGGCGAGCTGCTCGGTCCAGCTCGCCCCATCCCAGTAGCGCGACATCGGCTTGCCCTCCGGTCCGGGTACCAGCCGGCCGGGGGACTGCTCGCTGAAGGCTGCTCGGGCATCATCGACATGGCTCCTCCGTCATGGCGCGTCGTCGGGTCGTGACGCGGAGGCCGCACCAGATCCCCCCGGTCCTGGGACCAACGGTAGTCGAGCCGTACGCGGCGCCGTCCGAGGTGGCTCAGTCCTCGACGAAGTCCTCGAAGGCGGCATAGGCCCGCGGGCCGTAGACCGTGGCCGGACCGCCGGACATGAGGATGGTGACACCGATCGCCTCGGCGACCTCCTGGCGGTTCGCGCCGGCCCGGGCAGCGCCACGGGCGTGTGAGGCGATGCAGCCGTCACACTCCTCGCTCACGGCGATGGCCAGCGCGATGAGCTCCTTGGTCTTCGTGTCGAGCACGCCCGGCGCGAGGGCCGCCTTGTGCAGCTCGCTGAAGCCCGCGTAGACGTCCGGGATGGCCTGACGCAGCGACCGGCTGAGCGGTGCGATGTCCTGCAGCACCTGCTTGCCGTGCGAGTGGTTGGTCTGCGGGGCGACGGTGTCGGTCATGATGTGCCTTTCGTGTTGGTGCTGGGTCAAGCCAGGCTGAGGAAGAGCTTCTGCAGCTGCTGCAGCTCGGCGTCGTCGGGCCCTTGCCCGGACTCGAAGCACGCCTTCATCCCGTCGGTCATGAGCACGACACCGGCGCGCTGGAGGGCCTTGATGACGGCCGACAGCTGCAGCGCGATGTCCTGGCAGTCGGCGTCGTCCTCCATCATCGAGATGACCTTGCCGAGGTGACCGTGAGCGCGCTTGGTGCGGTTACGAATCGCGGTCATCGACGCTGCGTCGAGCTGCATCGTGCGCCCTCCTGACGGGGTGACGAACCGGAGTCGGTTCCCGTCGACAATAACCCCCCGGGGGGATACCTCCGCAACACACCCGCTCACAGGCAACCCACCCGTGCCCCTGGGCGGTGCGTTGCCCGTTGTCGGGTGTGTTGCGGGATGCAGCAGGATGGGGGCCATGGAAGCGGGACAGGTCCTCGCCGGCCGGTACGCCATCGGCCGGTCGATCGGGGCGGGCGGAATGGGCCAGGTCTACGCCGGCACGGACCAGGTGCTGCAGCGTGAGGTCGCCATCAAGACCTGCCCGGTCGACCCCTCCGACCGCACCGGCTCGGAGCGCTTCCAGCGCGAGGCACGCGCGGCCGCGGCCCTGAGCCATCGCAATGTCGTGATGATCCACGACGCCGGGGCCGAAGCCGGCCTGGCGTACATCGTCATGGAGCTGCTCCCCGGCCCTGATCTCGCACGCCACGTGGCAGAGCGAGGTCCGTTGCCGGAGGCCGAGGCGGTGTCCATCGCCACCCAGGTCGCCTCCGGGCTCGCCGCCGCCCACGAGGCCGGCATCATCCATCGCGACATCAAGCCGGCCAACGTCCTCTTCGACGGGACCGGCGGGGTGCGCATCGTCGACTTCGGCATCGCTCGCCTCGAGCAGGCCGCTGGCCTCACGGCGGCCAACACCGTCCTCGGCAGCGCCGGCTACCTCGCTCCCGAGCAGGTGGCGGGCCAGCCGGCAGAGGCGCAGGCCGACCTCTACGCCCTGGGCTGCGTGCTCATGACGATGCTGACCGGGCGTCCCCCCTTCGAGGGTGAGCACGCGCTCGCCGTCGCCCACCAGCAGCTGAGCGCGGCGCCCCCACGCGTCTCGGACCGTCGCCCCGACGTCGACCCCCGGATCGACGCGCTCGTCGCCGAGCTGCTCGCCAAGTCGCCCACCGACCGGCCCTCGTCCGCACGCGAGCTCCTCGTTCGCCTCGACGCGATCGCTGGCGCCCCGAGCGCACCGAGCGCACCGAGCGGGCTCGGCGCAGCGCAGGCAGGGACGACGCGGGTCCTGCCCGCCGCGGGGCTGACGATGCCGATGGCCGGCCCTGCGGGAGTAGCACAGCAGACCGAGCGGATCCCCGTCGCAACGTCGGGCGCTGCCCGCGGCAGGTCACACGCCGGGCCACCGTCCGGTCGTGGGCCGGTTCGGCCACCACGCCGTCGAGCCCCGTGGGCCCTCATCTCCACGGTTCTGGTGCTCCTCCTGCTCGCCGGCGTCCTCTGGGTCGCCCTGGGCGGGGAAGGCGAGGACCCCGGCGCTGCAGCCGCCTCCGGTGCGCCGTCGGCCTCGGCCCGGACGACGCCCCGCACCACCACAGCTTCGCGGAAGACGGAGGCCCCGACGACGACCGGCGCCGGGGCCGGCACGACGTCAGGTGCGGCGGCCCGGGCCCTGGACACCGTCCGCGGGGTCATCTCCACGGTCGCGTCCTTCGGCGGTCTGCAGGACAAGGACGCCGCTGACCTGGGCAAGCGGCTCGACGACCTCGGCCGGCAGCTCGGTCGTGACAACGAGGAGCAGGTCGCGAAGAAGCTGGACGACCTCGAGAAACGGGTGGACGACCTCGCGGAGAAGGGTGATCTCTCCGAGAGCGGGCACCAGCTCATCAGGGCGGCCCTCGACGCTCTCGACGAGGTGCTCTGACGATCGGCCCCGACCGGGCATCAGCCTCCCGCTTCACACCCGACGGTTCCGCGACGACTCCGCGACGACTCCGCGACGACTCCGCCGGCGTGACGAGGTCGGGCCCGGAGAGTATGAGGCTGACATGACGACACCGACGGCCCATGCCGGCGCCAAGGCCGCCGGTCAAGCTCTCGCGGGTTCCCTGGGCGTGGTGGCCGCACTCACCCGGCGCAAGCCGCTGCACGCCAAGGGCCGCACCTACCGCGCCACCCTGCGCATCGACGGGCCGATGATCGGCACGGGCGTGCCGTTGCTCTCCGAGCGCGGGCAGCACCAGGGCCTCGTCCGCCTCTCTCGCGCGATGAGCACGCCCGAGGGCTGGTGGGACATCGGCGGCCTTGCACTGCGGGTCGACCGCGCCGGGCCCGGCTGCGGGCCCGCCGACCTCCTGTTCGCCAACACCGGCACCGGTCGGGTCGGCCGCCACCTGCTCCGCCTGTCGCGACAGCCGATGTCGGAGCCGATGACGACGCTGTTGCCGGTCCGGGCAGGAGCCTCGTCGCTGCTCCTGATGGTCCGCCCGATCGGCCGCGGGGCCGGCCGGGAGCCCAGGCAGTTCGAGCTGAACGCCGGCCTCGACGGCGGTGCCTGGTCGCCGGTCGGGATCATCGAGCTCCGCGAGGAGATCCTCGGCGCATCGCCTCGCTTCGACCCCCTCGTGCGCCGGTTGGAGGGCACCGCGCCCCCCACGTGGGTGACCGCGCTGCGCGAGCCGGCCTACCGCCTGGCGCGACAGCTGGGACGGCGCACCCACTGAGGTCGGCAGCGGCGGCGAGCCCAGCGGCATACCCTCGCCTCGGCCCTCTGCCGCCGGGCCTCAACGCCCACCCCCCGATCGGCAACACACCGACTACCGGGCAACGCACCGGTGACGGATCCCGGTGTGTTGCACGGCAAAGGGTGTGTTGCGCCGTGCATTGGAGCGTGGGCGCGTGGGACTGGACGCCGGCGCGAGCGTCCTTCGACCGGGAGACAGGGCGGACGCCCGGGCCACCGATTGGGGGAATGAACGGCCGTCGGTTACGGTTTGCTCCGACGAAAGCAATACCCCCCGGGGTATCAACACACCGATCTGGAGGAAGCCACAGCATGCCGAACGCCACCATCTCCGAGCTCGCCGCCGCCCACGCCGACGGCGCGCCCGTGGTTGACGTCCGAGAGCCCATGGAATACGTCGGGGGGCACGTGCCCGGCGCTGTTCTCATGCCGATGGGCCAGCTGCCCTCACGAGTGCACGAGCTGGACAAGACCCGCACCCACTACGTCATCTGCGCGACCGGGAACCGGAGCCAGGCCATGGCCGACTTCCTGCGCCGGGCCGGCGTCGACGCACGGTCCGTCGACGGCGGCACCTCCGCGTGGGCCCAGTCCGGTCGCCCGGTCATCGCAGGGCCTCGCCCCGCCTGACGCGAGCTCCCGCGGGTGCGAACGGCGCCCCAGCAGCCGGCCGTGGTGCGGGGCCTATCCTCGAACCATGGCCGGCTGCTGTGACGCCAGGGGTTGCGACCGGGTCTTCGGGCCTCGTTTCGCCCACCACGCCGCGGAGCGCTACCGAAAGCGCGGCCTCGACCGGCCGTCCCGGCACCTCGTGGACTGGCTCGTCGCCCAAGGACTCGATGGGGCCAGCGTCCTCGAGATCGGCGGCGGCGTCGGTGAGATCCAGCTCGAACTGCTCCGCCGCGGAGCCGCTCGGACGATGAACCTCGAGCTGGTCACCGCCTATGACGAGGAGGCGGATGCCCTGGCCGCCGAGGCCGGGACCCAGGACCGGATGACGCGGCGGCTCGGAGACATCGCGATCGACGCGGACGTCGCCGAGCCGCACGACTTCGTGGTCCTGCACCGGGTCGTCTGCTGCTACCCCGACGTCGAGCGTCTGGTCGCGGCCGCTGCCGACCACGCGCTGCGGGGAGTCATCCTGACGCACCCGCCGCGCAACATCGCCTCACTGGCCGGCCTCGCCATCGGAAACCTGGCGGCCAGGGTGACCGGGCGGGAGTACCGCGCCTACGCGCATCCCCCAGAGGTGATGCGAGCGGTGCTCCGCGAGCACGGCCTCGAGCCGGTTCCGCTGCGCCGCGGACCGATCTGGCAGGTCCTCGCCGCGACCCGCATCCCGGCCCCTCCGGCCCCCCCGGCCCCCCCAGGCACTGCGGGCCCTCCGAACCCCACTGAGGGCCGTCGGGCCGGCGGGTTCGTCTCGTGACGACGAGTGCCCCGACGCTCGGCGACCCGACCCTCCAGCGGGCAGAGGACGTCGCCGGCGCGCTCGGCGTCGCCCCGGAGGATGGCCTGTCGGACACCGTCGCAGCCGAACGCCTCGCTGTGGACGGCCCCAACGAGCTGCGCGTCCGGCCGCCGGTTCCCCTGTGGCGCAAGGTTCTCAGGCAGTTCCAGGACCCTCTCGTCTACCTCCTCCTCGTCGCCATCGCCATCTCCCTCGTCGCCTGGGTGGGAGAGGGTGCCGGGTCCGTGCCCGTCGACGCGATCGTCATCGCGCTCATCGTCGTCGCCAACGCCGTCCTCGGCCTCGTCCAGGAGGCCAAGGCCGAGAGTGCCGTGGCGGCGCTCGCTTCGATGACCGCGGCAACCTCGACGGTCGTCCGGGGAGGACGGCTGGTCACCGTTCCCTCGAGGGAGCTCGTCCGCGGCGACGTCCTCAGCCTGTCCGAGGGAGACTCCGTCGGCGCGGACGCGCGGCTGCTGTCCGCCACGGCCCTGCGACTTCAGGAGGCCTCGCTCACCGGCGAGTCGGAGACGACGCCGAAGTCGCCCGAGCCCCTCACCGGGCCGGCTCCGCTGGGGGACCGGCGGAACATGGTCCACCGTGGCACGGCAGTCGTGCAGGGCGTCGGACGCGCTGTCGTGACCAGCACCGGGATGGACACCGAGATGGGCCAGATCGCGGAGCTGCTCGACCGGACGGAGCAGGAGCCGTCACCCCTGCAGCGCGAGATCACCGCGGTGTCGAAGACCCTCGGCCTGCTCGTCATCGGCATCGCGGTCGTCGTCATGGCAGCGATCGCGCTGCTCAACGGCGTTCACGACCTCACCGACGCCGTCACCATCCTCCTCATGGGCGTCTCGCTCGCCGTCGCTGCCGTGCCCGAGGGCCTCCCGGCGATCCTCTCCCTCGTCCTCGCGCTCGGGGTCCGCGTGATGGCCCGCCACCAGGCCGTCATGAAGGACCTCCACTCCGTCGAGAC
The DNA here is from genome assembly GCF_040365325.1 of Intrasporangium sp. DVR. Classification (NCBI taxonomy): domain Bacteria; kingdom Bacillati; phylum Actinomycetota; class Actinomycetes; order Micrococcales; family Intrasporangiaceae; genus Intrasporangium; species Intrasporangium sp. DVR. The sequence continues at coordinate 414,685 of NZ_BAABZW010000005.1, read as the reverse complement.
GCTCGGCTCCGCCTCGGTGATCTGCTCCGACAAGACGGGCACCCTCACGCGCAACGAGATGACCCTGAGCCGGGTCATCACCCCGAGCGGGCGCGTCGAGCTCTCCGGCACCGGCTACCGGCCCGAGGGTGAAGCGCACTACCGGGCCGCTGGCGGAAGCGAGGCGGATCTCGTGCGGGAGGCCCGCAGCGTCGTCGTCGCCGGGGCGCTCGCCAACAATGCGCAGCTCCTCGAGGAGGACGGCGAGTGGACGATCCAGGGCGACCCGACCGAGGCGGCCTTCCTGGTGGCGCTGCGCAAGCTCGAGGACGCCGAGCGTGTGGTCGCGCGCTACGAGCGAACGGCCGAGGTGCCGTTCACGTCCCAGCGCAAGATGATGTCGATCCTCGGTCACCACCTCGACGATGACGAGCATCGCCTCTTCGTCAAGGGGGCCCCGGACGTCCTGCTCGACCACTGCGACTCCGTGCGGGTCGGTGACCGGCTGGTGGCCCTGGACGCGGCCCAGCGCGCCGGCTTCCTCGCGGCCGTCGAGGACCTGTCGGCCGGCGCCTACCGGACCCTTGGCGTCGCCTACCGCGACGTGGAACCCGATCGCGTCGTCGCGCCGGACGGAGGCGGACGGCCACGGATCGACGAGACCGTTGAGTCGGGGCTGGTGCTCCTCGGCGTGGTCGGGATCATCGACCCCCCGCGCGACGAGGCCCGCCAAGCCGTCGCGGAGGCACACCGAGCGGGCATCCGCACCGTCATGATCACCGGCGACCACCCGGGCACCGCTGCCCGCATCGCCGCCGACCTGGGCATCGCCCGCCCGGACCAGCGGGCCCTCACCGGGGCCGACATCGACGCGTTGGGGGAGCCGGAGCTGCGCGCAGCCGTGCTCGACACGGCCGTCTATGCGCGCGTCGCACCAGAGCACAAGCTGCGCATCGTCGACGCGCTGCAGAGCCACGGTCTGGTCGTCGCGATGACCGGGGACGGCGTCAACGACGCTCCCGCCCTCAAGTCCGCCGACATCGGCATCGCCATGGGCGTCACCGGCACCGAGGTCACCAAGGAGTCCGCTCGGATGATCCTCGGCGACGACAACTACGCGACCATCGTCGACGCGGTCCGCCAGGGCAGGGTCATCTTCGACAACATCAAGAAGTTCCTGCGCTATCTGCTCTCGTCCAACCTCGGCGAGGTCGCGACGGTCTTCTTCGGGGTCGTCCTCGCCAGCGTCATCGGCCTCTCGGAGGCGGACGAGCCCGGGGCGATCGTCCTGCCACTGCTCGCCACCCAGATCCTCTGGATCAACCTCGTCACCGACTCCGGGCCCGCGCTGGCCATGGGGGTCGATCCCGAGATCGACGACGTCATGGCCCGTCCGCCCCGGCGCCGGTCCGACCGCATCCTCGACCGGGCGATGTGGAGCAGGATCGGCTTCATCGGCGCGGTCATGGCCGCCGTCACCCTCCTGACGATCGACATCATGTTGCCCGGTGGTCTCGTCGAAGGGTCCTCGTCGCTGGAGGTGGCGCGCACCGCGGGTTTCACGACCCTGGTGGTCGCGCAGCTGTTCAATGCGCTGAACTCCCGGTCCGACGAGAGCAGCGCCTTCCGCCACCTGACCGACAACCACTGGCTCTGGGCGGCCATCGCACTCGCGCTCGTCCTCCAGGTGGCTGTCGTCACCGTGCCCTTCCTGCAGACCGCCTTCGGCACCGAGGCGCTCGGTCTCGGTCAGTGGATGGTCTGCATCGCCATGGCCTCGGTCGTCCTGTGGCTCGAGGAGCTGTCCAAGCTGGTCCGCCGGCGCAGACACTCCCAGCGGCTCCGATCCTGACCGCCCTGCCTCACCGACCGATCTCGTCCATCGCGTCCCAGAACTGCTCGCGCAGGCGGTAGCGGAGCTCGTCGGGAATGTCATAGACGTCCAGGCGAGCCGACAGGTCGGTCAGGAGCGTCCGGTCGAGGTCGCTGGGAATGAAGGGCCGCTCGCTCGTCACCCGGCGCCGGTCCTCCTTCGTCGCCGTGGCCCGCCACGCCCCTACCACCCCGCGGCAGACGTCGTCGATCATCTCGATCAAGGCGGGGGAGAGCGTGTGCGTCCGGTGAACAGGATGGTCACTGCTGCTCGACCACGCCACCTTGCTCCCACCCCCGGCGCCGGACAGGCCACCGGGGCCGGTGCCGGTCGGGTGCTGCGGTCGGCTGTGCGCGAGGATCGCCGGGGTCGGACGTTCCGGCTCCGCCGACGCCGTGGGAGCGGAGTCCGCACCGGCGGGCTCGTCCGGGCGCCGGGCGGATCGCGGTCCCGGCAGCGGGACGACGACGCCGGCCGCCTCTGGTGACAGCTCGCCCACCGCCTCCGGCTGCAGCTGCCGCGGACGAATCGTCTCGTCGATGGTGGGTGGGTCCACGAGCTCGAGGCCGTCGGACTCGCGGATCAGATGGTTCGACACCGCGTGCGGCCTTCCGGCCGGGTCAGGCACGGCGAGGATGACGACCTGGGCCCCGTGGCTCTGCGCCTCCTCGACGGCCTCGGACAGGTCATCATCCCCCGAGACGAGGTACATGATGTCGACGACGTGGTTGCGCCCGTGCGCGGCGAGGTCGAGCCCGATGCGCAGGTCCACCCCCTTCTGCTCGCCGTGCGGGGACGTCCGCCCGAGGCGGAGCTTGACTCGCGGCAGCATGCCGATCGACTCCTGCGTGGGATCAGGTGCCCCACCCGGGCGGTTGCCGGAGTCGTACCAGTTGAGGCGCAGGAGCGGCAGCCCACTCAGGGTCTCGGCCTGCTCGACGAGGCGGCGCACGAGATCGGGGTAGGAGATGACGACGCTGCCGCGCAGGCTGGTCCCGGTGACGCGGGTCGCCGCAGCCGCGAGGAGGTAGCCGGCGTCGACGTAGAGGGCGCAATGGGACCGCATACCTCAGCCTCCCACGAAAGCGACCCCACCAAGACCCGATGCGGCGCGCCGTGCCGCGCCGTGCCGCGCCGTCGCGGATGGGTACGGGTGACCCGTCTCACCTCTTCCGATCCTCATGCCGCAGAGGTCGTTTCATAGACTGCATGTGGGAGCCGAGAGCTCTCACCTCGCTGAAGGAGCGTCGACATGAACGCTGAAGCCAGCCACGCCCTCATCGAGCGCGTCCGCCTCGAGGACGGCGCCACCACGGACGATCTGCGGTTCATCGAGCGGACCCTCGGCCAGCTGTTCACGCAGCTGTCCCGGTTCGACCCGCAGATGGTGGACATCGGTCTGCGGTTCAAGGACCGCGGACAGCCCGGCATGCGCACCTCGCTCGAGCTGCACGTCCAAGGGCTGCCGGCCATGGTCGGCGTCTCCGACCTCACCGAGACGAAGGCCGCGCTCAACGACGCCGAGGCCAAGGTGCTGTCACAGCTTCGCTCCAACGTCACGAGGCGGGCCGACCACCACCCGCGCCGCGCCAACGCCTGAGGCAGCCCCCCACACTTCAGTCGTATGCCGCTGGGCCGGCACCCAGCGGACCGTGCCGCCCGAGGGCGGCCGGGGCCCGCTCGACGCGTCGATCAGCGCAGGGTGCGGGCGAGGCTGTCCACGAGCAGCTCGACCTCGGCCTCCTCGACGACGAGCGGAGGCGCAAGCCGCAGCGTCGACCCGTGCGTGTCCTTGGCGAGCACGCCCTCGACGAGGAGGCGCTCGCAGATCTCGCGGCCGGACGCCAGCGCCGGATCGACGTCGATGCCGGCCCAGAGCCCTCGGACGCGCACGCGCTCGACCCCCCGCCCGACGAGCGACTCGAGGCCGTCCTCGAGCACCTTGCCGAGCCGGGCGGCCCGCTCCTGGTACTCACCCGTCGAGAGCAGCCCGACGACGGCGCGCCCCACGGCGGCGGCGAGGGGGTTGCCGCCGAAGGTCGACCCGTGGCTGCCCGGAGTGATGACGCCGAGCACGTCGGCGTCGGCCACGACTGCTGAAACGGGCACGATGCCCCCGCCGAGCGCCTTGCCGAGGATGTAGACGTCCGGCACGACGTCCTCGAGGTCGCAGGCGAAGGTCGTCCCGGTGCGGCCCAGCCCCGACTGGATCTCGTCGGCGAGCATGAGGACGCCGCGTCGGCGCGTCACGTCACGCACCTGCCGGAGGAACCCGGCGGGCGGGATGACGACGCCGCCCTCGCCCTGGATGGGCTCGAGCAGCACCGCCACCGTGTCGTCCGTGATCGCCGCGTCGACGGCCTCGATGTCGCCGTAGGGCACGAGGTCGAAGCCGGGGGTGTACGGACCGTAGTGGTCGTGGGCGAGGGGGTCGTCCGAGAAGCTGACGATCGTGGTGGTCCGGCCGTGGAAGTTGCCGCGCATCACGATGATCCGAGCTCGCCCGTCGGGCACGCCCTTGACGAGGTAGCCCCAGCGCCGAGCCACCTTGATGGCGGTCTCGACCGCCTCGGCGCCGGTGTTCATCGGCAGGACCAGCTCCTTGCCGGCGAGCTCGGCGAGGTCGCGGCAGAACGGGGCCAGCTGGTCACTGTGGAAGGCTCGACTGGTCAGGGTCAGCCGTCCCAGCTGGTCCTCCGCCGCTGCGACGAGCGCCGGGTGCAGGTGGCCGAAGTTGAGGGCGGAGTACCCCGCCAGGGCGTCGAGGTAGCGCCGCCCCGACACATCCATGACCCAGGCTCCCCGGGCGCTGGCGATGACCACCGGTAGGGGGTTGTAGTTGCGGGCCACCCATTGTTCGGCCAGGGACAGGTGCTCCTCGTGGGAGGTGAGGTCGACGGTCTCCATGGGCACAGCGTTCACCCGACGGGTCGTGCCCACAAGGTGTTTGCAGCCGGACCAGAGGTGAGCCGGGTCTCACAGCCGAGGACTGGTCCGCTTGTGGCGGCGGCATACACTGGCGTCGGCGGGTGGCCGAGGCCAGGACTACCCAGTCCGGGTGTGTCGGTCCGTCGGCGACCGCAGCCGGAGGTTCGTCGTGAGCACTTCCCTGAACACCGTCCGCAAGGTAGTCATCCTGGGAGCCGCTGGGCGCGACTTCCACAACTTCAACGTGGTCTTCCGGGACGACCCGCGCTACCGGGTCGTCGCGTTCACCGCGACCCAGATCCCCGACATCGAGGGCAGGACCTACCCGCCCGAGCTCGCCGGCGACCTCTATCCGGACGGCATCCCGATCGTCGACGAGTCCGAGCTGAAAGACCTCATCCACCGGGAGCAGGCCGACGTCGCCGTCTTCGCCTACTCCGACCTGCCACACGAGCAGGTGATGCACCTCGGGTCGCGGTGCATCGCCGCGGGAGCGGACTTCTGGCTGCAGAGCGCCCGGAGCACGATGTTGACGAGCAGCCGCCCCGTCATCGCCGTGACCGCCGTGCGCACCGGCGTCGGCAAGAGCCAGACGACGCGCTACCTGTCGCGGATCCTGCGCGACCTCGACCAGAAGGTCGTCGCGATCCGGCACCCCATGCCCTACGGCGACCTTGCAGCACAGGCGTGCCAGCGCTTCGAGACGTACGCCGACCTGGACCGCCACGAGACCACGATCGAGGAGCGCGAGGAGTACGAACCGCACATCGACAACGGCTCGGTCGTCTATGCGGGCGTCGACTACGAACAGATCATCCGCCAGGCCGAGCAGGAGGCCGACGTCGTCCTCTGGGATGGCGGCAACAACGACCTGCCGTTCTACACCCCGGACCTGCACATCGTTCTCGTCGACCCGCTGCGACCCGGCAACGAGGAGACCTACCACCCGGGTGAGGCCAACCTGCTGATGGCCGACGTCGTCGTCGTCAACAAGTGCGACAGCGCGCGTCCGGAAGACATCGAGGCGGTCGAGCACACCGTGCGACGGCTCAACCCGCGGGCCCGGATCATCCGGGCCGACAGCCCGGTCACCGTCGAGGACGTCAGCGCCGTGGCCGGCAAGCGCATCATCTGCATCGAGGACGGGCCGACGTTGACGCATGGCTCGATGAGCTACGGCGCCGCCGTCGTCGGCGCTCGCGCCGCGGGCGCCGCCGAGATCATCGACCCCAGCCCGTATGCCGTCGGGTCCCTCGCGTACACCTACGCCAAGTACTCGAACGCGGTGGGGATCCTGCCGGCGATGGGCTATGGAGCCGCCCAGGTCAGTGACCTGGAGGCCACGATCGAGGCGACGATCGCGGCGACCGGCGCTGACGCGGTGGTCTCGGGGACCCCGATCGACCTCGGCCGGGTGCTGAGGGTCAGCAAGCCGCTCGTGCGGGCTCGCTACGAGCTGCGTGAGCACGCCCCGGGAGGTCTCGAGGCGGCGGTGCGGGAGGTCCTGGAGAGGCCCGTGACCACTCAGTCACAGGTCGGAGCCGCCACCCGCTGACGCTCGTATCCTCAGAAAAAGTTGCCGCGGCCCCGATCGAGAGCCTGCGTCGGCTCGGCGCCGTCAGCCGGACTGGAACGCCCGGACCTCGACGGGGTTGGCGCAGGCGACCGAGCCCTCGCGGGCGAGATCGAGGGCCTCGTCCAGCGACGCCGCCTCGATGACCCAGAAGCCGCCGAGGACCTCCTTCGCCTCGCTGAAGGGCCCATCGGTCACGGTGGCGCCGTCGGCAACCTTCGCCTCGCCGGGCGGCACGAGGCCGCCGGCGAAGACCAACGCGCCGGCCTTCTCGAGCTTGGCGTTGAAGCGGTCGACGGCGGCGTAGACCTCGTCGAGGTCGTCGTCCGGCCCCGGGGTGGGGTAGCCGTCTCGGTGGTGCACGGCCAGGAGGTACTGCGTCATCGTGTCCCCTCACATGTCGGCGATGTCCGCATTCTCCCACCCTCGACAGTGGCGCGGGCGCCGGGCAGGGGCCCGCGACCGGTGGAGGTCGGTCACGGACCTGCCTCGGTGCAGCCCCGACTGCACTGGCATGTCACCTTCGGCTCCCCCAGGGACGCCCGCGGACGCGACGAGAGTGCATCGCCGGGCGAGGTGGGGTGCGTCCCATGTTCCTCTCCTGATCGGACCGCGCGAAATGGGAAATGCTCTAGTCTTTTCGCTGGGAGGTTGTGATGGATCACAGTCGGACCGGTCTGACGTCGTGGTGGCAGTCCCGACTGGCATTTGGTGCCGTGCCGCTCGGAGATGTCGTGGAGCAGCACCGGGCCGAGCTCGTCGCGGCGATGGTGCATCGGCTCGGTGCCGAGCTGCCGAGCTATGCGGGGATGACCACCCCGGAGCCCGAGGGCCCGGTGCTCAGCATGTCCACGCGGTTCGTCGACTACTACATCGAGGCGTTCCGCCGGCGCGAGCTGCCGGACCCGGCGATGCTCGCGCCCGTTCGACAGACGGCCGAGCGCCGGGCCACGGCAGGGGTCCCGATGGAGGAGGTGATGTCGGCCTTCCACATCGGGGCTGCCGTCGTCACCGAGCACCTCGCCCGGCTCGCCGGACCGGACGACGCCGCAGCCATCATCGCCATCCAGGCGCTCGGGCTGGACCTGCTCCGACTTGTCGCCGTGGCGGTCGCGACCGGCTACTCGACCGAGCGGCAGTCGGTCCTCGGCGAGGAGCTGGCCACGCGGCAGACGCTGGTGGCCGACCTGCTCGGCGGCACGGCGACCGACGAGTCGGCCCTGCGCGCCGGCATCCGCCTGCCTCCTGCCTACATCGTCGTCGCATTCAGCCTCGGCGCGCGCGGAGTCCTCGACGACGACGACGCGGCGCGGCGGGCCATCCGACGGATCCGGGTCGAGGCGACCCGCATCGTCGAGGAGCCGGTGCTCTGGGCGTCACCCCGTTCCGGCTGGCTCGCCTTCGTGCCCTACCCGGCGGGCTCCGACTGGTTCTCCATGGACGACCGGGTCTGGCTCGCCCTGACTCACCGCCAGGTGCAGGCTGTCATCGACCTGCCGATCTACACCGGCTGGGCGGCGGCGCCACCCCCGAAGGTGCCGGAGGCGGCGAAGCTGGCCCGCGACGTCTGCGACGTCGTGCTCGCGACCCACCGCCCGCCGGGGATCTACGAGCTGGATGACGTGCTCATCGACTACCAGCTGATGCGGCCCAGCCCGGCACGCGAGCGGCTCCAGGAGATGTTGACGCCGCTCAGGGATCGCCCGGACCTGCTCCTCACGCTGCGGACCTACCTCGACACCGGGCGTGACCGGCGCAGGACCGCCCAGCTGCTGCACCTGCATCCCAACAGCGTCGACAACCGCCTCCGCCGTTGCGCCGACGTCACCGGCCTCGACGCGACGCAGTCCGAGGAGGCCATGGTGATCCGAGCCGCCCTGCTCGCCTGGCCCGCGCAGCCGACGGTCCAGCCGCGCTAGAGCCGGCCGACCGGAAAAGGTGCCGTATGCCGCTGAGCCGGCTCAGCGGCATACGGCGTGGTCGGCGTCCTTCCGCCCTGGCGGGGCGGGGGATCAGTGGTCGGCGGGAGTGGGCATCCCCTGCGTGGGGATGTCCTCCGGCTGGAGCATCTCGTCGGGCACCCCGCCGAGGGCCTGGGCAAGCCCGAGCGCGAGGCCGGCGACCTCCTGGTCGCCGAGGCCGAGGCGGACGGCGACCGCGGCAGCGTTCGGCGGGCGGTCAGCAGGGTTCTTCTGGAGGCAGTCGTTGATGACCTGCGCGAGGTCGTCGGGCACGTCGTCGGGCAACGGCGGCGGCGACTCGTTGACATGGCTGAGTGCCGTCGCGATCGGGGTGCCGCGGTCGAAGGGGCGCGACCCGGAGAGCATCTCGTGGCCGACGACGCCCAGGGCGTAGAGGTCGCTCGACCCCGTGGCGGGCAGGCCCATGGCCTGCTCAGGGCTGATGTAGTTGGGCGTGCCGAGCATCTCGCCGTGCTGCGTGTGACCGGAGGCGTCGAGTGCGCGGGCGATTCCGAAGTCGGTCAGCTTCACGACTCCGTCGGGTCGGACGAGGATGTTGGCCGGCTTGACGTCCCGGTGGATGACCCGCGCCTCGTGCGCGACGGCGAGGGCCAGGGCGGCCTGACCCATGATCGACCGAACCTCGGCGGCGGGAAGGGGGGCCCGCTCGCGCAGGATGAGCGAGAGCGGCTCGCCCGTGACCAGCTCCATGACGAGGTAGGCCAGACCGTCGTCCTCGCCGTAGTCGAAGACGGTGGCGATGTTGTTGTGGTTGAGCCCCGCGGAGTGGACCGCCTCGTCCCGGAAGCGCAGCGCGAAGAGCTTCTCGTGCTTGGAGTCGGGCCGCATGATCTTGATCGCGACGGGGCGCTTGAGGACGTCGTCGCTGCCGGCCCAGACGTCCGCCATGCCGCCGGAGGCGATGCGCTGCTCGAGCCGGTATCTGTCGCCGAGGACGAATCCCTCTTGGAGTCGGTTCATTGCACGGGCACCCGTGGCCTTTCGGACTGAAGGTGCGCGTCGTTTGACATCTCAGGGGCCTTCGTCAGCAGGAATCATACGCGAGCGCTTCGGCTGGTGTGTCGCTTGGACGCCCATAGGTTGTGGTAGTGGGCTGTCGACCCCCGTCTCCTACCCACACCAGATGTCCCGAACCTACCTCTGGCCGGGCGGTTTGTGGGGCTTGGGCGATGTCGTCCTCCGGACCCTGCGGCGCCGCCCGGTCAGGACGGAGAGCCCGCCGGGGCGTCGTCGGCGTCGTCGGCGTCGAAGGCGGAGTGCGTGTCGTCGGGAACCGTCGGGGACGTCGGGGCGGCCTTCTGCTCGACGAGCTTGCTGATCCGCTTGTCGACCTGCTCGCGGACCTTGGTCACCGTGTCCGCATGCTTGCCGCCGGTGCGCTCGTCGATGGTCTGGGCCGCCTTGTCGAGCACCCCGTCGACCTTGTCGCGGTTCTCCGCCGCGTAGCCGGCGGCGATGCCCACCGCCGCCTTGACGACCTCGACGACGGCGTCGCCGAAGTCCTTCGCCTTGGCCTGGAGGTTGACCTCGTCGGCCTTCTGCTTCATCTGCTCGCTGAACGTCACCCTGGTCTCCTTACCCCTGTGGTGGGCTTCCGATCAGTGCAACGGCCGCGCGGCTCGCGGCGTTCCCGCGTCAGGGACGGCGGCCTCGCGTCAGCGGAAAGCGGCCTCGCCGGTCAGGGCCTGGCCGATGACGAGCTGGTGCACCTCGGAGGTGCCCTCGTAGGTGAGGACCGACTCGAGGTTGTTCGCGTGGCGCATGACCGGGTACTCGAGCGTGATCCCCGCGGCGCCGAGGATCGTGCGGCACTCGCGGGCGATGGCGATGGCCTCGCGGACGTTGTTGAGCTTGCCGAGGCTGACCTGGTTGGACTGGAGGCGGCCCTCGTCCTTGAGCCGTCCGAGGTGCAGGGCGAGGAGCATCCCCTTGCCGAGCTCGAGCGCCATGTCGGCGAGCTTGGCCTGCGTGAGCTGGAACGATGCGAGCGGACGGTCGAAGATGTCGCGCTCCTGCGCGTAGGTGATGGCGGTCTCGAGGCTGTCGCGGGCGGCGCCGAGCGAGCCGAAGATGATGCCGTAGCGCGCCTCGTTGAGGCAGGACAGCGGCCCCGAGAGGCCACCGGCCCCGGGCAGCACCGCCGACGCGGGGAGGCGAACCTCGTCGAGCACGAGCTCGCTCGTGACCGACGCCCGGAGGGAGAGCTTCTTCTTGATCTCCGGTGCGGAGAAGCCGGGCGTGTCGGTAGGGACGACGAAGCCGCGGATCCGGTCCTCGGTCTGGGCCCAGACCACGGCGACGTCGGCGACGGACCCGTTGGTGATCCACATCTTGTTGCCGGTGAGGATCCAGTCGTCGCCGTCACGGCGGCCCCTGGTGCGCATGCCCGCGGGGTTCGAGCCGAAGTCCGGCTCGGTGAGACCGAAGCAGCCGATCGCCTGGCCCGCCGCCATCCGCGGGAGCCACTCCTGCTTCTGCTCCTCGGAGCCGTGCTTCCAGATCGCATACATCGCGAGGGAGCCCTGCACCGACACGAGGGACCGGATGCCGGAGTCCCCGGCCTCCAGCTCCATGCAGGCCAGCCCGTAGGCGGTGGCGCTGGTGCCGGCGCAGCCATATCCGTCGAGGTGCATCCCGAGCACGCCCAGCTCACCCAGCTCCTGGGCCAGCTCGCGGACCGGGAGCTGGCCGGTCTCGTACCACTGCCCGACCTCGGGCTTGATCTTGGTGTCGACGAAGTGCCGCACGGCATCGCGGATCGCGCGGTCCTCCTCGCCGATGAGGTGGTCGGTGTCGAACAGTCGAAGCGGCGCAACGGGCGTCGTGGGTGCCATGGGAGTCTCCGTCTCGGGCGGCGTCGCTCGGGCGCGACCTAAACCTAACAGTGTTCGGATGCTAACCTAACACTGTTAGGTCGTGCAAGAGGAGAAGCCATGGCGAGACCGCGTACCCCGTTGCTCAGCAAGGAGCGCATCCGCGATGCAGCGCTCGAGCTGATCGACTCGGATGGGCTCGCCGCACTCTCGATGCGGCGGCTCGCGGACGCCCTCGGCGTGCAGGCCGCCTCGCTCTACACGCACTACGCGACGAAGGAGGCCGTCCTCGACGCCGTCGCCAACCGGCTCATCGCCGAGGTCGACACGACCGGGTTCGAGCACGGCTGGCGCGAGGGACTGCTCACCTGGGCGCGGTCCTACCACGCGGCCCTCGCCGCGCACCCCAACGCCGTGCCCCTCATCGCGTCCGGCACCCAACGACGGGACGAGTTCCTCGGCATGGCCAACGCCGTCCACGGTGGGCTCGTCGGCGCGGGCTGGCCGGCCCGCCGGGCGACGGAGATCTCCGGCGCGGTGAAGTACCTCGTCATCGGGGCCGCGTCGACGCCGTTCGCCTCCGGTTTCGCCGACGACGTGCAGATCTACCTCGACCGCTATCCCCACCTGATGCAGGCCCACCGCCTGCGCGCCGACGCTGCCCGGATCGACCACGACAGCTTCGAGCTCGGCCTCCAGTGCCTCGTCCGCGGCCTCGAGCCCGGCCCTCCGGCGCCGTGACAGTGACGCTGGCTGCCCCCACCGCACGGCCCGCCCGTATGCCGCTGGGCTGGCTCGAGTGGCCCGGCTGTCCACCGGACTGCGGATAGGTTGGGGCCGTGGACACCGACGCAGTACTGACACTGCTCAAGGATGTGGCCGAGGAGGTCATCAACCCCCGGTTCCGCGCCCTGGCGACCGGCGAGGTCCACGAGAAGAACCCGGGCGACCTCGTCACCGTGGCGGACCACGAGGCGGAGGTGCTCATCACCCAGGCCCTCAACGCCGCCTACCCGGACGCCCTCATCCTCGGCGAGGAGGCCCACGCCGCCGAGGGACTGCTCCTCGAGGCCTACGCGGCGGCCACCCACGCGTTCACCGTCGACCCCGTCGACGGGACGAAGAACTTCGTCCACGGCTCACCGGACCACGCGGTCATGGTCAGCGAGGTCCGCAACGGCGAAGGGGTCAGGGCCTGGATCTGGCAGCCGCAGCACGGTCTCGCCTACGTCGCCGAGCGCGGAGCAGGCGCCTATCGCAACGGCGAGCGGCTCCACCGGGCGGCCCCGTCCAAGGACGCGCTGGCGGGGCGCACGTCACGGCGCGCCTGGATCGGCAGGGCCTTCGGCGAGCTCGCCCCGTTGACGCTGACGTGGGTGTCGTGCGGCATCGACTATCCCAAGCTCGTCGAGGGCGAGACCGACTACATCCTCTACGGCTCGACGCGGCCGTGGGACCACGTGCCCGGCTCGCTGCTCGTCCGGGAGGCCGGGGGCGCCGTCGGCCGCACCGACGGGCGCCCCTATCTCGCCAGCGACATCGCGGCCCCCGGCCTGGTCGCCGCAGCGAGCCCAGCGGCATACGACATCGTCTGGCGAGCCGTCGCCGGCGACTGACCGGCCGGCGGGTCAGAGGAACGTCGAGAACCCCGTCCCGAGATGGCTGCGGGTGGTGAAGCCGCCCGTGCCGGTGCCCTTGTAGAGATAGAGGGTGCCGCCCGGGGTCACCGCCAGGAGGTCAGCTCGGCCGTCACGGTTGAAGTCGCCGACGCCGGAGAAGGAGTGGTAGATGTTCCACCCCGAGCCGACCCGCTTGGCGGTGCCGAAGCCGCCCCTGCCGTTGCCGGGGTAGAGCCAGAGAGTGCCGTCCGACTTCCGCGCGAGCAGGTCGTTGCGGCGGTCGCCGTTCACGTCGCCGGCGCCGGTGATGTGGGTGAAGGATCCCCAGCCGCCGTTGATCCGCTTGCGACTCCAGAACGGGGTGGCTCCGGAGCGGCGACCCGTCTGGATGTAGAGGTAGCCGCCGTCGCTGACGGTGAGGAGGTCGGGCAGACCGTCGCCGGTGAAGTCGCCGGGCGCGATGACGTGGCGGAAGCTGCCGAGCCCTGACGCGGCGTGCGACCACGCCAGCCGCCACCTCCCCCCGTCCACCGTCCAGTACATCCGGAGGTTCCCGTCGTAGGTGACGGCCCAGATCGGCTCACTGGCGCCTCCGGGCGCGGTGAGGGAATGTCCGAGGACGCTGCGGATGCCCCACTGGCCACTGCTCACCGTGAGGCCCGGATACGTGATGGTGCCCGTGCCGCTGCCCCGGTAGAGGTATGCCGTGGCACTCCGGGAGACGCCGACGACGTCCCGTCGTCCGTCGTCGTTGGTGTCGTTGACTCCGGCCAGCCGGATCGCCTTGCGCGGGATCGCCGTGGTCCGGACCGCCGCGCTGGTGCCCACGGCGTTCCTCGCGCGGACGTAGAAGGTGTGGCGCACGTCGTTCGCGAGGTCGCCGATGACCAGCGAGCGGGCCGTCGCGGATGCCGTGTAGGTCTTGCCGCCGGGGCTGACGGTGACGGTGTACCCGGTGACGGGAGCGAGGGCGTCGGAGGGGAAGTGGTCCCACTGCAGGCGAGCTGCCTGCGCTCGTGGGCTTGCCCACGCGGAGGCCGTCTCCGGGGGAGCGACGACCGTGGCCGCCATGGCCGCCAGGTCGACCGTGTGGGTTGCGGGGCAAGGGACGTTGCACAGCACGCGCCCTGAGGAGTCGTAGCGGCTCCAGTTGCCCGCTTGGTCGTACACGGTGACCGACGTGGCGTTCCACGTTCCCGCGCTGACCTCGGGGACCGGCCCCGTCGCCGTTCCGGGAGTGGCTGCGCTCGGCAGGGCATGCAGGGTCCAGCCTTCTGGTGACATGGACACGTTGCCGGCGGTGTAGTCGACGTCGAGCGCCGTCACAGCTCGGTTGTCGGAGGCCTGGTAGGAGATCGTTCCCGACCCACCCGCTGGCAGGTACTGCTGTGGGTAGGTGAGTGTGGTGAAGGTCGGAGGCGTGGCGTCGACGGTCGAGCCGGTGACCGTGATCGTCAGGTCGGCAAACGCGAAGTTGTGGGTCGATGGACCGGTCGCGCCGGACGGGGTGCGCGTCACGGAACCGTCGGCCTCGTACCTGGCTTGGTTGCCCACGGCGTCTCGCGTGTGGAAGAACTGCAGCCGATACGTTCCGTTGGGCACCGTCGTCGGCACGGTGCCACTCAAGGAGCCGTCTGGGAGTTCGGACAGGGAGACGTGGAAGCTCGCGCCACCGCCGTTGGCGAAGCGTGCATACGTGGACGAACGGGGTAACCGACCCGCGGGGTGCTCCTCGGCGAGGGTGAACGTGGCCCGCGCGACCTCACCGACTGCGACGGTCGTGGTGGGCACGGTGATGCTCGAGAGGATCGGCACGGCCTGGTCCTCGGTTGAGCCCCCGACGACCAGGTCCAGCGCGGTGAGGTCCAGATCGGGGGGCGGAGTGGAGCAGTAGCTGCAGTAGGGCGGCCTGTCCCGGTAGTAGTGGGCGTAGTTCCCGGCGGCGTCGAAGACCCAGGCGGACGTGGCCGTGAGGGACTCGTTGGGCAGGCCGCCGGTCAGCGCCGCCTCGATGGTGCCGGCGGGGGAGAGCCCCTGCCCGAGGTCGATGTAGGAGACCCTTCCGCTCGAGTCCCGGTAGCCGACGAAGATGCCGCTGAGGGTCGCGGAGTCCTCGGTCGCCTCGTAGGCGTAGGTCACCGTGCCGGGCGATGCGACCGTCGCCGCGGACGTGCGGGTCAGGGACGTCAGCAAGGGTGCCGTCGTGTCCGCGGCCTCGGCGCGGGGCCCGGTGGCGCTCAGCAGGGTCACCCCCAGGGCGACGGTGAGGATGGCGGCGAGGTGGGTGCGGGCGCGGTGGGCGAATGGCACGGAAGTTTCCCCTGACTGGTCGAGTCGACGAGCGAATCCTAGGGCTCGGCCGTCCATCGTGCGCGTCGAAGACCCAGCCGCAGGGGAGCCCCCGACGGGGAGCCGGCCCAGCGGCATACGGAAGGGTCGTATGCCGCTGAGTCCCCTTCCGCTCGAAGGAGACCCAAGGCGGTTGCTCAGTCGCGGCCGGCGGACAGGACGTCCGCCAGGTCGTAGCTGACCGGCTCCTCGAGCTGCTCGAAGGTGCACGACTCAGGGCTGCGGTCGGGCCGCCACCGGACGAACTGGGCCGTGTGCCGGAAGCGGGTGCCCTCCATGTGGTCGTAGCGGACCTCGACGACCCGCTCGGGGCGAAGCGGGGTGAAGGAGAGGTCCTTCTGGTTGTTCCACCGGGAGTACTCGGACGAGCGCGGCGTGCGGACTCCCTCCTCGGGCTTGGCCCAGTTCCACGGGTGGTCGTCCCACTCGGCCACCAGCGGTTGGAGCTCCTCGAAGAGCTCACGCCGCCGCGCCATCGGCAGGGCGCCGATGACCCCGACGCTGGCGAGGTTGCCGTCGCCGTCGTAGAGCCCGAGCAGCAGGGACCCGATCGCCCTGGCGTCCGTCTTGTGGGTGCGGTAGCCGGCCACGACGCAGTCGGCCGTCCGCTCGTGCTTGATCTTGAACATGAGCCGTTTGTCGGGCTCGTAGCGGACGTCGACCGGCTTGGCGATGACGCCGTCGAGACCGGCTCCCTCGAACTGGTCGAACCAGCCCTCGGCGACGGCCCGATCCGCGGTCATGGCTGTGAGGTGGATCGGGGCCGCGGCCCGGGCGAGGGCCTGCTCCAGGGCAGCCCGGCGCTCGCTGAAGGGTCTTCCCGTGTAGTCCTCGTCGCCGAGGGCCAGCAGGTCGAACGCGACGAAGCTCGCCGGCGTCTCCGCTGCGAGCTTGCGGACCCGCGACGCCGCGGGATGGATGCGCTGCTGGAGCAGCTCGAAGTCGAGCCGGTTGCCCTCAGCCGGGTCGATGAGGATGATCTCGCCGTCGATGACCGCGCGCTCGGGGAAGTTGGCCTTGACGGCCTCGACGATCTCGGGGAAGTAGCGGGTCATCGGCTTCTCGTTGCGGCTGCCGATCTCGACCTCGTCGCCGGAGCGGAAGATGATCGAGCGGAAGCCGTCCCACTTCGGCTCGTACACCACCTCGCCCTTGACGGCGCCGAAGTCCTTGACCGCCTTGGCCAGCATCGGCGGGAAGGGCGGCACGACCGCCCCCCACAAAGCGCGCAGCTCGGCGTCGCGGTCGGCCTTGGGCGCCATGTAGTCGGCGTCCGCCTTGTCCTGGCGCCGCTTGCTCGGCTGGACCCGCGGGGGCTCGCCGGGCATCTTCGGGTAGTCGGGCGGGAAGTTGAGCTCGCCGAGGCCGCGGGCCACGTCGGCGTCCCACAGGGCCAGGGCCGCGGCGACGTCGCCCACTGCGGAATCGATGCCCGCCCAGGCGTCCCCGCGCTCAGCCACGAGTCCCGGCACGGTGCGCACCGTGAGCTGCTTGGGATCGACGTCGCGCAGCTCGTCCCACGTGACCGGCGTGGAGACGGGCGCGCCGGGAAGCGGACGAGGGGAGTAGGCGGAGGCGATGGTCCGGTCTCTGCACGCCTGGTTGAAGTCGACGAAGACCCGCTCGCCGCGCTCCTCCTTCCACCACGAGGTGGTGACGAGGTCAGGGAGCCGTCGCTCGAGCTCGCGGGCGATGCCGATGACGCCGTGCCTGACGTCGAGGAACTCGTGGGTCGGCGCGACGCGCGCGTAGACGTGGACGCCGCGATTGCCCGACGTCTTGGCCCACGCGGTCAGCCCGATCTCGCCCATCACCTCGCGCAGGGCGAGGGCCGCCTCGACCGCGTCGCGGAAGTCGCGGCCGGGCTGCGGGTCGAGGTCGATGCGCAGCTCGTCGGGGTTGTCGACGTCGGCCGTGCGAACTGGCCACGGGTGGAAGGTGATCGCGTTCATCTGCACGGCCCACATCGCGCTCGCCACCTCGTCGATGACCAGCTGCAGGTGCCGGCGACCCGACGGGTAGGTGCACATCACGGTGCGGGTGAAGTCGGGGACCCCCTTGGGCGGGTTCTTGCTGAAGAACTCCTCGCCCTCGATCCCCTCCGGGAACCGCTGCAGGGTCACCGGGCGGTCGCCGAGTGCCCGCAGCAGCGGATCACCCACGGCGAGAATGTAGCTGGCGAGGTCAAGCTTGGTGACGGGCCTGCCGTCCGCCATCCCGGACGCGGGCCAGAGCACCCGGTCCGGGCTCGAGATCCGCACGTCTCGGACGGTGCCGTCTGGACCGGGGACCTCGATCACCGCTGGCTTGGCGCTCACCGGTCGATCGTATGCCGCTGAGCTGACACCGAGCGGAAGCGACGTCCGCGTCCTCCCGCCCACTCGGTCGAGTGTGCAGAACCTGCCCGGCACCGGCTGCGCACCCGATGGCGACTGAGCCCAGCGGCATACGGCATCAACTGCACACTCGACGGGGACGGTGGCGCCTCAGGGGGTCTGGCGCACCACCAGGCTGACGACGTTGGCCAGTGCGATACCGACGGCTGCGACGAAGGGCACCTTGCCCCGGCCCTGCACCGCCACGGCGGCGAGCACCACGCAGACGCCCAGCAGTGCGACGCCCGGAAGGTCGAAGCCGCGACCGAGGGCGGCGACCACCGATGCGGCGAGCAGGACAGCGGGAGCCAGCCATCGCACCACGACAGGACCGAGTCGGTGGGGGAGGCCACGGACCCCGGTCGCCTCGTCATCCGCGAGGTCGGGCAGGGCGTTGAGCAGATGGGCCCCGGTCCCGAGCAGGGCGCCGGTGAGCATGACCCAGCCATCCGGCCACACGGGGTCCGGGAGGGCGAGCGTCACCACGGCCGGCAGGGCGGCGAACGCGACAGCGTAGGGAAGCGGCGACACCACCGTCCTCTTGAACCACAGGTTGTAGGCCCACCCGGACGCCACACCGAGCAGCAGGTGCACCGTCGCGGAGGCGATCCCGCAGGCCAGCGACAGGACGATGCAGGCGACGAGGGCAACCGCTGTCGCGGCGCGGACGGTTCCCTCCGACACGTCGCCACGGGCGACGGGCTTGTCCGAGCGGTTGACGGCCCGGTCGCGTGCAGCGTCGACGAGGTCGTTGGACCACCCGATGGAGAGCTGGCCGGCCAGCACCGCTGACGTGACCAGGGCGCCGCGCGCGGGGGTGTGCCCCGCGGAGGCGGCCAGCAGGGCCGTGAAGGTCGTCACCGCGAGGGTCGGCCCGGGGTGGCAGGCCAGCGTGAGGCCGCGGGTCACGCCAGTGATCGACACGGGTCGAGCCTAGAGGCGTGGCAGCACACCCCCGCCACGACGGGGCGATCCCAGCATCTCCGCTTAGGCTGACCCGATGACCCACCTCGCGGCCGTCCAGGGAGTCCTCCCGGAGCACACCTACGTGCAGAGCGAGATCACCGCGGCCTTCGCCGACGTCCTCGGCTCGACGGGGTCGGACCGGGCGATGCTCGAGCGGTTCCATGCCAATGCGGGCGTCAGCCAGCGCCACCTCGCCCTCCCGCTCGAGCGCTACTGGCAGCTCGCCGACTTCGGGGAGGCCAACGACGAGTTCATCCGCGTCGCGACGGACCTCGGGGGCACCGCGGTGACCAAGGCGCTCGCGGCCGCCGGCCTCGGCCCGCGGGACGTCGACCTCATCGTGTCCACGACGATCACCGGCCTCGCCGTGCCGTCGATCGAGGCGCGCATCGCGGGTGAGATCGGCCTGCGTGACGACGTCAAGCGGATCCCGCTCGTCGGCCTCGGCTGCGTCGCCGGTGCGGCAGGCATCGCACGGGCCCACGACTACCTGCTCGGGCACCCGGACGAGGTCGCCGTGCTCCTGTCGGTCGAGCTGTGCAGCCTGACCGTGCAGCGGGACGACTCGTCGGTCGCCAACCTCGTGGCCAGCGGCCTCTTCGGGGACGGGGCCGCCGCGGTCGTCATGGTCGGAGCAGGCCGTGCCGCGGAGCACGGTCCCGGCCTGGCCGCCGGTCAGCCGCAGGTCGTCGCCACGCGCAGCCGGCTCTATGCCGACACCGAGCGAGCCATGGGCTGGGACGTGGGTGCGACGGGCCTGCGCATCGTCCTCGGTGCGGAGGTGCCCGACCTCGTCCGAGGCCACGTCCGCGGTGACGTCGACCGCTTCCTCGCCGACCAGGGTCTGAGCCGCGCCGACATCGGCTGGTGGGTCGCCCACCCCGGTGGGCCGAAGGTCCTGGAGGCGATGGAGGAGGCGCTCGAGGTGGAGCGCGAGGCCCTGGGCGTCACGTGGCGCTCGCTCGACCGGATCGGCAACCTCAGCTCGGCGTCGGTGCTGCACGTCCTGGCCGACACCCTCCGTGACCACACGCCGGCCCCGGGCAGCTGGGGTGTGCTCCTCGCGATGGGGCCCGGCTTCTGCCTCGAGCTCGTGCTCCTCCGCACGGCGGACTGAGGGATGAGTGTGGACGACCTGTCGCAGTGGCTCTTCACCGGGCTCGTCCTGCTCGTCGGGCTCGAGCGGCTCGCCGAGCTCGTCGTGTCGAAACGCCATGCCGCCTGGGCGTTCGCCCACGGAGGCGTCGAGCGTGGCCAGGGCCACTACCCGCTCATGGTGGCGCTCCACTCGGGCCTGCTCGTCGGCGCGGTGGCCGAGGTCTGGCTGGCGGACCGGCCCTTCGTCCCGGCCCTCGGCTGGCTCATGCTCGGCG
The DNA here is from genome assembly GCF_040365325.1 of Intrasporangium sp. DVR. NCBI lineage: Bacteria > Bacillati > Actinomycetota > Actinomycetes > Micrococcales > Intrasporangiaceae > Intrasporangium > Intrasporangium sp. DVR. Next base: position 394,855 of record NZ_BAABZW010000005.1, on the reverse strand, counting down.
TGGTCGTCGCGTCCCAGGCCCTGCGCTGGTGGTGCATCGCCACCCTGGGCACCCAGTGGAACACCCGGGTCATCGTCGTCCCGGGGATGCCGCTCGTCCGGCGCGGGCCCTATCGCCTCCTGCCCCACCCGAACTACGTGGCGGTCGTCGCGGAAGGGGCGGCGCTGCCGCTGGTGCACAGCGCCTGGGTCACTGCCGTCGTCTTCACCGCAGCCAACGCCGCCCTGCTCACCGAGCGGGTCCGGGTCGAGAACGCCGCCCTCCGCGAGCTCGCGGTGACACCGTGAGCGGGGTGGTCGAGGTGGACGACGCCGACCTCATCGTCATCGGCGGGGGACCCGTCGGGCTCGCCACGGCGTTGTACGCGACGAGGCGCGGCCTGACCCCCCTCGTGCTCGAACCGCGAAGCGGGGTCATCGACAAGGCGTGCGGTGAGGGCCTGATGCCCGGGGGGCTGCAGGCGCTCAACGATCTCGGCGTGGACCCGCCGGGCCACGAGCTCCGCGGGATCCGCTACCTCGCCGGCGGTCGGGCGGCGGAGGCGGACTTCCGGGCCGGCCCCGGGCGCGGGATCCGCCGCACCGTCCTCCACGGAGCCCTGCTGGACGCCGTCGCGGCAGCCGGAGTCCGCGTCCTCCACTACGCCGCAGCGGGGCTCCAACAGGACGACCGTGGTGCCACGGTCGTCACCGAGGCGGCCGGCTCACCCGGACCGAGCCTGCGAGCGCCCTGGGTCGTCGCGGCGGACGGCCTGCACTCCCCGACCCGCCGCTACCTGGGGCTCGACCGTGCCGTCAGCCCCGGCCATCAGCCGGGTAAGCGTTACGGCCTGCGCCAGCACTACGCGGTCCGCCCCTGGAGTGACCATGTCGAGGTGCACTGGGGGCCGGACGCGGAGGCCTATGTGACGCCCGTGGCCGAGGACCTCGTCGGGGTCGCCATCCTCAGCCACCACAGGCCGGTCGGCAGGGACCCGCTCGCGGGGTTCCCGGAGCTGCTAAGCCGGCTCGAGGACGCGCAGGTCGTCACGTCGCTGAGGGGTGCGGGGCCGTTGCACCAGCGGACGACCCGGCGCGTGGCCGGTCGGGTCCTCCTCGCGGGGGACGCGAGTGGCTACGTCGACGCCCTGACCGGCGAGGGCATCTCGCTGGGGCTCGCCCACGCGCGGGCGGCAGTGGCTGCGATCGCCGCGGCGGACCCCCAGTCCTACGAGCGTTCGTGGCGGGCGGCCACCCGNNCGGCCACCCGCCGCTATGCCCTGATGACGCGCAGCCTCGTGCAGGTGACCCGCCCGGCACTCGGGCGGCGGCTCCTCGTGCCGGCGGCGGCCGCCCTGCCGTCCGCCTTCCGGGCGGCCGTCAACGAGCTCGCGAGGCCCGTCCCATGACCGACCCGAACACGCCCGGTCCTGCCCCTGAGAGGGCCGAGGAGCTCGTCGTCCTCCTGTCCCCGGACGGCCGCGCCATCGGCACCGCGCCCAAGGCCACCGTCCACGGCGCTGAGACGCCGCTGCATCTCGCCTTCTCCGCCTACCTCTTCAACGACCGCGGCCAGCTGCTGCTCACCCAACGGGCCCACGACAAGGCGACGTTCCCCAGTGTCTGGACGAACTCCGCCTGCGGCCACCCCGGCCCCGGCGAGCGGCTCGAGGACGCCGTGCGCCGGCGAGTGGCCACAGAGCTCGGCCTCGAGGTGCGCGACCTCCGGCTCGTCCTCCCGCGCTTCGCCTACCGCGCGGAGATGGAGGGCGTCGTCGAGTGGGAGCTCTGCCCGGTGCTCGCGGGCCACGTCGACGGCGAGCCGACACCGGACCGGGACGAGGTCGCCGGCACGGTGTGGGTGGACTGGCGGGGCTTCGTCGCCGACGTGCTGTCCGGTCGCCGCGCGGTCTCCGCGTGGTCGCGCGAGCAGGTGGAGGAGCTGGAGCGGCTCGGTCCACATCCGGAGACGTGGCCAACCGCTGACCCCGCGCGGCTGCCTCCCGCCCTGGCTCACAGCTGAGCACTCAGGCGGCGGCTCACAGCTGAGCACTCAGGCGGCAGCGAGCCGGCGGATCTCCGCTTCCGTGAGCCTGATGCCGAAGACATCGTCGAGCACCGTCCCGACCTCCGCTGCGCCCACGGGTCGCTCGCTCCGCTCGGGCGTCGCTCCGCGGGTGGTCTCGAGGATCCGCGCTCGGCCGCCCGAGAGCGTCAGGGTGACCCGACCCGTCTCCGTCAGGCGCGACGCGACTCGCTTCTGCGTGAAGTGGCTTCGCGGAGACGACTGCTGCCACCGGTTGCGCTCCTCGAAGTCCGCCATGCGCCGCGGCGTCGTCGTGAAGAGGTACTGCGACTCCCAGCCGCTGCCGTGGTCCTCGCAGTAGGCCCATGAGCCGTCGTCGGCCCGCGCCAGGCCGACGGACTTTCCTGCCTCCTGCCGGCTGAACCCGTCCTCGAGAGGTAGGGGCTCGGTGAACGCATCGCCGAAGCCGACGTCCACGAGCTGGGGATGTGACACGAGAGGAGAGGTCACGAGGAGCGCGAGGTGGTCGAAGTCCTCGGTGAGCCCGCCACCCGCCGTGGTGACTCGGGCACTGAGGAGCTCAGCGGCATACCCCACGCTTCTGAGCAACAACGCGAAGAGACCGTTCAGCTCGTAGCAGTACCCCCCTCGGCCGGCCCGGAGGACCTTCTCCACGAGGCTGTCGGGATCGATCCGGATGGGACGGCCGAGGGCGATGTCGAGGTTCTCGAAGGGGACTCGCGCGAGGTGCGCCCGGTGGAGCTCAGCCAGCGCGTCGAGCGTGGGTTCAGCGGGGGCGGGCGCCCCGAGACGGGAGAGGTACGCCGCTGAGTCCCCGGGTGCCAGCGCCGGCTGGACGTTGGGCTGGGCGTGGAGGGCGTTCACGTCACCATCCTGCGAGCTCAACCGCCCTTGAGGTCAAGGGTGCGTGGCCCGGCCACCCCCCGCTCCCCCCACCGTGACGGAGAGGCTGAGCGACGCCTGCGTGGTGTCGGTGGCGCACACGCCTCGAAACGCCGCCGGGTGGCGGTAGTTTCGAAGGCATGGCGAGCGACAAGCTGACGATCGCGATCCTCACCGGCGGCGGCGACGTCCCGGGGCTCAACCCGGCCATCCGCGCCATCACCATTCGCGCGCTCCGCGAAGGTCATCGTGTGGTGGGCATCCGCCGGGGCTGGGCGGGGCTGGTGGACTACAGCCGCGAGGCGGGCGCCGACAACTCCAACAGCGTGCAGGAGCTCACGGAGGCCATCGTCAACCGCGCCGGACGGACGGGCGGCACCTTCCTGCACACGTCGCGCACCCAGCCGAGCCAGCTGCCACGAGAGCGGGTGCCGGCGCATCTGAGCGGATACCCGGATCCGGTCAACGACGTGACCACGGACGTCCTCCGGAACCTCGAGCACATCGGCGTCGACGTCCTCATCCCGATCGGTGGCGACGACACGCTCAGCTATGGCAAGCGGTTGCACGACGAGGGAGTGAACGTCGTCGCCATCCCGAAGACGATGGACAACGACGTCTACGGGACCGACTACTGCATCGGGTTCAGCACCTGCGTCACCCGCACCATCGAGCTGACCCACCGGCTACGGACCACCGCGGGGTCACACGAACGGTTCCTCGTCATCGAGGTCTTCGGCAGGTATGCCGGCTTCACCGCGCTGCTACCCACGATGGCCGGTGCAGCCGACCGCTGCCTCATTCCCGAGCATTCGGTGGACGTCGAGCACCTCACCGAGCTGCTCGTCTACGACCACAACCGGAACCCGAGCAGGTACTCGGTGGTGCTCGTCTCGGAGGGCGCGAACCTGACCTCGCACGAGGGAATGAGCTTCGAGAGCGAGGAGACCGACATGTTCGGGCACCGCAAGCTCGGCGGCATCGGCGACAAGGTCGCGTCGGCCCTGAAGGAGTACTCGCCGCGCTACAACAACGGCAGGCGGATCGACGTGGTCAACCAGAGGCTCGGATACCTCGTGCGTTCCGGCGATCCCGATGCCCTGGACTCGATCGTGCCGATGGCATTCGGCAACCTCGCCCTCGACCTGATCCTCAGGAAGCAGTTCGGCCGCCTCGTGAGCATCCATCGTGGGTTCTACGACAGCGTGCCCATCGAGAGCGTGACGTCGGAGAAGAAGGTGGTCGCGGTGGACAAGTACTACAGCCGGGACCGGCTCCGGCCGATCTACGAGTTCGACGGCGCACCGTTGTTCATCATGACGAGCGACTGACCTTCGTCTCAGAAGCCGGCTCGGTCGAGGGCTTGCGTCGTGAGCGTTCGGCCGAGCTCGATCATCTCGGCGGCCCGGTGGAAGTCGAGCGTGTTGACGGCGTTGTAGGGGACGGTGACGAGGATGTCCGGCGGGTTGCTCGCCATCCGGTAGCGGGTGATGAGTGCGCTCATCGTCTCGAAGCTCATGTTGAGCAGGTTGATGGTCCCGATCTCGGCCTTGCCGACCACCCACTCCTCGACGGCCGCCACCTCGTCGGCCGCGGCCACCTCCTCGGCCGCGGCCGCATCCTCACGCCGATGGCCGCCACCGAAGCGACCGGCGAGGGCTCGAAGGCGCTCCGACTCGAGGACCTCGGCGGTGCTGCGGCGCAGCCGGGACGTCCACTCGTCGAACGGCCTGGTCTCGGAGGTCTCCTTGACCGGTGTCGCGTGCCCGATCGTGGCGCGCGGTCCGGAAAGGCTCACGGCCACGGTCACGTCGGCGCTCACCGCCGCGGTGGGCTCGATGGGCAGCGGGTTCAGCAGGCCGCCGTCGACGAGGGTGCGGCCGTTGATGACGATGGGAGTGATGACCCCGGGGATGGCGATGGAGGCACGGATCGCCTGCACGACCGGGCCGTGCTGGAACCATACCTCGCGTCGGGCCGCGAGGTCGGTGGCCACCGCGGTGTAGGGGATCGGCAGGTCGTCGATGGTCGCACCGCCGAGGATCTCGCCCACCTTCCCGATGATCCGCTCGGCCCTGATGGCCCCACCGGGTGCAGACAGGGTGAAGTCGAGCAGGCGGAACAGCTCGCGCTGCGTCAGGGAGAGCGACCACTCGGTGTACTCGTCGAGCCGACCGGCCGCCGCCACCCCGCCGACGAGGGCCCCCATCGACGTCCCGGCGAGGGCGACGACCTCGAAGCCTCGCTCGTCGAGCACCTGGAGCGCCCCGATGTGGGCGTAGCCTCGCGCCCCGCCGGATCCGAGGACCACCGATGCCCGCATGCCGTCCGCCACCTCACCGAGCCTAGCTCGCGTCCCCAGCCACCCACCCAGGGTGTCGAACCGTCCGGTCGCGCTATCCCTACTTCCGGGTGCGGCCGACTCGGGTGCAGGCCTGGCGTGAGGAGAACGAGCTCGCCGGCCGGGACCTCATGCGCGACGGTGTCTGGCTCAGCGAAGAGTCCGGTCGAACAGCTCCCTGAGTGCGGTGAAGTGGCGCTCGGTGGCCGCGTCGTCGTACACCGAGGTGTCGGCCATCGTGTAGCCGTGCGCTGCCCCCTCGTAGATCTCGTTGGTCGCGGTGAGACCGGCTGACCGCAGCGCTTCGTCGAGGCGGACGACGGCCTCGGCGTTCATCGACGTGTCGTGGTCAGCGTGCCCGAAGAGGAACTCGGCCCGTGCGGCCGGGAGGCCCAGGTGGGGGCTGTCTGCGGCATCGCTCGCCAGGCCACCGCCGTGGAAGCCGCCGCAGGCGGCGACGACGTCAGGGTGCGCGTTGGCCGCCCGGACCGCGAGCCGTGCGCCCATGCAGTAGCCGACCACCCCGATCGGTGTCGTCACCTCCGGGCGCGACGTCAGCGCCTCGACGTAGCTGGTGATGTCGCGCAGGGCGAGCTTCGTCGTCAGGGCGGAGATGCGCCGGGAGGCGACCGCGAAGAAGGCCCGACGTGCCTCTTCCGAGTCGAGAGGTCGGTCGGTCGAGGTCTCCGCCGCGGTGCCGTTGCGGTAGAAGACGTTGGGTGCGAGGACGACGTACCCCCAGGACGCGATCCGGTCGGCCATGTCGAAGATCCGCGGGCGCAGGCCGAGGGCGTCCATGAACAGCAGGACTCCGGGCAATGGCGCGTCCTCGGGGAGGGCCGTCGGCCTGGCGAGCCAGGCCTCGGCCGTCCCGTCAGCGGCTGCGACCTCGAGCATCACGACAGCGATCCCGATCCGGTCTGGGATGGCGTTGACCGAGCCGGCGTCACCCGGTGTAGCCCTCGACCGTCCTGGGGTCGCGCACGCGGGCCTCGTCCGGGTCAGAGCCGAACTCCCGCTTGGCGCGACGCTGCCGCAGCAGGTCCCAGCACTGGTCGAGCTCGACCTCGATGGTGCCCAGACGGGTCCGTTCGACCTCTGCGGAGATGGTGCCCTTCTGGAGAGCCTCACGGAGGCGGTGCTCCTCGTCGATGAGGGAGGTGATCCGGTGCTGGATGTCCACGTCGTCAGCCATGCCTTTCACCCTCGCACGGAGAACGCCGTTCGCCTAGCATGTGGACAGTGACCACATTCGTCCTCGTCCCCGGAGCGGGTGGCGCCGGTTCGTACTGGCACCGGGTCGTTCCGTTGATCCTCGGCGCCGGCCACGAGGCCATCCCCCTGGACCTGCCCGCTGACGACCCGGCCAGCGGGCTGCCCGAGTACGCCGAGATCATCTCGGCGACGGTCGGGTCGCGGCCCGATGTCGTCCTCGTCGCCCAGTCGCTCGGCGGGTTCCCGGCAGCGCAGGTCGCGGCCTCGGGCCGCCACCCGGGCCTGCGTGCGCTCGTGTTCGTCAACGCGATGATCCCCGAGCCGGGAGAGACCGCGGGTGAGTGGTGGGGCCACGTCGACCAGGAGGCCGCCATGCGGGCCGCCGCGCGGGCCGGCGGCTGGCCGGTCGAGTTCGACCCGCAGGCGCACTTCCTCCATGATGTGCCGGCCGAGGTCGTGGCCTCCCTCGGGTCGGCGGAGCGCGACGAGACCGAGACGATCTTCGGAGCTCCCTGCGAGTTCACCGAGTGGCCGGCCATCGCCATCCGCGTGGTCGCCGGCCGGGACGACCGATTCTTTCCCGTGACCTTCCAGCAGTGCGTGGCCCGCAAGCGACTCGGCGTCGAGCCGGACGTGCTTCCCGGTGGCCACCTCATCGCACTCTCCCGACCGGGCGAGCTCGCCGAATACCTTGTGGCCATCTGAACGCGCCCGCGTGTATCAGGCCCGCCCGGGCCGGCTCTGTGCTGACGAGGGGAACGCCGGCGCGGGACCTGGGGGCTGGTCCCGCGCCGCACTCTCGACCCACCCCCGCACCGCTGGCATGGTGGCCGAGCGCGTGGTCAGGTCCGCAGCGAAGCGATCACCGTCCCGTCCGCCGTGCGGACCTCGATGGACCGGATCTGTTCCGGGCGCAGTGCGGTCGCGCCGGTCACGCGTGCATAGCCGGACCGCGTGCCCAGCCACGAACCGGCCGGCGACTCACGTCCCGTGGCGTCGCGGACATAGACGACGATCTCCTGGCCGACCGGCATGTTCGTGCAGGCGAGGTCCAGCTGCGTGCCCCAACCGCGGGTGACGAGGTCGACACCCACCTGAGCTGCCGAGCCGGCCGGAGCGGTCGCCGTGTAGTGCTCCGACGGCGGAGGCGGGTCGAGCAGGGCCGGGCCGAGCCACGAGCCGGCCCCGAAGAGGCCGATGGCTGCGACGCTCGCAGCAGCCGCGAGCCAGCCGTGCCGCCGCCTCCGACGGCGCCGGGCTTCGGCCAGCAGGTCGGGCAGGCCCTTCGCGCCCGACCCCGCCGCGCGCCCCTCGGCAGGTGCCGCGGGAGCGAGCTCAGCGGCATACGGCTGCTCTGTCGGCGGCTGGTCGACGAGGGAGAGCAGCCGGGGGAGCCCGGACAGCTGCCCCAGCTCCTGCTGGCACCCGGTGCACGTGCGCAGGTGCTCCGTGAACGCGCGATGGTCCTCGTCGGAGAGCCCGCCGAGCACGTAGGCGCCCAGCAACATGTGCAGGTCGTCCGGCGCGGAGGTCATCTCGTCACCCCCATCTCATCGAGGATCACGCGCAGGCTGCGCACGGCGTAGTAGGCGCGGGACTTGACGGTGCCGTCGGGCACCCCCACGCGGGCGGCGGTCTCGGCCACCGAGAGCCTTTCGTAGTAGAGACAGGTGACGACCTCGCGGTGCGCCGGCTGCAGCCGAGCCAAGGCCTCTTCGACGAGGACCTGGTCAAGGGCCCGGTCGATCGCCGAGTCCTTCTCGGGCAGGTCCGCGAGACGCACCTGCTGGGGACGGCGACCGGCGGCACGATGTTGGTCGACGATGAGGTGCCGGGCCGTCGTGATGAGGTAGGCGCGGAGGCTGTCAGCGTCCGGGGCCTGGCGCCAGACGCGCAGGATCGTCTCCTGGACGATGTCCTCCACGCGGTCAGGGTCGCTCGTCGCCCGCCAGACGACCCGCCGAAGCATCGGGCCGTGCTCGCGGTAGATCGCCTCGACGGCGTCGTCGTCGAGCGGCATCTGACCAACCTCCCTCGGCACTGCTGTCCCCGAAGACGCCGCGACGGTCCTTCGGGTTCATCGAACCCGGCTGCCCGGCACAACGTCCTCGGGTGCATGACCCGTCGCCCAGCCCCCATCATCCTCGCCATGCTCGCTCTTGGGCCCGTGCTCGCTGCCTGCTCCGGATCGGAGCCTGCGGCGCCGGTGGCGCCGCAGGCCGAGGTGACCGAGCTCAAGGCGGCTGCGACCGCGTTGGGCGACGTCGTCACCGACGCCAACGGCAGAGTGCTCTACCTCTTCACGAAGGACACGCAGGGTGCGGCGACGAGTGCCTGCACGGGTGACTGCCTCACGGCGTGGCCCCCTGCCCTCGCGGGTGATGCCGCGCCGAAGGCGACCGGGGTGACCGGCTCCATCGGGACCATCGACGTGGCCGGTAGGACGCAGGTGACGCTGGACGGGTGGCCGCTCTACTACTTCGCCCAGGACGTGGCAGCGGGCGACGTCAAGGGACAGGGTGTCAACGACGCCTGGTACGTCCTTGCCCCGGCCGGCCAGCCGATCAGGACCAAGCCGTCCTCGCCCGAGGGCGGGATGGGCTACTGAGCCCCGCCGGGGGCGTGGCGTGGTCACCGTAGGGCGAGGAGGCCGATCTTGCCGACGACGGCACTCGCCGCGACGTCCTCCCGTTGCCGGACCGACTCCCAGGCTGATCGCATGCCGGCGCTGTAGTCGATGTCGTCGAGGGCGAGCAGGGCCCCGGGGGAGGCGGCCCGGGACACCTGCTCGACGTACCGCTCGGTCGCCGCGCCCTGGTGGTTGGCGTCGATGAAGGCGTAGTCCCACGACGTGCCCGCCAAGGTCGGTGCGAGCGTGTCGGCGAGGCGACCGACCACGACGCGGGCGTTGTCGATCCCCGCCTCGCGCCACGTGCGCTCCGCTTGTCGAGCGAGGGCAGGGTATGCCTCGAGGGAGGTCAGGGCGCCTGACGGCATCGCCGCGGCCTGGTAGGCGGCAGAGACGCCGACGCAGGTTCCGAGCTCAAGCGCCTCACGGGGCTGCCACATGGCCACGACGTGGTGGAGGAGGCGGGCGCCGGAGGGCGGCTGGGAGGCCCGGGCGCAGATCCGCGCCAGCGACTGCGTCGTGTCGTCCGCCCAGGGCACCGTCTCGGCGCTGCGGAGCATCGCCCGTCGTGCGGCCTCGATCCGGTCGAGCGCCCGTGCGGACTCGGCTGGCAGCTGGTCCGCGGCGATGCGGTCGAGAGCCCCCGCCAGCCGTTCGGCTTGCGAGTCCCCGACGTGGCGCAGGTCCGCCGCCTGCTGCGCCACGGAGCGACGGATCCCCGGCTGCAACAGCCGAGCCCTGAGCTCGACACGGGCGAAGAGCAGGGTCGGTCCCCATCGTCCGGCGACTCTCATCGTCGATCGTCCCCTTCCACGTCCTGCGTGCCACAGTAGGCGGTTTCGGGCTGGGGATTGCGGGGCCACTCGAGTGGGTGCGCGTGTCGAGTGGCCCGGGTGCGCACATCCGGGCTGGGGATTGCGGGGCCACTCGAGTGGGGAGGGTGGCAGAGTCGGAGCATGGCGAGCGAGCGGATGGACCCGCACCCGATCACCGGGGCGCTCTTCCCCTCACCCGTGCCGCCGGGGACCGGCTGGCCCGGCGACCCGGCCACGACCGAGACGCCGGTGGCGACCACCGCGTCGGAGGTCCGGCGGCTCGCGGCCACGGTGGGCACCGTCCGGGATCTGGACGCGCGCGTGTCCGTCTGCCGAGCCTGTCCGCGCCTCGTGGCCTGGCGCGAGTCCGTGGCGGTGCACGGGCGACGGGCCTCCTTCGCCGACCAGCCCTACTGGGGCCGGCCCGGCCCCTCGTTCGGGGACCCGCTTGCTGACGTGCTCATCGTGGGGCTCGCCCCGGCAGCCAACGGCACGAACCGCACCGGGAGGATGTTCACCGGGGACCGGTCCGGGGACTGGCTCTACGCCGCGCTCCACCGCGCCGGCTACGCCTCCCAGCCCACGTCCGTCGCGGCCGGGGACGGGCTGCAGCTCAAGGGGATCCGCATCGTGGCCACGGTCCGCTGCGCCCCGCCGGCCAACCGGCCCACGACGGAGGAGAAGGCCACCTGTTCGGGTTGGCTCGACCGGGACCTCGAGCTGACCTCAGCGACGCCCACCGGCCTCCGGGCGCTCCTCGCGCTGGGGTCCATCGGCTGGGACGCCACGCTCGGCGCGGCCCGGCGCCTCGGGTGGCAGGTCCCGCGGCCCAAGCCTCGCTTCGGGCACGGCGCTGAGGCCACGCTCGAGCGTCCGGACGGCCATCGCGTGCAGCTGGTCGGCAGCTACCACGTGAGCCAGCAGAACACCTTCACCGGCAAGCTCACCGAGGCCATGCTCGACGCCGTCCTCGCCCGCCTCCAGATTATTGCCCACTGAGCAATATTGCCCAATGGGAAAGATTGTGTGATCCTGACTCCATGACCGAGAAGGGACTGCGGGAGGCCAAACGCCGCGCGACCGCGCACGCCTTGGCAGAGGCTGCGTTCGACCTGGCCGTCGAGCGGGGCGTCGACGGCTTCACCATCGACGACGTCGCGAGGCGGGCGGGGTACTCGCGTCGGACTTTCGCCAACCACTTCTCCTGCAAGGAGGAGGCGATCACCGGGCTCGCGGTCGAGCGACTCCGAGAAGGGCTCGAGACCCTGCCGGCGATGCCGGAGGAGACCCCGCTCCTCGAGTGGCTCATGGCGCTCGCGCGCCACCAGCTCTCGGGAGGGATGCTGTCCCTGCTGCAGCAGCTGCGCGGCATGGCTCGGGATCACCACGGCCTCGAGCCCCATCTCGCCGAGGTTCAGCTCCAGATCCGCCGGACGGCCCTGGACGCGGTCGCAGCCCGAGCCGGGTCCAACGTGTCCCGCCTGTCCAGCCACATCCTCGTCGGCGCTGCCTACGGGGCCTTGATGTCCGTGCTCGACGGTCGGGTGCCGATCCGGCTGCCGGGTGATCCCGAGCCGGCGTCCGAGGACGCGGTCAGCGTCGACGAGTTCCTCGAGACCGTCTTCACGCACCTGCGCAGGGGCTTCTGAGCCGCCCCGTCCAACCCGCCGCGCCGCACCAGGAGCTGCGCGGCTCTCCACCTCGCGGCCGCCGAGCCGCCATGCCGACCTACCCGGAGGACCCTCATGTCCCTGTTGCTCTACCGCCTCGGCCGGATCGCCTACCGGCGGTCGTGGGCCTTCATCGCCCTGTGGCTCATCCTGCTCGGTGGAGGCGTGGGACTCGCCGTCGCCAACGGCGGGGCCACCATCTCCTCGAGCGTCACCATCGACGGGACGCAGGGCCAGGACGTCACGGACCGGCTCCGCGCCGAGCTCCCCCAAGCCGCCGGAGGGCAGGGCACGATCGTCTTCACCGTGCCGGACGGCGAGCGGCTCGATACCGGCGACCGAGCCGGGGGCATCGGTGACGCGGCCGCTGCCATCGCCGACCTGCCGATCGTCGTCGACCGCACCGACCAGACCGGGAAGGTGTCCTCCCGGGACACGGCTGCGGGCGTGACCGAGCCCAGCGGGATCCGCCCGATGGTGGTGGGCGGGCAGCCCGTCCCGGGTGTCGTGGTCTCCGAGGACGGCTCAGTGGCGATGCTCCAGATCCAGTTCACCGAGCAGGTGCAGGACCTCCCTGAGGGGTCGGTCGAGCAGGTGACCGGGCTCGCCGAGGAAGCGACGGCTGGCCTGGGTGTCGAGGTGCTGACGACCGAGTCGCTCAAGCCGCACGAGGCCCCGGTCGGCGGCCACGAGGCGCTCGGCCTCGGCGTCGCCGCCCTCGTGCTGCTCCTCACGCTCGGCTCCCTCCGGGCCGCCGGCCTACCGCTCCTCACGGCCCTCAACGGGGTCGCTATCGGTCTCGGTGGGGCCTTCGCGCTCTCCCAGACCATCACCCTGACGACCGCGACCCCCGTGCTGGCCCTCATGGTCGGCCTTGCCGTGGGGATCGACTACGCGCTGTTCATCGTCAACCGGCAGCGCCGGCTCATCGTCACCCAGGGTCTGAGCGCCGAGGAGGCCACGAGCCGTGCCATCGGCACCGCCGGCAGCGCAGTCCTCTTCGCCGGCCTCACCGTCGTCATCGCGCTGACCGGGCTCACCCTCATCGGCATCTCCTTCCTCACGACGATGGCCCTCGTCGCCGCGGTCACCGTCGTCCTCGCGGTCCTCGTCGCCCTCACCCTGTTGCCCGCCCTCCTCGGACTCGTCGGCGAGCGCATCGCGAGCGACAAGGCACGCGCCAAGGGCGCCGTGCTCACGACCGAGGAGCACCGTCACCTCGCGCACCGCTGGTCGGGCGCCGTCGTGCGGCACCGGTGGCTCGCCATCGTCGGTGTGGTCGCCGTCCTCGGGGCCGCCGCTGTCCCGGTCACGTCGATGTCGCTCGGCATGCCCAACGGGTCCACCGCCAACCCCGACACGGACGAGCGTCGTGCCTACGACGCCATCACCCGGGGATTCGGCGAGGGCTACAACGCGCCCCTCGTCGTCGTGGCCAGGCCCGAGGAGGGCCGCCGGCTCGGGCAGCAGGACGTCGGTCGGATCGCGGAGGCCCTGCGGGCCACGGCCGACGTGCGGGCGGTCAGCGTCATGGGAGCGGCCCCCGAGGGTGGGACGGCGATCTTCACCGTCATCCCTGCGGAGGGCCCCGACGCCGCCTCGACGTCCGCCCTCGTCGACACGCTGCGCGAGTCGGGCGCGACGGTGACCGGCGCCGAAGGGGTCGCCCTCGGCGTCACGGGCCTGACCGCGGTCAACATCGACATCTCCGAGAAGCTGCGTGACGTGCTTCCCCTCTACATCGGCATCGTCGTCGCGTTGTCGCTCGTCGTCCTGCTCCTCGTGTTCCGCTCGGTCGTCATCCCGGTCAAGGCGACCCTCGGCTTCCTCCTCAGCATCGGGGCGACATTCGGTCTGATGACGGCGATCTTCCAGTGGGGTTGGCTCAAGGACCTCTTCGGCTTCGACACGACCGGGCCGATCCTCAGCTTCCTGCCGATCATGGTCACGGGATCCTCTACGGCCTCGCCATGGACTACGAGATGTTCCTGGTCAGCTCGATGCGTGAGGCGCACGTCCACGGCCACCGCGGCCGCGACGCCATCGTCCACGGCTTCGACCAGGCGAGCCGGGTCGTCGTCGCCGCGGCGGTCATCATGGTCTCGGTCTTCGCCGGCTTCATCTTCAGCAGCGACCCGACGATCAAGCAGTTCGGGCTCGCGCTCGCCGTCGGCATCCTCGTCGACGCCTTCCTCGTCCGGATGACCCTCGTCCCTGCGGTCATGTCGGTCCTCGGCGAGGCCGCCTGGTGGCTGCCGCGCCGCCTCGGCGCGCTGCTGCCCAACCTCGACGTCGAGGGCGACCCGCTCAAGCGTCACCTGGCCGAGGGCTCCGACCGCCCGCGCCGCCACGGCGCCCTCCGCACGCGGGTCGTGCGTCACCCTGTGCCGACGCCTCTCGTCGGCAACGGCCATCACCCCGAAGGAGCACGTCCCATGGCCTTCCAGATCCCCCCGTCCCGCAAGGGCCTGCGCGAGAACCGTTTCGAGTTCACCCTCGACGGTGCCTCGCTCCACGACCTGCCACTCCTCCCGTATGCCCCCTTGGTGGCCGTCGAGGCCTTGGAGGAGGGGCGTGCGCTCTCCGCGGTCCTCACCGCGTGTGACTCCGACGATGCCCGCGACGTCATCCGCCAGCTCGACGCGGACCAGTTCGGCGCGTTCGTCGAGGCCTGGGAGGCGGCGTCCCTGGACCGGGGCGAGCGGGCCGGGAGCGCCCGACCGCGCGCCGCTGCAGAGCCGGTGCACTGAGCGCCCACCCCCGGGCATCGTGCGAGCTACCGTGAGGACATGTTCCAGCCGCCGTACTACGAGAGTGCCGTCGAGAAGGCGATCCGCGAGGCCCAGGAGCGCGGCGACTTCGACAACCTCCCCGGTGCCGGCAAGCCGCTCAACCTGGACGACTCCGACGACCCGGACTGGTGGATCAAGCGCTACGCGGCCCGGGAGAACCTCGACCTCGGCGGAGCGCTCCCCGGTCCGCTGGCCCTCCGCAAGGAGGCCGCCGGCTATCCCGACTCGCTGGTCGACGTGAGCAGGGAGCAGAACGTCCGCGAGATCATCGAGGACTACAACAAGCGGGTGCTGGCCGACCGGCTGCGGCCAGCGGTCGGCAACCTCCCGCCGCTGCTGGCCAGGACGCTCGACGTCGAGGAGATGGTCGAGGGGTGGCGGCGGGTCCGCGCGGAGCAGCAGGCGCAGCGGGCGGCCGCCGCGGCTGCGGCCCAGCAGGAGGCCGGCCCGTCGACCGAGCCGCGTCCTTCGTGGTGGCGCCGGCTGCGTCGGCGCAGCTGACCCGGCCGACCACGAGAGCCGCCGTATGCCGCTGAGCCGGCCCAGCGGCGTACGGCACCTCAGTGGGTGGCCGAGTGGTCGTGGTCGACGAAGCGGATCAGGTCGGCCACGGACTCGACGATCCGGCTCGGCCGGTAGGGGAAGGTCTCGACCTGCTCACGGCGCGTCGACCCGGTGAGGACGAGGACGGTGCGCAGTCCCGCCTCGAGCCCCGAGACGATGTCGGTGTCCATCCGGTCGCCGACCATGATCGTCGTCTCGGAGTGGGCGGCGAGGCGGTTCAGTGCGCTGCGCATCATGAGCGGGTTCGGCTTGCCGACGTAGTAGGGCTGGCGCCCGGTCGCGGTCGAGATGAGGGCTGCGACGGAGCCGGTGGCCGGGAGGGTGCCGAAGGGGCTCGGCCCGCTCGGGTCCGGGTTGGTCGCGATGAAGCGGGCGCCCTTCTCGATGAGCCGGATCGCCCTGGTGATCGACTCGAAGGAGTAGGTCCTGGTCTCCCCGAGGACGACGTAGTCGGGATCGCGCTCGGTCATGACGAAGCCGATGTCGTGCATGGCCGTGAGCAGGCCCGCCTCGCCCACGACGTAGGCGCTCCCGCCACCGCGCTGGTCGGCGAGGAACTGCGCGGTCGCGAGCGCCGACGTCCACAGGGCGTCCTCGGGGACGTCGATGCCGCTGGCCAGCAGGCGGGCGCGCAGGTCCCGCGGAGTGAAGATCGAGTTGTTCGTCAGGACGAGGAACCGCTTGCCCGAGACCCGCAGCGCCCGCACGAAGTCCGCCGCCCCCGGGATGGCCTGCTCCTCGTGGACGAGCACGCCGTCCATGTCGGTCAGCCACGTCTCGACGGGTCGATGCTCGCTCATGTCCGCAATTGTGCTGGACGACGGATCGGCGACGACGGCTACCGTGGGACCGACCGTCGACGAGGAGGGTGACACGTGATGGATCAGGCCACCGGCGCCCGGCGGGGACTCGTCCAGGTCGCGCAGCGCGCGGAGGACCTCGGCCGGGCGAGCGCCTTCTACGCCGACCTCCTGGGCGCCGAGCCGCTGGCGACGTTCGACCCGCCCGGACTGGTGTTCTTCGACCTGGGCGGGGTGCGGCTCCTCCTCGACCGTGGAGCGCCGAGCTCCCTGCTCTACCTTTTCGTCGCCGACATCGACTCGACGGTCGAGCGGCTCCGAGCGGCAGGCACGCACATCGAGACCGAGCCGCACGTGATCTTCGGGCACGAGGACGACACGCTGGGTCCCGCCGGCACCGACGAGTGGATGGCGTTCATCCGGGACTCGGAGGGCAACCTCGTCGGCCTGGTCGAGCAGCGGCTCCGCCCCTGACGGTGTCGCGATGTCGATCCGGCGCGGAGCTGTTGCGTCGTCTGGGCCACCGTGCGGAGGCTGCGGAGGCCTACGATCGAGCGATTCGCCTCACCGACAACCAGGTCGAGCGCGCCCACCTCCAGCGCCGTCGCGCCACCCTGGACCCACCCGACTAGATTTGCCCGCATGACCGCCCTCCACCCCTCCGCGCCCACCGGCCTCGCCGAGCCGTGGGGCGGACGGAGCCGGGTCAGCGACCTGGGTGGCCCGGTGCACTGGGTCGACTTCACCGAGGCGTATGCCGCTGGGCCCGGTTCCCCGGGTCAGCCCCCTCCCAGCGAGGTCGGGTCTGCGGCGCCTCTCGTCCTCGTCCATGGGCTGGGCGGCTCCCACCTCAACTGGGTGCACGTCGCCCCGGCGCTGGCCGAGCACCGCCGCGTCGTCGCCATCGACCTGGCCGGCTTCGGCCTCACGCCGGCGGCCGGCCGCGACACGGGGGTGCGCGCCAACGCCGCGCTGCTCGGACGGTTCGTCGACGAGGTCCTCGGCGAGCCGGCCGTCCTCGTCGGCAACTCGATGGGCGGGATGGTGTCGATCATGCTGGCCCACTCCCGGCCCGAGCGCGTCGCGGGCCTCGTGCTCGTCGACCCGTCGGTGCCGAGTGGTGTGAGCAGCCTCGACCGGCTCGTCGCCCTCCAGTTCGGTGTCTACGCGACGCCGCTCGTCGGCGAGCAGTTCCTCGTCCGGATGCGCCGGCGCTACACGACCGAGCAGCGCGTCACCGGCACGATCCGGCTCTGCTTCGCCGACGCTTCCCGCGCCGATGCGGCCGTCCTCGCGGCGGGGGCCGCCCTCCTGTCCTATCGCGACGAGCTGGCCCGCCCCGAGGCAGAGTTCCTCCGGGCCGCGAGGTCGCTGCTCACGGTGCTCCGTCGCGGACGGGCGTACTCCGACCTGATCCGCAGCGTCGCGGCGCCGGTTCTGCTCATCCACGGCGAGCAGGACCGGCTCGTGCCCGTCGCTGCGGCACGCCGCATCGCTGCCGCCAACCCCCACTGGGAGACCGAGTGGCTCGCCGACGTCGGCCACACCCCCCAGCTCGAGGCGCCCGAGCGCTTCGTCGAGATCGTCAACCGCTGGCTCGGGAGCCCAGCCGGTGACCCCACGCCTCGGCGCGGTCCAGCTCGCCGTCCTTGAGCGGGCCGTCGGTGTCCTCGACCCAGAACGTCTCGCCCTGCTCGGCGCGCCGGAAGCCGCGGGACCGCAGTGCCTTGACGGCGGACCTCGCCGCCGACCCGGGCATGAGCCTGACCTTGACCCGCGTGTCGAAGGTGACGACGGCAGCTCCGCACGGGGGGCGACAGCGTCGATCCACTCACGGATGCCGGTGCGCACGTGCTCCTGGGCGCCCTTGGTCTCGGCGTCCTTCCGCGTCGACGCACGGGTCATGCTGAAGGCGTGGGTCGGCCCTCCGAGGATGAGCAGGCTGACGTCCTCGGGGATGACGCCGGGTGCGTCGTCCGAGCGCAGCAGTCCCACCTCGACCGGCCGGTCGCGCGTCAGTCCGCGCTTGACGGCCTCCGCAACGGCCCTCGTGTTGCCGAACAGGGACTCGTGGATGATGAGTGCCTTCATGGCCGACCCCCTCCGTCTGCAGTCCCACGCTAGACGGAGCGGCTCCTGCCGGCGGCGGTTCGTGATCCATCAGACGCGGGGCCGGGTCGGGAAGCGGCCCGGCGCACAATGGACGAGCGGCGAGAGCCAGAGCCGCGTACGAGGAGAGCCACGGAGGAGACCGCGGATGGACGCCAAGGACTGGGACGAGCGCTACGCGACAGCGGATCTGGTCTGGTCCGCCGATCCCAACCGCTTCGTCGAGGAGATCGTCACTCCGTTCACGCCGGGCACGGCCATCGACATCGCTGCGGGCGAGGGCCGCAACGCCCTCTGGCTCGTCCAGCAGGGGTGGCGGGTCACGGCGACCGACTACTCCAGTGTCGCGGTCGAGCGGATGCGAGCCCGGGCTGCCGCCGTCCTCGGGGAGGAGGCGGGTCGGCTGACCCCGCTCGTCGCCGACGCCACCGTGGCCGCGCCGGGCGGCCCAGCGGCATACGACCTCGTGCTCTTCTGCTACCTCCAGCTCCCCGCGTCTGAGCTGGCGACCGCCCTGCGCCACGGTGTCGAGGCCGCCCGGCCGGGCGGTCACGTCCTCGTCGTCGGGCACGCCGGCCGCAACCTCACCGAGGGCTGGGGCGGGCCGAGCTCCCGCGAGGTGCTCTACGACCCGGACGAGGTCGTCGACGCCACTGACGGGCTGCCCGTCGTCGTCGAGCACGCGGACATCCGGGTGCGCCCCGTGGAGACGGAGGAGGGGCCGCGCGAGGCCCTCGACACCGTCGTCCTGCTCCGGCGCGCCTGACCCCGCGGTCGAGGGAGTCTGCTTCCTTCCGTCAGGCCGTGGACGCCGGGCGCCGGATGGTGGCCCGGATGAAGTCGATGACGTCGTCCAGGACCTCCTCCTGGTTCGTCTCGTTGAAGATCTCGTGCCGCGCGCCGGGGTAGGACTTCGACGACG
Source organism: Intrasporangium sp. DVR (assembly GCF_040365325.1). NCBI lineage: Bacteria > Bacillati > Actinomycetota > Actinomycetes > Micrococcales > Intrasporangiaceae > Intrasporangium > Intrasporangium sp. DVR. Next base: position 376,091 of record NZ_BAABZW010000005.1, on the reverse strand, counting down.
CATGGCGACCTGCCAGCGTGGCCCAACCCGCCCTGGTGTCGGCCATGGGCACGAGCTCGTCAGCCTCGCCGTGCAACCAGAGGATGGGGTCGTCGACGGCGCCGGCGGCGGTGGTCATCCGCAGCGCCTCCTGGATCGCCTCGAGTGTGGGCCGCTTGAACGGCCCGTGCCAGACCCGCTGGTCGGCGACGTAGGCCGCTCCCACGGCCGGGTCGCGGCTCAGCGTCGAGGGGTCGATCGGGTCCTCCGGGATCTGCTCGGCGGCCAGCAGGCTCTCGGCAGCCCGCCACCGGCCGAGGACGGGAGCGGACAGGACGATGGCCGCGAGGCCGTCGCCCCATCGCTGGGCGTAGCGGGCGGCGATGAGCCCGCCCAGCGAGTGGCCGATGAGCACGACCGGAAGGGTCGGGTGCTCCATCCGGGCGCGGGCCTCGAGGACGTGCACGTCCTCCTCGACCTCCTGGAAGCTGTCGATGAGGACCGGCTCGCCGTCGCTCCGCCCGTGCCCGACGTGGTCATTCGCGTAGACCACGGCGCCGTCGTCGACGAGACGTGCCGCGACGTGCTCGTAGCGGCCGCTGTGCTCGCCGTAGCCGTGGACGAGGAGGACGACGTAGTCCGGCTCGTCCCGGCCGTCCGCCCATCGTCGACCGACGATCGTGCCGGCGTGGCCTTCGAATGACAGCTCGCTCGACTCCATGCCGACACCTTCGCCGCGCAACGGCACCATGGCAAGGGCCTCGCGGCGGCTCGAGTGTCGGAGACCCATACCCGCCGGGGTATTATGAGAAGATCTGACACAACTTTCAAGCACAGGAGGAAGCCATGGAGCTCGACGCTGCGGAGATGCAGTCGGTGATCCGTCGTCTCAACCGGGCCCGTGGCCAGCTCGGGGGCATCGTCAAGATGATCGAGGAGGGCCGCGACTGCCGTGACATCGTCACCCAGCTCGCCGCCGTGTCGAAGGCCGTCGACCGCGCCGGGTTCGCCGTCATCGCGACCGGCCTCAAGGAGTGCATCACCAATCCCGACGGCGAGACGATGGACGTCGGCGACATGGAGAAGCTCTTCCTGTCGCTCGCCTGAGGGAAAGGTCACACCGCCCGGCGGATAAGTCAGGCCGCAGGGGTGGACGGCAGGACCCGCGAGGACGACCATGGTAGCCACCGGAGGAGGCCACCATGGATGCCAGTTCAGACACCACGATGTTCCCCGCCACGCCAGCCACGGCTGAGTCGGCACCGACCGATCAGGGCACGACGACCAACGGTGAGTTCACCGAGCACATCGAGCGCGTGCGGGCCCACCGGGCCGAGCTGCGCGACGCCGTCACGGGTCTCGACCGGGCGCTCGAGGCCCCGATCGCCCAAGGTGACGCCTGGCGGGACCGGGTGCGCGGCGCCCTCTCGGAGCTGGCCCATGACTTCGACGACCACATCGCCATCACCGAGAGCTCCGGCGGCATCTACGACCGGGCCATGCGGACCGCCCCGCGCCTGAGCGGCGCCGTCAACCGGCTCCTCGCGGAGCACGAGGCGTTCCACGAGCAGATCCACCGCCACCTCTCCGCCCTCGAGCAGGGTGCGCAGCTCCCGGACCTGTCCGCCTTCCGGGAGGAGCTGACCACTCTGGTCGGCCGGCTCGTCCGGCACCGGCAGGCCGGTGGCGACCTGGTCTACGAGGCCTACAACGTCGACCTCGGCGGCATGGGCTGACCCTGCTCCCTCAGGTGAACTGCGGCCGCAGCGGATAACCCGACGTGCCCGACTCGCTCGTCCGCGTCGCGAGGACCTGGTGCAGCTGGATGCCGTTGTCCTCGAAGCCCAGCCGTGAACCGGCGAGATAGAGGCCCCACACCCGTGCCCGGCCGAGGCCGGCGAGGGCGACGCAGTCGTCCCAGTGCTTGGAGAGGTTGGCGCTCCAGCCGGCGAGGGTGAGGGCGTAGTGCTCGCGGAGGTTCTCGTGGTGCTTCACCTCGAGGCCCTCGTCCTCCATCACCCGGACGATCTCACCGGAGCCGGTCAGCTCCCCGTCCGGGAACACGTAGCGGTTGATGAAGCCGCGGGTCGGCAGCCCGGGGTTCTTGTTGTCCGGCCGGGTGATGCAGTGGTTGAGCAGACGCCCCTCGTCCCGGAGATGGTCGCGCAGGAAGCGGAAGTACGAAGGGTAGTTCTTGACGCCGATGTGCTCGGTCAGACCGATGGAGCTGATCGCGTCGAACCCACGCTCGGTGACGTCGCGGTAGTCGGCGTGCCGCACCTCGGCCCGCCCCTCGAGGCCGTCGCGCCGGATGGCCTCCTGCGCCCACCTGGCCTGCTCGCGGGACAGGGTCACCCCGAGAGCCGTGACGCCGTAGTGCTGCACGGCATGGCGGACCATGCCGCCCCACCCGCAGCCGACGTCGAGCAGCCGCATCCCCGGCTCGAGACCGAGCTTGCGCGCGACGAGGTCGTACTTGGCGAACTGGGCGTCCTCGAGCGTCGTCTCCGGTGTCTCGAAGACCGCACAGGTGTAGGTCATCGACGGGCCGAGGACGTACTCGTAGAAGTCGTTGCCGACGTCGTAGTGGTGGTGGATCGCCTCCGCGTCGCGGCGCCGGCCGTGCCGCACTCCGTAGGCGAGGCGGCGCAGCTGGCTCGGGGTCTCCTCGGGCGGCAGCTCGGGAACGGCGATCCCGGTCGAGCGGACGACACCGAGCAGCTCGCGGAGGTCCCGCCACGCGGGCAGCTTCGCCCGGAAGTCGCCGCCCAGGTGCTTGACCACGTCGTAGGGGTTGCCCTCGTCCATCCCGTCGATGGTGAGGTCGCCGCGGATGTAGGCGCGGGCCGCACCGAGCTCGCCCGGGGCCGTCAACAGGTAGCTGAGGGCCCGCGGTGAGTGGAGTCGCACCGTGAGGCCGTCACTGGGGCCCCCGGCGGAACCGTCCCAGGCGACGACGCGCAGGTGCGCGTCCGCGCCGAGGATGCGCTCGAATGCCTGACCGACCGAGATCGTCATCGTGCCTGCACCGCCTTCTCGTAGAGGGTTGGGAAGCGTCCGCGTGGGTCGTAGCGGCGCTTGGCGGCGGCGATGGCCTCGCCGCCGTAGAGGCGCGCGAAGGTCGCCTCGTCGTAGTACGCGTCGGAGTAGAGCGACTTGTGGCCCCCGAGCTCGGTCACCTTCGCCTCGATGGCGCGGTTGACGTCGCCGGGCCGTGCGCCGGGTTGGATCTCGACCGACGACCAGAACCCGACGTTGACGTAGGGGACGCCCGAATGCATCGGATAGAGCGGCCACGGGGGAGTCCCGCGGTCGGTCGGCTCGTCCGACGGCGGCCGTATGCCGCTGGGCTCGCTCCCGCTCGCCGGTGCCCTGCGCAGCTGGATCGGACACACCCAGACCGGGTCGATGGGGACGTGGCTGAGGAACCAGGTGAGGAACTCCGCGGTCCGGTCGAGGGGGATCTCGACGTCCTGGATGACCCGCTCACGGGGGAGGTGGCCGCGCTTGGCGTCGATGGCGGCCATGACGCCGTGACGCTGCTCGAAGGCGACGATCTTCCAGTAGACGTCGCTGCGCAGCTTGTCCTTCGGCCACAGCCGCCGGATCGTGGGGTGCTGCGCGCCGAACGCCCGAGAGCACCAGAACCAGTCGGTGTCCCAGCGCCACAGGTAGTCGTGGGCGGTCAGCACGTCGGTCCGCCGCTCCTGGATCGAGCGGTAGTAGATGCGGTCACGGGTGTAGTCGCTCGGCCCCGCTTGCCCCTCGATGCGATCGGACCAGTGGCCGAGGGTCAGGTAGGACTCGCGCGGCTCGAAGACGACGCCGTCGACGAAGTCCACCCGGTGGCCGTCCCAGACGCGCGCCTCCATGACGGTCCGCACCGCGTCGGTGAGCGCGTCGACGCTGTCGAACCGGACGTGCCGGAGGGCGACGTAGGGCGCCGCGGGCTCGAGCTCGATGACCAGGTCGAGGACGTAGCCGAGCGAGCCGTAGGAGTTCGGGAACGTGTGGAAGAGATCTGCGTGCTCGTTGTCCGCGGTCGCCGTGACGACCTCACCACGGCCGTCCACGCCGGCGGTGAGGATGCGCATCTCCCGGACCGACTCGTGGGGCAGGCCGTTGCGGAAGGACGACGCCTCGATCCCGAGCCCGGTGACGGCGCCACCGATGGTGATGGTGCGCAGCTGCGGCACGACGAGCGGGACGAATCCCCTTGGCAGCAGGGCGTCGACGAGCTCCTCGTAGGTCGTGAGCCCGCCGACGCGAGCGGTTCGCGACGCAGCGTCGACCTCGAAGACCCCCCGGAAGGCTGAGAGGTCGAGGCCGGAGCGAACGCGGTTGCGGGCCGATCCGTGCCGGAACAGGTTGGAGGTCCGCTTGGCCAGGCGCACCGGCTGGTCGGGGGGCAGGGAGGCGAACTCCCGGGCTGCTGCCTCGATGGAGTGGACGATGCGATCGACTGCCACGCTCGTCGGCATGGTTCGAGTCAACCAAAGGCTCTCGCGGATTCCAACGGGGAATTCGTCCCGGACCATGGTGAGACGCGAGAAATGTGCGGACCCGGGTGCCCAGTTGCATACGAGCACGGTTGAATTGGCTCATGAAGCGCCGGGCTGCGCCCAGCTGGTCACGGATGAAGGGTCATTGATGGAACCCAACGCACTCCACGACGATCCCGCCGCGATGAAGATGTGGCAGCCGGTCGACCCGACCGGCCCGGAGCCGCAGCCGGTGGTGGAGGCCGAAGCGGTGGTGGAGCCTGCGCTGGCTGAGCCTGTGCTGGCGGAGCCCGCGCCCGTGCACCGCGCCACCGCCTCCGACTTCAGTGAGGCCGCGGTCCTCGGACGCCGCGGCCAGGCGGCCCGGACCGGCTGGCGGCACGTTCTCACCGACCTCACCGGCGGCCGGCTCCGCCTGCCCCCGAGCCTGTCCGAGATGCGCCGCAACCAGCTGATGAACCGCGTCCGCACCCCCTTCGACGGAACGCGGCGCATCGTCGTCATGAGCCGCAAGGGGGGCGTCGGCAAGACGACCGTCACCGTCGGTGTCGGCTCGACCTTCGCGTCCGTGCGGGGTGACCGCGTCGTGGCCGTCGACGCGAACCCCGATGCGGGCAACCTCGCCCACCGGATCGCGGGGGACTGTCAGCGCACCATCACCGACCTGCTCGCCGACTCGGGACGGGTGCGTTCCTTCGCCCAGGTCCGCGGCTACACCTCGCAGTGCCTCGAGTCACGACTCGAGGTGCTCGCCTCCGACGACGACGCGCGGATCGCGCAGGCCCTCGACCGGGACGCGTATCGCCAGGTCGTCTCCCTGCTGGACCACTTCTACAACCTCATCCTCCTCGACACCGGGACCGGCATCCTCGACAGCGCCAACCAGGGCCTGATCCACGAGGCGGACCAGCTGGTTCTCGTCGTGCGACCCGCCCTCGACGGCGCCAAGGCCGGCGCGCAGACCCTCGACTGGCTGGAGGAGCACGGCCACGAGGAGCTGGTCCGGTCCGCGGTCGTCGTCGTCAACGGCATCGAGCGCGAGACCGACCCGATCGTCGGCTTCACCCGGAAGCACTTCGAGAGCCGCTGCCGCCAGGTGACGACGGTCCCGTGGGACCGGACCCTGGAGGCCGGGGGCCGCACGACCCCGTCGGCGTTGCACCGCAGGACCCGTCGCGCGTTCCTCGACGTCGCCGCGGCCCTGGCCGACGGCTTCTCGGAGGAGCCGCTCGCCCGGGAGTCGCGCGACGCGGCGAGCCACGGCTTCACCTTCGGCCCGCTGCCGCCGGTGGATCAGGCCGACTGAGGGCGCCCGCGCCGGGCCCGAGTGTGCACCTCGTGCCACCTCATCCCGGCCACGGGTCCGGTCCGCCCCCTGGATTCCGGCTGGACGCGGAGCGGAGTGGGGGCACACTGATGGGGTGCCCACGTCGAACCAGTGGATCGCGTTCCTCATCGCCTCCATCCTGTTCATCCAGGTCCCGGGCCCGAGCCTGCTGTTCACCATCGGGCGCGCCCTGACCGTCGGGCGTCGCGAGGCGCTCCTGTCCGTCGTCGGGAACGGCCTCGGCATCACCACCCAGGTGCTCCTCGTCGCCGTCGGGCTCGGCGCGGTGGTGGCGGCCAGCGCCACGGCCTACACGGTCGTCAAGGTCGCCGGAGCCGGCTACGTCATCTGGCTCGGCATCCAGGCGATCCGGGACCGGGCCGCTGCCCGCGCCGCTCTCGGCGGCCAGGTCGCCACGAAGCAGGGCCATGCGCTGCGGATCGGCTTCGTCGTGGGGGTGACCAACCCCAAGACGATCCTCTTCTTCATCGCCTTCCTCCCCCAGTTCACCAATGCGCGGGCCGGCCATGTCGGCGCGCAGATGGCGGTGCTCGGCGTGGCCTTCGGCGCGATGGCCATCTGCTCGGACAGCGTGTGGGCCGTGGTCGCGGGCAAGGCTCGGGAGTGGTTCGCGCGCAAGCCGAAGCGGCTCGACCAGCTGGGTGCCACCGGCGGTTCGATGATGGTCGGCCTCGGCGTGATGATGCTCGCCCGCGAGTAGTCCGCGGCTCACCTCGTCCAGGGCCGCAGCTTGTCCGGGTTGCGCACCGCCCAGATGTGCCGGATGCGGTGGCCCGCGACCTCGAAGGCCATCACCGTCACGACCGCGCCGTCCTGCTCGAGAACCAGGCCGGGCGCCCCGTTGACGGTGCGCTCGACGAGGGCGAGACCCGGCACGTGCTGCGCCAGGTCGAGGACGGTCCGGGCGACCTGCTCGCGGCCCTCGATCGGCCGGAGCTCGGCTGACACCCGTCCACCGCCGTCGGCGATCGCGATGGCCGACGGGTCGAGGATGCCGAGGAGAGCGGGGATGTCCCGGGCCTCCCAGGCCCTCTTGAACTCCCTCACGATGGCAGCCTGTCCGGCCATCGACGCCGCCGGCGCCTGCGCTGCCCGGAGGCGAGCTCGGGCCGACGATGCGAGCTGACGACACGCCGCAGGTGTCCGGCCGACGATGTCGGCCACCTCGCCGAAGGGGTAGCCGAAGACGTCATGGAGGATGAACGCCACTCGCTCCGCCGGGGTCATCGAGTCGAGCAGGACGAGGAAGGCCATGTTGACCGACTCGTCGAGCGTGACCCGGTCGGCCGGGTCCGCCGGTTGGGCCGGGCCGCGCGGGTCCGCCCACTCGGCCCGGTCGGGGAGGGGCTCGGGGATCCACTCCCCGACGTAGCGTTCCCGCCGGTGCCGGGCGGACCGCAGCTCGTCGAGGCAGATCCGGCTGGCGACCTTCATCAACCACGCGCCCGGTGACTCGATCGCTTCGCGGTCCGGCGCCCGCATGGCATACCACCGGGCGTAGGTCTCCTGGACGACGTCCTCCGCGTCGGCGAAGGAGCCGAGCAGCCGGTAGGCGAGGTTGACCAGCTGGCGCCGCTCATCGAGCAGGCCGGGGAGGTCCGCGTCCGGACCCCCGCCCGGACCCCGGCCCGGACCCGGCCCGCTGGTCTCAGGTGTGGTCGTCATCTCGCACGGCTCTCCCCGCTCGGCGTCGCTCCTCACCCGTCCGACGAGACAGCCGGCGCGAATGTCAGATCGACGCCTGACATCCGCAGGGCCTGCCTCGTCGGGAGGGGGACAGGCCGGGACGGCCCGGCAGGAGCAACACCACCAATCATGACCCGACCCAGGGAGGTCCGACATGAGCACCACATCCACGTCCGGCACCGGCCACCTCGCGTCCCCCGCGCCGGGGCGGTCCGCCCGGACGGTCATCGCGGCCGGGGCGGGCATCGCCGCCCTCGTCAACGCGGGACTCTGGCTCGCGGGACGCGCCGCGGACGTGTCCTTCCGGACGAGGCCACCGATGACCGACAGCGACCTGACCGTCGGCCTGGCCGCGATCGTCCTCGCCACGGTGGTCATGTTCGGCCTGGGGTCCTGGCTGCTCACCCGGGCAGCGCGGCGATCGCCCCGATGGGCGGCGCGACTGCTGGTGGCTGCGGCCGCGTTCGCCGCGCTGTCCGTGATCGGTCCCCTGACGACTGCGTACGAGGGCTCGAGCGCAGCCCTGCTCGCCTCGATGCACCTCGTGACGGGGGCAGTGTTCCTCTTCACGGCCACCCGGGGACGCGGCCGCTGAGCCGCGCACTCTCGTGCTGCCCCGGCGCCGCGGGCCCGGCTGGCGAGTCAGGCGCGCAGCTTCGCCAGCCGCGACTCGAGCCCGGCCCTCCGGTGGGCGTTCCCCTCGAGCTCCACATACCGGCTCCCGAACGCCGCGAGGAGCGCGTCGTCGAGGTGCCGCACCGCGCCGGGCGGGTACTTGTAGCCCATCCGCGCGGTGATGAGCGCGGTGTCGACGGGAGCGAGCACCTGGTCCAGCGACTCGACGTCGGTGATGTCGAGCTCACGGAGCAGCCCGGAGATCCAGGCGTAGTGGTCGGTGCGGGACCACCCGGCGTCGGCGTACTTGCCGGCGAGGAACTTGGCGAGGTCCTGGGAGCCGATCTGCGCCTCTGCGGGAGGCTGGCCCTCCTGCGGCTCGGCGGGGATGGCGACCTGCAGGCGGTCGCGGATCGCCGCGAACTCCCGGTCGGCGAGCTCGAGCAGGCCAGCCGCCAGCGTGAATCGCCGGTCGAGGTCGGACGCATGCTCCTCGGGCACCGTCCCCTTGTAGCGGATGTCGTGCTCGAACTCCGCCCACGCGTGCTGGAGCACCGTCCGGATCTGCACCGAGGCGCTCAGTCGGCGCAACGGCTCGTAGGTCGCCGGCACGGTCCGGCTCGCATCGACGGCGACGAGCAGGTGCCGGCTCGCGTATCCCCACCGACCCGCCCGGGCCGTCTCGAGCCCGAGGTCCCGGTCGTCGAGCACCGCGAGCTCCTGGGCGAGCAGGTCCGCGACAGCCGTGACGTCGGCCTGCACGTAGGTGATCACCCGGACGCCGATCGCGTCGGTGATGTCCTCGATCGGGTTGGGGTGCAGGGGGACGCCGTCAGCCATTCGCTCGGCCTTGCCCCTGAAGGATGCGACGGACTTGGTCCGCCCCGACACGCTGAGGTAGTTGATGCCGGCGTCGTCGAGCAGCGCCTGGACCATCTCGACGTAGAGTCCGGTGGCCTCGACGAGCCGCGGGTAGCGCTCCCGGTACTCCGCGGCGGCCCGCTCGGCGACCGCCTGGTGATCACTGCGCCTCGACATGCCCACCATCCTGCCCTGCCCGTCCGGGGCCCAGTAGCGTCGGTGCTGCAGACCGCAGGAAGGAGCGAGATGACGCAACCACCCGACGGGCCGCGCACGCCCGCCGAGATCAAGGCGTGGGTCGAGTCGCTCAGCGCCGACCAGGTGATGACGTTGGCCGAGTCGATGATGACCGACACCGTCGGCCAGGCACTCGGGACGAGCGGGCTCGAGGCCTTCGGCGATCGGAACCCTCCCATCGAGCTCCCCGCGCCCCCGCGCCAACCCGTCCTGCTCACCATCAGGGTGGCCCTCGACGACACGGAGCCGCAGGTCTGGAGACGGCTCTGCGTCCCGGGCGCGCTCCACCTGGGTGAGGTGCACGACGCCCTGCAGCAGGCGATGGGCTGGAGTGAGTCCCACCTGCACCGGTTCAGCCTCGGTCCGGCCCACTCGGGGCCCTACTTCGTCACGGACTTCGACCAGTCGGAGGGAGACGCAGGCACACCGGAGACCGACGCGCGTCTCGACCAGGTCCTCCGTGAGCCCGGCGACCGGCTCACCTACGAGTACGACCTCGGCGACGGCTGGACCCACACCATCACCCTCGAGCAGGTCGACCCGCTCCCCGACCCGGCCGACCCGGCGGCGAGCGCCGACCCGGGAGCGAGCCCAGCGGCATACCCGCTCGTCTGTCTCGGGGGCGAGCGAGCCTGCCCGCCCGAGGACGTCGGCGGCGTCCCCGGCTACGAGGAGGCCGCCGAGTGGGTGCGGCGCGGACGCAACCGACGGCACACCTTCGACAACGGGCTCTCCGGCGAGGAGATGGAGGGGTGGCTGCCCGACGGCTGGGATCCCGACCACTTCGACGTCGACGAGGTCAACGCAGCGTTGGCCCGGCTCGCCCCGCGGGACCTCGACACAGCCCTGGCCCAGCTGCCCCCCACCGTCCGGCAGCTCATCGGGCGCCTCTCGCGGCCGGCGCGATTCGAGCTCGACGACTGGCTCGCAGCCCCCGCGTGGGCCGAGCCCGCGACGTTCACCGACGCCGAGGCCCTCGCCCTGACGACCGGCTACCGAGTCCTGCTCGACGCCGTCGGCGACGGGATCACCCTGACCGCGGCGGGCTACCTGCCGCCGCGCGTGGTCTCCCGGATCTTCGCCGAGGCCCGGCTGGCCGAGGACTGGATCGGGGCGGGCAACCGCGAGGACCTCACCCCGCCGGTCGGGGACCTGCGGGACCGCGCCCGCCGCGCCGGTCTCGTGCGCCGGCTCAAGGGACGCCTGCTACCCACCGCCAAGGGGCGTCGCCTCCGTGACGATCCCCCGGCCCTGCTCGACGTGGTCCTGACGCAGCTCGCCCGTGAGGGGGAGCAGTTCGATCGGCTCGCGAGCGCCCTCTGGCTCGTGGCGTCGGTGCACCATCCGAGCACGGACAGGCGGGCGTCGACCAGCGACGAGGACATCGCTGCAGTCGCCGACCTGCTCTCGGTGGCCGGCTGGCGCGACGGCGAGGGCTACCCGCTCGAGGACCGCCACGTCTCAGGGGCCATCTGGGAGACGATGTACGCCGTCAAGCAGATGGTCCGCGGTGCGGGGATCGAGCCGGCCGAGGCAGCCGACGTGACCCGCCGCCTGGCTCGCGCGGTCCTGCGCCGGATGGAGTGACGGCCCCCGAGCCGGTCACTCACCAGCCGCGGAGGCGGAGGACGACGCCCGCGTGGTCGGACGGCCACAGCCCGGTCAGCGGGTCGCGGTCGGCGACCTCGTCACCGGTGATGAACCCGTGGTCGACCTCGAGCGGGTCGCCGTCGAGGGTGTGCGAGAAGACCATGTCGATCCGGTGGTCGATGCCGACGGGGGTCTCGTCGTCGACGAGCTCGGACAGGCCGGAGGTCCAGCCCTCCTCGGCCGGTGCCCACTCGAGCCACTGGTCGGTGTAGCCGCCCGGCCCGGTGATGAGCTCGTACGGGTCGTTGTGCTGGACGTTGTTGTCGTTCGGCTTCACGGAGTCGTCGAGCGGGTCGGAGTTGCAGTCGCAGACGAACACGGTGGTCCGGTCGCCGGCGGTCGCCTCGGCCACCGTCTGCTGCGCCTGGAGCAGCGCGAGCGTCGAGCTGAACGCCTCGAAGTGGCTGTTGACGAAGCGGAGCTGCCGCTTCCCGGCGAGGACGTCGACCCACTGGTAGCCCCGCGAGAAGTTGAGCTGGATGCCGGCGATCGACACGGGCAGGTTGGCGTCGAAGATCTGGTCGCCCTTCGCCGTGACCCGGAAGGAGTTGTCGGCCTTCTTGAGGATGACGTCGTGCATGGTCAGCCGGACGTTGCGCAGGTTCTGGCCGGTCGGGGTGAAGGCGGGCGCCTCGACGTCGGCGCGGGTGCCGATGTTGACCGCGTCGTACTCTGCGCCGAGCGACTCCAGGTCGTCGAGGAGGAGCTGGAGGAAGTCGTAGTCGACCGTGGTCGCGCTCGGGTGGGCGATCGCCGCGGGGTTGAACGGCCCGGACCGCCACAGGGCCACCTCCTGGAGGCCGACGAAGTCGGGCTCGGCGTCGGCGATCTCGCTCGCGAGCAGCTTGGAGCGCACCGGGAAGTTGGTCTGGTCGACGATGCGGCGCGTGGCGTCGGTCGCGACCGCGAGGGCCGTGATGATCGACTGCTGCGTGGCGCCGTCCTGCGCTGCCGCCCGCTGCGCCGCCAGGACGGGGCGGTTGATGTCGGCGCCCAGGTAGATGTTGCGGGTCATCACCGTCAGCGGCCTGCTCGGCCGGGCACCGGCCCGGTCGGCTGCGCCGTCGGTGGCCTGGGCCGGCGCGACGAGCAGCGGGAGCGCGACCAGCGCCCCCACCGCCGCCGCCAGGCCCGCGCGAATCCGTGAGACGTGCATGTGGTCCTCCCCATTGAGTCGGTGAGGGCGAGCCTGCTCCTCGCAGGGGCATGATGCAACGGTTTCGCCACAACCCGAGGCCGTATGCCGCTGGGCTCAGCGGGCGCCGCTCGTGCCGGGGGCGCGTCGGCGGGCTTGGTGGACGAGCGAGGCCCCGACGATGCCGAGGGCCCACAGGGTGTGGACGCCGGTGACGACGAGGAGTCCGAGCGTCGCCACGAAGGCGGTGGCTGCAGTCCACCAGCCGAGGCTGAGACGGGGGAGGAGCCGCAGGGCAGCGCCCGTCCCCATGACGTAGACGAGGGTGAAGCAGCCGGTCGCGAGGAGCATGAGCGGGGTCAGCCCGAGGTCGAGCACTCCGGTGACGAGGAGCGAGAGGCCGGCGCCGAGCGTGAGCAGGCCCAGGCTGCGGCGGGGCACCTCGCCCGCGGCGCTGCCCTTGGCCAGCACGGCCGGGAGCGCCCCGTCGCGGGCCAGCGCGGCGCCGAGCCGGGAGCCACCGGCGAAGTACGCGTTCATCGCGCCGAGCGTCAGCATCACCGCGGCGACCGCGGTGACGACCCGGGCACCGTCGCCGACCGCGACGGCGAGCAGGTCGGACAGCGGCGCCTTGCTCGTCCCGGTGGCCGGGCCGAGCACGAGGACGCTCGTCGCCGCGAGCCCGAGATAGAGCACCCCGACGACCGTGACGGCGATCCCCGCCGCGCGGGGCACGTCGCGTCGCGGGTTGCGGTACTCACCGGAGAGGGGCGCGACCGCCTCCCAGCCGGCGAAGCCCCACACGAGGACGGCTGCGGCCGTTCCGACGGCGCCCCACCCCTCGGGGGCGAACGGCGTCAGGTGCGCCCGGTCGCCCCGGGGCAGGGACACGGAGATCGTGACGACCATGAGCAGGGCGAGGGTGGTGGCGAGGGCCAGCTGCACCCTCCCGGAGAGGCGGAGCCCGGCGGCGTTCATCGCCCCCGTGCCGAGGATGAGGACCGCTGCCACGGTCAGGGTCGTCGCCCGACCGCCGCCCACCACGTCGGCGACGTAGCTGCCCGCCATCATCGACGCCGGCGGCGCTCCCACCGGTACGGCGAAGTAGAAGCACCAGCCGACCGCCCCCGCCGCGCGGTCACCGAACGCGCGCCGGACGTACGTCGACACGCCTCCGGTGTCCGGAAATCGGGCGCCGAGCGCAGCGAAGGTGGCCGCGAGGGGGATGGACAGCAGCACGAGAGCGGCCCACGCGACGAGGGAGGCCGGGCCGGCGACCTCGGCGGCCAGCGCAGGCAACGTGATGACGCCGGTGCCGAGCACGGCACCGACCGACAGCGCGGCACCCTGCGCGACCGTGAGCCGACCGTGGCCACCGGGCGTGGCGGACGTCGTGTCCGAGGTGCTGGGTGTCGAGGTCGCCGCTGCCGTGGCCGCACGCGTGGAGAGTGCCATGCGTCAATCGTCGAGTGGATGTGGACCGCCGGGCAGGTCCGGTTTCCGCCGAGTCGGCTGGGCCGATCTAGGCTGATCCGATGGACCTCCACGTCAGCCTCGACGCGCCGGGGGACCGGACGGCGCGGATCTACGTGGCGCTGCGCGAAGCGATCCTCGACGGCCGCCTCGCCAGGGGCGACCGCGTGCCGGCGACGCGCGACCTCGCCGCGCAGCTCGGGGTCGCCCGGGGCACGGTGACCTCCGCCTACGACCGTCTCGTGGCGGAGGGGTTCCTCGAGAGCCGCACCGGATCGGGGACCTACGTCACCGAGGTGGCGCTCGCGTCGGGGGCTGAGGAGCGCGCGCGGCGGGCCCGGGCCGGGGCCGTCCAACCGGTCGACCTCTGGCTCGAGCCGGCCCCGGAGCCCGCGCCGACCCCCGAGGGGCGCGCCCACGACCTCTATCCCGGCCTCCCCGACCACCGGCTGTTCCCGCTGGAGGTGTGGCGGCGCCTCGTCTCCACGCAGCTGCGGCGCTCGCGGCTCGAGGACCTCACCTACGTCGGCCGCGGGCACCGCCGGCTCCGCGAGGAGATCGCCCGACACCTCGGCCTGGCCAGGTCGGTGGTCGCCTCGGGGGACGACGTCGTCGTCACCCTCGGCGCACAGCAGGCGCTCGACCTCATCGCCCGGGTGCTCGTCGAGCCGGGCACCGTCGTCGCGGTGGAGGACCCCGGTTACACAGCCGCGCAACGGCTGCTCCAGACGCACCGGGCCGTGGTCCGCGGGGTGCCGGTCGACCGTGACGGCCTCGTGGTCGAGGCCCTCCCCGACGACGCGCGCCTCGTCTATGTGACCCCGTCGCACCAGTTCCCCACCGGGGTCGCCATGTCCCTCGCCCGGCGGGCTGCGCTGCTCCGCTGGGCCGTCGAGCACCGGGCCGTGATCGTCGAGGACGACTACGACAGCGAGTACCGCTTCTCCGACCGCCCACTCGAGCCGCTGCAGAGCCTCGACCGCGACGGCCGGGTCGTCTACGTCGGCACCTTCTCGAAGTCCCTCCTGCCTGCGCTGCGCGTCGGCTACCTCGTCGCCCCGCTGTCCCTCCAGCCCTCGTTGCGCGAGGCGAAGCGGGTCAGCATCTGGGAGGGCGACGTCGTCACCCACGGGGCCCTCGCCGACTTCATCGCCGAGGGGCACCACGCCGCGCACGTCCGCAGGGCCAGCCGCGTCTACCGCGAGCGCCGACTGCGGCTCCTCGAGCATCTCGCGGCCCTCGACGACGTCCTCGAGGTCGTGCCGTCGGTCGCGGGACTGCACGTCTGCGCCCACTTCGTCGACCAGGGCGTCGACGACCGCGAGGTCGCCGCCACGGCCGCCCGGTTCGGGGTGCGGCTCGAGGCGCTCTCACCGCGCTACCTCGAGCAGCCACCCCGAGCCGGACTCGTCATGGGCATCGGCACCATCGAGGCCGCCGCCATCCCCGATGCCGTTCGCCGGCTCGCCCGAGCGCTCCCGCGCCCGTGAGCGGGGGCCGGCCCAGCGGCATACGGCCTGGTCGTTCGGTCGATGTGATCGATCGGGATCTGCCCCGATCGATCACATCGACCGCGGGTCAGCCGAGCTGGCCCCGAATCGCTCCGGCGGGGTAGACCGTCGTGTGGACGTTGACGTAGAAGACCTGCGGCGCCTTGAGGATCGCCTTCGCGAGGTCCCGGTCGACGTCGACGCAGCCCTCGGACGACCCGGAGACCGGGGCTGCGAGCGGCACGACGATCGGGCCGCTGACACCAGCAGGGGCGCTGTGGATGTGGGCGCCGATGACCGGGTCGAGGTCGGCGACGACGAGGTGGTAGCAGACCTGGCTCTGGCCGATGTTGACCCAGACGTGGGCGGTTCCCGATCCGTCCGGGTCACCACCGCCGGGCTCGGCGGCACCGGTCAGCGCGGTCGAGAAGGGTCGGCCCTCGGCGAGGGCGGGAGCCGGCGCCAGGAGCGTGGCGGTTGCGGCCATCGCTGCGGCCGCGGCCAGGTAACGGGTTCGATGCATGGTCAGTCCCCTCCAGGTGAACGGGTGGTGGGACTGAAGACGACAGGCAGGCACGCGCGGTTCACTCCGGGGGCGCCGGCCGGTCAGGACGCCGGCGTCGGGGGAGACGGCGGCGGCAGCGCGAGGTTGGTCCGCAGCGCGCCGTTGACCATGGCGAGGAGGACACCGACCTCCGAGCGGATCACGGCGAAGCGGGCAGGGGCCTGCGGTGATCCGGCGAGCGCCTCGGCGGAGGCAGCGTCGGCGAAGAGGCGCAGCGAGATGACGCGGCCGAACCAGCTCGGCGGGTCCAGCCCCGGCGGAGCCCCCGTCGTCTCGATCGTCGTCAGGTGCCGGGCCAGCGACTCGAACTGCAGCGCGGCGCCCGTGCCGGTGCCGCCCGTCCGGTCCAGCGCGGTGATGTCGCGGATCAGGGCGGCATAGCTCGTCAGTGCGGCCGCCTCGCTGAACGGCGTGGTCGAGGTGGCCACCGGGCGCGGCGGAAGGGTCAGCGTCACCGTGGGCGTCACCGGCACCGTGGTCGCGGTCACCATGGTCGTCGTCGCCGTGAGGGTCTGCGTGACGGTCCGCCACGCCGGGACCGTCACGGTCACCGTGGGTGTCGCCCGCGAGCCGGGTGCCGCCTGGCTCAGCTCCACCTGCGGGTTCTCCCCGGAGCAGGACGCCACACCCGCCACAGCGGTGGCCACGAGGAGCACGGCGGCGATCCGTGTCCCGCGCAGTCGGACGACTCGCATGGACCCTCCGGTGGCGCCGCTCGGGGACGGATGTGACAGCACGGGCGCCGACCTGATTGTCGAACGTCGGCGCCCGCTGTGGGAAGAATTGGTCAGATTGCTCTCAAACCGTGCCGGTCAGAGCAACGAGCTCGGGTCGTCGGGGACGTCAGCGGCATACGCCTGGAGCAGCTGGAGCGGGACGACGTCGAGGGCGCGCTCGTGGGTGGCGGCGAGGACGACCGGTGCGGCGCAGCCCGCTTGGTGCGACTCGAGCCAGCGGGTCGCGACCACGCACCAGCGGTCGCCGGGACTCAGGCCCGGGAACCGCCAGTCGGGCCGCGGCGTGCCGAGGTCGTTGCCGATGCTGCGCTGGTGCTCGAGGAACTCGGCCGTGACGACGGCGCAGATGGTGTGGCTGCCCCGATCCTCCGGCCCGGCCGTGCAGAATCCGTCCCGGTAGAAGCCCGTGACGGGATCAGTGCTGCACTCCGCCAGGTCACCGCCCAGGACGTTGCGTTCTCCGCGGACCATGACCCAAACCTAGTGCCCGGATTCCCGTGGACGCCGACGGCCGATGCCCGTGATGCTGTGCCGCATGACTGGTCACGTCGTCCGCGACTCCCACGGCATCCCCCATCTCCGGGCCCGTTCCGTCCTCGAGCTCGCGCGTCTCCAGGGGCAGGTCACCGCAGAGGACCGCGGCTGGCAGCTCGAGTGGTTCCGGTGGCGCATGGAGGGACGCACCGCGGAGCACGTGGGCGAGGACGGCCTGCCCTGGGACCGCTTCGCCCGCCAGGTCCGGATCGAGGCGACGGTGCGGGCCTGCTACGAGGCGCTCGACGAGGAGACGCGCAGCTGGGTGTCGGCCTACGTGGACGGCGTCAACGACGGCCTGCCCCTCGGCCTGGCGCGGGCTCCCGAGATGCGACTGCTCGGCCTGGCGGACCGTGCCGAGCAGCCCCGCCCGTGGGCGCCGTGGACACCGCTCGGGATCTTCTGGGCGGTCCACCTGCTCTTCGGGACGTTCCCGGCGAAGCTGTTCAACGACCACGTGGCGCGGCAGCTGGGACGGGACTGGCTGCCGCTCTTCCACGCCGAGGGAGTGACGCAGTCGGGTAGCAACGCGTGGGTCGTCACGGGGGATCGCACGGTGAGCGGACTCCCGCTCCTCGCCGGCGACCCGCACCGGATCCTCGAGGTGCCCGGCTGCTACCAGCAGGTGGGACTCGCCTGCGATGAGTTCGACGTCGTCGGCTTCGCCTTCCCGGGGGTGCCCGGCGTCCAGCACTTCGCGCACACCGGGGACGTGGCCTGGGGCATCACCAACGCGATGGCCGACTACCAGGACCTGACCCGCGAGCAGCTGAGGCGTGGCGAGGGCGGCGCGCTCGAGGCCCGGGGCGTCGACGGGTGGACGGCCGCGACGGCGCAGGTCGAGACCGTCACCGTGCGCGGCGCAGGCTCGGTCGAGGTGCCCGTCGTGGTCACCGACCGAGGTCCCGTCGTGACCGGCCTCGAGGACGGGCTCGACGACGGGCTCGAGGACGGGCTCGAGGTGGCGCTGACGCGTGCGGCGGAGGGCAACGCCCGTGGAAGGCAGGGCCCGGACTGTTTCAGCCTGCGCACCCCGTCGCAGGTGTCGCTGGACCTCGGCTTCGGCGCCTTCCTCCCGCTCCTGCGGTCCCGGACGGTGGACGACGTCACCGCGGCACTCGAGCACTGGGTAGAGCCGGTCAACAGCGCCCTCGTCGCGGACCGCAGCGGCCTGGTTCGTCACCTCGTCGTCGGCCGCGTCGCCGACCGCGCCGCGGCGAACCTCGAGGCGCCCGTGGACGCCTGGGACCCCCGCCACGAGTGGGTGGGCTGGCGGCGTGCCCCCGCGACTGAGGTCGACGACGTCATGGTCAGCGCCAACGACCGCCGCAGCGGCGGCGGTCTCGGGGTCGAGTACGCGTCCCCGTTCCGCGCCGACCGGATCCGTGACCTCGTCGGCGACCGGCTCGGGCTCACCGCGGACGACTTCCTGGCCATCCACATGGACACCCTCAACGGACAGGTCCCGCTCATGCGGCGCCTCGTGTCCGACCTGTCCGCCTCCCCGGTCTCCGGTGCCGCCTCGGACGTGCGCGCCGAGCTCCTCGCGTGGGACGGGCGCAGCGAGCCGGGCAGCCGGGGCGCCCTGGTCTTCGCCGAGTGGCGGCACGCCTTCGTCCAGTGGCTTTCCGAGCACCCGGCGCTCGCCGCGCTGCACGAGCCGACCGGCCACTCCACGCTGTTCACGCCGTGGCTGACCGTGCCGCTCCAGATCGGCATCGGGTGGCACTCGATGGCGCGAGGGGCCGCCGCCCACGGGATCGACGTCGCGTCCGGAGCCGCGGAGGCCCTGGAGCGTGTGGCGCGGCAAGCGGACTCGGCCACGCTCTGGGGCGACCGGCACTGGTTCGACCCGGTCCATGCCCTGGACGGCGTCGGCGGGGCCCCGACGGCACCCGACGACCCCGTGCCGGGCGACAAGGGCTGCGTCCTCGCCGCGGGCAGCGCCCCCGGCGTCACCGACCGCTGCTACGTCGGTCCGGCCGCCCGGTACGTCTGGGACCTGGCCGACCGCGACGCGAGTCGGTGGGTCGTTCCCCTGGGGGCATCCGGCGTCGAGGGTGACGAGCACTTCGCCGACCAGCTCCCGCTGTGGTTGGCCGGACGCGCCCTGTCGACCCAGTCTCCGCCTGTGCGAGAGTGACGCCGTGCATTCCAGCGTGACGAGGACGACGATCGTGTGGTTCGTCGTCGCCGCGGTCGCCGGCGCGGCGGCCGTCTTCCTGCATCTGTTCCGGTCAGCCTTCGGCGGCGGCAGCAGCGCAGTGCCCCTGGCCATCGCCGCCTACGCCGTGACCGCGCTGGCGGTCGTCTCGGTCTACCGCGGTGTCATGACCGCTGCCGCCGAGCAGGACCGCGCGCGCCGCCACGCCGAGCAGGAGCGCGAGGTCGCCGAGCGGCTCTCCCGCTGGGAGGGCCTGCGCCCCCGCGACCACTGACCCGCCGGAGGAGCACGCCTCAATCGAGAGAGCACTTCGCGACGCCGACTCTGTCGCGAAGTGCCTTCTCGATCGTGGGGGTGTGTCGCGAACTGCTCTCTCGATTCAGAGGCGGCCGCGGATCGGGGTCCGCTCGACGGGGTCGCCCTCGTCCGGCATGACCATCTCGGCTCGCACCCCGAGCAGCCGCACCTCGCGGCCGGCCTCGAGCTTGTCCGCCAGCGCCACCGCGGCCGCGACCACCTCGTCCCTGTCGTGGGTCGGCGCCTTGAGCTTGCTCGCCTTCGTCTGCGTGAAGAACGGCGCGTAGCGCACCTTCAACGTCACTCGGAAGACCGGCCGACCCTCCTTCGCGGTGTCCGCCTGCGCCTGCTCGGCCAGCACCCGGATCGCCTCCCGGATCTCCTCCGGTGTCGTGAGGTTCTGCTGGTAGGTCGTCTCGCGACTGTGCCCGCGGGCGATCCATGGCGTGTCATCCACCACGGCTGACCCCAGGCCGCGGCCGAGCTCGCGATACCAGGTCCCCATTCGTGGCCCGAACTCAGCGACGAGGACCGACTCGTCCGCAACGGCGAGCTGCCGCACGGTCTCGATGCCCAACGCGGCCAGGCGCTTGGAGATCTTCGACCCGACGCCCCAGAGGTCGATGGTCGGCCGGTCGCCCATCACCTCGATCCAGTTGTCCTTCGTCAGCCGGAAGACGCCTCGGGGCTTGCCGAAGCCGGTGGCGATCTTGGCCCGGATCTTGGTGTCGCCGATGCCGACGGACGAGTGCAGTTCGGTGGCCGCCAGCACGGCCGCCATCGCCTGCCGGGCGAAGGCCTCCGGGTCGGCGGTGGTCACCCCGAGGAACGCCTCGTCCCACCCGAGCACCTCGAGCACGACGGGACCATGCTCGCTCCGGAGGCCGCGCAGGGTGGCCATGACCTGCTCGGAGGCGGCGTTGTAGGCGTCGGCGTCGACGGGCAGGATGATCGCGTCAGGTGCCTTCCGGGCCGCGAGCCGCAACGGCATCCCTGAGCCGACGCCGAACTCCCGGGCCTCGTAGGACGCCGTCGACACGACCGCTCGCTCCGTGGGGTCACCCCGGCCGCCGACGATGACCGGCTTGCCGGCGAGCTCGGGCCGCCGCAGCACCTCGACCGCAGCGATGAACTGGTCGAGGTCGACGTGCAGCACCCACGGGCGCGGACCCTCCGTCACGCTCACCATGGTGCCGTATGCCGCTGACCTCGCCGGGTGCCCAACCGACCTCCGGCGCGGCACCGGGTGCACACTCGAGGAGTGGTCGGCTGCTGGTCAGACGGCAGTGGCGTCGATGAGCAGGTAGCCGTCCGGTTGCAGGACGGGCAGCTCGAGGCCGACCTCGCGCAGCACCCGTCCCGACAGGGCAACGGACTGGTCCATCCATGCGGGCCGTCGTCCGACCGGAGCCCGGTCGCCTGGTGGGAGGAGGCTGACGCGGTAGGTCACGTCGTCGCGGAGCCCGCCCAGCGGCATACGGCCGTAGGAGGACGTGAGGGGACGGTCGTAGCCGGCCAGTCCGTAGACGCCGCGTGACCCGTCCTGGGCGACGACACCCTCGAGCCGGAAGGCGTCTCCGGAGAGGTCGGCGTGGACGACCCGACCGTTGTGCAGCAGCGGACGGAGTGACGTGTGCAGGGCCACCCACTCGGCCACCTCGGCGCGCTCCTCCGCGGTGGCGCGGGTGAGGTCCCACTCGATCCCGAGGTGGCCCCACAGGGCGACGCCGCCACGGAGCGACAAGGGCTGCACCCGCCCCGTCGTGTGTGCTCGCGGGGACCCGATGTGCGTGCCGACGAGCTCCGGCGGAAGCAGCAGACCGGTGCCGCGCTGGATGTCGAGCCGGTCGTGGGCGTCGACGCAGTCCGACGCCCAGACCCGGTCGGCGAACTCGATGATGCCGAGGTCGATGCGCCCGCCTCCGCCGCAGCAGGACTCGATCTCGAGCCCCGGGTGGCGGTGCTTCAGCTCGGCCATGATGCGCTGCACGGCGAGCGCGTTGGCGTGGCCGGCCGGGCTGCCCAGGGGCTGGCCGCCGGCGTCGACGACGGCCCGGTTGTGGTCCCACTTGAGGTAGGCGATGTCCAGCTCGGCGATCAGTGCTGACATCCGCTCGGTGACGTAGGTGACGACCTCCTCCTTGGACAGGTCGAGGACGTGCTGGTGGCGCGACTCGGGCCCCGGTCCGCGCCCGACGCCGAGCAGCCAGTCGGGGTGCGCGCGGGCGAGGTCGGAGTCGAGGTTGACCATCTCTGGCTCGAACCACAGCCCGAACTCCATGCCGAGTGCGTGCACCCGGTCGACGAGCGGCCGCAGGCCGTCCGGCCAGACGGCCTCGTCGACGAACCAGTCCCCGAGGCCGGCCCGGTCGTTGCGCCGACCGCGGAACCACCCGTCGTCGAGGACGAACCTCTCGACACCGACCTCTGCCCCCGCCTCCGCGAGCGCGGTCAGCCGGTCGAGGTCGTGGTCGAAGTAGACGGCCTCCCACGTGTTGAGCAGGACGGGTCGCGGTCGGCTCGGGTGCTGCGGTCGAGCGCGCAGGTAGTCGTGGTGCCGGCCGGCGAGCTCGTCGAGGCCGTCGCCCCACGAGGCGACGAGCCACGGCGCGGTGTAGGTCTCGCCCGGCTCGAGGACGACCTCGCCGGGAAGGAGCAGCTCGCCCCCGCGCAGCAGCCGCCAGCCGCCGTCGGTGCGCTCGGCGACACTGACCTGGTTGCCGTTCCAGGCGATGTGCACGGACCAGACCCGGCCTGTCTGCCAGCCGAAGCCGGGCACGCCGGCGGCGATGATCGTGGTGGCGTCGTGCCCCGGGCGGCCGCCGCGTGCCTCCCGCACGAGCTGGCCGACCGTGAAGGGCTGCCGCTGGGGAAGCCGCTCGCGGGTGTGGTGTCCGGTGAGGTGCATCAGCTCGTCAGCGGCTGCCGGGACGGGCAGGGCGCACTCCAGGGCGGCGAGGGCGTAGGGCGTTTCACCGTCGTTGCGGACGGAGGCACGGGCCCGGACGAGGCCGCTGGGGTGGACCTCGAGCTCCGTCGTGAGGGTGAGCGCAGCACCGGGGTCGGTGCCCTCGCTGACCAGTCGGCAGACGCCGTCGGAGTCCGCCCGGGCATGCTGGGCCGAGGTGAAGAGCGGCGACCAGCCGGGCCCCGGCAGGCCGTCGACGATGCGGTTGCCGGTGATGCCCGGTCGGCCGAGCCAGCCGGTCCCGTGCTGCGGCACGAGCGGCACCGAGGTCTGGTGGGTGACCACCGAGTCGCCTGTCGTCGGCCGCACCGCGTCGGCCAGCGCGGCCAGCGCCAGGTCGTCGAGGTCGCCGAGGTCGCACCCCCAGCGGAGCACGCGGGGGATCGTGTCGTCCCCGACCTCGACGACGACGCTCGTGTCGCCGGCGCGCAGGTGCTCGTGTCGACGGGGCGGGCGCGGATCGTCCATACGCAGACCGTATGCCGCTGGGCCGGCTCGCGGGGGTCAGCTCGCCAGCAGCTGGGCGAGGTGGGCCTCGAGGCGGCTGTCCGACGGCCCGGAGGCCGCGCCGGGGAGCACGGGTGGGGCGGTCGTCGTGTGGCGGTGACCGGTCGGCGTGACCAGGGTGACGGTGTGGGGTCTCGGGCTGCCTGCCGCGTGGCCCGGATCGGCCACGCGGGCATGCCAGCCGGCCCGCTCCTTGACGAGGTTGCACCGGACGCACAGGCCTTGGCCGTTGGCCTCGCTCGTCGGTCCGCCTCGGTGGTGCGGCTCGACATGGTCGACGTGACGGATCGGCGCATCGCACCACGGGGTGCGGCAGGTGCCGTCGCGAGCGATGACGAAGCGGCGCAGCCCCCGCGGGAAGAGGCGGCGGGTGGAGTCCATGGCCACCAGGGTGCCGGTGTCGGGATGGGTGTAGAGCCTGCGCAACCACACCTTGGCCCGGTCGTCGGTGCGTCGGGGAGGCGGGTCGCCGGGTCGAGGAGGACTGCCGGTGGCGATGACCTCGTCGACGACGGTGCGCGTCAGCAGCTCGCGGGCCCAGCCGGCGGGCACGGGGCCGTAGCTGGGGATGTGGGCGGGAGTGTCGGCACCGTCGATGAGGGCGCGGTCGGTGATGACGATCTGCACCTCGACGGGCACGTCCGCGGGCCCGTCCGCCGGAGGGTCGGCTGGTGAGTCGCCCGAGGCCGTGGTCGCAGCGGTGGGGCTGACGACGCGGTGGACCAGTGTGTCGGCCATGACCTGGCCACGGCTGCGGTCATCGCCCTCGCCCATGGCCCGGTCGGCCGCACGAGTCAGCGCGGCATGGACCGCCACGGCCTCCCGGACCGGGAGGACCGCCGAGACGATGGCCATCGTGTCCGGGATGGGTCGCAGGGTCACCCGCCGCTCCGACTCCGCGGTGCGTGCCCGGGCGACGGCGGCGGCCGCGTCGATCCGGTCGGAGCAGGCGCGGACACGCTGCTCCAGCTCCCGGTCGCCCCACGTCCGGACCGCTGCGCCGGCCGCGCCGATGACCTCGGCGTCGACCCTGACTCGCTGGTCCGGGTCGAGATGGCTGGTGAGCCGCGCGACGAGCTCAGCGCGGCGCTCGACGAGAAGTCCCTCACCGAGGGCGGCAAGGGTGTGGGGCAGGTCCTGTGAGAGCGACAAGGCGATGGTGGCCAGTCGTGCCCCACGGGCGGGGGACTCGTGACGCGCCAGGCCGACCTGCGCAGCGATGCCGGCTCGGTCGAAGCCCCCTCGCCGACGCGCCCCGGCTGCTCGGGCTCCTCGCGGGCCGAGGCTGACCGGCTCGAGCTCGGACCGACGCGCCAGCTCCCGCGCCGCTCGCCAGCCCTCGAAGTCGTTGGCGGCGGAGCGCTCCGCCGCCCGCGCCCGGTGCTCCTCGGCGACCGCCCTCTGGGAGTCCACGAACCGGGCCGTGATCCGCACCTGCGCCGCGGCGCAGGCCGCCTTGACCCGCTCGAGCGCGTCGAGCTGGTCGACGCGATCCACATCATCGGCGGCGCCGGCGTCCCCGTCGAGCAGGCCCAGCGCAGCGACCAGCCCGAGCAGGTCAGAGGCACCCGGTGGGGCGTCCCCGGACCGCTCCATCGCGTGGTCGGGACGCCCCTGGATGTCGATCACGTGTTCGATCCTACGCCGTGGGTGCAGCCCGCGACAAGCGCAGATCAGGTTGAATCGCGTTTTACCTCAAACGAATTCGCCATTACAGCGCCCGGGCGGCGGCCCGCCCCGCCGTCCTCCCGCTGAAGAGGCAGCCGCCCAGGAAGGTCCCCTCGAGCGAGTTGTAGCCGTGCATCCCTCCGCCGCCGAACCCGGCCACCTCACCAGCGGCGAAGACCCCCGGCAGCGGCGCCCCTTCCGCCGTCAGCACCCGGGACGACAGGTCCGTCTCGAGTCCGCCCAGCGTCTTGCGCGTGAGGATGTTGAGCCGCACCGCGATGAGCGGGCCGGCCTGGGGATCAAGCAGCTTGTGGGGTGTCGCGACGCGGATCAGCTTGTCCCCCCGGTAGTTACGCGCGCCGCGGATGGCCGTGACCTGGGCGTCCTTCGAGAAAGCGTTGTCCATCTGGTTGTCCCGGGCGACGATGGTGCGCCTCAGGTCGTCCACGTCGATGAGGTCGTCGTCGACCAGCTGGTTCATCCTGGGGACGAGCTCCTCGAGTGTCCCTGCGACGACGAAGTCCTCGCCGTGCTGCTTGAACGCCTCGACCGGCCCCGGCGCGCCCTTCTTCGCACGACCGAGCACCTGGCGCACGTCCTTGCCGGTGAGGTCGGGGTTCTGCTCGGAGCCCGACAGTGCGAACTCCTTCTCGATGATCTTCTGCGTCAGCACGAACCACGAGTAGTCGTAGCCCGTCGACATGAGGTGCCGCAGCGTCCCGAGCGTGTCGAAGCCGGGGAAGAACGGCGCGGGAAGCCGCCGGCCGCGCGCGTCGATCCTCAGGGACGAGGGGCCGGGGAGGACCCGGATGCCGTGGTTCGGCCAGATGGGGTCCCAGTTGCGCAGGCCCTCGGTGTAGTGCCACATCCGGTCCGGGTTGATGACGCGACCGCCGGCCTGCTGCGTGATCCCGAGCATCCGGCCGTCGACGTGCGCGGGGACCCCGGCCACCATCCGCGCCGGGGGCTTGCCGAGCCGCTCGGGCCAGGCCCGCCGGACGAGGTCGTGGTTGCCACCGATCCCACCGCTCGTCACGATGACGGCCTGGGCGGTGATCTCGAAGTCGCCGGTCTCGTCGCGGCTGGTCACCCTGCCCCTCGGGGCGTCGTCGGACGCAAGGAGGCGACCGCGCACTCCGGTGACGGCTCCTGCCGTGACGACGAGCTCGTCGACCCGGTGCCGGAAGGCGAACGTGACCAGTCCCTTCGCGACGCCGTCGCGCACGCGCCGCTCGAAGGGCTCGACGAGACCCGGGCCGGTGCCCCACGTGACGTGGAAGCGGGGGACCGAGTTGCCGTGGCCGTCGGCGCGCCCGTCGCCGCGCTCCGCCCAGCCGACGACGGGGAAGAAGCGGTGCCCCAACTGGCGCAGCCAGGCCCGCTTCTCCCCGGCAGCGAAGTCGAGGTAGGCCTCCGCCCACCTCCGGGGCCACAGGTCCTCCTCCCGGTCGAAGGCCGCGCTGCCCATCCAGTCCTGGGTCGCGAGCTCGAGACTGTCGCGGATGCCCATCCGTCGCTGCTCGGGGCTGTCGACGAGAAAGAGGCCGCCGAAGCTCCAGAAGGCCTGACCCCCGATCGACTGCTCCCCCTCCTGGTCCACCAGGACGACTCGCCTCCCGGCGTCCGCAAGCTCCGCGGCGGCGGCCAGGCCTGCGAGCCCGGCCCCCACGACGACGACGTCGGTCTCCATCACATCAGCTCCTCATGCTGTTCGATCCATGCCGTATGCCGCTGGGCTCGGTCCCGCGTGGGGGTCAGGTTACCGACGGGTTGCGTTGGGCGGGAGGGGGCAGCGCGGGCCCCGCCACGGGAGCGAGCTCAGCGGCATCCGGCACGGGTCTTCGCCAGCGGCGAATCCGCCTGCAGCGGAAGGATGCTGCCAGAGCCACCAACGTCAGGGAGGCTGTTTCCATGACGACCGAGACCAGAGCACCCGCCCTGCTCGACGACCAGCTCGCGCTGCAGCTGCTCGCGGAGCGCATCATCGTCCTCGGAGCGGAGGTCGACGACCCGATCGCCAACCGGATCACCGCCCAGCTGCTCCTGCTGTCCGCGCGCGACCCGAGGGCCGACATCAGCCTCTACGTCAACAGCCCGGGAGGGTCGGTCACTGCCGGACTCGCCATCCACGACGCCATGCGCGTCATCCCCAACGACGTGTCCACCCTCGCGGTCGGGTTCGCGGCGTCCATGGGCCAGTTCCTCCTCAGCTCCGGGACGCCCGGGAAACGGTTCGCCCTGCCCAACGCGCGGATCATGATGCACCAGCCATCGGCCGGCATCCAGGGGACGGCGGCCGACGTCGAGGTCCAGGCGAAGAGCCTCAAGGACATGAAGCAGCGCGTGAACGAGCTGCAGGCCGAGCACACCGGGCAGCCCGTGGAGCGGATCACCGCCGACAGCGAACGCGACCGGTGGTTCAGCGCCGACGAGGCGATGGCCTACGGCATCGTCGACCACGTCGTCGCCTCTCTCGCCGACGTCAGGCCGGCTCCGGCAGCGCGAAGGGTGGGGCTGGCATGAGCAGCTACACCATTCCCTACGTGATCGAGCGGACCCCGGCAGGGGAGCGGAGCCACGACATCTACAGCCGCCTGCTGCAGGAGCGGATCATCTTCGTCGGCACGGAGATCGACGACGGCGTCGCCAACGTCGTCATGGCGCAGCTGCTCCACCTCGCGGACGTCGCCCCCGATCGCGAGGTGTCCCTCTACATCAACAGCCCCGGCGGCTCCTTCACCGCGCTCATGGCGATCTACGACACGATGCAGTTCGTGCCGACCCCGGTCGCGACGTACTGCCTCGGGCAGGCGGCCTCGGCCGCGGCCGTCCTGCTGGCAGCGGGGGAGCAGGGGCGGCGGTTCGCCCTCCGGCACTCGCGGGTGCTGCTCCACCAACCCTCGTCCGGCGGCCAGGGGACGGTGTCCGACCTGGCCCTGCAGGCCGACGAGCTGCTCCGCGTGCGCTCGCAGGTCGAGGAGGTGCTGAGTCGCCACACCGGCCGCACCCTCGCGCAGCTGCGCAGCGACACCGACCGCGACAAGGTCCTCACCGCCGTGCAGGCCGTCGCCTTCGGGATCGTCGACGTCGTCATCGACCGTGCCGCCGAGGCCGCGCCACGGACGTCGTCCTCGACTTCGCCGTAGGCGAAACTTCGGCGCCGGTAGCAGCCCGGCGTGCGACGCTGGACCGGACGACGAAAGGGACACCGCCATGAGCCGCCCGTTGACCTCCATGACCTCCACCCGCGTCCCCGCCCGGCCGAGGACCCCGATCATCCAGCCCCTGCTGCGCGAGGTCTACGGACGGCAGCTGCGCCGTCTCCGACGGGCGCAGGGCCGCACGCTGGCAGAGGTTGCGGGCCTGGCGGGGATCTCCATGGCCTACCTGTCCGAGGTCGAACGCGGCCTCAAGGAGCCCTCGTCCGAGATCATCGCCGCGGTCTGCGGCGCGCTCGACGCCACGGTCGTCGACCTGGTGGGGGCCGCGCACGAGGAGCTGCGCGCCCTCGCGGAGGCGGTGGCCCGCGAGGCGCTGGTCCTCGACCTGACATCGGGGCGTGCCGCACCCGTCCGACGGCCGGAGCCGGCGACGCCCGGCGAGTCGCTGGACCGGTCCCCGGGGGCTGGATGTCCGGCGGTCCTCGCTGCGTGAGGCTCGCTCCTCCAAAAGATGTTGACGCCGTGCACACGCTGCTTAGGCTGTCGGTGGGTGGGCGTAGCGTCGGCCGCCCGACCTCCACTGACAGGGACCCCTCATGACCATCACCATGCGTGCCCGACCAGCCCGCGAGCGGTTCAGCGGACCGGCGATCGAGGCCGAGCACCTCGTCAAGCGGTTCGGTGACGTCCTCGCCGTCGACGACGTCTCCTTCTCCGTCCCCCAGGGCTCCGTGCTCGGGCTGCTCGGGCCCAACGGCGCCGGCAAGACGACGACGGTGCGGATGATGACGACCCTCAGCCGTCCCACGAGCGGCACCGCCCGGGTCGCCGGGCACGACGTCATCGCCAACCCGGACGCGGTGCGGCACTCGATGGGTCTGACCGGACAGGCCGCGACCGTCGACGAGTTCCTCACCGGCACGGAGAACATCCACCTGATGGGCTCCCTCTACGGCCTCTCGAGCCGCGACATCAAGGCGATGTCGGCCGAGCTGCTCGAGAGGTTCTCGCTCGCCGATGCCGGTGACAAGGTCGTCAAGGAGTACTCCGGCGGCATGCGCCGCCGCCTCGACCTCGCGGTCTCCCTCATCGCCGCCCCGCACGTCCTCTTCCTCGACGAGCCGACGACGGGTCTCGACCCCCGCAGCAGGGTCGAGCTCTGGGAGGTGCTGCGCGAGCTCGTCGCCGACGGCACGACACTCCTCCTGACGACGCAGTACCTCGAGGAGGCCGACCAGCTCGCCGACCGCATCGTCGTCGTCGACCGCGGGCGGATCATCGCCGAGGGCACCCCGCTCGAGCTCAAGGACCAGTCGGGCAAGGCGGCGCTCGTCGTGACCGTGTCGCACGCCGAGCAGCTCGAGGCGGCCCGCGCCCTGCTGGCCGCCCATGTCCGCGAGGTCCACGTCGACGAGGGGGCCCGCCAGCTGACCGCCCCGGCCGAGGGCCTGGCCGACGTCACGCGGATCGCGAGCCTCTTCGACGGTTCCGAGATCGTCCTCGACGACCTCGGCCTCAAGCGCCCCAGCCTCGACGACGTCTTCCTCCACCTCACCGGCCACCGCGCGGAGGACGACCGGTCCGACGACCCGATGGCGACGACGAAGGAGGAGTCCCGATGACCGGCACAACGGTGCACAGCGGGACGGAGACGCTGGTCGCCGCCCGTCCCACCATCGAGCCGCCCGGCCTGTGGAAGCAGGTTCGCGTCCACGTCTGGCGCAACCTCAAGCACATGCGGCGGATGCCCGAGATGCTCGCCGACGTCACCTTCCAGCCCATCATGTTCGTCGTGCTCTTCGCCTACGTCTTCGGTGGGTCGATCAACGCCGGGGTCAACTACCGCGAGTGGCTGCTGCCGGGGATCATGACGCAGACGATGGCGTTCTCCTGCTTCATCGTCGCCATCGGGCTGACGAACGACCTCAACAAGGGGATCGTCGACCGGTTCCGCTCGTTGCCGATCTCGCGTGCCTCGGTCCTCATCGGCCGCAGCATCTACAGCCTGATCCACTCCAGCATCGGGGTGCTCGTCATGTCGGTGACCGGCCTGCTCATCGGCTGGCGGGTTCGCAACGGCTGGTGGGACGCCGCCCTCGGCTTCGCCCTGCTCCTCCTCTTCGGCTTCGCCATGATGTGGATCGGCATCGTGGCCGGCTCCGCGCTGAAGTCCGTGGAGGCCGTGCAGGGCGTCATGTTCACGGCGATCTTCCCGCTGACCTTCCTCGCCGACACGTTCGCACCGGCCGCCAACATGAGCCCGACGTGGCTGCGCACCATCGCGGAGTGGAACCCGATCAGCTCGGTGGTCCGGGCGATGCGCGAGCTGTGGGGCAACGCCCAGCCGCTGGCGCCCGACTCGGCACTGCCGCTGCATCACCCGATCCTCGCCACGGTGATCTGGTCGATCCTGCTCACCGCCGTCCTCGCGCCGCTGTCGATCCGGGCCTTCAACAAGCGGACGACCGACTGACGCTCGTCAGGAGACCCGCGCCCGGAGCCACTCGATGTCGGACGACTGGCCGGCCCGGCCCCCCGGGGTCTCACAGACGACCGGGGCTGCCGCCGCCCGGACGACGTCCGCGAGGGCGTCCCCGTCGATGTGGCCGGCCCCGAAGTTCGTGTGCCGGTCGGCGCCGGAGTCGAAGGCATCGCGGGAGTCGTTGGCGTGCACGAGGTCGATCCGCCCCGTGATCGCCCGGACCCGGTCCACCACGCTGCCCAGGTCGTTGCCTCCGGCGTGGGCGTGGCAGGTGTCCAGGCAGAACCCGACGGTGTCACCACCACTCGCGGCCCCGATCGCGTCCCAGAGCCGGGCGATCGCCTCGAGCCGGCGCGCCATCGCGTTGTCGCCTCCCGCGGTGTTCTCGATCAGGAGGGGCACCGGCATCTCGAGCCCGTCGATGCACTTTCGCCAGTTGTCGAACCCCCGCGCGGCGTCCTCGTCCGCCCCGAGGTGGCCCCCGTGGACGATCACGGCCTTGGCGCCGATCTCCGCGGCGGCGAGGAGATGCTGCTGGAGCAGCTTGCGGCCCGGGATGCGAATCCGGTTGTTGAGGCTGGCGACGTTGATCGGGTAGGGAGCATGGACGTAGAGGTCGACGCCCGCGGCCTCGGCGTCGGCCTTGAGCGCTGCGGCGCCGCCCGCGTAGCGCACGACCGGGCCCTTGTAGCTCTGCGGGTCGCCGAGGAAGAACTGCGAGAGTGTGGCGCCGCGCACACCGGCCTCGGCAACGGGGTCTTCCTGGTCGACATGGGCACCGATGTGAAGGGGCATGCGCCCAGCGTAAATGGGCCGTTCCGGGGCTCCGGCCGGTGCCGGGCCGGACGCCGGTGCGCCGGCTGATGGCCGCGTCGAGGAGGTCACGTTATGGACACCCCGTTGACAACGCTTCCATAACAGGACGTCCCTGAGGCGCCTCTCCCGTCCCATCGGGTGCAAGTGTGTCCCCAACCCCCAGATATCCCCGGGGTTTCACAAGGAGGAGCCGATGAAGGTTCGCAGGTCCGCGACTATCGCGGTCGCAACCGCAATGACGATGATGGCGGTGGCAGCGTGCAGCAGCAGCAGCGACACGCCCAGCCCGGGTACGACGAACGGTGGCACGGGAGCGGCGGCCGGCCAGCAGGGTGGGGATCTTCGGATCTACGCCTCGGAGCCGGCGTTCCTGCTTCCCACTGCAGGTGACGACGAGCCGTCGATTCTCGTCATCCGCCAGCTCTACCGTGGTCTCGTCAAGTACAACGCCGAGAGCGGTGAGGCCGAGATGGACCTCGCTGACTCGATCGAGTCCAGCGACCAGAAGAACTGGACGGTCAAGCTCAAGGACGGTTACACGTTCGAGAACGGTGAGCCGGTCAATGCCGACGCGTTCATCCGTGCGTGGAACTACGCCGCGTACTCGCCCAACGCCCAGAACAACGCCTACTTCATGTCCCGCATCGCGGGCATCGACGAGATGACCTCCACCGACCCTGACGGCGACGGCCCCAAGAAGGCCCCGGAGCCCAAGGTGAAGGAGCTCACCGGTCTCAAGAAGGTCAGCGACACCGAGTTCACGGTCGAGCTCAAGGAGCCGTTCGCCGCCTTCCCGGTGACGATGGGCTACTCGGGCTTCTTCCCGATGGCTGATGCCTGCATCAAGGACACGAAGACCTGCAACGAGACGCCGATCGGCAACGGCCCCTACAAGATCGACGGCAAGTGGGAGCACAACGTCGGCATCAAGCTCGTCCGCAGCGACACGTGGAAGGGCGAGGACAAGGGCATGGCCGACAGCCTGTCCTACAAGATCTACGCCGACGTGGACGCCGGCTACGCCGCCTACCAGGCTGGTGAGATCGACGTGATGTACACGATCCCGCCGGCTCGCTACAAGGAGGCCAAGGCTCAGTACGGCGACCTGATGTACGAGGCGCCCGGCGACTCGTTCACCTACGTCGGTCTGCCGCTCTACCGCGACGAGTTCAAGGACAAGCGCGTCCGTCAGGCCCTGTCCCTGTCCATCGACCGGCAGCCGATCATCGACGCGGTCTTCGACGGTCGCTTCACGGCCGCCACGGGCTTCGTCGCACCGACCTTCGAGGGCTTCCGCCCCGACGTCTGCAAGTACTGCAAGCAGGACGTCGCGAAGGCCAAGCAGCTCCTGCAGGAGGCTGGCGGCTGGAAGGGCGGCAAGCTCACCCTCTGGGCCAACGCGGGTGCGGGTCACGAGCAGTGGCTCCAGGCCGTCGGCGACCAGATCAAGGCTGCCCTTGGCATCGACTACGAGATCAAGGTGAACCTCCAGTTCCCCGAGTACCTCGCCACGGCTGACGCCAAGAAGTTCACCGGCCCGTTCCGTCTCGGCTGGGGCCCGGACTACCCGGTCATCGAGACCTACCTCAAGCCGCTCTACGGCACCGGTGGCTCGAGCAACAACTCCACGTACGCCAACCCGGAGTTCGACAAGCTGATCACCGAGGGCGACTCGGCCGCGACGGTCGAAGAGGCCATCTCGAAGTACCAGGCTGCTGAGGACCTCCTCGGCGAGGACATCCCGGTCATCCCGATGTGGTTCAGCAAGGTGGCGGCGCTGTACAGCAACAACGTCGACCAGTTCGTCTGGAACAAGATCTCCGATGCTGAGTACGGCAAGATCACGCTGAAGAAGCAGTGATCCCCGTCCCACCCAGCTGATCAATCCAGACTTGGTGGCGGCGGCGACCCGGAGTAGGGTCGTCGCCGCCACCGCACGTCGATAGGAGGCTTCCCACCGTGGGGAGATACGTCATACGGCGGGTGCTTCAGTTCATCCCGACCGTGCTCGGCACGATGTTTCTGCTGCACTACATCACGTCGCTTGGTATTCAGCTGACCGGAAACCCGGTCCGCGCCCTGTTCGGCGATCGCACGCCGACACCCGCAATGATGGAGGCGCTCTCCGAGCGCCTCAACATGAACGACCCCTGCTTGACCCAGACGGGCAACCCCTGCTTCACCCTCTTCGGTGAGCGCATGGTCAACATCGCCCAGTGGGACTTCGGCATCAGCCTGGTGGGGCAGCGCGAGGTCATCGACATCATCGGTGCCGCCCTGCCCTACACCGCGAAGCTCGCGCTCATCGCCTTCCTCTTCGAGGGCATCGTCGGCGTCCTCGCCGGCGTCCTCGCGGGCCTGCGCAGCGGCGGCTTCGTCGACTACTTCGTCAAGATCTCGACCACGCTCATCATCGCCGTCCCGATCTTCGTGCTCGGCATCGTCATCCGTGAGTTCGTCGGGGTGAAGTTCGGCAACACGCTGCGCACCGACCCGAGCTTCCCGGACATCATCTCGAGGGGACTGTTCGCGGCCGGCTACAAGCCGGACTACCCGTGGGCGAGTCTCGTCATCCCCGGTCTCGTGCTCGGGGCGACCAGCCTTGCCGTCACGGCCCGTCTGACGCGGACGAGCATGGTGGAGAACGTCCGGGCCGACTACGTCCGGACGGCCAGGGCCAAGGGCCTGCTGCCGCGGCGCATCACCGGCGTCCACACCCTGCGCAACTCGCTCATCCCGGTGGTCACCTCGCTCGGTGTCGACCTCGGCGTCCTCATGGGCGGCGCTGTCGTCACGGAGACGATCTTCAACGTGCCGGGCATCGGCCGGGTGGCCGCACAGAGCGCCCGCACCGGCGACGCCAGCGTGGTCATCGGCATCGTCACCCTGGCGGCGCTGATCTTCCTCGTGGCCAACCTTCTGGTCGACATCTTGTATGCCGTCCTCGACCCACGTATCCGATACGAGTGAGCGGGAGCAGACAGTGAGTGACTTCGTACCCGCCGTCTCCGACGAGCCGACGACCGCGCCTCCCACGTCAGCGGGGGCCGGCCCGTCGTCCGAGGCATCCGCCAGCCTGTGGAGCGATGCCCGGAAGCAGCTGATCCGCAACCCGATCTTCGTGCTCTCGGCGCTCTACATCCTCGTCGTGGGCTCGATGGCGATCTTCCCGACCCTGTGGACCGACCAGGACCCTCGTGAGTGCCTCATCGGCCGCAGCCGACAGCCCCCTCAGGACGGGCACCCGTTCGGCTTCAACATCCTCGGATGTGACTACTACTCGCACGCCATCTACGGCGCGCAGCCATCGCTGTCCATCGCGATCGGCGCCACCCTGGGCATCGTCCTCATCGGCGGCACCCTCGGGCTCCTCGCCGGGTTCTACGGCGGCTGGGTCGACACGATCATCTCCAGGATCGTCGACATCTTCCTGTCGCTGCCGTTCCTGCTCGGAGCGCTCGTCTTCCTGACCGTGGTGAAGGTGCAGAACATCCTCACGATCACGATGGTGCTCGTCATCCTCGGCTGGACGACGATCGCCCGCGTCATGCGTGGGGCCGTGCTGTCGGCGAAGAACCTCGACTACGTCCTCGCGGCGCGGTCGCTGGGCGCCGGCAACGGGCGGATCATGCTTCGGCACATCCTGCCCAACGCGGTGGCTCCGGTCACGGTGCTGGCCACCATCGCCCTGGGAAGCTTCGTCGCGGCCGAGGCCACGCTGACCTTCCTCGGCGTCGGCCTCCAGCCGCCCGAGGAGTCCTGGGGAATCATGATCACGGCACACCAGGTGTACTTCCTGGAGGCCCCATGGCTGCTGCTCTTCCCGACCGTTCTGCTCATCGGCACCGTGCTCAGCTTCATCCTCATGGGTGACGCCCTGCGTGATGCCCTCGACCCGAAGATGCGGTGACCGGATGACCACCGAAGTCCCCACCAAGGAGCCCTCGACCGCGCGGTTCCTCAGCCAGCTCGACCCGGCGGCTCCACCGCTCGAGGTGCGTGACCTCCACGTGGAGTTCCGCACCACGAGCGGCCGGGCCCACGCGGTCAACGGCATGAACTTCGTGCTCAACCAGGGTGAGACCCGGGCGATCCTCGGCGAGTCCGGCTCGGGCAAGAGCGTGACGGCTCAGGCGATCATGGGCATTCTCGACAGCCCGCCGGCGGAGATCACCAAGGGCGAGATCCTCTATCGAGGGGTCGACCTGCTCAAGCTGTCCGACGAGGACCGTCGGCGGGTGCGCGCGAACCACATCGCGATGATCTTCCAGGACGCGCTCTCGGCGCTGAACCCCGTCTTCACGGTCGGGTTCCAGCTCGGCGAGCTGTTCCGCAAGCACCGCGGCATGTCGCGTCAGGCGGCGAAGGCCAGGTCCATCGAGCTGCTCGACATGGTCCGGATCCCCGCGGCCAAGGACCGGGTCAACGACTTCCCGCACCAGTTCTCGGGAGGTATGCGCCAGCGGGTCATGATCGCGATGGCGCTCGCCCTCGAGCCGGAGATCCTCATCGCGGACGAGCCGACCACGGCACTCGACGTGACGGTGCAGGCCCAGGTGATGGGTCTGCTCTCCGAGCTCCAGAGCGAGCACAACATGAGCCTCATCCTCATCACCCACGACATGGGCGTCGTCGCCGATGTCGCGGACACGATCTCGGTCATGTATGCCGGCCGGGTCGTCGAGGACGCTCCGGTCCGCGACATCTACGCGCGCCCGGCTCACCCCTACACGAAGGCGCTGCTGGAGTCGATCCCGCGCGTCGACATGAAGGGCCAGGAGCTCGCCGTCATCAAGGGCCTGCCACCGGTGCTGACCAACATCCCGCCGGGTTGCGCCTTCCACCCGCGGTGCAAGTTCGCGCAGGACAACTGCAAGGTGCCGCCGGAGCCGCCGCACTACGACGTCGACGTCAACCGGATCGCGGCGTGTCACTACTGGAGGGAGGTCATCGAGTCATGACGGAGACCCCGAGCAAGTTCGGCGAGGTCGTCCTCGAGACCGTGGACCTGCGCAAGCACTACCCGCTGACGCAGGGCATCGTCTTCAAGAAGCAGATCGGCGCCGTGCGGGCGGTCGATGGCGTCAACGTGCAGCTGCGCCGCGGTGAGACCCTCGGCGTGGTCGGTGAGTCCGGCTGTGGCAAGTCCACGCTCGCCCGTCTCCTCGTCGGCCTGGAGAAGCCGACGGAGGGCAGGATCATGCTCCACGGGCGTGACCTGTCGACGGTGTCCCCTCGGGACATGCGCAAGGTGCGTCGCAACATCCAGATGGTGATGCAGGACCCCTACACGTCGCTCAACCCCCGCATGACGGTGGGCGACATCATCGGGGAGCCCTTCGACATCCATCCGGACGTCGAGCCGAAGAAGGGCCGACGGGCGCGGGTGCGCGAGCTGATCGATCTGGTGGGCCTCAACGCCGACCACATCAACCGCTACCCGCACCAGTTCTCGGGTGGGCAGCGCCAGCGGATCGGTATCGCTCGCTCGCTGGCCCTCAACCCCGAGATCATCGTCTGCGACGAGCCGGTCAGTGCCCTCGACGTGTCGATCCAGGCCCAGGTGGTCAACCTCCTCGAGCGTCTTCAGAACGAGCTGGGGCTGGCCTACATCTTCATCGCCCACGACCTGTCGGTGGTGCGCCACATCGCCGACCGGGTGGCCGTGATGTACCTCGGCAAGATCGTCGAGACGGGCAACGAGGACGCGATCTACGAGCACACGACCCACCCCTACAGCCAGGCGCTGCTCTCCGCTGTCCCGGTGCCCGACCCGACGCTGCGGGACCGCCGCGACCACATCATCCTCGAGGGTGACGTGCCGTCGCCGGCCAACCCACCGTCGGGCTGCCGGTTCCGGACGCGCTGCTGGAAGGCGCAGGAGATCTGCGCCCAGGAGGAACCGCCCCTCATCGAGCGGCCCGGCTCGGATCACCCGAGCGCGTGCCACTTCGCCGAGGAGCGGCAGGTCGTGGGCGCGGTGACCTGAGCCGCCCGGCTCAACCGGACAAGAGTCTCGGTGGTCGTGTCGAGATCGGACCTCCCCGGTCGACGAACAGGTGACAGGCGTTCACGCCCACCTGACCGGAGGAAGTCCCATGAACGACACGACCACCGAGACTGCCGTCCCGCTGACCGAGCCGGAGCCACGGCTCGACGCGACCCCGGGGGGCGCGGCGCGCCGCTGGGTCGCGCTGGGTGTCCTCGCGCTGACGGCGCTCCTGCTCAGCCTCGACGTCAGCGTCCTCTACCTCGCGCTGCCTGCGCTCGCGGCTGACCTCGGGGCGAGCACCACGGAGCAGCTGTGGATGCTCGACATCTACTCCTTCGTCCTCGCCGGCCTGCTCGTGACGATGGGCGCGGTCGGTGACCGGATCGGACGCAAGCGGCTGCTGCTCATCGGGGCGGTGGCCTTCGGTGTCGCCAGCGCCTTCGCCGCCTACGCGACCTCGCCCGGCCAGCTCGTCTTCTGGCGGGGCGTGCTGGGAGTGGCCGGGGCGACCCTGATGCCGTCGACGATGGGCCTGATCCGCACGATCTTCACCGACGAGAAGTCGATGATGACCGCGATCGGCGTCTGGTACAGCTGCTTCATGGGCGGGATGGCGGTCGGTCCTCTCGTGGGCGGCCTCCTGCTCCAGCACTTCTGGTGGGGCTCGGCCTTCCTGCTCGGCGTGCCCTTCATGGTGCTGCTCGTGATCGTCGGCCACCGGGTGCTCCCCGAGTCGGCCCGCGCGGTCGGCGTGCCGGTCGACCTGACCAGCGCGGCGCTCTCGCTGGGGGCGATCCTGCCGATCATCCACGGGTTCAAGGAGATCGCCCGTGGCGGCGACACGACGACGGCCGGCGCCTCGCTCGTTGCCGGCTCAACGGTGGCCCTGCTGTTCCTCCGCCGTCAGCGCCGCATCGAGAACCCGCTCGTCGACCTGTCGCTGTTCCGCAGCCGGGCCTTCTCGACGGCTCTCGCCGTGATGTTGATCGGTGGCGTCGTGATGGCCGGCGTGTCGTTCCTCAGCACGCAGTGGCTCCAGCTCGTTGCCGGGCTCGAGCCCCTGGGCGCAGGCCTCTGGATGCTTCCGGCGAACCTCGCGCTGCTCGCCGGGTCGTCCTCGTCCGCCGCCATCGCCCGTCGGCTCGGCACCGGGCGCACCATGGCCGCCGGCCTGGGCATCTGCGCGGCCGGCCTGGCCCTCTACACACAGATCGGTCCGTTCGCCGGCCTCGGACTTCTCGTCACCGGGATGTGCCTCGCCTCCTTCGGGATCATGATTCCGTCGACGCTGACGATGTCGGTGATGATGCAGTCCGCGCCGCCGGAGCGCGCCGGCTCCGTGGCGTCGATGTCGGAGACGTCCGGGGAGTTCGGCATCGCGGTGGGCATTGCCGGGCTGGGCTCGTTGGCCACCTTCGTCTACCGCGACGAGCTCAGCCCGTATGCCGCTGAGCACACTTCCAGCGCCACCGCCGTCGCGCTCGACTCCCTTGCCGGCGCCGTCCAGGCTGCGGCCGGCGTCCCCGGCGCCGCGGGCCGGGAGCTGCTCGCCGCTGCGCAGGGGGCCTTCACGACGAGCCTCAACGTCGTCGCGGCGGTCGGGGCGCTGCTCTTCGTCGCCGTCGCCGTGGCGGCACTGCGAGTCCTTCGGGCCGCTGACTGACGGTCCTGCGGCGGACGCAGGGCAGGAGCACCCGGGCCGGCCGACCCGGGTGCTCGTCCGCAGGTCTCGCCGCGCCGGGCTGCACCGCCTGTGGCAGCATGCTGGCCGTGGCCCTCCTTCTCCGTGTCCTTGGTGTGGAGCTCATGGTGCGGCTCGGGCGTCGCCTGCCCGCGTCGGCGTCGTGGCTGGTCAGCGCTGTGGTGCTCGTCCTGGCGAACCTGCTGCCCATCTGGGCCCTGCACGAGGGGAGGTTCGGCGTCGGTGACGCGCTCCTCATCTACTGGTTCGAGAACCTTGTGGTCTGGTTGATGACCGTGGTCCGGGTCCTCACCGTCCGGGACCCCTCCCTCGCGCGCCGCGCCCGGTCGTGGGTCACTGGGGACCGACAGCGGGCTCGGGCCTTCGGGGTGCGCTTCGGGGTCTTCACGCTCGTGCACGGCGTGCTGTCCTCGTCCTCATCGGCACGGTGGGGGTGCAGGGAGGCCTGCTCGACTGGGCCGCCGCGGCCGCCCTCATCCTGTTCAGCCACGCCCTGTCGCTCGGGGTGCACTGGTTCGGCCGGCAGGAACGGACCCGGGCCACGGCCGCGTGGGCCGTCGTCGCCCCCTATCCGCGGATGCTGGCCCTGCACATCACGGTCATCGGGGGCTTCCTGCTCATGGGGGGCCCGGACAGTGCGGTCGCCGACGACGTCGCCGCGGTGATGGTGCTGATGGCCGGCAAGCTGGTCATCGACCTGGGCTTCCACGTCGTCGAGCACCTGGGCCTGGCGCGGGCCGGGAGCGCGAGTGTCGAGGCCTGGCGCTGATCCGGGGAGTCCACGAGGCGGACGCGACTTCATAAGTTTCGATTATGCAATGCATAATGAGGCATGCGTTCTTCTCGCTTTCCCGTGGTCGTCGACGACGTGACCGTCCGGCTCATCGCCGCAGTGGTGCTGCTCGTCTCCACCGCTGCCCTTGCGACGCAGCAGTGGTGGCTCCTGGCCGTCCTCGCCGTGGACTTCACCCTCCGGGCCGTGCTCGGGCCCCAGGCAAGCCCCATCGCCCGCCTCGTGCAGCAGTGGATCCGACCTCGGGTCCGCGCCGAGCGGCGCCCGACCGCCGGTGCCCCGAAGCGGTTCGCGGCGTCGATCGGCGCCGTGCTCACGGTCGCGGGCACCGCCGCCTGGCTGGTCCACTCGGCGACGGGTTCCGGTGCTGCCCTGGCCGCGGTCGTCGCGATCACCGTCGTCATGGTCGCCTTCCCCGCGCTCGAGTCGATCTTTGGCCTCTGTGTCGGCTGCGTCCTCTTCGGCCAGCTGATGCGGCTCGGTCTCGTTCCCGAGGATGTCTGCCTCGACTGCGCCGACATCACTCGGCGGGCCCGGCTCCGGACGGTCTCCACCTCAGGGCGCGCGGCCTGACGGAGCGTCCCACGGCGGATTCCGCCGAGAGCGCACAGAATCCACGGATCCGTCGGGTCCCCCGGCCCCTCCCGCTCCTCTCGCCGACTAGCGTCGATGGAGCCCGCCGCCCGGTGGGTGCCCTCCACGTGGCCGCTCGCGCCAGCGCGAGCAGAGGAAAGGACCTGCATGGGATTTCTTGACAGCCTGAAGGATGCGCTCGGCATCGACGACGACGACAACGCCGTCGAGGAGGCCAAGAAGGCAGCCGACGAAGCCGCCGCGAAGGCCAAGGAGGCAGAGGAGAAGGCCAGGACGGAGTCGGCCGAGAAGGCCGCCGCGGCGCAGAAGGAGGCGGACCAGGCAGCCGCCGTCGCGAAGCAGAAGGCCGACGAGGCGCGGCAGGCCGCCGAGGAGGCGGCAGCGCGTTCCGGCAAGCCGGCAACGCCCGCACCCCCTGCTGACCAGGCGAAGGCGACGCCGACGGACAAGCCGAAGGCCGCCACACCGGCCGCCAAGCCGAAGGCCGCGCCGGCCGAGAAGGCGAAGCCCAAGCACCGGACGTACACGGTCAAGAAGGGCGACACGCTGAGCGAGATCGGGCAGCGCTACGGCGTCTCCTGGAAGGAGATCGCCCGGGTCAACCACATCAAGAACCCGGACCTGATCTTCCCCGGCCAGACGTTCATCATCCCCGAGGACTGACCGCGCGTCGTCTACCCGGGAGCGAGGGCCCGGCCACCCACGTGGCCGGGCCCTCTCGCCTGAGCCGGCCCAGCGGCATACGGCCTCATCTGTTGACAGCCCTGCGAGTATCGGCACATGGCCGACACGCGCACCCACCTCATCGGACTGCTGCTCGGTGCCGAGGAGGACTGGCCGACCGCCTTCGAGGCCCTCCTCGGGCTGGTCGGACCGATCACCACCGACGATGGGGTGACCCACGAGCTGACGTCCGAGCGGTTGACCATCGAGCCGTTCGACCTGCGCCAGCCGGTGCGCACCGAGCTCGTCATCGACCGGCTCGCGCACTGGTACTACCACCCGCGTGAGTGGCTCAAGAAGGCCGCGCTCGTCGACGACACCTACCTGCTCAACAGCCCGTTCACGTTCCAGTCGATGGAGAAGCACAGCGCCTACTGCGCGCTGATGC
This sequence comes from Intrasporangium sp. DVR, assembly GCF_040365325.1. NCBI lineage: Bacteria > Bacillati > Actinomycetota > Actinomycetes > Micrococcales > Intrasporangiaceae > Intrasporangium > Intrasporangium sp. DVR. The sequence continues at coordinate 335,024 of NZ_BAABZW010000005.1, read as the reverse complement.
GCCTCGGGCTCAAGGTCCCGCAGACGATCCTCGTGCCCTACAAGAACCCGCTCGACAACGTTCGCTGGGCCTACACGAGCGCGAAGTACAACCGGCCGTTCGACCTCAAGCAGATCGCCGGCAACCTCGGTTACCCGATGTACATGAAGCCGTTCGACGGCGGGGGCTGGCGCGGAGTCTCCCGGATCGACGACGAGGCCGACCTGGTCAGGGCCTACGACGAGTCCGGCGAGATGCTCATGCACCTGCAGGCGACGATCGACTACGACATCTTCGCCCGGGCCCTGTCCATCGGCCCGGAGACGATGGTGATGAACTTCCGTCCCGACGAGCCGATGCACAACCGCTACGCCGTCAGCCACGGGTTCCTCAGCCCGAGAGCGGGGCGGGAGACGGCGGCGATCAGCCGGATCGTCAACGCCTTCTTCGGCTGGGAGTTCAACTCCTGCGAGATGCTCGTCAGAGGGGACGACGTCTACCCCATCGACTACGCCAACGCCTGCCCGGACGTCGCGGTGACGTCCCTGCACTACTACTTCCCCTGGGCCATCAAGGCCCTGGTCCGGTGGTCGGCCTACTGCCTGGTCACCGGGCGGCGGTCGCGGACCGTCGACCTCGAGACGCGGCGTTACTTCGACGTGGCCGACCGCGAGGACCTCGGCGACGACGACAAGCTCAACGCCTACCTGGCCATCGCGAACGAGTACTTCGAGACCACCGCCTACGAGCGGTGGTGCGCCGAGCACCTCGGCCACCTCGACGCCGCTGCTCTCGAGTGGTTCGGCAGCGATGCCTTCACCCGCATGCTGCGCCGGACCGTCGAGACGACCTATCCGGAGCCTGAGCGCGAGCGGTTCATGGCGCACTTCCAGGGACTGGTCGGCCTCTGGATCCGGGACGAGGAAGCCCGGCTCGCCGTCGGCGGTTAGGCCGTATGCCGCTGGGCCGGCCCGGGCGTTGCCCGTGACCGGCGCGGAGGGCGGGGTAAGGGCGCGATGTCCAGCACCCACCGACGCCCTCCGGGCGTCCACTCACCGGAAGGGATGAGCCGATGTCCAAGAAGGTCGCGTTCCTCGTCGCAGCCGAAGGAATCGAGCAGGTCGAGCTGACCGAACCATGGAAGGCGGTGACCGACGCCGGTCACCACGCGGTCCTGATCAGCCCCGAGTCGGGATCGGTCCAGATGTTCAACCACCTCGACAGGGCCGACTCGAAGCAGGTGGACCTCACGGTCGCCGACGCTCGGGTCGACGACTTCGACGCCCTCGTCCTTCCCGGCGGGGTCGCCAACCCGGACGCGCTGCGTCGTGACACGGGCGCCGTGTCGCTCGCCCGCGACTTCGTCGCCTCCGGCAAGCCCGTCGCGGCGATCTGCCACGCCCCGTGGACCCTCGTCGAGGCCGACGTCGTCCGTGGCCGGCGCCTCACCTCGTGGCCGAGCCTGCAGACCGACATCCGCAATGCCGGCGGGGAGTGGGTCGACGAGCCGATCGTCGTCGACGGCAACCTCATCACCAGCCGCAACCCGGACGACCTGCCGCACTTCTGCTCGACCCTCGTCGAGTGGCTCGAGCACGGGTCCGCAGCAGCGGCGTCGTGACCGAAGGGTAGTCCGGCCCCTCGCTTGGGTACCTCATTGGTGCGGGGGCCGTCGAGCGAGGAAGATGCACCATGCCGGATTCTCGAAGACGACTCACCGTCGTCTACAACCCGATGAAGGTCGAGGATCTCGACGGCGACCAGGGCGTCGTGGCCGAGGCCTGCCAGCGGCACGGCTGGGAGGAGCCCCAGTGGATCGAGACCACCGCGGAGGAGACCGGGGAGAAACAGGCCCGCGAGGCGGTTGAGGCCGGCTCGGACGTCGTTGCCACGCTCGGCGGCGACGGGACGGTGCGGGCCGTGGCCACCGCGCTCGTCGGCACCGACGTCGCGCTCGGCCTGCTCCCGGGTGGCACCGGCAACCTCCTGGCCCGCAACCTCGACCTGCCGGTCGACTCGATCGAGGACGCGATGGAGGCCCTGCTGACAGGGTCCGACCTCCGCCTCGACGTCGGCTTCGTCGCCGCCGACGACGACCCCGAGGAGGTCTTCCTCATCATGACCGGCCTCGGCTTCGACGGCGAGATCATGGCGGGCACGAGTGAGCGGGTGAAGGGGGTGCTCGGCTGGCCGGCCTACCTCCTGTCCGGGATGAGCAACCTCTTCAACCGCGGTTTCACCGTCGAGGTCGAGTCCACCGGGGCCGGCGGGGTGGTCGGCTCGCCCGGCGACCGACTGCGCCGCCACGCGCGCACCGTCATCGTCGGCAACTGCGGAACCCTCCAGGGCGGGATCGAGCTGATGCCCGAGGCGGAGTACGACGACGGCGTCCTCGACGCGGTCGTCATCGCACCCAAAGGGGCCTTCGGGTGGGCGTCGGTGATCGCCGACGTCAGCACCCGTCACCGGGTCGGGCACAAGCGGTTCCACCGGATGCGCGGTCGTGAGTTCACCATCGTGGCGAAGCGACCCATCGAGGCGGAGGTCGACGGGGACCCCGTGGGTCCCAAGAGCCGGCTCGACATCCGGGTCGAGCCGCTGTCCCTGGTGGTACGCCATGCCTGACCGCCTCCCCGACCACACGGCCGACCGTGCCGCACACCGTCCCCCGGCGCGTGCCACGGACCCGACCGCCCACCCGACCGCCCACCCGAGCGGACCGGCGACGGACGCCCGCCCAGCGGCATACGGCCGGGGTCGTCGGATGCTCAAGGCGGTCGGCTACGGGCTGGCCTTCGCCGTCCCGGTGACCCTCCTGGCATTCGTCGTCCGGCAGAAGTTCCTGCCCGTCATCGAGGTCGACGAGGCGGCCATCGCCGCCGCGACCGACGTGACCCGCCACAACGAGGGTTTCCAGCTGTTCCTCGTCGCCTGGCAGGAGATGACCCAGCCGAAATGGCCCTACATCGCCGCGACGATCGTGTGCCTGGTCATGTGGCGACGGCATGACCTCAAGACGAGGGCGCTGTGGGCGTTCGTCACGATGATGGTGGCCTGGAACCTCCAGCTGCTGCTCAAGGTCGTCGTCCACCGGGCGCGACCGGTCGTCAGCGACCCGGTGTCCCACGCCCCGGGATACAGCTTCCCCTCCGGCCACGCCGCCAACGCCGCCGCAGTGGCAACGATCGTGACCCTCCTCGTGTGGCCGGTGCTGTCCGCCCGCGCGCGACGGATCCTCCTCGTCAGCGCCGTCGTCTATGCCTTGGTCACGGGGGCCGACCGCGTCTTCCTCGGGGTGCACTTCCCGTCCGACGTCGTCGCCGGTCTGCTCTTCGGCACCGGGCTCGGTTTGGCCTCCTACATGGGCTATCTCGGCTGGAACCCGAGCCAACACCACGCTCCGCCGCCGCCTGAGGGCACGGCCGGGCCCGAGCCGCACGAGCTCAATCCCCTTCCTCCAGAAGAAAGTAACGACGACCATGACCGTTGATCTCCACCGCTGGCAGCGGGACGAATCCAAACCCAGCGCGCGGGAGGCCTGGCGGGACGCCGCTGCCCGCGTGATCGGTCCCGCTGTGGTGCTCTTCGCCGTGATCGTGTCGGCGGGCTGGCTCATCACGGGTCCCCTCGGGGGTCTCGAGGAGGAGACCGCTGTCAACCGTGAGCTCCAGGAGGGCCGGTCCCGGACGGCGCTGTGGGACACGACCACGGAGATCTGGTCGCGCCTCGGCAACACCGAGATCATCATCGGCACCTGCGCCATCGTCAGCCTGGTCATCCTGTGGCGGACGCGGAAGTGGTGGTACGCCGTCATCCCCGCGATCGCCATCTCGATCCAGGCGACCGTCTTCGTCATCTCGGCCTGGATCGTCGGGCGGGAGCGGCCCGACGTGGAGAAGCTCGACCCGGCGCCCCCGACGTCGAGCTATCCGAGCGGCCACGTCGGTGCTGCGACGGCGCTCTACCTCACGTTCGCCTTCATGGCGCAGCGGATCGAGCGGGCATGGCTGCGTCGGCTGGTCACCACGGTGTGCATCCTCGTGCCCCTGCTGGTGTCGTACGCACGGCTCTACCGCGGGATGCACCATCTGAGCGACGTGCTGCTCGGTGTGCTCAACGGCATCGTCTGCGCCCTGCTCGCCTGGCACTGGCTGCGCCGGCGGCGCAGCTGAGCACGCGAGGAGCCCAGGGGGTGCACGAGAGCCGCGCCGGTGCGACACCGGCGCGGCTCTCTCGGGCGTCTCTCAGACGCGGGCCTTCTTCGAGCGGACGAACGAGTAGATGCCGAAGGCGATGAAGCCGAGGGCGACCAGGGTGAGGAGCCACTGGCCGGCTGGTGCCTCGAGGATCGTCTTGAGGGCGCCGTCGAGGCCGGTCGCCTCGTCCGGGTCGTTCTCGAGCGCTGCGGTCACGAAGAGGCTGCCGACGACGATGAGCGCCACTCCCTTGGCGATGTAGCCGAAGCGAGCCAGCTTCTCCACCGCGGGGCCGGGGTGCTCGACGAGGTCCGAGAGGAACTTGCGCTTCCAGCCCTTGTGGATGTGGTAGACACCGACCCCCACCATGACGAGCGCCACGAGGACGACGAGCCCGGTGCCGAACGGCTGTTTCATCAGGCTGGCGGTGAAGTCGGACGACTGCTCCTTGCTCGAGGAGGAGCCGCCCCGGGCGAACCCGAACGCCGACCAGGCGAGGACGAAGTAGACGACCGCCTTGGCGGCGTACTTGGCCCGGTCCTTGGCCTCCTCGTGGGTGATGACCGCCTCGATGGCCTGCCACAGACCGAGGCCGAGCCAGCCGACCACGCCGATCCACAGGATGATCCGGCCCATCGTGTTGGACGCCAGCGTTCCCAGGGCGCCCGACTGGTCGGCGCTGCCCGAGGCGCCGAGCCCCCAGGCCAGCTGGAGGGCGATCCAGCCGATGAGCAGGTGCAACACCCCGTTGACCACGTAGCCCACGCGAGCCGCCATGAGCAGCGCGTCCTGGTTGCCGGCCTCCCGCGCCGCATGCTTGACGCTGTATCCGTCCATGTCTCCCTCATCTTCCGGTGCCGCAGGCGCGGCGTCTGGAGACACCTCTACCCCGTGGCGCGGCGCCGCGCGCCACGAAGGCCCGGCGACACGCCGCGGAGGTGGCGGTCAGGCGGTGCGAGCGGCCCTGCGCCGGCCCGAGACGGTGAGCCGGTAGAGCAGCCAGCCACCTCCGGCGACGACGACGGCGAGCACGGTCCACGCGACCACGATCATGCCCGCCTTGCCCGCGAGTGACCCGCCGACGGTCGGCCCCGCGGCGAAGAGGACTGCCGCCACGGGCACAGCCAGCAGGTGGGCGACCTTCTCCCGCGACGTCCAGAGGGCCGAGATGCCGACCAGGAGAGCCATGACCGTCCACAGGGGCAGGGCCGCCAGCCCTCCGGCGAGGACTGCGGCGAGGCTGCTCCCCCCGTACGTCGTCACCTCGGTCTCCCCGGTCGAGGTGGCGCCGGAGCCCTCGACCCACGCGACGCTCCCGCCGACGACCAGGATGACGAGGAGGAGCGACAGGCCCTGCAGGAGCGCCACGACGACGGGCACCCACGGACGACTCGTGATCGGGATGCGGGCGGCCCGCGGTGCCGCGGGTGGCACGGGTGGCACGGCCCGGTCGGCGTAGGCCGCCTGCGCGATCGCATCGGGTGGGCCGAGCTCGGTGAGCACGGCCGCCACCGCTGCGTCGTCCTGGTGCTGGTCACCGAGGGCCCCCTCGATGTGCTCCCGGACCCCGGCCAGGACTTCGGCGCGCTCGCCGGGCTCGAGGTCGCCGAGCATCCGGGCCAGGTCGTCCAGGTACCTCGCGACGAGGGAGTGGGTGGTGCCGTTCATCGTGTCTCTCCTTGGGTGAGCGCCGCGTCCACCGCGTCGCGGAATGGGGTCCAGGCTCGGGTGAAGGCCTCCACGGCCAGCCTCCCCTGGTCGGTCATGGCGTAGTAGCGGCGCGGGGGCCCGCTGGGCGACTCCTGCCACGTCGTCTCGACGAGGCCGGCTCGACGGAGTCGGGCGAGGAGGGGGTAGAGCGTGCCCTCGCTGGCCAGCAGGACGGAGTCGGCCGTCAGCCGGCGGGCGATGTCCAGGCCGTAGAGCGGGCCGTGGCCCAGCATGGCCAGCACGCAGTACTCCAGCGCCCCTCGTCGGAGGTTGGTGAGGATGACGTCCTGGCCGGGTACCATGTCTGGCAAGGTACCTGATCAGCAGAAGGTCTGACAAGAGGGCTGACCGCTCGGTCAGCCGCCGAGGCGCTCGAACCCCGTGACGGTGAGCACGGCGGCGCCCACGTCGTCGCTCGCTATGAGGTCGACCTCGGCCGTGATGGCCCAGTCGCGGTGGTCCTGCGGGTCGATGACGACCTGACGCAGCCGCCACGTGTGGGGCAGCTTCTCGATCTGGAGGAGGGCGGGGGAGCGAGCCTGCTGGTCGGTCGCGATCGCGTCGTGCTCGTCGTAGTAGGCGCCGAGCGCGTCGTTCCACGCCTCCGCGTCCATCACCACCTTCTGCGGCGGGTCGGTGAGCTCGGCGACCCGGGCCTCGAGCTGGCCGAGTGCCTCCCACTGGTCGCGCGCGGCGAGCTCCACGCGGTGGAACATCGCGTTGCGGATGATGACGGTGAAGGCGCGCTCGTTCGCCGTGATCGGTCGGGTGGGTGGGGCGACCTCGGTCTCCCGGGTGAGGACCTGCGCCGGGTTGACGAGGTCCTCCCACTCGTCGAGGAGGCTGGAGTCGGTCTGGCGCACCAGCTCGCCGAGCCACTCGATGATGTCCTCGAGCTCCTCGGTGCGGTTCGTCTCGGGCACGGTGTGCCGCAGCGTGCGGTACGCGTCGGTGAGGTAGCGCAGGACGAGGCCTTCGGAGCGCGCCAGGGTGTAGGCGGAGACGAACTCGTTGAACGTCATGCCCCGCTCGTACATCTCGCGGACCACCGACTTCGGCGACAGGGCGTCGGGGGAGAGCCAGGGATGGGTCTGCCGGTAGGCCGCCAACGTGACCTCGAGGAGATCGGCGAGGGGCTTGGGCCAGGTGACCTCCTCGAGCCGCTCCATCCGCTCCTCGTAGTCGACGCCGTCGAGCTTCATCGCCGCCACGGCCTCACCGCGCGCCCGGTACTCCTGGGCCCAGAGCACCTGCCGTGGGTCCTCGAGGATCGCCTCGATGACCGAGACGATGTCGCGGGCGTACGTCTCGGACTCCGGGTCCAGGGTGTCCATGACGGCGAGGGCGAACGGGGCCAGGGGCTGGTTGAGCGCGAAGTCCCTCTGCAGGTCGATCGTCAGCGCGTGGCGGCGCCCCGACGGGTCCGCGGCCGGCAGCCGCTCGACCACGCCGGAGGTGAGCAGCTCCCGGGCGAGCACGAGCGCGTGACGACCGAGACGGCGCTGGTCCTTGTCCTCGTGGTGGCTCTCGCGAATCAGCCGCACCGCATGTGCCACCGGGTTGCCTTGGCGTGCAAGAAGGTTGATGAGCAGAGCGTGCGACATGCGGAGTCGGGGCTGCAGCGGCTCGGGGTCGGCCGCGATGAGCCGCTCGAAGGTGTCACGAGACCAGCTGATGAAGCCCTCGGGCGCCTTCTTGCGCTGGATCTTGCGCTGCTTCTTCGGGTCGTCACCGGCCTTCTCGACCGCACGGAGGTTCTCGATGACGTGCTCGGGCGCCTGCGCCACGACCCAGCCGCGGGCATCGAAGCCGGCGCGGCCCGCCCGTCCGACGATCTGGTGGAACTCGCGCGCCTTGAGCATCCGCTGCTTCGTGCCGTCGAACTTCGTCAGCCCCGTGAGGAGGACCGTCCGGATGGGCACGTTGATCCCGACGCCGAGCGTGTCGGTGCCGCAGATGACCTTGAGCAGCCCGTCCTGGGCGAGCTGCTCGACGAGCCGGCGGTACTTCGGCAGCATCCCGGCGTGGTGGACGCCGATGCCGTGGCGGACGAGCCGCGACAGCGTCCGGCCGAACCCGGCACCGAACCGGAACCCGCCGATCCGCTCGGCGATGGCGTCGCGCTCCTCCCGTGACGTGATCTTGACGGCGACGAGGCTCTGGGCGCGCTCCAGTGCAGCGGCCTGGGTGAAGTGGACGACGTAGATCGGCGCCCGCCCCGCCTCGAGGAGCTCCTCGATCGTCTCGTGCAGGGGAGTCTCGGCATAGGAGAACTCGAGGGGCACCGGCCGCTCGGTCCCGGCGATGACCGCCGTCGACCGTCCGGTGCGGCGGGTCAGGTCGTCGCGGAACATCGTCACGTCGCCCAGGGTCGCGGACATGAGGATGAACTGGGCCTGCGGGAGCTCGAGGATCGGCACCTGCCACGCCCAGCCCCGGTCCGGCTCCGAGTAGAAGTGGAACTCGTCCATGACGACGAGCCCGATGTCTGCGGCCGTCCCCTCCCGGAGTGCGATGTTGGCGAGGATCTCGGCCGTGCAGCAGATGATCGGGGCGTCCGCGTTGACGGAGGCGTCGCCGGTGATCATGCCGACGTTGTCCGCGCCGAACTGCTCGCACAGGGCGAAGAACTTCTCCGACACGAGGGCCTTGATCGGCGCCGTGTAGAAGGAGACGCGGTCCTCGGCGAGCGCGGTGAAGTGCGCGGCCGTCGCGACGAGTGACTTACCGGAGCCGGTCGGGGTGGACAGGATGAGGTTGCTGCCGCTCAGCACCTCGAGGAACGCCTCGTCCTGGTGCGGGTAGAGCGTCAGGTCCCGCTCGCTCGTCCACTCCGTGAAGACCTCGTAGAGGCTGTCCGGATCCGGGTCGGCTGGGATCCGCTCGCTGAGGTTCTTCACTCAGTGAGTATGCCGCTCAGCCCGGGGCGGCGCGAACCGCGAGGGCGCGCTCCAGCAGGGTCAGGGCATGCAAGGTCGTCTGCTCCAGGACGTCCTCGGGCTCACCGTCCCAGCGACGCAGCTCCGTGCTGACCCCATCGGGTGTGCTGATGCCGAACCAGACGGTGCCGGGCGGCTCTCCGTCCTGCGAGTCCGGTCCCCCGACCCCGGTGACGGCCACGGCCGTGTCCGCCCCGAGCAGCTCCGCCACCCCTGCGGCCATGGCAGCCGCGGCGGCTGCGCTGACGACCGGCCCCTCCGGCACTCCGAGGACGGCACGCTTCACGGCGCTCGAGTAGGCCACGAGACACCCGCGGAACCAGTCGCTCGAGTCGGAGGCAGCCCCCAGATGGCACGAGATCTTGCCGCCGGTGAGCGACTCCGCCAGGGCCACGGTGCGTCCCTCGCGGGTCGCCGCTCGCGCGATGGCCTCGGCGACCCGCTCGGCCGGGCCCGTCAGTTCGTCGGAAGTCGTCATGCACCTCTCCTACCCCGGAACCTCAGCGCTCTCAGCCCCACCATCGCTCGCCGTGGAGGCGCGCCTCGAGGTCGTGCTCGATGTCGCGGGTCGCGAGGGCGAGGGCACTCACCACGTCGACGAGGCGGTCCTCCTGGAAGCGGACGGTGGGCATCGAGACGGTGACGGCGGCACTGGTCTGCTCGCCGACCCGAAGGCCCCGGCCGATGGCGGTGACTCCCGTCTCGGTCCGGTCTCGGTTGATCGCGAAGCCGCGGCGCCGGACGACCTCGAGCTCCCGCTCGAGCGCGTCCACGTCCGGGCGCTCGTCCTCCCGTCCCTCCCAGCGCTCGGGTGCGTAGAGCTCGGCTCGCGCGTCCGCTGGGAGGTCGGCGAGCATCGGCTTGCCGCCCGATGTCAGGTGCGCGGGAAAGACCATGCCTTCGCGGCTGCCGACCCGGAACGCCTGCGGCGACTCGACGGAGGCGATGAAGCGGACGTAGTCGCCGGCGAGCACCAGGACGTTGGCCGTCTCTCCGACCCGATCGACGAGGACCTGGAGATGGGGCATCGAGACCTCGCGGAGCACGGCGGTGTGGTCGCTGCCGCCGGCCTCGAGTGAGATCACCGGGCCCGGGTAGTAGCGGCGGTCCGGGCCCTGGCGGGCGAAGTCGCGGTAGACGAGCATCGACAGGAGCCGGTGCGCGGTCGACCGGGCCACGTCGAGGCGCCGCGCGACCTCGGTGACCGTCTGAGGTCCTTCCACCTGAAGGATGACGGCGAGCTGGAGCGCGTGGTCCACACTCTGGAGCGCATAATGCGGTTTGTTCTTCATAGCAGAATCCTCTGTTCTCCCATGGCGAACTTAACGGAGGATCTCTCCTCATGGCAACGACGCCCCTCAATCCTGCAAATCTCGCTTCCACGCTTCGGACCCGTCCGGCGTGGCTCGTCACGCTGCTCTGCTGGCTCATCGTCGTGTTCGACGGCTACGACCTCATCGTCTACGGCACGACCATTCCGGCCCTGCTCGAGGAGCCGGGCTGGAAGCTGACCCCCGCGACCGCGGGCTTCGTCGGCAGCCTCGCCTTCGCCGGGATGCTCGTCGGGGCCCTCGGTGCCGGCTACCTCGCCGACCGGCTCGGGCGGCGGCGCACCATCCTCTGGTGCACGCTGTGGTTCTCCCTCTTCACGGCGCTCTGTGCCATCGCGACGACGCCTGAGACCTTCGGCCTCTTCCGCTTCATCGCGGGACTCGGGCTCGGTGGGCTCGTCCCCTCGGCCAACGCGCTGACGGCCGAGTTCGTCTCACGCAAGCACCGCTCTGCCGTGCCGACGATCATGATGTCCGGGGTGCCCATCGGTGGGTCGGCCGCCGCCCTCGTCGGCCTGTGGCTCCTCCCGGAGTTCGGCTGGCGCTCGATGTACGCCGTGGCGTTCCTCGCCGTCGTCGTCCTGCTGCCGCTCTGCTTCGTCCTCCTGCCGGAGTCTCCGACGTGGCTGCGCGCCCACGGCCGGAGGGAGGAGGCGCTCGCAGTGGAGGCCCGCTACTCCCTGGTCCACGACGCGTCGGAGCACACGGGAGACGAGCACGCCCCGGGTTTCCGGACCATCCTCAGCGGCCAGTGGCGCCGGCCGACCGTCCTGTTCGCCGCCGCCACCGTCGCGACCCTCTTCGCCTGGTACGGCCTCGGCACGTGGCTGCCGAAGCTGATGGGATCCGACGCCCGCTTCGAGATGGGCCAGCCCCTGCACTTCCTGCTCGCTCTCAACCTCGGCGCCGTGCTCGGATCCGTCGTCACCGCCTGGGCCGGAGTGCGCTTCGGGCCCCTCCGCAGCGCGATCTTCGCCGCGGCGGCCGCCGCACTCGGTCTCGCCTTCCTGCTCACCTACCCGACCGACCTCCTGCCGATCTACGGCGCGCTCATCCTCGCCGGCGTCGGCACGCACGGCACCCAGTGCCTCATCATCGCGGCGGTGGCGACGCACTACCCGTCTCGGCTGCGCGGCACGTCGCTCGGCTTCGCCCTCGGCGTCGGCCGGATCGGCGCCGTCCTCGCACCGCAGGTCGGCGGCTGGCTGCTCGCGGCCGGCCTCGGCGTCGGGAGCAACTTCCTCGCCTTCTCGATCGCGGCCGGCGTCGCGGCCGTGCTCCTGCTCACCACCTTGCTCGCCACTCGTCCGGCCGCTCAGCCCGCTGACGTCCGCGACCAGCTCCTCGTCCACTGAAAGGGACTGCCATGACAACGGAAGCCACCGCCCCGATCGCGACCTCCATGGCGACGCCGGTCAGCATCAAGGCCGTCGACGCGCCCGACCAGCCGACGGTGACCCCGGAGCTCGAGGACCTCTACCGCGGCTTCGAGAAGGAGCTGCTCGTCCCGCTCTGGACCGAGATCGGCGACCTCATGCCACCGAACCCCAGGTCCAAGGCGCAGCCGCACCGGTGGGAGTGGGCCACCCTGCTCGAGCTGGCCGGTCGGGCCGGCGACCTCGTGCCGGTCGGCCGAGGCGGCGAGCGCCGGGCCATCGCCCTGGCGAACCCCGCCCTCGGCGGCAAGCCGTATGCGAGCCCCACCCTGTGGGCGGCGATCCAGTACCTCATGCCCGGTGAGGACGCCCCGGAGCACCGGCACACCCAGAACGCCTTCCGCTTCGTCGTCGAGGGAGAGGGCGTGTGGACCGTCGTCGGCCAGGACCCGGTCCCGATGAGCCGCGGCGACTTCCTTCCGCAGGCGGGCTGGAACTGGCACGCCCACCACAACGCCGCCGACCAGCCGATGGCGTGGATCGACGGTCTCGACATCCCCTTCCAGTACGAGGTCGAGGGCCAGTTCTTCGAGTTCGGCCGGGACGTCATCTCCGACGCCGAACGCATCACGCCGGAGCGCTCGCGGTCCCAGCGCCTCTGGGGGCACCCGGGGATCGCTCCGGTGTCGCAGCTCGGCTCGACCCAGGGCAGCCCGCTGCTCTGCTACCGCTGGGAGCACACCGACCGGGCGCTCGCCGACCAGCTCGAGCTCGAGGCCGAGCGGCACGGGGCGACGGTGGAGCACGGCCACGCCGCGATCCGCTTCACCAACCCCACCAACGGGCTCGACGTGCTGCCGACGATCCGCGCCGAGTTCCACCGGGTCGCTGCAGGGGTCGACACCGCGCCACGCCGGGAGACCGGCTCGTCGGTCTACCAGGTCTTCGACGGCTCCGGCACCATCACCGTCGGTGACGTCACCTGGTCGGTCACGCGCGGCGACCTCTTCGTCGTCCCCTCGTGGCAGCCGTTGTCGATCCGGTCCGAGGCCTCGGCCTCCGACTCGGACTCCGGCGCCCTGGACCTCTTCCGGTTCAGCGACGCCCCCATCTTCGAGAAGCTCAACCTCGCCCGCACCGTCGTCGACGCCTGAGCGCCGCCCGCCCCGCCAGCCCGACCAGAACGAAGGAACACGAACCCATGAAGCTCGCCACCATCCGCACCGCCGACGGCGGCACCCAGGCCGTCCGCGTTGACGGGGCGACCACCGTCGCCCTGGGCTTCCCCGACGTGGGGGCCCTGCTCGCCCAGCCCGACTGGCGCGACCTCGCGACCAACGCCAGCCAGGGCGAGACCGGGCAGGCGCTGGAAGCCGGCTCAGCGGCATACGCCTCACTCGTCACCCACCCGGGCAAGATCATCTGCGTCGGTCTCAACTACCGCAACCACATCCTCGAGATGGGGCGCGACCTTCCCGAGCACCCCACGCTGTTCAGCAAGTACGCCGACACCCTCATCGGTGCCGACGACGACATCAAGCGGCCGGCCGAGACCGAGGAGCTCGACTGGGAGGCCGAGCTCGCCGTCGTCATCGGGGCCGAGGTGCGCCGCGCCACGACGGAGCAGGCCGAGGCCGCGATCGCCGGCTTCGCCGTCCTCAACGACGTGACCTGCCGCGACTGGCAGTTCCGCACCCGTGAGTGGCTCCAGGGCAAGAACTGGGAGTCCACCACGCCGCTCGGACCGTGGCTCGTCACTCCTGACGAGCTGCCCGGTGGCGTCCGGCCGGCGCTCGCCATCCGCAGCGAGGTCGACGGAGAGGTCATGCAGGAGGACAACACGTCCGACCTGCTCTTCGACCCCGTCGCCCTCGTCGAGTACGTGTCCACGATGATCACCCTCCGCCCGGGCGACGTCATCGCGACGGGCACGCCCGGAGGCGTGGGCCACGCTCGGAAGCCGGCGCGCTACCTGCAGGCCGGCCAGAAGCTGGTCACCGAGATCGAGGGGCTCGGTCGCTGCGAGAACGTCGTCGTCGCCGACGGGCCGGGCGGCTCCCGCTGATGGCACCCCGGCCGGCGCTGTCGCGCGAGCTCATGGCGCAGGGAACGGCGCTCTTCCGGTCGGCGCTCGACAGCGTCACGGACGAGCAGCTCGCCGGACCCACCTCCCTGCCGGGGTGGACCGGCACGCACGTCGTCGCCCACGTCGCGGCGAACGCCGAGGCCCTGGGCAACCTCGTGACCTGGGCCAGGACGGGTCACGAGACACCGATGTACTCCTCGCCGGACCAGCGCAACGCCGACATCGAGGCGGGTGCGACCCGTCCCGCCGCCGAGCTGCGCGAGTGGGTCAACAGCTCGGCCGCCGACCTCGAGGCCGGTCTCGCCGGGCTCTCCGAGCAGCAGTGGCAGCGCGAGGTCCGCACCGCGCAGGGGCGTCTCGTCCCGGCCACCGAGATCCCGTGGATGCGGGCCCGCGAGGTGATGGTCCACGCCGTCGACCTCGGCGGCTCCGTGGGTTACGCCGACCTGCCGGCCGAGTTCCACGCGGAGCTGATCGACGACATCGTCGCCAAGCGGTCCGCGTCGGCCGACGGCCCGGCGCTGCACCTCGCCCCGACCGACGACGAGCGCCGCTGGGACGTCTCCGGAGCGGGTGAGCCGACGACGGTCCGTGGCCCGCTCGGCGACCTCGCCGCCTACCTCACCGGCCGGCCGGCCACCGGTCTCGTCGCCGACGGCGCCGAGGGCCACCTGCCCGACCTTCCCCGCTGGCTCTGAGCCGGCTCGCACCGAACATCGAAGGAGATGTGACATGACCCTCAACGCCCTGAGCAAGGCCACCTCCGCCGTCGACGTCATCGTGGTCGGCGGCGGGATCGGGGGCCTCGCGGCCGCCGTCGCCCTGACCCGGAAGGGCCTGCGGGTCCGAGTCCTCGAGCGTGCACCCGAGTTCGGCGAGGTCGGCGCCGGCCTGCAGATCGCCCCGAACTGCACCCGCATCCTCGACCAGTGGGGCCTGCTCGACGAGGTGAAGTCCCTCGGCGTCCTGCCCAGGAACATCGTCATGAAGGACGCCGTGGACGGGTCGGAGCTGAGCCGCCTCGACCTGGCCGACACCGAGGCGCGCTACGGCTACCCCTACATGGTCATCCACCGGAGCGACCTCCACGGCACCCTGCTCCGCGCCGCCCGCAACGCGGGCGTGGACCTCGTCAACAACGTGGCCGTCTCCGGCTACGAGCAGACCGAGCACGGCGCTGCGGTCCTCCACGCGGAGGGCCGGGAGGAGGCGCCCGTCGTGATCGCCGCGGACGGCCTGCACTCCGTCGCCCGGCCGCTCATCTCCGACGACGAGCCGGTGAGCTCGTCCTACGTCGCCTACCGGGGCGCCGTGCCGGTCGATCAGGTGGCCGGCCACGACGTGTCCCTCGACGACGTCGTCGTCTACGTCGGACCGCAGCGCCACTTCGTCCAGTACGCGCTGCGCGGCGGGGAGATGTTCAACCAGGTCGCGGTGTTCGAGTCACCCAAGGCGAAGGCCGGCGAGGATGACTGGGGCACCCCCGACGAGCTCGACGGCGCGTTCGAGGGGTCGTGCGAGCAGGTCACCCGGGGACTGCCGCTCATGTGGCGGGACCGGTGGTGGCGGATGTTCGACCGCGACCCGATCATGAACTGGGTCACCGGTCGCGTCGCCCTCCTCGGCGACGCCGCGCACCCGCCGCTGCAGTACCTCGCCCAGGGCGCGGTCATGGCGATCGAGGACGCGTGGGTGCTCTCCGAGCACGTCGGCCGCCAGCTCGCCGCTGGTCGCTCGGTCGCCGAGCTCGACTGGGACGGCGTGCTCTCTGCCTACAACGCCGTGCGCCCCGAGCACTGCCGGCGCGTGCTCACCACCGCTCGTGCGTGGGGCGAGCTCTGGCACGTCGACGGCGCCGCCCGGGAGTGGCGCAACGAGATCCTCCGCGAGCGCTCCGTGGACGACTACAGCTATGTCGACTGGCTGTACGGGCCGACCGCGCTCACCCCGGACGAGGAGGCGGACATGTTCCTCCCGCACTCCGCGCGGGAAGCCGCCACCAGCGCCGTCTGAGCGCCACCTCACGTCGTATGCCGCTGGGCCGGGTCCCAGCCCCGCCCTCACTCAGCGGGTGGCCAGGACCCGGCCCAGCGGCATACTCCCTCCGCAGCGACCCCGACCGGGCTGGGAGGGCGGGTGACGGTCAGCTCCGGGCGAAGACCTTCTCCACGAACTCGCTCAGCTGGTGCTCGTCCAGGTGCCGGGCGAGATCGGCTTCGCTGATCATGCCGACGAGCTGGTGGTTCTCGATCACGGGCAGCCGCTTGATCTGGTCGCGGCCCATGACGTCGACGACCTCGCGGACGTCGGTCATGGCGTCGACCCAGGTGACCTCGCCCTGGGCGAGCTCCCCGGCGGTGCAGGTCGCGACGTCCTTGCCCTCGGCGAGGCACTTCACGACGATGTCGCGGTCGGTGATGATGCCGTGCAGCTTCTTGTCGTTGCCGCAGATCGGAAGTGAGCCGACTCCCATGTCGCGCATCATGCGCGCGGCCTCGAGCAGGCTCTGGTCCTCGTTGATGCAGGTGGCTCCCGGGTTCATGATCTCTCGGGCGGTCGTCATGGTTCCTCCTTCATCCCTCACGGGCTGTGGTGGTGGTGGAGGCGGCGCGTCAGCGCGTGCTGGCGATGACACCCAAGGGCGTCAGCCGCCATCCGGCACGTCGCCCACGGTCCACTCTCCTCCGGAGGCCGTACCCGGACAAGACGGATCGACACACCAGGGACCCCCCCCGGCCGAGGGGCAGCGGAGGGGGTCAGTCGCGCGCGTCGTTCCGGAGCTCCTCCGCGAACATGACGATGATGCCGCTGGGGCCGCGGACATACGTCAGCTTGTAGACGTCCTGGTAGGTCGCCACGCCGCGCAGGGGGTGACAGCCGTGCCTCGCGGCGATCTCGAGGGCCTCCTCGATGTCGTCGACCGAGAAGGCGACGCGGTGCATGCCGATCTCGTTCGGTCGGGTGGGCTCCGTCTCGATCGCGTCCGGGTGGAGGTACTCGAAGAGCTCGAGGCGACCGTTGCCGTCCGGCGTCTGGAGCATGGCGATCTTGGCGTGGTTGCCGTCGAGGCCGACCGCGGTGTCGGTCCACTCTCCACTGACCGTGTCACGGCCGAGAACGGTCAGTCCGAGGTCGGTGAAGAAGGCGATCGTCGCTTCCAGGTCGCGCACGGCGATCCCGACGTTCTCGAGCTTGATGGGCATGTGTTTCACGGTACCGAGCCAGGATCGGCACGGGGCTGTTCGGCTGGGTCAGGCGGTCGGACCGCTCGGTGTCACCGCGTGGTGGCAGGCTGGGCTCGATGGCGACAGAGGACGAGGCGAGCGACGGCGTGCTCGACCGCTTCTCTCCGGCGACCGCGGCGTGGTTCCGGAGCAGCTTCCGCGCGCCCACCACCGCCCAGTCGGGGGCCTGGGATGCGATCTCCTCGGGCCACCACTGCGTCGTCGTCGCACCCACCGGCTCGGGCAAGACGCTGTCCGCCTTCCTCTGGGCCATCGACCGGATGGCGCGCGAGCCCGTGCCCGAGGACCGGCTCGCCCGGTGCCGCGGTCTCTACGTCTCCCCGATGAAGGCGCTCGCCGTGGACGTCGAGCGCAACCTCCGGGCCCCGCTCGTCGGCATCGGACACGCGGCGACGCGGCTCGGCCTGCCGGTCCCGCAGATCGGGGTGTCGGTGCGCTCCGGCGACACGCCGGCCAATGAGCGCAGGGCCTTCGCTCGCACACCGACCGACATCCTCATCACGACACCGGAGTCGCTCTTCCTCATGCTGACCTCGTCGGTGCGCGAGGCGCTCCGCGGCGTCGAGACGGTCATCGTCGACGAGGTCCACGCCGTCGCGGGGACGAAGCGAGGGGCGCACCTCGCCCTCTCCCTGGAGCGACTCGACGCGCTGCTCGAGCGGCCGGTCCAGCGGGTCGGCCTCTCGGCGACCGTCCGGCCGGTCGAGGAGGTCGCCCGCTACCTCGCCGGCGGCCGTCCGGTCGAGATCGTCCAGCCCCCGTCCACCAAGGAGTGGGACCTCGACGTCGTCGTGCCGGTGCCCGACCTCGCCGAGCTCGCAGGTGCGCCGGTCGAGCTGTCCCCCGGGGTGCGGGACCTGTCTGGTCCAGCGGCGGGCAACGGCCCGCGTGCCTCCATCTGGCCCCACGTGGAGGAGCGGATCGCCGACCTCATTTCCGAGCACCGGTCGACGTTGGTCTTCGCCAACTCGCGTCGGCTCGCCGAGCGGCTCACCGCCCGGCTCAACGAGATCTGGGAGGAACGACAGACGGAGGCGGATGCCGCTGAGCCCGCTCCCACCGAAGGCGAGGTGGGCACGGCGCCGGCTGAGCGGCATACGGCCTCCTCGCGACCACCCGCGCAGGTGATGGCGCAGTCCGGAGCCAGCCGGGGCGCCCCTGCGGTCCTCGCCCGGGCCCACCACGGCTCGGTGAGCAAGGAGCACCGCGCCGCGATCGAGGAGGACCTCAAGGCGGGCCGGTTGCCCGCGGTTGTGGCCACGAGCAGCCTCGAGCTCGGGATCGACATGGGCGCGGTCGACCTCGTCGTCCAGGTCGAGAGCCCGCCCAGCGTCGCCAGCGGGCTCCAGCGGGTCGGGCGCGCCGGCCACCAGGTGGGGGCGGTGAGCCGGGGGGTGCTCTTCCCGAAGTTCCGTGGTGACCTCGTGCAGACGGCCGTCGTCGTCGAGCGGATGCGGGCCGGGGCGATCGAGAGCCTGCGCGTGCCGGCCAACCCCGTCGACGTCCTCGCCCAGCAGGTCGTCGCGATGTGCGCCATGGACGAGTGGACGGTCGACGAGCTCGAGGCGCTGGTGCGCCGCGCCGCGAGCTTCGCCGGGCTGCCGCGGACGGTGCTCGAGGCGACGCTCGACATGCTCGCGGGCAAGTACCCGAGCGACGAGTTCGCCGAGCTGCGGCCCCGGATCGTCTGGGACCGGGTGACCGACACGCTCACCGGGCGGCGCGGCGCCCAGCGCCTGGCCGTGACGAGCGGCGGCACCATCCCCGACCGCGGTCTCTACGCGGTCTTCCTCGCGTCGGGCGAGGGCCCGGGGCGGCGCGTCGGCGAGCTCGACGAGGAGATGGTCTACGAGTCCCGCGTCGGCGACGTCTTCACCCTCGGCACGTCGTCATGGCGGATCGAGGACATCACCCACGACCGCGTCCTGGTGACGCCCGCGCCGGGCCAGGCCGGGCGCCTGCCGTTCTGGAAGGGCGACCAGCAGGGTCGACCGGCCGAGCTCGGCCGGGCCGTGGGCGCCTTCGTCCGCGAGGTCGTCGGGCTGTCGCCGGCCAAGGCGCGGGCCAGGGTCGTCGAGGCGGGGCTCGACGAGTGGGCCGCCGACAACCTGCTCGCCTACCTCGCCGAGCAGCGCGAGGCCACTCGCCACGTGCCTGACGACCGGACGATCGTCGTCGAGCGGTTCCGCGACGAGATCGGCGACTGGCGGGTGGCCGTCCTCTCGCCCTTCGGCGGCCAGGTGCACGCCCCGTGGGCCCTTTGCGTCGCCGCGCGGATGCGGGAGCGGTTCGGCATCGACGTGCAGGCCATGCACGGCGACGACGGGATCGTCTTCCGGCTCCCCGACCTCGAGTTCGACGACGGGGACGGCGCGTCCGGGCCGGCCGCGACGAGCAGCGAGATCGGCCGCCAGCTGATGGAGCTCGTCACCCTCGAGCCTGACGACGTCGCGGAGCTCGTGACCCAGGAGCTCGGCGGGTCGGCCCTCTTCGCGGCCCGCTTCCGCGAGTGCGCGGCCCGGGCGCTGCTCCTGCCACGGCGCCGGCCCGACCGGCGCCAACCGCTCTGGCAGCAGCGCCAGCGAGCGGCCCAGCTGCTCCAGGTGGCGAGCCAGTACCCAACCTTCCCCATCGTCCTCGAGACGGTCCGGGAGTGCGTCCAGGACGTCTTCGACGTGCCCGGCCTGGTCGAGCTGATGACCGACATCCGGTCCCGCGCCGTGACCGTGGTCGACGTCGAGTCGGGGCAACCGAGCCCGTTCGCCAAGTCGCTTGCCTTCGGCTACGTCGCGCAGTACCTCTACGAAGGTGACTCACCGCTCGCCGAGCGACGAGCCGCCGCGCTCGCACTCGACCCGTCGCTGCTCTCCGAGCTGCTCGGGCAGGGCGACGCCCTCGCGCTGCGTGACCTGCTCGACCCCTCGGCCGTCGCGCGGACCGAGGCCGAGCTGCAACGGCTCACCCCCGAACGCTCCGCCCGGGACGCCGAGGACCTCGCCGACCTCGTCCGCGTCCTCGGGCCGCTCCCGATGGGTGACATCGTCGCGCGCTGCGCCGACGGCTTCCCCCCGGAGGCGGTGGTGGCCGCCCTGCGCTCGCTGGAGGAGGCTCGCCGGGTCATCGCCGTGCGCGTCGCCGGCCAGGACCGCTGGGCCGCTGTCGAGGACGCCGGTCGCCTGCGCGACGCGCTGGGCACGGCTCTGCCGGTCGGTGTTCCCGGAGCCTTCCTCGAGCCGGTCCCGGACCCGCTCGGTGACCTGGTGGCGCGTTTCGCGCGCACGCACGGTCCCTTCACCGTCCACACGGTCGCCGAGTGGTGGGGCCTCGGGCCCGCCGTCGTCCATGACGCCCTGCGCCGTCTCGTGTCCGCCGGCAGGGTCGTCGAGGGAGAGCTGCTTCCGACCGAGAGCGGCGGCGGCCACGGCGCCGAGTTCTGCGACGCCGAGGTGCTCCGGCTCCTGCGGCGCCGGTCCCTCGCGGCCCTGCGGCACGAGGTCGAGCCGGTGTCCCAGGTCGACCTGGCGCGGTTCCTCCCGCAGTGGCAGGGCATCGGCAGCGGCCAGCGCGGGCACGAGGGACTGCTCCGCGCGGTCGAGCAGCTGACCGGCGCCGTCCTCCCCGCGAGCGCCCTCGAGACCCTCGTCCTGCCGGCGCGCGTCGCCGATTACCGTCCGGCGCTGCTCGACGAGGTGATGAGCTCCGGAGAGGTCATCTGGAGGGGCCACGGCTCGCTGCCCGGCGACGACGGCTGGGTCAGCCTGCATCTGGCCGACACCGCGCAGCTCACCCTGGCCCCACCCACGCTGACCGACCTGACCGACGCCGAGGATGCGGTGCTCGAGGCCCTGGCGGGCGGGGGCGCCTGGTTCTTCCACGCCCTGACCGAGCGGGTCCGGGCCGCGGGGGCCGACCTGCGAGACGCGGAGGTCCTCGACGCGCTGTGGTCGCTGCTCTGGGCCGGACGGGTCACCAACGACACGATCGCGCCGCTGCGAGCCCTGCTCTCGGGGGGCCGCACCGCCCACCGACGCACGACGACGGCCCCCCGGACCGCCCGCTACGCGGGGCGACGGGGGTCGCTCGGCCGGCTCGGCTCACTCCGCGGCCCCTTGGCAGGCGTCCCCCAGGACCGCATCGCGCCGCCGACCGGAGTGGGCCGCTGGACACTCCTGCCCCCCGCCGAGACCGACCCGACGGTGCGCGCGCTGACGAGCGCCGAGCTGCTCCTCGATCGCTACGGCGTGCTGACCCGCGGCTCGGTCGGGTCCGAGGAGGTGCCGGGAGGGTTCGCCGCGGTCTACCGGGTGCTCTCCGCAGCGGAGGAGGCCGGCCGGGTGAGGCGGGGATACTTCGTCGAGTCGCTCGGCGCCTCACAGTTCGGCTCCACGGGAGCGGTGGACCGGATGCGCTCACTCTCACGGCTCCCGGGGAGCCGGCCCAGCGGCATACGGCCGGACTCGGCGCCCACGGCTCTCGTGCTCGCGGCCAGCGACCCCGCCAACCCCTACGGTGCGGCGTTGGCCTGGCCCGACCGGCCGACCGACGACCCCGCTGACCTGCCGACCCGCAAGGGGCACCAGCCCGGCCGCAAGGCGGGCGCGCTCGTCGTGCTCGTGGACGGCGCCCTCGTGCTCTACGTCGAGCGTGGGGGCAGGACGATGCTGTGCTGGGCCGACGACCCGGACGTGCTCCAGGCTGCCGCAGATGCGCTGGCGCTGGCCGTGCGAGAGGGGGCGCTCGGCCGGCTCACCGTCGAGAAGGCGGACGGGGCGCCGCTGCTCGGCTCGGACCACCCCCTGGTCGAGGCCCTGTCCCGAGCCGGGTTCCACATGACGCCGAGGGGACTGCGCCTGCGCCGGTGACTCGGAGCTGCGACCCCGAGCGGACCCGGGGGGCCGGATCACCGGACATGATGGAACCGCGGGTCCCCGCGACGCGGGTCGCCCACGCCGTTCCGCCCGTGGACGGGTAGGGAGTGGGTGGAAGGCGATGGAAGGAGCGTGTCGTGCCGGAGGGTGACACGGTGTGGCGCACGGCCCGCCGTCTCCACGAGGCTCTCGCGGGACGTGAGATCGTCGATGCGGACCTGCGCTGGCCCACGCTCGCGACGATCGACCTCACCGGACGCCGCACCCTCGAGGTGGTCAGCCGGGGCAAGCATCTGCTCCATCGGGTCGACGGCGGGCTGACGCTCCACTCCCACCTGCGGATGGAGGGACAGTGGCGGATCGAGCCGACGGCCCGTCTGAGGCCCGGCTGGCGACGCTCGCCCGACCTGCGCGCCCTCGTGGCGGCGGCGGACTGGACGGCGCTCGGTCTGCGGCTCGGCATGCTCGACGTCGTCGAGACGCGCCGCGAGCGCGACCTCGTCGGCCACCTCGGCCCGGACCTGCTCGGCGCCGACTGGGACCCGGTCCGCGCGGTCGACAACCTCGCGGCCGCGCCGGCTCCCATCGGGGAGGCGCTGCTCGACCAGCGCAACCTCGCCGGGCTGGGGACCCTGTGGACGGCCGAGACGCTCTTCGCCCTGCGCCTGCACCCCTGGGCCACTGCGTCGGGCCTCGGCCGCCCGACACTGGAGCAGGTGGTGGACCGGGCACGGCACCTCATCGACACGGGCCGTCGGGACGCCGTCCAGTCCTCGACCGGGTCCCGCGCCAAGGGGGAGACGACCTACGTGCACGGTCGGAGCGGACGCCCCTGTCGACGCTGCGGGTCGACGGTCCGGGTGGCGCTCATCGGTCCCCCGACCCGCGAGCGGACGATGTTCTACTGCCCGTCGTGCCAGGGCGGACTCGGCCCGACCGACGACGGGCGACCCCAGCACCCCTTGGGTTCCGAGGCGAGCCGCGACGCCGGTCAACGGCGACGCCGGGGCGGCAGTCAGCGCTGAAGGGCCTTCAGCGACATCGGCCGGCCCCCGCTGAGCCGCGCGACCTGCGCCAGGTAGAGCTCGGCGCAGGCCAGGGCGTCGGTGAGCGCCTCGTGGGCGCTGTAGCGAGGCAGGCCGAGGTGGGCGCGAGCGGTGCTGAGACGCAGCGCCCCCGGCGGCAGGTCGGCGCCGGTGTGGCTCCCGAGGAGCCGCGCCTGCAGCTCCATCGTGTCGACCGCTTCGAGCGGAAGCGGAACCCCGTGCGTCCGCAGGCAGGCGGCGGACAGGAAGTCCCGCTCGATGCCGGCGTGGTGCGCCAGCAAGATCCGTCCCGTCAGCGCTGCGGCCACGCGCTCCACCACGTCGCCGAGCTCCACGCCGCCCGCGAGGTCGTCGTCGGTGATGCCGTGGACGACGGCGCTCTGGCCGACCTCGGCGTCGGCTCGGCAGAGCACCCCGGCCGCCCCGGAGAGGTCGATGGCCAGCCCGGCGACCGGCACGAAGCCCACGGCGAGGATCTGGTCCGTGCGCGGGTCGAGTCCCGTGGTCTCGAGGTCGAGGGCGAGCAGCCGGAGCTCGGTGACGTCGGTGCGCGGGCTCTGCTCAGGGGTGCTCAGCAGGTCACGGACGGGTCCGGCGGGCGCCTGCCCGGCCAGCCGGGCCCGGCGCCGGTCCGGGCCCAGGAGCGATCGGATCACGTGACGAAACCCAGGGGGTAGCTCTGCACGACGGTCTGCTGCGCCGACCGGACGATGTGGAAGGCGTCGCGAAGGTGCCGCTTCTCGAAGCTGCTCAGCTCGTCGGGGGAGACGAAGCTGTCGCAGTCCTGGCCCTCACGCAGCTGACGGGCCTGGTGGAGGAGGCGGACGTAGCGGATGAACTCGAAGGCGTCGTGCAGGTCCGCCGCGGTCTCGGGGGCCAGTGCGCCTGCGTTGGCGGCCGCGCTGATCCGCGAGAGGGTGTTGACCTGCGGAAGTCCCTTGGAGAGGGACTGGACCCGTGCGATCTCGACGATCGCGTGGACCCCGCCACGCTTGAGGTCGAGCCTGTCCTTGTGCTCGCCCTTCCGCTCGAGGACGAAGCCGCGGAAGAACCCCAGGGGAGGTTCGTTGTGGGCGGCGTTGCGAGCCAGGTGGGCCAGGAAGCGACCACTCCGGGGAGCCAGGGCGGCCACGTGGGCGTGGAGCGCGTTGACCAGGCTGCGCTCGCCGTGGACCAGGCGGAGGTCGAAGAAGATCGCCGACCGGAGGACCGCCTCCGGAGTGGGCTCGTTGATCCACCGGGCGAACATCCGCTTCCAGTCGCGGAGCGGCTGTCGCCACTCGGGGTTGCTCGCCATGATGCCGCCCGGGCACCGCGGGTAGCCGCACGCGACCAGACCCTCGACGACGAAGGACGCGAGGGACTCGAACCACTCGAGCTGTTCCGGCGCCACCTCGTCGGAGAGCACGAGAGCGTTGTCCTGGTCGCTCCCGGGCCCCTGCTCCAGCCGGGCCTGGGACCCCAGGACGATCCACGCATAGGGGACCGGAGGTGGTCCCAGCCCCTGCTCGGCCAGGGTGATGAGCCGCTTCTCGATGGCATCGCCGACCGCGGTGACGATGCGTCCGATGCCGTCCGCCGTGGCGTCCTCGTGGACGAGCTGGTCGACGATGCGGGGCAGCCGCTGGCTGAGGAGCACCAGAGCGGCGAGGTCCTTGGCCTTGGCGACGTCGCCGACGAGGTGGATCGGGTTGGCGCGCTCGAGACGCATCAGGTCGGTGCTCGTCAGCATGCCGAGTGGCCGGCGCCCCTCGACGACGGGCATGTGGTGGATGTTGCGGGAGGTCATCTCCAGGATGAGCTCCATCGCGAGCGCGTCCGGCGACGCCGTGACCGGGTCCGGGGTCATGATGGCGCTGACCGGCTGGGTCGTCTCCAGGCCGGCCGCGAGGACGCGCGTGCGCAGGTCCCGGTCGGTGACGATGCCCGTCAGCCGGTCGCCCTCGACGACCAGGAGCGAGGACACCTGCTCGCGAGCCATCAGCTCCGCGGCCTCGCGGATCGTCGCGCCCCCGGTCGTCGTGATCGGGTCGCGCCGCAGCAGGTCGCGCAGGCGGGTCTGGAGGACTGCGCTGTGCCGGTCCTGCTGCGGCAGCGACACCAGGGCGTGGCGGAGTCGCGCCTCGCGCTGCTCCGAGAAGAAGTCGCGGACGGCTGGGTGGTGGTCGGCGAGCTCCCTGAAGACCTCGGACGACATGACGAAGAGGAGGCAGTCCTCGATCGCGACGACGTCGAAGCGAGATGGACTCCCGCCCAGCGCCGTCGTCCCGAAGCCGGTGCCCTCCCCGCCTCGTTCCACGAGGGAGCCGTTCTCGTCGGTGATCTGGACCGCGCCGGACCGGACGACGAAGACCTCGTCGTTGCCCTTCCCGACGCTCATCAGGTGGGTGCCGCGACGGGCGTACCGCACGGTCAGTCGGCGACCGAGCCGGTCCAGCTCCTCACGCGGCACGGCCGCGAACGGCGCGTGCTCGGCGAGGAAGTCGGTGACTTCGGGGATGTCGACATCGGCCACGGCGCCATCGTCGCACCACTTGGCGCATTCCGGTCGGGCAAACGAGGCTGACCGCGACGGTGCTGCCGTCCTAGGCTGGTCGCGCCAGATCAGCACCGCAACGTCAGGAGCAGGATCAGATGGCTTCACTACTCAACCCCTACATCTCCTTCAAGGACAACGCCCGGGAGGCGATGGAGTTCTACCGTGACGTCTTCGGAGGGAACCTCGAGGTCAACACCTTCGGCGAGTACGGTCAGCCCGACTCCCCGGATGCCGACAAGATCATGCATGCGCGGCTCGAGACCGACAGCGGGTTCACCCTGATGGGCGCCGACACGCCGCAGGGCATGGAGCACCACCCCGGGGACAACATCGCCGTCAGCGTCACCGGTGACGACGCCGACGAGCTGCGGGGCTACTGGACCAAGCTGGCCGAGGGAGGTCAGGTGTCGGTCCCGCTCGAGAAGCAGATGTGGGGCGACGAGTTCGGCATGTGCACCGACAGGTTCGGCATCAACTGGATGGTCAACATCGCCGGCAGCAGCGCCTGAGCGCCGCAACCCCGGGGCTCAGGCCAGGTCGAGCCGGGCGAGCTGGGCCTCCAGCTCGCCCGCCTCGATGAAGCTCGTGTGCGTGCCGGCCGTCCCGCAGGCCCACGCACCTCCCACGCTGCCCGACCACGCAGCCGTCAGCACGCCGCGGCCAGCCAGCCAGGCGTGCAGGAAGGCCGCGACGTAGCTGTCGCCTGCACCGTTCGAGTCGACCACCGCGCGCCCGGGCAGGTCCACCGCGGGCACCGAGAAGCGGGTCCCGTCCCGCTGGATCACCCTGCTCCCGCGGGCGCCGTCCATGACGACGACCACCTGGGCCCGTCCGCGCTCGAAGATGTCCGAGACGACGGCCCCCTCGCGAGCCGAGCGTGCACCGTCGAGGCGCGACCCGGACAGGAAGACGAGGTCCGCCCCGTGTGCGAACGGCCGATGGTGGTCGGCCACCCCGTCCCAGTCATGCAGGTCGGTCGAGGTCGACAGCCCGGCAGCCGTCGCGTCGGCGAGTGCGTGGATCGTCCACGGCATGATCGAGGCATGCACGTGCCGCGCCTCCGCGAGGGGCGTTTGCCAGAGGTCCGGGTCAGGGACGAGCTCGTAGGGGTGGCGACTGTCGTAGAAGGAGAGCCGGCGCCCTTGTGGGTCAACGAGATTGACGGCCCGCCGGGTACCGCTGGGGTGAGTCGTGTGCCCGAAGACGAGCCCTTCCTCGTCGGCCCGCGCCCGGATCAGCCGACCCTCATGGTCGTCCCCGATGACGTCGACGAAGCGGGTGCCCAGGCCGAGGCGGTGGCAGCCGAGCGCAACCCCGAGTCCGGTGTGCCCGACGTACGTCTCGATGGGCGGCACGCCGTAGGAGTCGGCGAGGGGGACGGGCAACGCCTCGACCCGCACGATGGTGTCAACCCCGGCGCCCCCGACGACGAGGACGTCGTACGTGGGCGACTGCGCCGCCGGTGCCATCAGCGGGTCACGCCCAGGATGCCGAGGCACATCTCGTCGGTCGTGCCCTCGCCCCACACCACGTAACGATCCGGAACTCCCTGCAGGGCAGGCAGTCTGTCGCGCCACGCCTGGTCGTGGGTGCAGGTGACGGTGATCCGGTCGCCGGGCCGCACCTTCGTCGGCCGGACCCGTCGCGCCGCCTGGTCGTCGAAGTCCCACTGCTCCACGTCGAGCAGCGTCCTCGCCGTGGCGGTCCCCGCGTTGAGCTCGATGCGGATGCTCGAGCCGAGCAGGTGCATGTGGCCGGCCGCAGACCGGACCGTCGCTGCCTCGCCCACGGTGCGGGTGCACGACTGGGTCGGTCCGGGCTCGGGCTCGAACGAGCCGTTGCAGAGCAGCTGGAGACCCGCCACGGTCGCGGCCGCGCGTCTGCCGAAGCGCGCGCCCACGTCCCAGAGGGCTGCCTCACGGTCACACAGCCGGCCGGACCTGCCGTCGCGGCAAGGAAGCTCGACCGGCGCGGGGTAGAGCACCGTCTCGAGGGGCGACAGCCTGGACGAGGTGGACAGGCGCAGGTCGACGGCGGTGCGGTCCGGCTTGGCGCCGTGGAGCAGGTTGTAGTGCACCTGGAGGACGATCCGCGAGCCCTTCTCCACGGGGATGCCGAGGTCGGCGTCGAGCAGGCGAGCGGTCCCGCCCGGCGCCCAGGCGCCCACCCACGGCGCGTCGTCGAGGCTGGCCCCCTGCTGCTCGATCCCCGTCCCGCCGAAGCAGGTCCACCCGTCGCCCGGAGTGCGGGCGTCCTGGGCCCGAGCGAGGCGCACCTTGTCGGCGGGGACGCGGTAAAGGATGACGTGGTGGACGACGGAGACGTCGCCGGGCACGACGTCGTATCCCGTGACGAAGCTGTCCCGGGTGACCTTCGGGTCGAGGAGGAAGCACCGGTAGTCGTCGGTCGCGCCGTTGGGGGCCCTGGGGAGGTAGCCGGCC
Source organism: Intrasporangium sp. DVR (assembly GCF_040365325.1). Lineage (NCBI taxonomy): Bacteria > Bacillati > Actinomycetota > Actinomycetes > Micrococcales > Intrasporangiaceae > Intrasporangium > Intrasporangium sp. DVR. The sequence goes on along the minus strand of NZ_BAABZW010000005.1, from coordinate 307,268 downwards.
GGCATGGCGACGCGCCTGAGCTCCTCACCGGCGCGCAGGGGCGGCGCCGAGGTCGTCGCGCGCGGTTGCCCGGTGCCGTGTCCAGACGAGGGGGCGGCACCGGCCGGCGCGCTCGGTGTCGCCCCGGAGGGAGCTCCCGCCGGTGTCTCAGCGGTGCGCTGGGCAGCCGGGTCGGGGCCATCCGAGCCGCACCCGGCGACGAGCAGGCCGACGGCCACGCCGAGTGCGACGAGGATGCGCCGTGACCTCATCACGTCAGTGTAGGAGCCGTCCGCGGTGCCGTTGGTCTCGCGGTGACGGTGGCTCTCGCGGTGAAGCTGGCGTCTGCGATGGCTGCCCCGGCTAGTCCCGGCTGACCGGGATCCGGCGGGGGTCGGGTGCGCTGAGGCGCTCGGCGTTGGCCTCGGAGTCGACCAGCTCGCGCTGCGACTCGCGCTCCGCCTCGACCCGGGCGACATAGGCGGCGACCTCGGCCTCGGTCCGGTCGACGTCCCAGCCGAGCACCGGCGCGACGAGCTCAGCGGCGGCCCGGGCACTGTCCACGCCCCGGTGCGGTGTCTCGATGGAGATGCGGGTCCGCCGGGTGAGGACGTCGTCGAGGTGGAGCGCCGCCTCATGGGTGGCGGCGTAGACGATCTCGACCTTGAGGTACTCCTCGGCTGCCTGGAGCGGCTGGTAGAGGCTCCGGTCGGCCTCACCCAGGGCGAAGAGCTCGTGGACCAGGGAGCCGTAGCGTTGGAGCAGGTGCCGGATGCGCCAGGCGGGGAGCTCCTGCTTGCGGGCGAGCCGGTCGACCTGGTTGACGAGTGCGACGTAGCCCTCGGCGCCGGACAGGGGGATGAACTCGGTGACGCTGTCGCTGACGTCGCCCCCGATGTCCTCGCGAGCAGCATCGACGGCGTCCTCGGCCATGAGGCGGTAGGTCGTGTACTTGCCGCCGGCGATGGAGACGAGGCCGGGCTGGGGTCGCGCCACCGCGTGCTCGCGGGACAGCTGGGTCGTGAGGGCGGAGTCCCCGGAGAGGAGCGGGCGCAGGCCGGCGTAGACGCCCTGGATGTCGTCGTGCGTGAGCGGCACCTTGAGGACGGTGTTGATGTGCTCGAGGATGTAGTCGATGTCGGCGCGGGTCGCTGCCGGGTGGGCGCGGTCGAGATCCCAGTCGGTGTCGGTCGTGCCGATGATCCAGTGGGTGCCCCACGGGATGACGAAGAGCACCGACCGGTCGGTGCGCAGGATCAGCCCGGTCTCCGAGTTGATCCGGTCGCGGGCGACGACGATGTGGACTCCCTTGGACGCCCGGACGCGGAAGTGTCCGCGGCCGCCGGCCATCGCCTGGATGTCGTCGGTCCAGACCCCGGTGCAGTTGATGACGACCGACGCGTTCACCTCGTGGGTGTGGCCCGTCTCGACGTCGTCGACGACCGCGCCCACGACCCGCTCGCCGGCGCGGAGCAGGCCGGTCACCCGGGCGGAGCTGACCACGGTGGCTCCGTAGGCGGCCGCGGTGCGCACCGTCGTCAGGGTGTGCCGCGCGTCGTCGGTCTGCGCGTCGTAGTAGAGCAGGCCTCCGGTCAGCGCCTCGCGCTTGAGCGCGGGGGCGAGCTTGAGTGCGCCGCTGCGGGTGAGCTGCTTGTGCCGAGGCATCGCGCGGCTGCCACCCATCGAGTCGTAGAGGGTGAGGCCGGCGGTGACGTAGGGCCGTTCCCAGCCGCGGCCGGTGAGCGGGTAGAGGAAGGAGACGGGACGGACGAGGTGCGGGGCGATCGTCTTGAGCGTCAGGTCCCGCTCCTTGAGCGCCTCCCGGACGAGGTCGAAGTTCATCTGCTCGAGATAGCGCAGCCCGCCGTGGAAGAGCTTGGACGACCTGGACGAGGTGCCCGACGCGAAGTCGCGTTGCTCGACCAGCGCGGTGGCCAGGCCGCGGGTCGCGGCGTCGAGCGCGACCCCGGCGCCGGTGATGCCGCCGCCGATCACGAGCACGTCGAACTGCTTGCCGGCGAGCCGCCTCCAGGCTGCCGCGCGGTAGTCCGCGTCGAGGCGCACGGGAGTCGTCATGCCCTTCCCCTTACATCGGTGCCGACGGTCTCACCCTAGCCATGCGGTCGCAGTGTCGAGGCCGTATGCCGCTGGGCCGGCTCTCGGGCGGAGGTTCACGCGCGCTGTGGCATGGGTCACACCCCAGCCGATTCCCGCCGCACGGCCTGTCGTGGTGCCAGCGTGGACCCCACGGGCGCGACCCGAGGGTCGGGCCGGCCCTACGGAAGTGAGGCGTGACCATGAATCGACTCGTTCGTCGTGCGTTCCCGCTCGGCGTCGTGTTGGCCGTCACTGCCGTTGCTCCGGTCTACGCCGCAGGCGTCACCAGCCCCACGGGCCTGGGTGCCGCCGGCGGGAGTGGGCTGAGCGCGACACAGGGCGCCGATGGGGCCAACCTGTCGACTCCGGGACGAGACGACAACCGGATGGATCCGCTCACCAGCAGCCAGCTCGAGCTGAAGCAGAAGGCTCTGGAGGCCAGGCTCAACGGCAAGGCGAAGGGCAGGGCGTACGAGGCGGCCAAGGGCCAGTACGTCGAGCTGCAGCGCGAGGGCGAGGGCGCGTTGTGGACGGTGCTCGGCGAGTTCGCCGACCTCTCGCACAACCAGATCGCGGAACCGGACCGCACGGTGGACAACACGACGCTGTGGCGGGCCGACTTCGACCGGCAGTCGTATCTGAAGATGCTCTTCGACGACTCGCGCGGCGCCAACTCGATGCGCAACTTCTACATCGAGCAGTCGTCCAACCGCTACACCGTCCACGGCGACGTCACCGACTGGGTCCAGGTGCCCGGCGCGGCCGCGACGTACGACGACGACGTGCAGAGCCCGCTCGGCGGCAACGCCGTCTGGTACTTCCTCAAGGATGCCGTCAACGGCTGGTACGACGCCCAGATCGCCGCCGGCAAGACGCCGGCCGAGATCAACGCGTACCTCAAGACCTTCGACGTCTGGGACCGCTACGACTACAACGGCAACGGCAACTTCGACGAGCCCGACGGCTACATCGACACCTTCCAGTCGGTCCACGCCGGCGAGGGCAACGAGGCCGGTGGCGGCGTCCTCGGCGACGCAGCCATCTGGAGCCACAGCTGGTACGCCTTCTACGGCGATATGGGTGACACGGGCCCTGACTTCAACAAGCTCGGCGGGATCCGGATCGGCGACAGCGACATCTGGGTCGGCAAGTACACGATCCAGCCGGAGAACGGCGGCGTCGGCGTGTTCACCCACGAGTACGGTCACGACCTCGGACTGCCCGACCTCTACGACACCTCCGGTGGCGAGAACGGCACCGGCTTCTGGACGCTCATGTCCTCGGGATCGTGGCTGGGCGACGGCACGGAGGACATCGGCTCCAAGCCGAGCCACATGGGCGCATGGGAGAAGTTCCAGCTCGGCTGGCTCGACTACGGAGTCGCGTTCGCGGGCACGAAGTCGGTCCACCGGATGGGGCCCATGGAGTTCACCACCAAGCAGGAGCAGGCGCTCTTCGTCGTCCTCCCGAAGAAGGAGGTGATCACGGTCATCGGGACGCCCTTCGCCGGTGCGCACTTCTACTACAGCGGCGCGGGGGACGACCTCGACAACACCATGACGAAGTCGGTCACGCTGCCGGAGGGGGCGGTGTCGCTGGCCGCGAAGGTCCGTTACAACATCGAGCTCGACTGGGACTACGCCTACCTCACGGTCAACGGCCAGCCGGTCCACACCAACCTGTCGTCCATGACCAGCCCCAACGGGCAGAACTTCGGCCACGGCATCACGGGTTCGAGCGGTGGCAACTGGGTCGACCTGACGGCCGACCTGTCGGCGTTCGCCGGGCAGACGGTGGACCTCGGGTTCCGCTACTGGACCGACGGCAACACCGGCGGCTTCGGCTTCATGGCCGACGAGATCGCCCTCACCGGGCTGCCGACCGACGGAGCCGAGGCCGACGCGGGCTGGACGTTCAAGGGCTTCAAGGTGAGCACCGGCACCGAGAGCGCGCTCTTCAGCCACTACTACGTGGCCGAGTACCGCACCTACAAGGGCTACGACTCCACGCTGAAGACGGGCCCGTACTACTTCGGCTACCCGGCGACGCCCGACCTGGTGGACCACTTCCCCTACCAGGACGGCCTGCTCATCAACTACTGGGACACCTCGCAGCGCAACAACAACACGCGCCAGCACCCGGGCCAGGGACTGATCCTCCCGATCGACTCGCACTACGCGGCGCTCTATCGGGTTGACGACGGCCTGTGGCGCAACCGGATCCAGACGTACGACGCGACCTTCACGCTCGCTCGCACGGACGGCATCCCGAACATCCACCACGCCGGTGTGCTGTCGCCCGTGCCGAGCCTGGCTGCCGTGCCGGTGTTCGACGACCGCACGATGTACTACGACCCGGCGAACCCGCGGGGCAGCGTGAAGAACCCCGACACCGGGACCCAGATCCGGGTCCAGGGCATCAACCGAACCGGGTTCATGCAGGTCGAGGTCCGGCCCGCCAGGTAGCGGCACCGCCCCGAACCCCGCAACAGCAGAGGGCCGTCACCACGTCGGTGGCGGCCCTCTCGGCCACCCCGGGGACCCGACCGTCCCGTGGGAGCGAGCCCAGCGGCATACGGCTGAGCTGTGCCGGGCCGGCCACGGCGCGACGGGCGCTACGGTCGGCCCATGGACTACGTCGTCGCGATCGACCAGGGCACCACGAGCACACGCGCGATGGTGTTCGACCGCGCGGGAAGCATCGTCGCGATGGACCAGCGCGAGCACCGTCAGATCTTCCCTCGCGCAGGGTGGGTCGAGCACGACGCCCTGGAGGTCTGGGAGAACACCCGGGCCGTCGTCGGGGGGGCCCTGGGCAAGGCGAACCTCGACGCCAAGCGCGTCGTCGCCGTCGGGATCACGAACCAGCGCGAGACGACCGTCGTCTGGGACCGCGCCACCGGCCAGCCCGTCCACAACGCGATCGTCTGGCAGGACACCCGGACCCAGGCCATCTGCGACGACCTCGCTGGTGACGTGGGGCCCGAGCGGTTCACGGAGCGGACCGGCCTGCCCCTGGCGACGTACTTCGCCGGGCCGAAGATCCGCTGGATCCTCGACCACGTCGACGGGGCCCGCGCGCGGGCGGAGTCCGGTGAGATCCTCGCCGGGACGATGGACAGCTGGGTGCTGTGGAACCTCACCGGTGGGCCCGACGGCGGCGTCCATGTCACTGACGTCACCAACGCCTCCCGCACCCTGCTCATGGACCTGCGCACGCTGGCGTGGGACGAGGACATCGCCGCCGAGATGGGCGTCCCGCTCCGGATGCTCCCCGAGATCCGGTCCTCCTCCGAGGTCTACGGCACCTGCCAGCCGGGCATCCTGCTCGACGTCCCCGTCGGCGGGATCCTCGGCGACCAGCAGGCAGCGACCTTCGGGCAGGCGTGCCTCGAGCCGGGCACCGCGAAGAACACCTACGGGACCGGCAACTTCATGCTCCTCAACACGGGCGAGGAGATCGTCCCGTCCCACCACGGACTGCTGACGACCGTGTGCTACCAGCTCGGGGACCAGCGACCCGTCTATGCCCTCGAGGGCTCCATCGCCGTGACCGGCTCGCTCGTCCAGTGGCTGCGCGACAACCTCGGCCTGATCCGGGACGCGGCCGAGGTGGAGACGCTCGCGGCGTCGGTGGAGGACAACGGCGGCGCCTACTTCGTCCCGGCGTTCTCCGGGCTCTTCGCGCCGCACTGGCGTCCGGACGCCCGAGGGGCACTCGTCGGCCTCACCCGCTACGTCACCAAGGGGCACCTGGCGCGAGCGGCGTTGGAGGCCACCGCGTTCCAGACCCGCGAGGTGCTCGACGCGATGAACGCGGACTCCGGCGTCCCGCTCACGGAGCTGCGGGTCGACGGCGGGATGGTCGTCAACGACACCCTCATGCAGTTCCAGGCCGACCTGCTCGGCGTCGACGTCGTCCGCCCGCGGGTGGCCGAGACGACGGCGCTGGGTGCGGCGTATGCCGCCGGGCTGGCTGTCGGGTACTGGTCGGGTCCCAGCGAGGTGACCGCCAACTGGGGCGAGGACCGGCGCTGGTCACCGTCGATGGACCCGGCCGAGCGCGAGCGCCTCTACCGCAACTGGAAGAAGGCGGTTCAGCGCACCCTCGACTGGGTCGACGACGACACCCCCTGACAATCGAAAGAGCAGTTCGCGACGATCGAAAGAGCAGTTCGCGACATCGACCTCCGTCGCGAACTGCTCTTTCGATCGGGTGTCGCGAACTGCTCTTTCGATCGGGTGTCGCGACCTGCTCTTTCGATCGGGTCAGTTGAGGGCGGCGATGGCCGCGTCGTAGTCCGGCTCCTGCGAGATGTCCGGGACGAGCTCGGTGTGGAGCACGGTGCCCTCTTCGTCGATGACAACGACGGAGCGGGCGAGCAGGCCGCGCATCGCACCCTCGGCGAGCGTGACCCCGTAGTCCTCGCCGAAGGTCGACCGGAAGCTCGACGCCGCGATGACGTTGTCGATCCCCTCGGCCCCACAGAAGCGCTTGAGCGCGAAGGGCAGGTCCTCGGACGCGCAGATGACCTTGGTGTTCTCGAGGGCGCCGGCGAGCTCGTTGAAGCGGCGCACGCTCTGGGCGCAGACGCCCGTGTCGATGCTCGGGAAGATGTTGAGGACGAGGCGTGTGCCGTGATTGAGGGGGACGTCGGTGAGGTCGGCGCCCGCGAGGACGAAGTCGGGTGCCACGTCGCCGACGGTGGGCAGGTCCCCGGTCGTCTCGACGGGGGTGCCGCGCAGTGCAGTGGTAGCCATGGGTTGTTTCTATCCCGGTTACTCGCCGGTTGCCATGTTGTCCCGGGTCCCGGACACGGGGGTGGGACAAACCGGGGCGTATGCCGCTGGGCGCGGCTCCGCACGGTGGTGCACTCAGTAGGTTGGTGGCCATGACAGGCACCCAAGGGGAGCGATCCCTCACTCCGGAGGACCGACGGCGGATCGTCGACATCGCGATGGAGCTGGCCCGCACCGGACAGACGGCGGACCTGCTCGACTTCCTCGACCACGGCGTGCCGGTGGACATCACGGACGCCGACGGCAACAGCTTCCTCATGCTCGCCGCCTACCACGGGCGGGCCGAGACGGTGCAGGCCCTCATCGCCCGTGGCGCCGATGTCGACCTGCGCAACTCGCGGGACCAGTCGCCGGTCGCTGGCGCGATCTTCAAGGGCGAGGAGTCCGTCGTGCGCTTCCTCGTCGGGGCCGGGGCGGACCTCGACGCGGGCACTCCCACCGCCCGGCAGGCCGCCGAGATGTTCGGGCGCACTCGTCTGCTCGAGGTGGAGGAGTGACCCAGCCCTCAGTCGGCGAGACCGGAGTCGGTCGCCGCTTCCTGATCAACATCATCGGCGCGGTCGGGCTGGTCTTCGGCTTCCTGCCGATGCTGCGCTACCTCCTCGAGCTCGACCTCTTCGACTTCACGGTCGCGCCCTACGAGTGGCTCGAGCTCGAGGGCGCCGCGCGACTCCTGCCGCCGGCCATCGTGCTCGTCACCTGCCTCGTCGTCGCCTACCTCCTGGAGCGGGGCAGCGCCGAGGCGTGAACCGTGCGGGATTCGCGCACCGCCGTGATGTGATTGCCCAATGTCGCCGTCATCCCGGGCTCGTGGGCCCCGGCTCCGTGCCGGTGTCGCCGCGCTCGGGCTCGTCCTCGGCGCAGCCCTCGGCGCCGCTGCGGCCCCGTCGGCGGGGGCGGCCCCGGCGGCCGCCGCTGCTGCTGCGGTCGAGAACCTCACTGTCCGGGTCGCGCCGGAGCCCGATGGCGCGGCCGTCACGCTCGACGCCGCGGTCCGTACCCCTGCCGGCGGTGGCCGGCACCCCGTCGTCCTGCTCGCCCACGGCTTCGGCGGGTCCAAGGACTCGGTGACCACCGAGGCGACCGAGCTGCAGGAGCGGGGCTACGTCGTCGTCACGTGGTCGGCCAGAGGGCACGGCACGTCGGGTGGCCGGATCCACCTCAACGCGCCGGAGTTCGAGATCGCGGACGCCAGGGCTCTGGTCGACCTCGTGGCCGAGCGCTCCGACGTCCTGCTCGACTCCGCGGGCGATCCCCGGCTCGGAGTGATGGGCGGTTCCTACGGAGGGGCACTCGGTCTCATGCTCGCGGGCGTCGATCCCCGGGTCGACGCCGTCGTCGCGGCGATCACGTGGAACGACCTCGCTGACGCCTTCTTCCCGCAGGCCGCCACGACGTCGACCGGCCCGACGCCGGCAGGTCGCGAGCCGGTCGACACCCCGGGCCCGTTCAAGCAGGTCTGGGCCTCGAACTTCTTCCTCGGCGCCAACGCCTCGTTCCGGTCGGTGGCCTCGTCCGACGGTGCCGTGCCCAACCCCACGTCGAGTGCGCAGGACATGCCGCCCTCCGCACCCTCGAGTGGGCAGCGACTGCCGACGACGTGCGGCCGTTTCGACGCCACGATCTGCGCCGGGTTCCTCGACGCCTCGGAGCGGGGCGAGCCGAGCGAGGCGCTCCTCCGGCTGCTTCGCGCGCACAGCCCGCAGCCCACCCTGGACCGGGTGACGGCACCGACCCTGCTCATCCAGGGCATCGCCGACTCCCTCTTCGGGCTCGAGCACGCGGACGCGACCGCCCGGGGGCTCGCCGCAGCCGGGACGCCCGTCGCCGTCCGCTGGAGCGACGGAGGACACGACGGGCCGAGCTCTCGGGAGGCGGAGGAGACCGAGGCGGCGCAGGCCTGGCTCGACCACTACGTCCGCGACGGTGCGTCGCCCGAGTCCGCCCTGCCCGTGGCCGGCTTCACCTTCCCCACGCCGGCGGGCCGGCGCAGCGAGCCCGCGGACCTGTGGACCCTTCCTCAGTACCCGGGCCTGGGCGGCAGCGCGGGGTCGGGCCCCGTGGAGACCGAACGGCTGCCGCTCGCCGCGACGACCGGCGCGCTGCTGCACCCGCCGGGCGGCCAGCCGGCGTCGATGGTCGTCGTGCCGGGCCTGGCCCGCCTCGGGATCACCGTGTCGACCTACCAGATCGCAGCCCTCCCCGGCCTGTCGACGGCCTTCGAGACCGAGCCGGCGCTGCGCACCGTCACCGTCGCCGGGTCGCCGACCCTCACCCTGACCCTCACCTCGGACCGGCCCACCGTCACGCTCTTCGCCTCGCTGTGGCGGATCTCGGGCGAGCAGGCGACGATGCCCGCCGCGCTCGTCGCCCCCGTCCGCGTCCCCGTCACGCCCGGCCGACCGACGACGGTGACGGTCTCCCTTCCGGCCGCGACCTACGAGATGCCGACCGGCAGCCGCTGGCGCGTGCTCCTCACGAGCACGGAGGCGACCTTCTCGAACGACCGGGAGCCGGCCCGCATCGCCGTGCAGGCCGGGGCCGACCTGACCGTGCCCGTCGTCAGGGCCACCCCCGTGGGCACGTCCATCGGCGGCACCGACACCGAGTCCGCTCTCGCCGCCAGCCTCCTCGCCGCCCTGCTCCTGCTGGCCGGTGGCGCGGCGCTCTGGCGGCGTCGGCAGCGGCGGCACGAGGAGCCGCGGCTCGATCTCGCCGACGTCCCGCTCGTCGTCACCGACCTCGTCAAGTCCTACGCCGACGGTCACCGGGCCGTCGACGGCGTGACCTGGCGCGCCGAGAAGGGCCAGGTCGTCGGGCTCCTCGGCCCCAACGGCGCCGGCAAGACGACGACGATGCGCATGGTCATGGGCCTCATCGCGCCTGACTCGGGCACGGTCCACGTCCTCGGCCAGCCGGTGTCCGCCGGCTCCGACGTCCTCGAACGCGTCGGCGCCCTCATCGAGGGGCCGGGCTTCCTGCCCCACCTGACCGGCCGCCAGAACCTCGAGGCCTACTGGTCCGCGACCGGCCGACCCCTGACCGAGGCGCACCTCGCCGAGGCACTGGAGGTCGCCGCGCTCGGCGGGGCCGTCGACCGACCGGTGCGCTCCTACAGCCACGGGATGAAGCAACGGCTCGGGATCGCCCAGGCCATGCTCGGTCTGCCCGAGCTGCTCGTCCTCGACGAGCCGACCAACGGGCTCGACCCGCCGCAGATCGCCGCGATGCGCCCGATCCTCCGGCGCTACGCCGAGACCGGGCGGACGGTCGTCGTCTCGAGCCACATGCTCGCCGAGGTGGAGATGACGTGCACCCACGTCGTCGTCATGCACGCCGGTCGGGTCGTGACCCAGGGCCCGGTCGCCGAGCTCATCGACAGCCAGGACACCACGATCCTCGACCTCGACCCACTCGCGGTCGAGGCCGACGACGACTCGGGCTCGCCCGAGATCCCGCGCCGGCTGGCCGCCCTGCGCGCGACCGCGGGCATCGAGGAGGTGCGGCGCGACACCGAGACCCGGGTCGTCGTCGTCGCCGAGCGGCCCCGTGTCGAGGTCGTCGGCGCAGCGGTCAAGGCCGGCCTGCCCGTGATCGGGGTGAGCAGCCGTCGGCACCTCGAGGAGGTCTTCCTCGGCGTGATCTCCAGCGCATCGGCCAACGGGTCCCGCCCCTCCGACGCCACCGACGCGTCCCTGATCGAGCGACTGAGGCAGGTGCGGGCCCGATGACCCAGCCCAGGACCACCGAGCAGACAGCGGAAGCGAGCCCAGCGGCATACGGCATCACGCGCGTGCGAGACCCGCTGTCCTGGCGCGCCGAGTGGGGTCGGCAGTGGGGACGGCGGCGCACCCTCGTCGCCTTCGGGCTGCTCCTCTCGCTGCCCCTCATCCTCGTCATCGCCTTCGCCTTCGGCGACGACGGCGAGAACCGTCGCGGAAGTGCGGCGTCCCGGATCTTCGACCTCGCGCAGAGCGGTGCGGCGAACTTCAGCCTCGTCGTCGTCTTCCTCGCCTCGGAGCTGCTCCTCATCCTCATCGCCGCGCTCTTCTGCGGCGACGCGGTGCCGAGCGAGGCGTCCTGGTCCTCGCTCCGCTACCTGCTCGTCGCACCGGTCCGCCGCGCCCGCCTGCTGACGAGCAAGGCCGTCATCGGCCTCGCGTCCACGGTCCTCGCCACCGCGCTGCTGCCCGCGTGGGCGTTGCTCGTCGGCGGGGTCGCCTACGGCTGGGACCCGCTGACCAACCCGCTCGGCGAGAACCTCACCTGGGCACAGTTCCTCCCTCGCCTCGCCCTCGCCTGCGCCTACATCTTCGTGACGCTGCTGCCGATCGCGGCGATCGCCTTCTGGCTCGGGGTGCGCTCGGACGCACCGCTCGCGGCCGTCGGTGGGGCCGTGCTCATCAACATCCTCGCCAACATCCTCGACCAGCTCGACGCCCTCGACCCCTATCGCAACGCCCTTCCGGGCCACTACAGCCGGGCGTGGCAGGATGCGCTCGCGATCGAGCCCCAGTGGACCGACATGATCCACGGGAGCCTGTGGTCGCTCGTGTGGGCGGTCGCCTTCACCATGCTCGCCTACCGCAGGTTCCGGCGGGTCGACATCCTCAGCTAGCGGCTCGGCGCGCGCTCCCACGGGGTCACGCTGGAGCACGACGAAAATCCGTCAAAAGACACCCCCGCGACACCCCTCAGAGCGGGCGCGCCGGGAGTAGCGTGACGGTCGGCGTGACCGCTGACCGGCGACCGCTCGGCCTCTCGTCATGCCGCTCCCATCCCGTCCCCGAGAGGTGAGGTAGATGAGCAACATCGCTCCAGATCAGACCGAGCTGCCACCCGCCGCGGTGGATCCTCAGGTCGCCGACGAGTACGACCGGCGCTGGACCCCGCAGAAGATCGTCACCTGGGCGGTGGTAGCCCTCGTCGGCGCCGTCGCCTGGTCGATGATCGCCTTCTTCCGCGGGGAGACGATCAACGCCATCTGGTTCGTCTTCGCCGCCGTGTCGACCTACCTCATCGCCTTCCGGTTCTACTCGAAGTACATCGAGCGCAACATCACCAAGCCGGACGACACCCGCGCGACTCCCGCCGAGTACAAGGACAACGGCAAGGACTTCATGCCGACCGACCGGCGGGTCCTCTACGGCCACCACTTCGCCGCCATCGCCGGCGCAGGTCCTCTGGTCGGGCCCGTCCTCGCCGCGCAGATGGGCTACCTGCCGGGCACGATCTGGATCATCGTCGGCGTCGTCCTCGCCGGAGCGGTCCAGGACTACCTCGTCATGTTCTTCTCGATGCGTCGCGGCGGACGTTCGCTCGGGCAGATGGCGCGTGAGGAGCTCGGCATCATCGGGGGCACGGCTGCCCTCATCGCGACCCTCACCATCATGATCATCATCACGGCGATCCTCGCGCTCGTCGTCGTCAACGCCCTCGGTGAGTCTCCTTGGGGCGTCTACTCCGTCGGCCTGACCCTGCCGATCGCGCTCTTCATGGGCGTCTACCTCCGGTTCATCCGGCCCGGCAAGGTCATGGAGGTCTCGGTCATCGGCTTCGCGCTCCTGATGTTCGCGATCATCTCCGGCCGCTGGGTCGCCGAGTCCGCTTGGGGTGCAGAGTTCTTCCACCTCGACCGCACGACGATCGCCTGGCTCATCATCATCTACGGCTTCATCGCAGCCGTCCTGCCGGTGTGGCTCCTGCTCGCCCCGCGCGACTACCTGTCGACCTTCATGAAGATCGGCGTCATCTTCCTCCTCGCCATCGCCATCATCGTCGTCCGTCCGACCGTCAACTTCCCGGCCGTGTCGGAGTTCGCGAGCCGCGACAACGGGCCCGTCGTCCCGGGGTCGTTGTTCCCCTTCCTCTTCGTGACGATCGCCTGCGGAGCGTTGTCCGGCTTCCACGCGCTCATCTCGTCGGGCACGACCCCGAAGCTCGTCGAGAAGGAGCGCCAGACCCGCTTCCTCGGCTACGGCGGCATGCTCATGGAGTCGTTCGTGGCCATCATGGCCCTCGTCGCCGCGATCACCATCGACCGCGGGATCTACTTCGCGATGAACTCGTCCGCCGCCGCGACCGGCGGTACCGTCGAGGGAGCCGTGGCCTTCGTCAACTCGCTCGGCCTGTCCGGCGTCAACCTCACCCCCGACATGCTGTCCGAGCTGGCCCGCAACGTCGGCGAGCAGTCGGTCGTGTCGCGCACCGGTGGTGCGCCGACGCTCGCCGTCGGCATCGCCACCGTCCTGCACCAGTGGTTCGGCGGCACCGCCCTGATGGGCTTCTGGTACCACTTCGCGATCATGTTCGAGGCGCTGTTCATCCTCACCGCCGTCGACGCCGGCACCCGAGTCGCGCGCTTCATGCTGCAGGACACCATCGGCAACGTCATCCCGAGGTTCAAGGACACCTCGTGGACCGTGGGAGCGTGGATCTGCACCGCCATCATGGTCGGTGGCTGGGGCTACATCCTCGTGCTCGGCGTCACCGACCCGCTCGGTGGCATCAACACGTTCTTCCCGCTCTTCGGCATCGCCAACCAGCTCCTCGCCGTCATCGCCCTGTCCGTGGTCATGGCGATCGTCGCGCGCCGGCGCAACTTCAAGCACATCTGGGTCGTCATCGTGCCGCTCAGCTTCGCCGGGGTCATCACCGTCACGGCCTCGATGTACAAGATCTTCTCGCCGGTCCCGGCGGTCGGCTACTGGGCCCAGAACAACGCCTTCCGCACCGCTCTCGATGAGGGCAAGACGAGTCTCGGCACGGCCAAGACGGTCGAGGCGATGCAGGCGGTGGTCCGCAACACGACGGTCCAGGGCACCCTGTCCGTCGTCTTCGTCGTGCTCACCCTCATCGTCCTCGTCGCCTCGATCGTCGCGACGATCCGGGCCGCGCAGGGACACGTCGGTGTCAACAGCGAGGACCCGCGCGTCGAGTCGCGGATCTTCGCACCGGCCGGCCTCTTCCCGACACCCCCGGAGCGTGAGCTCGAGGAGGAGTGGGCGAAGGTTCCGGTGGGCCGTCCGGCCAGAAGGCACCACTGACCATGGGCATCCCGTCCAACGAGCGGCTGCCGGGACTCTCGAGGCTCTTCTCGGGAGGCCTGGCCGGCGCCCGTGGCCTCGTCGGCTACCTCAGTTCGGTCATGGGCGCCGACGCCTACGACCGCTACTGTGCCCACCTCGCGGCCAACCACCCGGACCGGGAGCCCCCGACGGAGAAGGAGTTCTGGCGGGAGCACATGGACTGGATGGAGAAGAACCCCCAGGGCCGCTGCTGCTGACCCGGCCTGAGCTGGAGGGAGCTTGCAGGGCAAGCGAGCCCAGCGGCATACGGAATGACGACGGAGGCCCCACCACCCGCAGGTGGTGGGGCCTCCGTCTACCGCGGGAGCCTCAGAGGACGTCGGCGAAGTCGTCGTCCCGGTCGATGGGGGCGCCGTCGACGGGGGCGTTCGCGTTGGCTGCGCCCTTGGCGACGTCGTCCGCCTCGGCCGCAGCGGCGTTGAGGGCGTCGATGGCTGCACGCACGCCGGCACCGTAGGCGGCGTCGGCCTTGGTGCAGTTGGCGATGTGCCGCTCGATGGTCTCCCTCGACGCGCCCGCGATGGCGCGCGTGGTGTTCTCGAAGAGAGCCTGCTGCTGCTCCGGAGTCATCTTCTCGCGGAAGAGGATTCCGGGCTGCGTGAAGTAGTCCTGGTCATCTTCGCGGTGGTTGAACCGGTCGGCGTAGGGGTCGATCTTCCACGCCGGCTCCTTGTACTGCGGCTGGCTGGAGTAGCGGCCGTAGGAGTTCGGCGTGATGGCCGGCGTCGCCCCCGCGTCGATGCGCATCGCGCCGTCCCGGTGCGGGCTGTTCGTGACCGCGGCCGCCTTGGGGGCGTTGACCGGGATCTGGTGGTGGTTGACCCCGAGGCGGTAGCGCTGCGCGTCACCGTAGGAGAAGAGGCGGCCCTGGAGCATCCGGTCGGGCGAGAAGCTGATGCCCGGCACGACGTTGGCGGGGGAGAAGGCGGCCTGCTCGACCTCGGCGTGGTAGTTCTCCGGGTTGCGGTTGAGCTCCCACTCGCCGACCTCGATGAGCGGGTAGTCGCCCTTCGGCCAGACCTTTGTCAGGTCGAACGGGTGGTAGGGCACCTTGAGGGCGTCGGCCTCGGGCATGACCTGAACGAAGAGCTTCCACTTCGGGAAGTCGCCGGCCTCGATCGCGTCGAACAGGTCCCGCTGGTGGGACTCGCGGTCCTTGCCGATCAGGGCCTCCGCCTCGGCGTCGGTGAGGTTCTTGATGCCCTGCTGGGTGCGGTGGTGGAACTTGACCCAGAAGCGCTCGCCCTCGGCGTTGTAGAACGAGTAGGTGTGCGAGCCGAAGCCGTGCATGTGGCGGTAGCTGGCCGGGATGCCGCGGTCGGACATGACGATGGTGACCTGGTGCAGGGCCTCGGGGAGGTTGGTCCAGAAGTCCCAGTTGTTCTCGGCGTTGCGCAGGTTGGTCTTCGGGTCGCGCTTGACCGCGTGGTTGAGGTCGGGGAACTGCAGCGGGTCGCGGAAGAAGAAGACCGGGGTGTTGTTGCCGACGATGTCCCAGTTGCCCTCCTCGGTGTAGAACTTCACCGCGAAGCCGCGGATGTCACGCTCGGCGTCGGCCGCGCCGCGCTCACCGGCGACGGTGGAGAAGCGGACGAACATCTCGGTCTGCTTGCCGACCTCGGCGAAGATCTTCGCGCAGGAGTACTTCGTGATGTCGTTCGTCACGGTGAACGTGCCGTAGGCGCCCGAGCCCTTGGCGTGCATCCGGCGCTCCGGGATGACCTCCCGGTCGAAGTGGGCGAGCTTCTCGAGGAACCAGACGTCCTGCAGCAGCATGGGGCCGCGCGGGCCGGCGGTGACGCTGTTCTCACCGTCCCAGACGGGTGCGCCGGCGACGGTGGTCAGCGGCTCGGTGTTGCCCGGGTCCTGCCGGGGGCCTTCGACAGACATGTGTCTCCTCGTGTTGTGTGTTGCGTTGCGTTGTGGACAGGTGGTCGTATGCCGCTGGGCTCAGTCAGCGGGAGCCGTTGCGGGAGCAGGGCGGCCGGCTCTGCAGGCGGGGCATGTGCCCCAGTAGATGACCTCGGCCTCGTCGATGTCGTAGCCGTGGTCGTCGGAGGCGTGCAGGCAGGGGCGGATGCCGGTGGCGCAGTCGACGTCGGCGATGGCTCCGCAGCTGCGGCAGACGAGGTGGTGGTGGTTGTCGCCGACGCGCAGCTCGTACCTGGCGGGGGAGCCGGCCGGTTCGATCCGGCGGACGAGGCCCGCCTCGGTCAGGGCGCCGAGGATGTCGTAGATGGCCTGCGTGGAGACCTTGCCGAGGCCGGCGCGGGCGGCGCGCGCGATGGTGTCGGCGTCCGCATGGGGGTGCTGCTCGAGGAAGTCGAGCACCGAGAGCCGCGGCCTGGTGACCCGGAGCCGCGCCTCGCGCAGCATCGTCATCGGGTCGCTGGTCGTCACGGTCCTGACTCAACCACCTGATCTGGAATCAGTCAAGAAAACAGCGGCCCCGTCTCGGCCGGTGCGATGGGCTCGGCTCCCGACCCCTCGAGTGTGCAGTTCGGGCCGGGACGGGAAGTGCGCACTCGTGGCCGGACTGCCGGTTCGCCTCAGCAGTGCGTGCTGCAGGGTGCACCTCTGGGGCAACGGTGGTCCCGGAGCACGAGTGTGCCCTTCTCGCCGGGAACGATCCCCGCGCCTGACCCCGGATGAGAGCGGTGGCGAGCCCAGCGGCATACGGCCTAAACCCCGCAACACACCCGCTTACCTCCTGCTGACCCCGCCTGCAGCCGGCACCTCCAGGACGTAAGCGGGTGTGTTGCGTCAGAGGGTGGCGAGGCGGCGCAGCGCCATTTCGGCGAGATACGCTGCGGCGTCGGGGAGGACCGAGTCGTCGAACGAGGCCCGAGGCGAGTGGTTGTCGTCCGCGAGCTCGGGGTCGCCAGTCGCGCAGGCGCTGAGGTTGAGGTAGGCGCCGGGGACGTGCTCGAAGACGATCGCCATGTCCTCGGAGCCGAGCTCCGGGTTGGCCATCTCGACCCACCGCTCGGGTCCGAACAGGTCGACCACGGTGTCCCGGGCGAGCTCGAACTCCGCCTCGTCGTTGACGGTGACGGGGTAGGCGCCGGAGGCCCAGGTGATCTCGACCTCGAGGCCGTGGGCGTGGGCGATGCCGCGGCAGGCGCGCTCGATGTCGGCGATCGCCTGGGTGCGGGCGGCCGCCGAGAGCGTGCGCACGGTCCCCTCGAACACCGCGTCGTCGGGGATGATGTTGTCCTTCGTCCCGGCGGCGAACCGGCCGACGGTCACGACGACCGGGTCGAAGACGTCGAACCCTCGGGTGACGCGGGTCTGCAGCGCCAGGACCATCTCGCAGGCCGCCGGGATCGGGTCGCTGGCCCGGTGCGGTTGAGAGCCGTGGCCACCCTGGCCGACGACGCGGACCGTCATCTCGTCGGCGGCGGCCATCTGAGCGCCGGGCCGCCCGAACCAGGTCCCGAGCGGGTGCTCCGCGGAGAAGACGTGCAGCGTGTAGGCCGCACTGACCGGGGTGCCGCTCGCCTCGAGCAGTCCCTCCTCGATCATCGGTGCCGCGCCGCCGGGGCCCTCCTCGCCGGGCTGGAACATCAGCACGACGTCGCCAGCGAGCTCGGCCCGTCGCTCGACCAGGATGCTGGCGGCGCCGACGAGCGCCGCGACATGGAGGTCGTGGCCGCACGCGTGCATCGCACCGTTGGTCGACCGGAAGTCCACCTCGACCTCCTCCGTCACGGGCAGCGCATCCATGTCGGCTCGCAGCAGCACCGCTGGCCTTGGCGCCCCGTCCGGGACGGCCCCTCCACGGAGCACGGCGACCACGGACGAGAGCGCCTGCCCTGTGGTGATCTCCAGGCCCAGCCCCTCGAGAGACTCGAGCACGACTGCCTGAGTCCGTGGCAGCTCCAGCCCGATCTCGGGAACCTGGTGCAGCCGCCGCCGCAGAGCCACGAGGTCAGGGGTGAGGGACCGCGCGATCTCCAGGCTGCGGGTGCTCATGGCAGTCACCCTAGTGAGAGGTGGATTCCGGGGTTGGTGTGGAGGATTGCCAGTCGCATGGTGCCGGCCGGTAGCTGCTGCACGGGCACGTCCGGAGTGAACGGAGTCTCCCCGGCGCCGCCCGTCAGAGTGTCCACTGGGTGAACGCCAATCTGCTTGGATAGCAAGCCAGTTCCCAAGTTGCTGGGCCTGCCACGGGTTGCTAGGTTCCTTTGCGGTCGGGGGACAACCGGTCTCCCGTCTCGATCTCCTGCGGCGTCGTGTGCGCGGTGAGCTCCGGAACCCTGTGCGCGGCGTGCGTGGCTGCCGCAGGCAGCGTGACCGCGACCACGATCTTCTACTGTGCGAGAACGTCATGACGGAGCAGGCAGCGGGCGGTCGGCGGCGCTGGGCCTGGATCTTCCTGCTCGAGCCACCTCTCGTCCTTCTCGGCACGTACAGCGGCTCGAGCTTGGCCCCACTGGGCTGGATCGGCGCCGCGCTGGTGCTCGCCACGATGCTGGTGGTCGCGTCGAGGTCCGCCAGGCACTAGGCGTGGCGCGGGGCGCCTCCTCCGTGCAGGAGGCGCCCCGTGGCCGTGTCCGCTCTCGCGCGGGCTACCCGCTCACCTCGATGAAGCCGCGGGCGCCGCGCTCGGCGTCGACCATGATGTGGCTGACCAGCGGATAGCGGCCCGGCTCCGGGAAGCTCAGCTCGACGAAACCGCCTTGCGCCGCAGCGAGATCGAGCGCCTGCGAGCCGCCGGTCCTCGTGCCCGGCGGGTCGAGTGCGCCGCGGCCGTCCTTGAGCAGGTAGGTCCCTTCCTTGTAGACGGTGTCGAACTGGCCGCCGACGACGTGGAAGGACGTGGGCCGGTTGGGGCCGATGTCGAGCACCCAGATCCGGACGCGCTCGCCGACGCGCGCCTCGAGCGGGTGGTCGACGTACTGGTTGGCGTGGCCGTTGAAGACGACGGCGTCTGGCTGCTCGGCTGCGACCTTGTCGGCGTCGACCGGGCCACCCGGGGCGCCGAGGTAGATCTCCGACTGGGCCAGGACGTAGGTCCGGTCCACCGCGGGGAGCCCGTCGGGCTCGATGACGACGGCGCCGGCCATCCCGGCGGCGATGTGGGACGACATCGGCATCGTGCTGCAGTGGTACATCCAGATCCCCGAGCGCTTCGCCGTGAAGCGGTAGACGAGGCTCTCGCCCGGCTGGATCGTCCGCATCGGGCCCTGTGGGGCGAGCTCGCTGGCGTGGAAGTCGATGGAGTGACCCATTGACCCCTGGTTGACGAGGGTCACCTCGAAGGTGTCGCCCACTCGCCCGTGAAGCGTGGGAGCGATCGAGGAGCCGTTGTAGGTCCACCGCGTCTGCGTGACGCCGGGCGCTACCTCGAGCGCGACCTCGCGGACGGTGAGGGTGATCCGGCGCACCCTCTCGTCGGTCAGGGGTGGCAGAAGGGGGTCGTATGCCGCTGAGCCGGCTCCCCACTTGGCCATGAAGTCGATCTCGGGGCTGGGTCCCGAGCCTGCTGGGGTGCCGTGGCCGGTCGCTTCGTGGGTTGCGCCGGTGTGGCCGGCCGCCGGGTCGTCGGAGCTGGTCGAGCCGGAGGCGGGGGAGCCGATCGCGTTGACCGTGAAGAGCATGCCCATCTGGCGGTGTCCGACGACGGAGCACCAGCCCTCGATGGACGATCGGACGACCTCGACCTCGAGGCGTCCGCTGCCGCCCGGGGTGATCCGACCGGAGCGCTCGCCGGAGGCGAGGACGAGGTCGTGGACGTCACCGGCGTCGGTGTTCTGCACCTCGATGACCAGACGGTTGCCGAGCGGGACGTCCACCGTGTCAGGGGTGAACCTCATGTCCTGCATCGTGACCTTGACCGTCGTCGTCTGGCCGGTCGGGGTGACCGCGGCTGCGGCGGGTGTGGCGCCGCTGGCGACGGTGAGGCCGGCTGCTGACGGGTCGAGGCCGACGCCGAGGGTGGCCCCGACGGCGATGATGGCGACACCGGCGACCAGCTGGGGTCGGGACCAGGTCTGGGACTGCGACTCTGCGGTCCGGGCCGCGACCTGCTCCTTGGACAGTCTCGTGTCGCCAGGGGCCGCGGTCGGGTCGGCGGCGGCCTCCTTGGCCCGTTTGGCCGCGACGGACGCGCGGATCCCCCGGAAGACCAGCGGGATGGACGTGGCCAGGGCCGCGAGGGTGAGCACGGAGAGGACGACGCGCACCAGGCTCGGGACGGGCAGCAGGCACAGGGCGAGCCCGAGGTTGGCGACCGCGACGCGCGCGGTCCCCCACCGCTCGAGCTCGACCATCCCGGCGCGGACCACGGAGGGCCCGCCGCCGATGACGACGGGCAGCAGGTAGGAGAGGGCGCCGAGGAGGACCTGGAGGGCGAAGCCGACGACGAAGATCGTCGTGAGCGCACCGTAGTTGTCGGCGATCGCCTCCCAGGAACCGCGCGCCCCGAGCGACCACGCCATGAGCAGCAGGCCCACGGGCAGCCAGAGCAGCCCGGCGCCGACCGACAGCGTCGGGAAGGCGTAGGGCGGGCGCTGCCGCGCGGCGGTGAGGATGGGCCGGTAGACCCAGAGCGTGCCGGCGAGGTAGAGACCGATGCCGATGGCCCCGACGAGGGGCTGGTCGAGGAAGGGGGAGGTGACGACGAGGGCGACGCCGGCCGCGAGGACCGGCAGGGCGCGCTGGGACGCGCTCTCGGCGGAGGCGGCCATCCGGGTGCGCAGCATCGTCGGCCACAGGGTGACGAGGGTGCCGAGAATCGTCAGGCCGACCCACCCGAGCAGGTTGACCATGGTGTGCGCGACCAGGAGCTGGGCGTGGCGGCTGTCGGATGCGCCCGCCGCGTGGTCGTGGCCCGCCGCGAGGAGGATGCCGAACGTCGCCCCGACCGGGAGGAGGAGCGCGGCGAGGATGTAGTAGCGGACGGTGACCCGAAAGCGCCCGGGGAGCGCGGCCTTGAGGCGCCGGACGAGCATGACCGCGTGCCAGAGGACGGCGCCCGAGATGAGGGTTCCGCCGATCATCGTCAGGACCGGGACGCTGGTGGGGACGCCGACGAGGACGAGGGCGACGCCGGCCTGGAAGACGCTGAGGCGGATCGTCTGGAGCCGGCGCTCCTCGAACCCGGCCCGTGTCTTGAGCAGGGCCTCGGAGAAGTGGACGCTCCACACCATCGCTGCATGGGTGACCGCGCCGAGGACGACGAGGTGGACCATGAGCCACCGTGAGTAGCCGAAGAAGGGGTGGACGAGGCTGACGAGCAGGGCTGCCATCAGCCAGATGACGACGGGACGGTCGCGCATGAACCACGTGCCGCGGGTGCTCATGAGGGGCTCCGGGTGCCGGTAGGGATGGAGGTGAGGGGCTGGGGCTGGGTCTCGGGCTGGGTCTTGTCTTGGGCCTGGTCAAGGGTGGCTCGGGTGCTGCTCCTGCTCGGCGTGCGGGCGGCGCCGGCGCGGCGGCTGGTCCGCTTCACGGGGCCGGCGATGCTCGAGGCGGCGGCGACGCCGAAGAAGAGGAGCAGGGCGACGATGTTGATGATCGAGCCGACCTGCCAGACGGTCCGCAGACCCGCGAAGTCGCCGGCGATGATGCGCGCCGCGAGCCCGAGATGCATGAGCACCAAGGGAGCCCACATGAGCGGCCGATAGGGCAGGGGGCGCTTGAGGACGGCCGGCAGGATGATCGGCGCGTGCGCCATGACCATGGACACGGCGAAGCCCAGCATGACCGCGTGGACGACGGCGTCGTAGCCGAAGCCCTCGGTCTGCGCACCCGTGCCCAGCCAGGTGATGGCTGCGAGCAGCAGCCACGCATAGCCGCCGAGGAGGGCGGCGGCGCTGAACCGCGGCAGACCGGTGGCCCGCACGGTCCGGCGGGCGACGTCGTGCCGCACCAGCCAGAGGACGAGTGAGGTGAGGACGAGGCCGGAGGCGCGGGCCCCGGCGTCGACATGGACCAGCGTGAGGACGAGGGTGGTGGTGAGGGCAGCCGCGTGCAGGACGAGGGTCCGCCCTCCCGACGCGGGCATGGTCAGTCGCGCGAGCTCGACCCGTTCGGCGCAGATCGTCAGGACGAGGAAACCGACGAGCCACGGCATGAGCCACGGCACCTCGAGGCGCAGCCACAGCACCGCAGCGATGGTCAGGTGGACGGCGCCGAGGAGCTCGACGAGGACGACGTCGTCGTGGTTGCGACGCCAGAGTGCGCCGTAGACCGCCACGAGGGCGATGCAGCCGTCGACGAGAAGCAGCTGCCCGAGGGCCAGCGGTGCGGGGGTGAGCAGGGAGATCGCGCCCAGGCCGAGCAGTCCGGGAGCCACGAAGCCCAGCGGCTGGCGGAGCGCGACGGCACGCTCCATCGCGATGAGCGTGCCGAGGAACCCGGCGACCATGAGCATGCCGTGCAGGTCGCCGAGCCGCCCTGTCTGGACAGGAGCGCTGACCCCGATGAGCAGGAGCGCCGCGTTGAGACCGGCCAGCACGGCGATCCCGGCCGGGACGAGGAAGACGGCCCGGCGGAGCGTCTCGCCCGACCTGTGATTTTGCACGGAACCCACTGTAGATAATCAGCGGGGCGGCCACCAAGCCGGGGTCCGGTGTCCTCCGCCACACGCACGGGCTGGCTGCCGACGGCTCGTCCCTCAGCGGACGAGGACCTCCGCGATCTCCTCGGCGATCCGGCCGGGGACCTCGAGCGGGAGGCCATGGGCGATGCCCTCGAGCTCGACCTCCTTGACGAGACCCTCCTGTCCCGGTTGTGCGGCGTAGCCGGCGAGCACCGCACGGGTCTGCTGCTTCATCGGCTGGGACGGCAGGACCGCTGCGCCGGGCCAGCCGGGGACCGCGCCGAGCTCGCCGAGGGTGCCGAAGTCGAACATCGACCGGTCCGCGCAGACAGCGTCGTCGCTGCCGTGGATCCAGGTGATGGGGATGCCGGCTGTGCTCCGTGCGATGGCCGAGGTGTCGTAGTGGTTGGGTGACATCGTGTTGAGCACGCCCCGGTCGCCGGGGGCGAGCATCGGCCAGTTCTCCGATGGGCGGCTGTCGCCGGGGTAGAAGTCGTCGCCCACGCGCGTCGTCAGGGCCTCGGAGAGGAGGAACTCCTCGTCAACGTTGGGCGCGTTGGCCCCAGCGCCGAAGAAGGATCGAAGCACGATCCGCGGGCTCGAGCCGGGGTCGTCCTCGCTGCGGTCCTTCTCGCGCAGCCGACGCACGAACTCAGGCGCAGCGCCGCCCCCGCCACTGCCGGCCGCGTCGTCGAAGGCCCGAGTGCCGGCGGCATCGACCGTCCCACCGAAGCCGTACGGCGACACCGGCGCCACGAGGACCAGGGCGCCGAGGTCGTCCGGGTGCTCGAGAAACAGCTGCTGGAGAACGCCGCCGCCCATCGACCAGCCGGCGGCGGTCACCCGACGCGTGCCGGCCAGTCCGAGCGTCTCGAGGAGAGCGTGGACGTCGTCAGACATGTCGCCGAGGCCGCGCGTGGCGTCGATAGGGGCTGCGTCGGTGCGGCCGAAGCCGCGCATGTCCGGTGCGATGACGCGCACGTCACTCGGCAGCTCGGCTGCGACGTACGTCCAGAAGCCGCCCGTCGTGAGGTTGCCGTGGACGAGCAGCACGGGCGCGCCGTCCGCCGGCCCGCTGGTCCAGACGTTCATCCGAAGCCGCGGCGTCTCGACGACAGAGCAGGTGAAGTCCGATGCTGCACCACCCGGCGTCGGTGCGGGGGTCGTTCCTGAAGTCGACACAGCAGTCCCTTCGGCAGTGGGTCGGTGGACGCACTGTGTCTACCAGCCGGCGGCCAGCGACGGCAGTGTGTGTGGATCCCACAGGTGCGGTGCTCCGATGTGGCGGTGGTGAGAGCTCATTTGATTTCTACGGCCGATTCCGTGTAAAAAGACTACGACGTTAAGTAGTACTTCATCCCGTTTGCCCCAGGCTGGAGCGCCCCATGACCGAGTTCGACTTCCCTGCCTGGCTCCGCGTCACCCACCTGCTCAACTTCTTCCTCATCGGTCTCCTGCTGAGGTCCGGGTGGCAGATCATCGCGACGCACCCCCGCTTCTACTGGCGCAGCGACTGCGGCCCGGGGACCGAGTGGATCAAGTTCACCAAGCGGATCGTTCCGCCGGAGGAGGGCGCGTACACCGCGCACGACGACGAGCTGGAGCCGCCCAGCTGGCTGACGCTGCCGGGCCGGCGAAACCCTGGACTGGGCCGCCACTGGCACGGCCTGGTGACCATGCTCTGGGTGCTCAACGGTCTGGTCTACGTGTCGCTGCTCTTCCTCACCGGCGAGTGGCGGCGCATCGTCCCGACGTCGTGGAGCGTCTTCGGGGAGGCGTGGGAGTCCCTGAAGATCTACGCAGGCTTCGGGGTGCCGTCCATCGAGCACTTCACGCCCTATGACTCACTCCAGCGGCTCACCTACTTCGCCGTCGTCTTCGTCGTCGCACCGCTCATGATGGTGACGGGTCCGGTCATGTCCCCGGCGGTCAGCAGCCGGTTCCCGTGGCTGCCCAAGCTGTTTGGCGGCCGTCAGGCTGCCCGCTCGATCCACTTCCTGGGGATGGTCGTCCTCAGCCTCTTCATCGTCGGTCACGTCGCCCTCGTCTTCGTCACGCACCGCGAGTACAACGTCACCCACATGGTCTTCGGGGCCTACGACCCCGCGCGGGTGGGTCAGGCCACCACGATCATCCTCACCACGATCGCCCTGGTCGTCGTTGCCTGGGTCGCGATCAGCTATCTCAGCCTCGTGGACCGCCGCAGGACCCAGCGATTCCTCTTCGCCCTCCTCGAGCCCTTCCGCCGCGCGACAGTGAACAAGCTGAAACCGAGGAACCGGCGCTCGCAGGCATACACGGAGAAGGACATCTCGCCCTACCACTGGACCAACGGCCGCTACCCGAAGCCGGACGAGTCGCCGGAGTGGCACGAGCTGGCCGCGCACGACTTCCGCGACTACGTCCTCGAGATCGGCCCGTCCAACGACCCGGACAGGGTCCTTCGGGTGTCCTTCGACGAGATCAAGGCACTGCCGCAGCAGGAGCAGATCGTGGCCCACGCCTGCATGCAGGGCTGGACCGGGATCGCGAAGTGGAAGGGCCCGAAGGTCATGGACGTCATGGCCCTCGCCGGTCCGCCTCCTGCGGACGCGAAGTACCTGCTCGTCACGTCGTTCGGCCTCGCCCAGAGCATGCACGACGGGCGTGCGCTCGAGCCCTTCTACTCCTGCGTCCCGATCGACGACTGCCGCGAGGAGGAGTCGATCTTCGCCTGGTCGATGAACGACAAGCCGCTGCCGTGGACCTTCGGGGCGCCGCTCCGTCTCCGCGTCGAGTCCTACGTGGGCTACAAGATGGTCAAGTACATCCGGTCCCTGGAGTGGATCGCGGACTACCGCACCGTCGGAGACGGAATGGGCGGCACGCGCGAGGACTCCGGCTACCAAGCGATCAACGCGCGGATCTGACGTCTCACCCCCGATCCGGACCGAGAAGGAGTTCCCGTGTCGACCACCCAGGACGGGCCCGCCCCGTCGACGATCCTGTCGCCGGCCCAGATGGCGCAGGCGGCAGAGGACGCCGCCTTCGCCAAGGCGACGAGCAGCCCGATGAAGTCCTTCCTCCTGGGCCTGACGGCGGGCGGCTACATCGCCCTCGGTTTCGTCTTCTTCACGACCAGCCAGGTCGGGGCGCAGGCGCTGCCCTGGGGAGTGGCAAAGGTCCTCGGCGGGCTCACCTTCTCAACGGGACTCGCCCTCGTCGTGCTCACCGGAGCGGAGCTGTTCACGTCCTCCACCCTCACCTTGACGGCCCGCGCCAGCGGACGCATCAGCTGGGGACAGCTGCTGCGCAACTGGCTCGTCGTCTACGTCGCCAACTTCCTCGGCGCCCTCACCATGGTCGGCCTCGTCTTCGTCGGGGGCACCTGGCGCAGCGCGGGCGGCGGGTGGGGCCAGGTCGTGCTCACCACGGCCTCCGCCAAGCTGCACCACTCCTTCCTCGAGGCGCTCGTCCTCGGCATCCTCTGCAACCTGATGGTCTGCCTGGCCATCTGGGCGGCCTACTCGGGCCGCACGACGACGGACAAGGTGATCGCCGTGACGATGCCGATCGCACTGTTCGTCGCCTCGGGTTTCGAGCACTCCGTCGCGAACATGTTCCTGGTGCCGCTCGGGATCCTCGTCAAGGACCATGCCGATGCCGACTTCTGGGTCATGAGCGGTCTGGACCCGACGACCTACGGAGACCTCACCTGGGTCGGCTTCCTCACCGGCAACCTGGTGCCCGTGACGCTGGGCAACATCATTGGTGGCGGGGTGATGATCGGCATCCTCTACTGGACGATCTTCCACCGGATCGACGCGCCGAAGCGGCTGTCGACCGGTCAGCTCGGCAGCAGTGCCCCTGTCGCCGTGCCGGCCACCGCTCCGGGGATGCGAAGAAGCGGGTAGGCCGGCGGCTCCTGCCCCGGAGCAGGCCCACCAGGGCTCGTCGGGCCACTCGACCGGGGCTCAGGGGATCCGTCCGGCGGGGTGGGAGGCCGCTGCGGCGCGTTCCTGCGGAGTCAGGGTGGCGGGGTCGACGACGTGCACGACCTCGACCCGGTCGTGCACGGGGCAGCGCATGATCCGGTAACGGCCCAGCCGGATCGCCCGCAGGGACGCCCCCGGCACCCAGAGCGTCTCGAAGAGGCCGCCGCGAGCACACCGAGCGATGACGACGAACCCCTCGCCGGCGCGGCCGACCTCAGTGGCGGCATAGATCGTCTCGCGGTCCCCCTCCAGCTGCGCCGGCGTAGGCTCCGGAAGCTCCTCGAAGGCCCGCCCGTCGATCACGAGGACGACCCGGGCCGTGGTCATCCGGCCGATGTGCTCGCGGGCCACGAACCGCCAGCCGCGGCGCCCCGTCACGACGAGGCCGCGGAAGATGTCCTGGTCGACGTCGGCGACCACCCGATCCACCGTCCCGACCCGGTGCCCTGACGCGGCGCAGACCTCGACCCCCGGCGCCAGCGCGGTGTAGGCGATCGGCTGCTCGTCCTCGGTCACGTCCAGACCTCCTTGCGCGGAGCTTTCCTCCCGGTCCCAGCGTAGGCCGACCGTGCGCGAGACTGATGCTCGTGACTCCGAGGCCGCACTCGTTCCAACCGTCCCGTCGCTCGCAGGTCCCACCCTTCGAGGTGATGGACGTGCTCGACCGCGTGGCGGTGCTCCGGGCCGCCGGTCGCGACGCCATCTCCCTGTGCGCGGGTGAGCCCTCGGGCGGGGCGCCGACCGCCGTGTCACGGGCGGCGGCCGCGGTCCATGCCTCCGGACAGGCGCTGACCTACACCTCCGCCCTGGGGATCCGGCCCCTGCGCGAGGCGCTCGCCGGTCACTACCGACGCTGGTACGGCGTCGACATCGACCCCGCCCGGGTCGCGGTGACGACCGGGTCGTCCGGCGGCTTCATGCTCGCCTTCCTCGCCGCGTTCGACGCAGGAGACCGCGTGGCCCTGGCGCGCCCCGGATACCCGGCCTACCGCAACATCCTCGCTGCCCTCGGCTGCGAGGTCGTCGAGATCGACTGTGGCCCCGACGTGCGCTTCCAGCCGACCCCGGAGCTGCTCGAGGCCGCGCACCGAGACGCCCCACTCAACGGCCTCATCGTCGCCTCGCCGGCCAACCCGACGGGCACCATGGTCGACCGGGCCGAGCTGACCGCGATCTCCGAGTGGTGCGCCGCCAACGGAGTGCGCCTCGTCAGCGACGAGATCTACCACGGCGTGACCTACCCGGAGCCCGGTGCCCCGGACCCGAGGGGGGTCTGTGCCCGGGAGCTCGACGAGTCGGCGATCGTCGTGTCGTCCTTCTCCAAGTACTGGGGGATGACCGGCTGGCGCCTCGGCTGGCTGCTCCTGCCGGAGGACCTCGTGCGGCCCGTCGACGCGCTCGCCGGCAATGTCGCCCTCTGTCCCCCCGCCCCGGCGCAGTACGCCGCGGTCGAGGCCTTCACCGAGGAGTCCTACGCCGAGTGCGACGAGGCGGTCGCGGAGTTCGCCCGCACCCGCGCGCTCCTTCTCGAGCACGCCCCACGCCTCGGCTGGGGGACGGCGGCCCCCGCTGACGGGGCGTTCTACTACTACGCCGAGCTGGGAGGGCTGCTGGAGCGCTGGCCCAGCTCAGCGGCATACGCCTCCGCCCTGCTCGACACGGAAGGGGTCGCGCTGACACCCGGCGGCGACTTCGACGACCGAGCGGGCGAGCGGTCGGTGCGACTCAGCTTCGCCGCCGGGTCGGAGGCCGTCGGAGAGGCGGTCGAGCGCATCGTGCGGTTCCACGAGCGGGGCTGACCCCGGAGCCCGCGGTCTGCTCTGGCCAGTACGCGCGGTTCGCCCACGGCGCAGTGAGGGCCGACGCTACCGTCGAGCATGGGTTGGCTCTCGGGGATCGTCGACGGCGTCCGGTCGTGGTGGAGCGGCAACCGGTCGGGCTCAGGGCAGGTGCCGCCGGCGGGAGAGGCTGCCGGCATCGCCACGATCGAGGCGCTCGTCGAGCGGATGCGCGCGCTCGACGCGTCACTCGACCGGGATGACGGCGTGCGGGCCTTCAGTCGGATGTACCTGCGCGTCACCGAGCTCGTCCTGGAGCGCGCCACGGACGGCTGGTTCACCGATGTCCGCTTCCTCACCCGGCTCGACATCCTCTTCGCCGGGCTGTACCTCGACGTACTCCGCGCCCCGGTGCCACCGCCGGCCTGGGCTCCCGTGCTCGAGCTGAGACGGGCGCCGGGGCGGCTGCCGATCCAGTACGCGCTCGCGGGGATGAACGCCCACATCAACCATGACCTGCCGCTCGCGGTCGTGGCCGCGTGCCGTGAGCTGCGAGTCTCGCCCACGAGCCGCGGCGTCCACGAGGACTACCTCAAGGTCAACGACCTGCTCGCAGCGGTGCAGCAGGAGGTGCGCCAGTCGTTCCTCGAGGGACTCGCCCTGGAGGTCGATCGGGCCCACGCGGGACCGGTGGCGAACCTCGTCGGGGCGTGGAGCATCACCCGCGCGAGGGATGCCGCGTGGACCAACGCCAACGTCCTCTGGCGCCTGGACGGCCATGAGCCGCTTCGCGGCGACTACGCGGCGACGCTCTCCCGTTCGGTCGGGCTCGCGGGCAGGCTGCTGCTGACCCCGGTGGACGAGCTCGCCTGAGCGCGCTCGGCCCTGCCGGCCCCGTGGGTTCGCAGGGCCTTGCGCAGCCGCCACGCGGCGTAGACGGCGAGCAGGCTGATGCCGAGGTGCAGGCCGAGGAAGCCGTTGGCGAGCCCGGCTCCGAGCAGGGCGCCGGCGACGAGCGGCCCGACGGCCGAGAAGGTCGTCTGGAGGGCGGCGAACGTCCCGAGCGTCTGCCCGACCATGCCCTTCGGGGCGAGGGACGCGGTGAGCGGGTTGAGCACCGGCGAGTACATCGTCTCGCCCACGGCGAAGACTCCGAAGGTCGTCACGAAGAGCGCGGCCGCGACGCCGGGCGCGAACTGGGCCGCGGAGAGGATGAGCCAGGCCAGCACCCAGATCGACCCGACGGCCATGAGCAGGACCGGAGCGCTGCGCCGCGCCGTGGCGCGCACGACGACGACCTGGAGCAGCACGATGATGATCGCGTTGACCGCGGCCGCCGTGCCGATCGCCCTGGAGTCGACGTCGAGCACGGTGATGGCGTACGCGGGCAGGCCGGCCTCGAACTGCGCGTAGAAGCCGAGGGCGAGGGTCACCGTGATGACGGCCGTCCACCGCAGGGCCGGACTCGCGAAGATCGCGCGCAGCGCCTCGATCGGTCGGCCCGGGTTCGCGCCCGCGGTGTCGAGGCCGCTCTCGGGGTGGGTCGTGGCGCCGAGCCCGGCGCCCCCGATGATGACGGAGGAGAGGACGAACCCGAGGGCAGCGGTGAGGAAGCCGACGTCGAGGCCGTCCGCCCGGGAGAGGTCGACGAGGTGGCCGGCGACGTAGGCACCGATCGCCATGCCGATCGCCTCGCCGGTGAACTTGTAGGCGAACACCTTGCGCCGCTCGCTCACGGCGACCCAGCGGAGCACGAGGACCTGCTTGGCGGGCATCGCAGCCGAGAGCCCGAGACCGAAGACGAACATCCCCACGAGGAACGACTCGGGCGAGTCGGCGGCCACGAGCGCGCCGACGCCGAGGGCACCGAGGAGCTGCGCGAGGACGGTGACGAGGACGGGGTCGAAACGGTCGCTCAGCCGTCCGGCGAACGGCGCCGCGACGAGCGCTCCGACGGAGAAGAGGGAGGATGCGGCAGCGGCGGCGAGCGATCCCCACGCGCGGGTGTCAGCGGCATACGCGTACTGGTAGGGCAGCACGGCACCCCAGCCGAGCATCCCGATGGAGGACGCGAGGATGAGCAGTTTGGCGCGCATGTCGGTTTCACACCCTTTCTGGTGTCGTGGGGTTCCGGCGGCGGCGCGTGCCCGCACCTGCAGGCACGTGCCCGCACGTGCGGGCAGGCGCGGGCACGGCGCGGCGGCCGCCAGGAGGAACGCGGCTTCGATGCCGAATATTTCGAACTCTAAGTTCGACGTCGAAAGGTTAGCAGTCGAAGGAGGCGTGCCACAATTGGGTCGTGCCACCGAGACCGAGAACTGCGCAGGAGCAGCACCGCAAGGCCGTGGCCGCCTACGTCGCGGCCGGGGGCGAGGAGTCGGTCCAACGCGTCATCACGGGCATCTACGGGGTGACCAAGAAGCTGGACCAGTGGTACGTGCGGCAGCTCGCTGACCTCGACCTGACCCAGGGCGAGTGGGCGGTCGTCGCCGCCCTCGCGAAAGCGGGCGAGACCTGCCTCACCCCGAGCCAGCTCGCCGACCTGACGAGCGTCGCACCGTCGTCGATGACGCACCGCCTCGACAAGATGGCCCAGCGCGGCCTCATCGAGCGGCGCCCCGACGAGGCCAACCGCACCCGCACGCTCATCTCGCTGACCCCGGAGGGATGGGACCTGTTCAGCGAGGCGATCCGCGAGTCCAACGTCGTCGAGAGCGACATCCTCCGGGGCCTGAGCGGCGACGAGCGCGCCGAGCTCGCCGGCCTGCTCGAGCGGGTCATCGAGCAGCTCGACCGCGTGGAGGCCTGAGCGCCCTCCACCGAGCCGTATGCCGCTGGGCTCGCTCCCGTGGTTAGGCTCGCGCGAGTGACCTACCGCCGGCCTGTCCCCTCCATCGGCGACCCGACCTCCGCGGCGGAGCGCGCAGCGGCGCCGGACGCCTGGGCGCTCACCGAGGACATCGAACCCCTCGCCCGGGTCGTCGCGGCGCGCCGCGACATCCGCCGCTTCCGGCCGGACCCGGTGCCTGAGGACGTGCTCGGCTCAGTCCTCACCGCGGGCCATCGCGGCCCCTCCGTCGGGCACTCGCAGCCGTGGCGCTTCCTCGTCGTGACCGAGGCGGCGACGCGTGAGGCAGCAGCTGTCATGGCCGACCGCTGCCGACTCCGGCAGGCGGCGGGACTGACCGAGGACGCGGCGCGAGGCTTGCTCGACCTGCGCCTCGAGGGGATCCGTGAGGCGCCCGTCGGCATCGTCGTCGCTTGCGACAGGCGCGCGCCGGCAGCCGGGGCGCTCGGTCGGGCGACCTTCCCGGACGCCGACCTCTGGTCCTGCGCCGCGGCCATCGAGAACATGTGGCTGACCGCGCGCGCCCACGGTCTCGGCCTCGGCTGGGTCACCCTCTTCGAGCCGGACGAGCTCGCCGACCTCCTCGGTCTGCCCGACGGCGTCGTGACGCTCGGTTGGCTCTGCCTCGGCTGGCCCGACGAGCGGCCACCGGAGCCGGGGCTCGAGCGGGCCGGGTGGTCCAGGCGGCTCCCGCTCGAGCAGGTGGTCATGCGCGAACGGTGGACCGAGCGGCCGGCTCCGGTCTCGCACCTGCGCGCGCCCTCGCCGGACCAGGTGGTCGGCGCCAGGGATCGGGCGGACGACCTGCTCACCGTCCCCGAGTCCCTCGGCGTCCTCGACACCGTCCTCAACCGAGTGGAGGCCCTCGGCCGATGCGCCGAGGGCGGAACGCTCGTCATCGCGGCGGCCGACCACGGTGTCGTCGACCACGGCGTCACCGCGTTCGACCCGTCCGTCACCGCGGACGTGGCCCGAGCGACGACCGCAGGGGTGTCCATGGGCGCGGTCGCCGCCCGCTCGGCCGGGCTGGCCCTCCAGCTCGTCGATGGCGGAGTGGGGCGCCGGCGCGGCGACCTCGTCCACAGCGACGCCCTGGACGAGGAGACGTATGCCGCTCTGCTCGCTCGCGGGACCGCGCTCGGTCGGGCGCTCGCCCCCTCCGGGCTCGTCGCCCTCGGCGAGGTCGGGGTCGGGAACACCACCGTCGCGGCCTGTCTCGCGGCAGCCCTGCTGGGCCGCACGGCGGTCGAGGTCGTCGGACGGGGTGCGGCTGCGGACTCGGCGATGGTCGCGCGCAAGACGGCCGTCGTGGAGCAGGCCCTGCGCCGCACGGGTCTCGCTGATCCCTCACACCTGCCCCCTCACTCGAGTGGCCCCGCAGTCCACAGCAGCCGAGGCACCTCCCGGGCCTCCCGCCCCTCGAGTGGCCCCGCAGTCCACAGCGTGCTGCGCCGCCTCGGAGGCGGCGAGTTCGCCGTCCTCACCGGGGTCGTCCTCGGTGCCGCGGAGGCAGGTGGGGTCGTCGTCCTCGACGGGCTCGCGACGTCGGTCTGTGCCCTCGCCGCCGTCCGGCTCGAGCCCGCAGCGGCGGCCCATCTCGTCGCGGGCCAGCGCTCCAGGGAGCGCGGGCACGGCCTCGTCCTGGCGGAGCTCGGCCTCGAGCCGGTCCTCGACCTGCGCATCCGGGCCGGCGAGGGCGTCGGCGCGGCGCTCGCCTGCGGGGTCATCGCGGGAGCCCAACGGCTGCGGACCGAGGTGGCCCGCACCACCGCCTGAGGTCCCCTGGGCGCGGACCGAGCCCAGCGGCATACCCTCTTGCTCATGCTCATCCCCCTCGGTGACCACGCCCCCAACGTCCACGACAACGCCTGGGTCGCCCCGAGCGCCGAGGTCATCGGCCAGGTCGAGCTCCGCGACGGCTCGAGCGTCTGGTACACCGCGGTCCTGCGGGCCGAGTTCGAGCCCATCGTGCTCGGGGAGCGGAGCAACCTGCAGGACGGCGTCATCGTCCACACCGACGCCGGCAAGTCGACGACGATCGGCGCGGGTGTCTCGGTGGGCCACCGCGCAGTCCTCCACGGCTGCACGATCGAGGACGACTGCCTCATCGGGATGGGTGCCATCGTCCTCAACCAGGCGCACATCGGGGCCGGGTCGCTCATCGCCGCCGGAGCCGTCGTCCAGGAGGGCACCGTCATCCCGCCGCGCTCGCTCGTCGCGGGAGTCCCCGGCAAGGTGCGGCGCGAGCTGACCGATGCGGACGTCCAGCGGATTCGGGCCAACGCCGAGGGGTACGTAGGGCTGAAGGACATGCACCAGAACGCCCGCGGCTGAGGGTTCGTGGCCGCGGGCCGCCTCGCGGAAGGACCCGAGCCATGAAGCCGACCCTGACCAGGACCGGGCTCTCGCTCCTCGGGCTCGGCGGCGTCGCTGCCTACGACCTGATCCAGCGCAAGCACGCCCTCCTGCGCAACTTCCCGGTCATCGGGCACGGGCGCTACCTGCTCGAGAAGATCGGCCCTGAGCTGCGTCAGTACATCGTCTCGAGCAACGACGAGGAGCGACCCTTCAGCCGCGACCAGCGTTCGTGGATCTATGCATCGGCAAAGCTGGAGAACAACTACCGCGGGTTCGGCACGGACAACGACATCGAGTACAACGAGGGCTACCCCGTCATCAAGCAGCGCACCTTCGCCACGGTCGCGCCGCCGAGCTCCGCACATGCGGGTCAGGAGGCCTGGCTGCCGAGTGCGAAGGTGATGGGCGCGGCCCGCGGTCGGCGCCACGCCTTCCGGCCCGACTCGATCATCAACGTCTCGGCGATGAGTTTCGGGTCGTTGTCCGGGCCGGCGATCCGGGCCATCAACGAGGGCGTCAAGCTCGTTGGGGCGCTGCACAACACCGGCGAGGGCGGGCTGTCGGACCACCACCGGCAGGGCGGGGACCTCATCTTCCAGATCGGCACCGCCTACTTCGGCTGCCGCGACGCGAAGGGGCGTTTCGACCTCGAGCGGCTCGTCGACCTCGTCCGGTCGGCGCCGGTCAAGGCGATCGAGGTCAAGCTGAGCCAGGGAGCCAAGCCGGGCCTCGGGGGGCTCCTGCCGGCCGCGAAGATCACCCCGGAGATCGCCCGCATCCGTGGGATCTCGATGGACGTGGACTGCGTCAGCCCCTCCAGGCACGCGGAGTTCACCGACGTCGACTCGATGCTCGACTGGGTCGAGAAGATCGCCGACGCCACCGGGCTGCCCGTGGGGATCAAGTCGTCCGTGGGGCACCTCGACTTCTGGGAGGAGCTCGTCCGGCAGATGAGCGACGGCTCCCGAGGGGTGGACTTCGTGACGGTCGACGGCGGCGAGGGCGGGACCGGTGCGGCGCCCATGGTGTTCAGCGACACGGTGTCGCTGCCCTTCCGGGCCGGGTTCGGGCGGGTGTACCCGCTCTTCGCCGAGGCCGGGCTCTCGGACCACGTCACCTTCATCGGCGCCGGCAAGCTCGGCCTGCCCGACAACGCCGTCATCGCCTTCGCCCTCGGCGCCGACATGGTCAACGTCGCTCGGGAGGCGATGCTCGCGATCAGGTGCATCCAGGCGCAGAAGTGCCACACCGACACCTGCCCGACCGGCGTCGCGACCCAGAACCCGTGGCTGGTCCGGGGCCTCGACCCGACCCTGAAGGCGGTCCGGCTCGCGAACTACCTCAAGACGTGGCGCAAGGACATGCTGCGGATCACCGAGTCGGCGGGGGTCCTGCACCCGGGCCTGCTCAGCATGGGGGACGTCGAGGTGATGTTCGGTCAGATGGAGGCCCGCCCTTTGGCGGAGGTGTTCGGCTACCAGCCCGGCTGGGGGCTCCCGTCGCCCGCCGACCAGGAGGAGCTGGCCCGGCTGATGGCCGGCACGGTGCCGCAGGGAGGATCGGCGCCACCGTCCGAGCACGCCGAGGGCTGAGCGGGCCCCGCGGTCCACTCGCCCTCAGCGGAACCGGGCGGCGAAGCGACCGGGGGTGAGGCCGGTCGCGGCCCGGAAGTCCCGGGTGAAGTGCGCCTGGTCCGCGTAGCCCAGGTCGACGGCGATGCCCGCCAGGTCGGCCTCTCGGTCGCGGAGGCGGTCGGCCGCCTCCTGCAGGCGCCGACGACGGATCAGCCACTTGGGGCTGATGCCGACGCGCTTGTGCAGGACCCGCTGGAGCGTCCGCTCGCCGATGTCGAGACGCTCACAGAGGTCGTCCACGCGCAGCAGCTCCGGTGTCGTCTCGACGGCCTCGACGACGGCGTTGACGAAGCGGCCCTCCTCGTCCACCGGCATGAGGGAAGCGAGGTGGTCCTCCACGAGCCCGCGAGCCTCGGTGCGCCGTCGTTCGTCGCGGGGGTCGTCGTCCATCACGTCCCGGATCCGGTCAGCCAGCCGTATGCCGCTGAGCCCGGTCACGCTCTCGAGGTCGACGAAGCGGTCAGTGACCTCGCGCACCGGCCGGCCCGTGAGCAGGTGGCCGGCCGCGGGCTGGAGCATGAGGCCGAGCGCCCACCCTCGGCCGACGAGCGTCGTCGACGACAGGCCGGGGACCACGCCGTAGAACCGGGCGTACTCCGGGGACACGACGATGAGGCACACGGGGTACTGCAGGACCCGCTGCGGTGACTCCCGGCCGAGTGGCACGTCCCACACCGGGATCCAGAACCTCCTGGCCAGCTGGTCGAGATCCTGACGGACGGCGTAGCGGTCGATGGTGAAGGGGAGGTCGGCCGGGTCGAGGAGGTGGGCGGGCTCGGTGTCGGGCTCGGTGTCGGGGTCGGGCCTGCCGGGCATGTGTCGGAAAGTATCAAGACCCTCCGACGCCCGGCTTCGTAGCGTCGGCGCATGACCTCACCAACCGACACCGCAGCCCCGTCCGTCCTCGACCGCTATGCCGACCTCGCCGACCGCTTCGGCACCGTCGTCGACTCGCTCCCGCCAGCAGCCTGGGACGCCCCTTCGGCATGCGAGGGCTGGTCCGGACGGGACGTGCTCGAGCACGTGATCGGCTCCCAGCGGGGCTTCCTCAGGACCCGCGGGCTCGAGCTCGGCGCCGATCCCGACGTCACCGACGACCCCGTCAGCGCGTGGCGTGCGCACGACGAGGAGATGGTGAGGCTCCTCGCGGACGAGTCGGTGTGCGCGCAGGAGTACGACGGGATGTTCGGTCGGACCACCATCGACGCCACCGTCGCGAACTTCTACGGGTTCGACCTCATCGTCCACCGCTGGGACCTCGCTCGGGCGGCCGGCCGCGACGAGAGGTTCAGCGACGCGGAGCTGGAGGCCATCGAGGCGGCGCTGCCGGCCTTCGGCGAACACCTCTACGACGACGGGGTCTGCAAACCGGCGCTCCCGGTGGCCGCCGACGCCGACCGGCAGGCCTCGGTCCTTGCGCGTCTGGGCCGCGCTCACCGCCGCTGACCTCCCTGCTCGCACATACTGGGTTGATGGACGGACTCACCACAGAGCAGATCCTCGATGCCGGGCTCGATGACTGGCGCAAGCTGGCCCAGGCCCTCCACGCGCGCTACCTCACCGGGGACTTCGCCGCGGGGGTGCGCTTCGTCACCGCCGTCGGCGACGCCGCGGAGGCGATGAACCACCACCCCGACGTGACCCTCACCTATCCGCACGTCGACCTGAAGCTCATGAGCCACGACGCCGGCGCCCTCACCCAGCGGGATCTCGACCTCGCCCATCGGATCAGCGAGATCGCGCGGGAGCAGGGGGTGGAGGCCGCGCCGCACGCCGTGGCCGAGATCGAGCTCGCCCTCGACACGGCGGACGTCGCTGCGGTCGGCCCGTTCTGGGCGGCCTTGCTGACCGGGAGCGCCGAGGCGTTGCACGGCTCCGACGTCGTCGACCCGAAGGGCCGGGTGCCGCTGCTGTGGTTCCAGGACACGGACGCCCACCGGACACCACGTCAGAGGTTCCACCTCGACGTCTGGGTGCCGCACGACATCGCCGAGGAGCGGATAGCGGCCGCTGTGGCGGCCGGGGGGCAGGTCGTGGACAACGACAACGCTCCGTCCTTCGTCGTCCTCGCCGATCCGGACGGCAACCGTGCCTGCGTCTGCACCTGCCTCGACCGCTGACCGCGGCACCTCAGGCCCTGCCGGGCACCGCGATCCGGCTGCAGACGTGAGCGCTTCGCCCAACTCGAGTGGCCCCGCTCTCCACAGGCCCCGCGACCACGTCCACTCGAGTGGCCCCGCTCTCCACAGGCCCGGCGACCACGTCCACTCGAGTGGCCCCGCTCTCCACAGGCCCCGCGACCACGTCCACTCGAGTGGCCCGCTCATCCCCAGCCCTTCGCCGGGCGGCAGGGTGAGCCTGAACGGGCGTGCGGCCCGCGAAGGACCTGACGATCCGCAACCGCTACGTCGGCGTCTCGGTCGTCCCCGCGCGGGTGCCGGTCCCACCCCCAGGACGCAGCTCCGGTGTGGACTCCCGCTTCTTGGGTGAGGGACGGCTCGGCAACGGCAGGACGATGAGCCCGGCGCCGGCCAGCTGCAGGAGGTGGGCCCACCAGCCCTGTCCCCACCACACGGCTGAGAGCACGAGGAGCACCAAGCCGAGCGCGGCGAAGAGACGGTAGCGGCGGCTGTGCAGCGCCTCACGGAACGTGGCTGAACGCAGCACGGGCCCTCCTGGCTCGAGGTGAAGGGGCTCATCGTAGCTGCCGGGCGCGGGGAGGGCCCGGCCTCGGCATGAGGTCGGGCCCTCGCCTTCTCGGCGGTCAGGTCAGCATCGTGATCAGCTCGCCTGGCTCTCGATCGCTGCCTTCTTGTCGTCGGTGTGCGAGACGGAGATCTTGCGCGGCTTGGCCTCCTCGGCGACGGGGATCGTCAGCGTGAGGACGCCGTTGCGGTAGTCCGCCTGGATGTCGTCGAGCGCCAGCCCGCGGCCCAGCGACAGCTGCCGGGCGAACGTGCCGGTCGGCCGCTCGTGGGACAGCCAGCGGACGTCGTCGAGGTTCTCCCTCATCCGCTCGGCGCGCACCGTGAGCGTGCGGTCCTCGACGTCGATGTCGATCGAGCCCGGGTCGACGCCCGGGAGGTCGATCTGTGCGATGAAGGTCTCACCGCGGCGGTAGAGGTCCATCGGCATGGGGCCCGGCGTCGCCGTGCGGAACCCCTCGCCGAAGAGTCGGTCCATCTCCCGGAACGGGTCGAAGGTCCTGGTCATGTGAGTGTCACTCCTCTGAACTCGAACTGCTGCTCGGCAGCGAGCCGGGCAGACGCACCTTTCTTGAGTGGTAACGACTCAACTTTGCACCGAATTCCCGCTCGCCGTCAAGCCCCCAACGAGGGCAGGACGTTCGCCTCTTCTCGCGGCTTCGGGAGCGCCCGATGGTGGACACACGGTGGCCTCCAGAGGACGCAGCCCCCTGCTGGCCAGTCATGCCCGAGGCACAAGGGGGAACGACGATGGCATCGTGGCGTCTGACCACTCGGAGGCGCTCCGAGGACTTCCAGTCCTGGGCCGGTCGTGGCCCCGTGTGGGACCTGGACGGGGTCGGCCTCCGCGCCCCCGTCTTCTATCACCGCGCCGACCTCTTCGAGACCATCCATCTCGCATCCTTGGACGCGGTGCAGGACGTTCTCCCATCGGACGACCTGTATCCCGTTCGATGGTTCGACGGCCGCGCACTCGTCCTGCTCGCGGCCTACCGCTATCAGCACGTCTCCGCCGAGGACGCCCGCGGTGCTCGGCAGCTTCTCACTCCCTACGGGGAGATCAGCGTGGCCGTGGTCGTGACCCGTGGGAAGCCCCGGCGCCGGGGACTCGGTCTGGTCCAAGCCATGATCAGTGGCGGCGGTGGCTTCATCCTCGACCTGCCGGTCACGACCAAGCAGGCCTGTGACGGGGGACGGACCGGCTACGGCCTTCCCAAGTTCGTGGCCGACATGGACTTCACTGAAGAACCCGGGCGTCGGAAGGTCGTCCTGAGCGAGGGTGAGACGCACATCCTCACCCTCGAGGTCCGGACCGGGGGTCCCGTCCTGGCAGACCATGCGCCCGTCACGGCGTACTCGGTGCAGCGGGGCCGGCTGATCGAGACCGTCGTCCCGGTGTCGGGACACCGGCAGTCCAGAAGGGGAGCGGGCTCCGGGCATCTCCTCCTCGGACGGCACCCGGTTGCGGACCGGCTCCGCACCCTCGAGGTCGTCGCGGAGCCGTTGGCCGTGACGAGCTACCTCGACGCCAGCTTCATCCTCCCCGTGGGCACACCGGTGGGGCCGGCGCGGGACTACGTCGGCCATCTCGGCCGGGACCGTGGACGCGGACGTTTCACCCTGTCATATCCCGGGACGGGCCCGATCGACCTCTACCGCATGCCTGGTCGGGTCGACCAGGTCCCAGCCACCGTGGGTGTTCAGCAGGGGCAGAGGGCGCACGCCTGAGCTGGAGGACGGAACGGCGGTCGACGTCCGGCCGTCAGCTGAACTGACGGGGCAGCTCGGGCGTCACCTCGTCGATGAGCTCGTAGGCCCGGTCCGGTGTCAGGTCGACGAGGTCGTAGTGCTGCCGACCGGCCGCCGTCGTCGCGATGAGGGTCACGACGCCGACGCGACGCTGGAAGAAGGACTGCCGGACCGTCCAGCCGATGACCCCGGGGCGGGCCAGGACGGCTCGCCGCCGGTCGAACGACCCGCTGCGGCTGACGAGGTGGCGTGCGGTGACCAGATGTCCCAGACCGCGGTACCGATCGCGGCCGAGGAACCAGGAGCCCACCAACAACGGGAGGGCGAACCAGAGCGGCCAACCGGGCCAGTCACGCAGCAGCCACCCGGCCGTCAGAACCGTCACCAGGACGCTGGGCAGGAGCAGGGCCCGCGTGAGGCGGCGCCGGCGCGCGGCCGGACCGTGCGGGAGCAGCGCTGCCGAGACGGCCTCGGCGTCCCCGGTGATGGCGGTCGCGACGGCCTCGACGACGCCCACGGGTGCGGGTGGGGCGAGCCAGTCGGAACCACCCCCGGCCTCACCCTGGAGCCCGGTGCTCACCGCCTTGAGGCGCCGGCCCCCGGCCAGGCGCAGGCCGAGCTGCTCACCGACCTCGACGCCTCGCACGCGGGTGTGGTCGATCCCGACCTCCCGGCTGGTGAGCAGGCCACGACGGGTGTGCAGGCTGCCGGTGTGGTTCCGGCGCAGGCGGAAGCCCCAGAAGGACAGGACGTACGCACCCACGGCGAGGAGCGAGACGATGAGGATGACGCCGAGGACGTCGACCCACCAGGCCAGCTCGCGAACCCAGTCGGCGCCCGACTCGTAGAGGTCGCCCTGCTCGTAGACCCGTCCGAGCCCCTGGCTGACGAAGCCGAAGATGGCGGCCGCGGTGCCGATACCGGTCATCGTGAACGGCGCGAACCTCACCCAGGTCGGGTCGAGCCGCACCAGCTCCTCGTCCGCCGCGGCGGCCTCGGTCGCGGGCTGGGGCGCGGGGGCCTCGAGGTCGACAGCGGGGCCGGTCGGGGCGGGCAGGGCGTCCAGGGCCGGGTCGACCGGCTGAGCGCGGTGGAGCAGCTCGGCGCGGAGATGACGGCCCTCCTCGACGCCGAGCGAGTCGAGGACGAGCCGGTCCTTGCCCGCACTGCCCGTCGAGATCTCGACCTTGGCCAGCCCCAGGGCACGGTGGTGCAGCTGCGCGGTCAGGTCGACGGTGCGCACCTTGTCGAGTCGGGCCGTGCGGGTCTGCTTGTTGAGCAGCCCGCGGCGCAGCTCGATCTGCTCGTCGCTGACCCGGTAGCGCGTCGTCATCCAGCGGAGCACGCCGAACGCGACGACCACGGGGAGCGCGAGGAGCTCCCACCGGTCGGAGTCCTCGGCCCCGATCCGGGCGACGAAGATCGCCAGGAGGGCCGGGAGTGCCTGGATCAGCGACTGGAGCGGGTGGATGAGGAGCATCCGCTTGTCCAGCCTGCGCCACCCGGCCTCGTCGGCGGGGTCACTCACGTGGCATCGCCCTTCTCCGCGACGGCGGCAGTCGTCAAGGTCTCCACCAGGTGGCGCGCGACCTCGAGGTCCAACCCGGCGATCTCCAGGGGCCCGGCGGCGGAGGCAGTCGTCACCGTCACCGTGGCCAGCCTGAAGAGCTGCGCGATGGGCCCGCGCTCGAGGTCCACCGTCTGCACGCGAGACAGCGGCGCGATCCGCCGCTCCTGGTTGAGCCAGCCGGTCTGGGTGTAGATCGCGTGCCGCGTCGCCTCCCAACGGTGCACGCGGTAGCGCCATCGAGGCATCCCCACCGCGTAGGCCGCCGACAGCACGAGCCAGACGACCGCCACGACCTGGTGGATCGTGCGGTCGGGGGCGTCGTCGACCAGCCACCAGCCGACCTGGACGGCCCCGAGGAACAGGGCGCCGATGACCGCCTCGACGGTCCACATCCGGATGGCCCTCGGCGAGACGAGGTTCGCGGGCTCACGCAGCTGCACCCGTCCACCGTTTCACACGGGGAGGCCACCTTCGACGCTCGGCCGGCCCAGCGGCATACGGCAGGTCGTTGTCCCTGCCGCCGAGCGGCACCTACGGTGGGCACATGAGCCTCGAACTCGGCCTCGACACCTTCGGTGACATCGCCAACGGCACTGACGGGCAGCCACTCCACCCAGCCGTCGTCATCCGGGAGGTGATCGCCGAGGCCGAGCTCGCGGACGAGCTCGGCCTCGACTTCTTCGGGGTGGGGGAGCACCACCGGAAGGACTACGCGATCTCCGCGCCCGACACCGTGCTGGCCGCGCTCGCTGCCCGGACCGACCGGATCCGGCTCGGCACGTCGGTCACGGTGCTGTCCTCCGACGACCCGATCCGGGTGTTCCAGCGGTTCTCCACGGTGGACGCCGTCTCCAGGGGGCGCGCCGAGATCACCGTGGGGCGGGGCTCGTTCATCGAGTCCTTCCCGCTCTTCGGCCTCGACCTGTCGGAGTACGAGACGCTCTTCGACGAGAAGCTCAGCCTGCTGGCCGCCGTGGTCGCGGAGCAGCCGGTGAAGTGGCAGGGCACGATCCGCCCTCCCGTCGACGTCGAGTTCGTCCAGCCCGCAACGGAGTCCGGGCACCTGCCCGTCTGGGTGGGGGTCGGCGGCACGCCGCAGTCGGTGGTCCGCGCCGCGCACTACGGATTCCCGGTGGTCATCGCCATCATCGGCGGGTCGGCGCGCCAGTTCGCCCCGCTCGCCGACCTCTACCGTCGCGCGCTCGACGAGATGGGCAAGGAGCCTCGCCCGGTCGGCGTCCACTCCCCGGGCTACGTCGCGGCCACCGACGAGCAGGCCGAGGCGGAGTTCCTGCCGCACCAGGTGGCATACAGGAACAAGCTGGGCCGCGAGCGTCGCTGGGCCCCGATGACCGTGGAGCAGGCCAAGCAGCAGCTCGGACCCGACGGCGCCATCTACTGCGGCTCCCCCGAGACGGTGGCCCAGAAGATCGCCGACACGATGAAGGTCCTCGGCGCGACACGCTTCCAGCTCAAGTACTCCGTCGGGACCCTGCCGCACGAGCTGCGGATGGAGAGTATCCGGCTCTACGCGACCGAGGTGGCACCGCGGGTGCGTGAGCTGCTGGCGTGACGATCCTGCTCCTCGCGATGGGTTCGCGAGGTGACGTCCAGCCGATGCTCGCCCTGGGCGACCGCCTCCGCCGTGAGGGGTTCTCCGTGTCGGTCGCCGCGGCCGCCGACTTCGGGCCGTTCGTCGCGGAGCACGGCCTCGGCTTCGAGCCGCTCTCCTTCGAGGTGATGGAGGGCGTCCGCAGCGAGCTCGGTCAGCAGTGGCTCGGCGGCACGAGCACCAACCAGCAGCGCGAGGCCTACCTCATGCGCAAGGTGGTGCGCTACGTCGCCGAGCCGCTCGCCGACGACCTGATCCGCCTCAGCGACCGAGCCGACGCGTTCGTGTCCGGACCGCTGACCTTCGAGGCGATGGAGGTGCTGGCCGGGCGTGCAGGCAAGCACCACGTCTATGCGATGTTCCAGCCGACCTGGCCCACGGCACTGGGCGCCTCGGCGACCTTCGCGCTGCGGCCGCGCTCCACCTCGCTCCTCAACCGTCTCTGGGGTTGGGGCGCCGCCTACGCCGCCTGGGACGTCGTGCGTTCGACCGGCGACGTGGTGCGACGCCGGCTCGGCCTGCCCCGCGGGACGTTCCGCGACTACGTCGCCTCAGCCCGACGAGTCCCCACGGTGCTTGCGGTCAGTCCCCGGGTCGTGCCGCCCGCCCCGGAATGGGGGCCCGACCTCACCGCCACGGGGTTCTGGTTCGTCGACCGGACGACGGCCTGGCAACCGCCGACGGAGCTTGGGGTCTTCCTCGCCGACGGCCCTGCGCCCGTCTACCTCGGCCTGGGCTCCATGGCGACCGCCGACCCGGCCGGCGTCGTGCGGTCCTTCGTCACGGCCCTCGACCGTCTCGGCCGGCGAGGCGTGCTCAACGCCGGCTGGGCACAGCTGCACGCCGAGGACCTCCCCGACACCGTCCTCGCCATCGACGGCGCCCCGCACGACGCGCTCTTCCCGGAGATGTCGGTCGTGATCCACCACGGCGGGGCCGGGACGACGGCTGCCGCCCTGCGCGCGGGGGTGCCCCAGGTCGTCGTCCCCCACATCGCCGACC
Source organism: Intrasporangium sp. DVR (assembly GCF_040365325.1). Taxonomy (NCBI): domain Bacteria; kingdom Bacillati; phylum Actinomycetota; class Actinomycetes; order Micrococcales; family Intrasporangiaceae; genus Intrasporangium; species Intrasporangium sp. DVR. The sequence continues at coordinate 263,527 of NZ_BAABZW010000005.1, read as the reverse complement.
AGCCCTACTGGGGTCGGCGCGTCCACGAGCTCGGGGTCGGCGCTGCGCCGATCCATCGCAAGCACCTGTCCGCCGAGGGGCTCGCCGCAGCCGTCACCTCGGCCGCCCGTCCCGAAGTCGCGCGGGAGGCCGGCGCGCTCGGCGAGGTGATCCGCGCCGAGGACGGCGTCGGCAACGCCACGGCAGCGATCCGTGCGGCTCTCGAGAAGCCGGCCCAGCGGCATACGGCCTGAGCAGTCGTGCGCAGGTCGCCCGTATGCCGCTGAGCTCGCTCCCAGCCCGACGGGCGTACCAGCCCTCCCGCGCTATGGGCGGTGGTGCGGGAGGTCCTGCACCGTCGAGCGCGTGGTCGAGTGGGCACTCCGTGTCCGTCGCCCCACCGCGCGGACCAGTGCCAGGAGCGAGCCGACCACAGGGACGGCGATGGCGAGGAGGATGACGGCGACCCCACGAGGACCCCGGTCGCCGCGGCGGTAGCCGTCGACCGCCACGACGACGCCGATCAGCCACACGACGACGACGAGCACTTCGACGCCGGTGAGATCGAACATCGCTACGCCCAGCCCTTCGTCGAGTGTGCAGTTCGTGTCGTGCCCGCACCGCCAGAATCGCACACTGGACGGGGACAGGGCTCCCGGGGGGCAGGAGTCAGAGGCGGGCGGCGAGCTCGGCGCCCTGCTTGATGGCGCGCTTCGCGTCGAGCTCGGCGGCGACGTCCGCGCCGCCGATGACGTGGACGCTGACGCCGCGGTGGCGGAGCGCCGGGACGAGACCGTTGACCGACTCCTGACCGGTGCACAGGATGATCGTCTCGACGTCGAGCACCTGCGGGTCGCGGCGTTCCTCGCCGAAGCTGATGTGCAGCCCCGCGTCGTCGATCCGCTCGTAGTTCACCCCCACGTGGTGGTGGACCCCCTTGGCCCTCAAAGCCGCTCGGTGCACCCAGCCGGTCGTCTTGCCGAGCCCCTTGCCGATCGGGCTGCTCTTGCGCTGGAGGAGGTGCACCTCGCGGGGCGACGGCGCCGGGGCCGGCTTGACGAGCCCGCCCCGGGAGGCGTCGGGCGCACCGACCCCCCACTCGGCCATCCACTCCGCCACGGACAGCGGGGACTCGACGGTGTGGTGCGGGTGCGTCAGGAACTCGGCCACGTCGACCCCGATCCCGCCGGCGCCCATGACGGCGACGGTGCGTCCGACGGGTGCGCCCTCCCGGACGACCTGGGCATACGTGACGACCTTGGGGTGGTCGACCCCGGGCAGGTCGGGGACGCGCGGCTCGACCCCGGTCGCCACGACGACCTCGTCGAAACCGGCCAGGTCCTCGGCCTCGGCCCGGCGTCCGAGGTGGACCTTGACGCCGGTGAGGTCGAGGCGGCGGCGGTAGTAGCGGACGGTCTCGGCGAAGTCCTCCTTGCCGGGGATCCGCATCGCGATGGCGAACTGCCCGCCGATGTCGTTCGCCGCCTCGAAGAGCTCGACCTCGTGGCCGCGCTCTGCAGCCGCCACCGCAGTGGCCAGGCCGGCGGGCCCGGCACCGACGACGGCGACCCGCTTGGTCGTGCGCGTCGGGGCGAGGACGAGCAGGGTCTCGTGGCCGGCTCGCGGGTTGACGAGGCACGAGGCCGTCTTCTTCGAGAAGGTGTGGTCGAGGCACGCCTGGTTGCAGGCGATGCACGTGTTGATCTCGTCGGCCCGTCCCTCGGCCGCCTTGAGCACCCAGTCGGGGTCGGCGAGGAACGGCCGGGCCATCGAGACGAGGTCGGCCTTGCCGTCGGCGATGACCTGCTCGGCGAGGTCGGGCATCGAGATCCGGTTGGACGCGACCACGGGGATCGACACCTCGGGCCGCAGCCGGCCGGTCACCTCGACGAAGGCGCCGCGAGGGACCGAGGTGACGATCGTCGGAACGCGGGCCTCGTGCCAGCCGATGCCCGTGTTGATGATGGTGGCCCCGGCCGCCTCGACCTCCTTCGCCAAAGCGACGATCTCGTCCCACGACTGGCCGTCCGGGACGAGGTCGAGCATCGACAGCCGGTAGATGACGATGAAGTCCGGGCCGACGGCCTCGCGGACGGCGCGGACCACCTCGACCGGCAGTCGGCGCCGATTCTCCGGCGTGCCGCCGTAGGAGTCGGTGCGCTGGTTGGTCCGCGGCGCGAGGAACTCGTTGAGGAAGTAGCCCTCCGAGCCCATGATCTCGACCCCGTCGTAGCCGGCCTCGCGGGCCAGGCGCGCGCAGCGGGCGTAGGCCTCCACCTGGCGGCGGACCCCGCGCTCGGACAGGCCGCGAGCGGTGAACCGGGAGATCGGTGCCTTGCTCGTCGTCGCCGTCACCCCGAGGGGGTGGTAGGCGTACCGGCCGGCATGCAGGATCTGCAGGGCGATCTTGCCGCCCTCGCGGTGCACCGCGTCGGTGACCCGCTGGTGTCGCCTCGCCTGGCGGCTGGTCATCAGGACCGACCCGCCGGGGTAGAGGGTGCCCTCGAGGTTCGGGGCGAAGCCTCCGGTCACCATGAGGGCGACCCCGCCGCGGGCGCGCTCGGCGAAGTAGGACGCGAGCCGGTCGAAGTCGGCCGCCCGGTCCTCGAGGCCCGTGTGCATCGATCCCATGACGACCCTGTTGCGCAGGGTGGTGAACCCCAGGTCGAGCGGCTCGAGGAGGTGGGGGTAGGTGCTCACCCGGCCGAGCGTATCGGGGGGCTACTCCGTGGTAGCAGGCCCAGCGGCATACGTCACAATGACGGGCGTGACCCCGCCGAGCCCGCCCGAGCACGTCGACGTGCTCATCGTCGGAGCCGGCCTGTCCGGGATCAACGCGGCCTACCGCCTCCAGACGGAGTGCCCCGCCCGGACGTGGGCCATCCTCGAGGGGCGGGACGCCATCGGCGGCACGTGGGACCTGTTCCGCTACCCGGGGATCCGGTCCGACTCCGACATGGCGACGCTCGGCTTCCCCTTCGAGCCGTGGTCCGAGGCGGACGCCATCGCCGACGGGGACCAGATCCGCGACTACATCCGGCGCACCGCCGCCAAGCACGGCATCGACGAGCACATCCGGCTGCGGCACCGCGTCGTCGCCGCGGACTGGTCGAGCGAGGCCGCCCGATGGACCGTGACGGTGCAGACCGCCGACGCGACGACCACGATGACGTGCGGCTTCCTCTACCTGTGCAGCGGCTACTACGACTACGACTCAGGCCACCGACCGGACTTCCCCGGCGAGGAGCGCTTCCGCGGACGCCTGATCCACCCGCAGTTCTGGCCGGACGACCTCGACCCGGAGGGGGCGCGGATCGTGGTGATCGGCTCCGGCGCCACCGCCATGACGCTCGTCCCCGCCCTGGCTGAGCGCGGAGCCCACGTCACGATGCTCCAGCGCTCCACGACGTGGGTCACCGCCCTCCCGAGGCGCGACCGCGTCGCCGACACGCTCCGCCGGGTCCTGCCGTCGAAGGTCGCCGGCACCGCGGTCCGCTACAAGAACGTCCTGTTCAGCATGGCCTTCTACCAGCTGAGCCGACGCCGGCCGCGCTGGGCGAGGGCCTTGCTGCTCAAGGGGGTCCGTCGCGGGCTGGCTGAGGTGCCCGACGCCCACGAGCTCGTCGCGGAGCACTTCACGCCCAGCTACGACCCGTGGGACCAGCGCCTCTGCGTCGTCCGCGACGGCGACCTCTTCGACGCCCTGCGCGACGGGCGGGCCGAGATCCTGACGGACACGGTCGACACCTTCACCGAGCGTGGGGTCCGGCTCACCTCCGGGCGCGAGCTCGAGGCCGATGTCATCGTCACGGCGACCGGTCTCAAGATCCTCGTCGCAGGTGGCATCGACGTCTCGGTGGACGGCGAGCGCCGGCCGACGTCGGAGCTGCGGGTCTACCGCGGTCTCATGATCGGCGACGTGCCCAACTTCGCCCTGTCCGTCGGCTACGTCAACGCCTCCTGGACGCTCCGCTCCGACCTCGCGTCCCGGTATGTCTGCCGGCTCCTCAACCACCTGGCCTCCAACGGGCTCACCGTGGCGGTTCCGCAGCCGCCGGCGGACCTCGTCGCCCGGCCGCTGCTGCCCCTCAGCTCCGGCTACGTCCAGCGGGCCGCGGGCCGGCTGCCCCGACAGGGCGACCGCGCGCCGTGGCTGATGCGGCAGAACTACCTGCTCGACCGCCGCGAGCTGCTCGGCGGGGACGTCACGGACTCGATGGCCTTCCGCTGACGCGCAGCCCGTATGCCGCTGGGCCGGCTTCCACGCGGCGGCTCACCCATCGAGGCGCACGTCGGCCGACACCGCCCCTGCGTCGACCAGCTCACGCAGCCGGCTGACGACGCGCTCGTGGACGGACCACGGGCTGACGGTGTTGACGTAGATCTTCGTCCCGCCCTCGAAGCCGGCGAGCGTCGAGATCCGCCACTTGAGCACGGCCCGCAACGGCATCGGCAGGTCCACGGTCGGCGGCCGGTGGTGCCACTCCTCGTTGCTCGGCACCTCGACCCCCGTCGCGGCATGGCACGCATGCAGCAGGTCGGCGAAGTCCCGGACCTCGTCGGGGGTCAGCTCCCACGGGGACCGGTCCGTCACCAGGGAGTGCACCTCCAGGGCCGGGAACCGGTGCCCGATCCCGACGAACGCCACCGCGCTGGGAGTGCAGGCGACCACGAGACCGCGCTCAGCGGCATACCGCCGCCCCCACCGCTCGTAGAGGTCGGGCTCCCGGGAGACCTGCTCCAGCTCGCGCTCGAGGTCGGCGCCGAGCTCGTCGATGGCGACGACCTGCTTGTGCAGGTGGTCGAACGAGGCCCCCGCCGGCTGGAGCCAGTTCTGGAAGACGCTGACATACGAGGCGTGCTCGTTGTCGCGGTAGACGTCGCGCATCGTCGCGATGGAGAAGTCGACGTACTTCCGATGCTCCTCCGGCGTCAGCCGGCCGGACCCGCGCAGGCGCGAGTCGTCCGTCGCGCCCTCCTCGAAGTGCCTCCGGGCGACGACGAGCAGGTGGTTGCCGGCGAAGAGCCCGATCGCCTCGCGCTCGACGTCCGCCTCGGAGAGCGGCTCGTCGACCGTCCCGTCGTCAGCCCGGGCGGCGACCCGGATCCGGGCCAGCCGCTCGACGTGCTCACGCCCGACCGGTGTCGAGAGGTACGCCTCGCGGCGGGCCGTCATCGCCGGCGTCGGCTCCCACCCATGCGTCAGGTGCCAGTAGTCGAAGGAGAGGATCTCGAAGAGGTTGGGCACGAGCCGGAACTCCGCGGGACTGGCCGTGACCTCCTCGGCGCTCAGACCGCGGACCTCTCGCCATCCGTCGGGGGAGGCGGTGTCGCGCACCAGGCGGGCGATCTCCGGGGTCGTCTCGAGGGCCCGCTGCGGGCAGAACGCGCAGATCCGGTCGGCATCGGCGGGGTCGATGGGCAGCGGGGGGCGGGGCACACGCTCGATCGGTCGACGACCACGGCCCGGGAGCGTCCACACCTTCGTCCCGGTGAACGGGTTGACCTGCTTGATGGTCCCGTCGGGCAGTCGCGTCAGCGGCTCGATCACCCGGCCAGACTAAGCCTGTGCTCCGGCCCACGTGCGTAGCCCACGTCACAGCCGGCGGCGCCGTGCGCCGGGACGGCTCGGGCTACTGTCCCCTACATGCGTGCAGCCAGAGTCTCCGCCCTCGACGGGCCCGCCGCCGTCACCATCGACGAGGTCGACGAGCCGACGCTCGAGCCGGGTCACGTCCTGGTCGACGTCCACGAGGCCGGGGTGAGCTTCCCCGACGTGCTCCTGACCAGGGGCCTCTACCAGATGAAGCCCGACCTGCCCTTCATTCCCGGCGCCGAGTGCGCGGGTGTGGTGCGCCGCGCGGGTGAGGACAGCCTCTTCCAGCCGGGCGACCGGGTGGCCGCCTTCCCCGTCCTGGGCGCCTTCGCCGAGACCGTCGCGGTGCCGGAGGACATGGTCTTCCCGCTCCCGGACGGGGTCTCCTTCACCACCGGCGCCGCCCTCCTGATGAACTACCTGACCGTCCACTTCGCGCTCGCCCGACGGGGCCGCATCGAGCGTGGGGAGACGGTGCTCGTCCACGGGGCGGCCGGTGGCATCGGGACCGCGGCGATCCAGCTCGCTCGCGCGATGCACGCCAGGGTGATCGCCGTCGTGTCGTCGGAGGAGAAGCGCGCTGTCGCGGAGCAGGCCGGCGCGCACCACGTCATCGCCACTGACGGCTTCCTCGCCGCCGCGAAGGAGCTCACCGGGGGACGCGGGGTCGACATCGTCGTCGACCCGGTCGGCGGCGACCGGTTCACCGACAGCCTCCGCTGCCTCGCCCCCGAGGGGCGCATCCTCGTCATCGGGTTCACCGCGGGCTCCATCCCGGAGGTCAAGGTCAACCGGCTCCTCCTCGGCAACATCAGCGTCGTCGGCGTCGCCTGGGGCGCGATGTGGCAGGGCGAGCCGGGCTACCTGCGGGCCCAGTGGAAGGCGATCACCCCCCTCCTCGAGAGCGGTGCCATCGACCCGCCGATCGGCAGCAGCCATCCGCTCGACGAGGTCGCGGCGGCCCTCGCCGAGATCGACGAGCGTCGGGCCGTCGGGAAGGTGACCCTGCGCGTGCGGTGAGCCGGTCGCGCCCGCGACGTAGGGTCAGCCGTATGCCGCTCAGCTCGCCACCTGCCCGACCGACCTCCCGGCGCGTCCTCGTCACCGGCGCCGCCTCGGGGCTCGGGCTGGCGCTCGCGCGCGGGCTCGCCGAGCGGGGCGACCGTGTCCTGGCCACCGACATCCCGCTCACCCGGCCGGACGCGGTGCCGGACACGGTGGACTACCTGTCGCTCGACGTCCGGAGCGACGACGACTGGGCGGGCACCCATGGCCACGTGATGGATACGTGGGGCGGGCTCGACCTGCTCATCAACAACGCGGGCATCGCGACGGGCGGCCGGATCGACGTGGCGGCGATGGACGAGTGGCACCGCATCGTCGACGTCAACCTGCTCGGGGTCGTTCGGGGCTGCCGGACCTTCACGCCGCTCTTCAAGGAGCAGGAGAACGGGCACATCGTCAACGTCGCCTCGCTCGCCGGCCTCGTCCACGCGCCCGGGATGGCGTCCTACAACGCGGTCAAGGCAGCCGTCGTGGCCATCAGCGAGACCTTGGACCACGAGCTGGCACCACACGGGATCACGGTGTCGGTCGTCTGCCCGGCGTTCTTCCGGACCAACCTCGGCGCCTCGTTCGCGGGGAACGACGGAGCGATGGAGGCGGCCGGGCGCCGCATGCTCGATCGGTCCAGGCGGTCCGCGGAGGACGTCGCGGCCATCGTCATCAAGGGCATCGACGCGCGACGCGATGTCATCCTCACTGACCCCGAGGGCCGAATCGCCTGGCGGCTCAAGAGATTCGCGCGGCCGGTGTACAGCCGGACCATGCGCAGGGCCGGTGCCCGCCTGAGCAGAGACGCACACTCGACGGCGACGAGCTAGCGCCCGCCCTCCACCCGCCACCTTCAGTCGAGTGTGCACTTCGTGCCGACTGCTTCTGACGCGGCAGACGTCGGATGCTGGAGGGGACAACGCGCGACCGCCTAGCCCAAGGGAGAACTCGTGACCAGGAAGACAACCGCCCGCATCGTCGACCAGCGCACTCCCGCCGAGCGGGGCCGCCCGTTCCTCCCGGGCATGGCGAGGGCTTGGCTCATGCCGTTCTACGACCTCTTCAGCCGGGTGGCCGGCGCCGACGCGCTCCACCGGCGTGCCGTGGAGCTCGTCGACATCGCGCCTGGCCAGACCGTCCTCGATGTCGGTTGCGGAACCGGAAACCTGTCCCTTGCCCTCCTCAGGGCTCAGCCGGCCGCCCGTGTCACCGGCCTCGACCCGGATGGGGCCGCTCTGCGCAGGGCGGCCCGGAAGGCCGGGCGCCGGGGTGTCGACCTCACTCTGGTCCAGGGCTACGCGGACCGGCTCCCGGCGGACGACGCCTCACTCGACCACGTCGTCACGTCACTCGCGCTGCACCATCTCGACGACGCCGGCCGCGTGGCCTTCGCAGGCGATGCCATGCGCGCCCTGCGTCCCGGCGGTGAGGTGACCGTCGTCGACTTCGGCGAGGCCGCATCCGGTTCCGACCACGCCCACCATCATGGGCGCGGGCACAGCGCGCTCGGGCACCTGCCGCAGCTGCTCTCGCTGCTCGGACGGAACCGACGGGATCGCATCCGGTCCCAGAGCGTGGGCAGCGGCATCGTGTCGCTCCTCGCCGCGGCCGGTTTCGAGGATGCCCGGGAGGTTGCGCACCTCGACCACCGGTTCGGGCCGATCACGTTCGTGCGCGCTTCCCGGGCAAGGGGCCTCTGAGGGGATGGGGCAGGAAGTGCACACTCGACGAGGGGTGAGCGGCGGGAAGTGCACACTCGACGGGGTCAGGGGCTGCGGCGGACGTCGACCCGGCTCGGGGAGTCGGCGCCCAGCACACCGCGAAGGCTCGCGGCGAGCAGCTCCGCGGCATCAGCGGCATCAGCGGCCTCGGACGGGTCGAACGTCGCGCCGAAGTCGGGGTCGTCGCCCGTGCGCTCCCAGCCGAGCGTGACAAGGGTGTCCAGCTGCCTGGGAGTGAGGTCGGTGATGCCCTCGAACTCGGCGTCAGCGATGCACTCGAGGACCAGCAGCGCCTCCACGCGCCTGGCCTGGACGAACACGTCGGGGACCGGGGGCGGCGACGGAGGTGGCGCGAGCGCCCGCCGCCATCCCTTCCGCGCCTGGGCCCGGCGCTCGGCCACGGTGGCCGCAGAGTCCACATGCACGACGAACGTCACCCAGTCGTCCGGGCCGAGCTGTGCCAGCAGGCTTGCGGTGCGGGCGGTCCAGGAGTCCCACGACTCCTCCACCGAGGGAGTGCTCATGGCCCGTCCGTGGCCTCGGCGTCCACGACGGCCGTCTCGAGCAGCCGGCGCAGGTGCTCGGGGATCGGCGTCGGGCGTCTGGTGTCGGCGTCGATCTCCACGTGGACCCAGTGGCCCACTGCCTTCGGCGCCCCGTCGCCCACCTCGGCCGCCACCGGGTCGACGAAGAGACCGAGCTGGTAGGTGACGCTGCTCTTGCCCAGGCGGGTGATGCGAAGTCCGATCACGATCGGCGTCGGGAAGGCGACCTCGGCGTAGAACGTGCAGCCCGACTCGGCGACGACACCCTGCGTGGGGTCGGTCAGCGGGTCGATCGTGACGTGGTCAGCCTGCCAACCGTTGATCGCCGAGTCGAACAGCTCGTAGTACACGGCGTTGTTGAGGTGCCCGTACATGTCGTTGTCGGACCACCGGGTCGTCACCGGCCGATGCACGGGGAAGTCCGAGAGCGTCAGGGTGCGCGGATCGGCCACCCGCCCATCCTGCCCGACGACAGCCGCCTTTGGGCCACGTAGCCTGCATTCATGTCGACGTGGATCGTCTTCCTGCGGGCCGTCAACATCGGCGCGCGCGCGTACCCGATGGCGGAGCTGCGCTCCGTGCTCAACGAGGCCGGGTACGGCGACGTCGAGACCCACATCCAGACCGGCAATGTCCGGTTGACGAGCCCGCTCCGCTCCCGCGCCAAGCTCGAGGCGGCACTCGAAGCCCTCTTCGAGAGAGACCGAGGCTTCCCTGTGGTGACCATGGCCTTCACCTCGAAGGAGCTGACCCGGGTGGCACGCGACGCGACGGCCCTCGGGGAAGCCGGCCCAGCGGCATACGGCCAGTACGTCAGCCTGCTGAAGGAGACGCCCAGCGCTGCGGATGCCCGACGGGTGGAGGGTCTTTCGCGCGATGGAGAGCGGATCGCTGTGCGGGACAGGGCCGTACACTTCCTGTTCGACGTGCCCTACCACGCCGCAAAGGTGTCCAACGCCGCCATCGAGAAGATCCTCGGCCCGGCGACGAACCGCAACGTCAAGGTCATCAACGCCCTCGCCGAGAAGTGGGGCTGAGCTGATGCACGTGGAGGTCTCATGAAGAAGATCGGTTTCCTGTCCTTCGGACACTGGACCCCGTCGCCGCACTCGCAGACCCGGTCCGCCGCCGACGCGCTCCTCCAGTCGATCGACCTCGCCGTCGCCGCCGAGGAGCTCGGGGCGGACGGCGCCTACTTCAGGGTCCACCACTTCGCCCGCCAGCTCGCGTCGCCCTTCCCGCTGCTCGCCGCCGTCGGCGCCCGGACGAGCCGGATCGAGATCGGCACGGGCGTCATCGACATGCGCTACGAGAACCCGCTCTACATGGCCGAGGACGCGGGCGCCGCCGACCTCATCTCCGGCGGGCGACTCCAGCTCGGCATCAGCCGGGGGTCACCGGAGCAGGTCGTCGACGGCTACCGCTACTTCGGCCACGTCCCAGCGGAGGGCTCGGACGCCGCGGCGATGGCCCGAGACCATGCGCAGGCGTTCCTCCAGGTCCTCGAGGGGGAGGGCTTCGCCGAGCCCAACCCCAGGCCGATGTTCCCCAACCCGCCCGGCCTGCTCCGGATCGAGCCGCACTCGCCGGGGTTGCGGGACCGGATCTGGTGGGGCGCGGGCACTCGGGCCACCGCCGAGTGGAGCGCCGAGCTCGGGATGAACCTGATGAGCAGCACCCTGCTCACCGAGGACACCGGCGTGCCGTTCCACCAGCTCCAGGCGGAGCAGATCCAGCGGTTCCGCGACGCCTGGAACGCCGCGGGCCATGAGCGCGAGCCACGGGTCTCGGTCAGCCGCAGCATCTTCCCGATCGTCAGTGACCTCGACCGCCAGCTCTTCCTCCGGGAGACGGCGAGCCAGGACCAGGTCGGCCACCTCGAGGGCGGCCTCGCGCGGTTCGGGAAGAGCTACGCCGGAGAGCCGGACCGACTCGTCGCGGAGCTGGCCGAGGACGAGGCCATCGCGGCTGCGGACACGCTGCTCCTGACCGTGCCCAACCAGCTCGGTGTCGACTACAACGCCCACGTCGTCGAGAGCGTTCTGACCCACCTCGCCCCCCAGCTCGGCTGGCGCTGAGTCCGCCGCGGACGCTCGGCTCCAGACGTGGGGCCCTGTGGATCGAGCCGCCCCGGTGTCGGCCCGCGAGCCTAGAGTCGGTCCATGGCGTGGAGCGTGGGCCGGGCGACGTGGGTCGGCGACCTCACCGACCCCGAGATCGCCCAGCAGGTGGGCTCCCGGACCTTCGAGCGAGGAGCGGCCTACGCGGCGCAGCGCCGGGTCCGGTCGCTGGCCGCACGACCCGAGGGGATGATGATCCTCGGCACCGTCGAGGGCAGTGGGTCGGAGACCTACCAGACGATCGTCGAGGCGCGGCCGCACCCGAAGGGGCGTGCGCCCTTGTGGTCCGGCCGGTGCAGCTGCCCCGTCGGGTCCGACTGCAAGCACGTCGTCGCGCTGCTCCTCCTCGCTCGGGACGTCGCGCACGGCAAGGAGCCGCCCCCGCCGCAGCCTCAGGTGGCCGAGGGCGTCGACCCGCAGGCCTCGTCGGCCGGTGCGACGACGCCCGGCGCCCCGGGTGGCTCGCCCCGTGAGCCCCACTGGTCGGAGGTGCTCGGCCACGTGCGGCCACGGGCCCCGGAGCGCGACGTGCCAGCTCCCCCTGAGCCACGAGGCGACCTCATGCCGGCTGGGCTCTTCGTCGACACGATCTACCGCAGCGCCGGCTGGCAGCGGCAGCCCGAGATCGGCTATGGGCTGCGGGCCACTCGGTGGACCCGGACCGGGACGTGGCACCAGAGCCTGACCTGGCACGACGCCCTGCCGCAGTGGCGGTCCGGCATCCGCTACCTGCCCGAGCACGAGCGGATCATGGCGCGGCTCCGCGACGAGGTGCGCAAGGGGTCCGGCAACACGACCTACTTCACTGCCGCAGCCCCGCTCGCCCTCGACGCCAGCCCGGAGGTGTGGCCCCTGCTCCAGGAGGCGCGGGACGCCGGGATCGCCCTGCTCCCGGGTGAAGGGGTGGTCGGCCCGGTGCGCCTGCTCGACGAGCCCGTCCAGCTGGTCCTCCACGTCCTGCGGGCCGACGACGACTCGGGAGACCTGCTGCTGCGCGTCACGACCGGGGAGCTGCCCGAGGGCGAGGTGCTCCACATCGGCGACCCGGTCCACGGCCTCGTGGTCGAGGGGCCGGACGGGACGCTCAGCCTCCTGCCGCTCGAGCAGGACCTCGGGCTCGACCGTGCCGGCATCCTCCAGGCGCTCGCCGGGCTGCGCGTGCCCGCGGACGAGCGGGCGCGCTTCCTCAAGGCGGCCGTGCCCGGACTGCGCGACCACGTCCGGGTCCGCTCCGAGGTCCCCCTGCCGGTGCCGGACCTCGAGCTCCAGACCGGGCCCGAGCGGGTGCAGGTGCACGTGCTCGTGCAGCCTGACGTGCCGGGGGAGGTGCGCCTGGATCTCGGCTTCGCCTACGGCGGGCGGATCCGCTCGTTCACCACCCCACGGTTCGGTGGGGCCGCTCGCGACCGGGCGGCGGAGCTGGCTGCGCTGGAGTCGGCGACCTCGCTGGAGCTCGTGCCCGGGGCGACGTGGCGTGACTCGAGCGGTCACCTGCATCTGACAAGCCGGTTGGAGCTCAAGGGAATCGACGCGGCACGGTTCGTCGCGGAGCAGCTCGACGCGCTCGAGTCGGACGATCACGTCCTCGTCGAGGTGGATGGTGAGCTGCCCCCCTATGAGGAGGTGACGAGCACGCCGGTCATCCGCCTCGGCACGTCGGACTCCGCAGGACCGGACGGAGCGGCCGGGACGAGGCAGACACCCGGGGAGGCCACCGACTGGTTCGACCTGCGGGTCTCCGTCGAGGTGGACGGGGAGGAGGTGCCCTTCGAGCCGCTCTTCGCCGCGCTCGCAGCGGGCGAGGAGGTGATGGTGCTCGACTCCGGCGCCTGGTTCCGGCTCGACCAGCCGGAGCTGGTGCGCCTCCGCGCCCTCATCGAGGAGGCTCGCGAGATCGCCGACCCGGAGTCCGGCGCGCTGCGCCTCTCCGCCCATCACGTCGACCTGTGGGAGGAGCTCGCCGCCCTCGGCGTCGTGGACCGCCAGAGCGCACGGTGGGCGACGAACGTCGAGGCGCTGCGCTCCGAGGTGGCCGTCCCGCCTCCCTCCGTGCCGGCCGGCCTGCGCGCCACCCTCCGGCCCTACCAGCTCGAGGGCTACCACTGGCTCGCCCGGCTCTGGGACGCCCGGATCGGCGGCATCCTCGCCGACGACATGGGACTGGGCAAGACACTCCAGGTCATCGCCGTCCTGGCCCTCGCCCACGAGCGCGACGAGCTCGGCGCCATCGGGTCGCTCGCCGCGACGGAGGGCCGCGGACCGGTCCTCATCGTCGCGCCGACGAGTGTCGTCGGGACGTGGCTCGGTGAGCTCGACACCTTCGCCCCGCACCTCCGCGTCGTGGCCCTCACCGACACGAGCCGCAAACGGGGCACCACGGTCGCCGAGGCGGTCGGGTCCGCTCAGGTCGTCGTCACGTCCTACGCCGTGCTCCGGCTCGACGATGCCGCGTTCCACGGCGTGGACTGGGGCGGCGTCGTCCTCGACGAGGCGCAGTTCGTCAAGAACCGTCAGGCCAAGACGCACGTGGCGATCCGTCGCCTCGGCGCTCCCTTCACCATCGCCGTGACGGGCACGCCCCTGGAGAACTCCCTGATGGACCTCTGGGCGCTGCTCTCCCTGACCGCGCCCGGGCTCTACCCCAGGCCTGACGTCTTCACCAAGAACTACCGCAAGCCCATCGAGTCGGGCGCCCGGCCGGAGCTGCTCGACCACCTCCGGCGCCGCATCCGCCCGCTCATGCTGCGGCGGACCAAGGAGCAGGTGGCCCTCGACCTGCCGCCCAAGCAGATCCAGGTCGTCGCGCTCGACCCGCATCCGGTCCATCGCCACATCTACGACCAGCACCTGCAGCGCGAGCGGCAACGCGTGCTCGGCCTGCTCACCGACGCAGAGGCCAACCGCGTCGCCATCCTCGCCTCGCTGACCCGCCTGCGGCAGCTCGCCCTCGACCCGGGCCTCGTCGACGAGGCCCATCGCGGGAAGGCGACCGCGGCCAAGGTCGAGTTCCTCGTCGACCAGCTCAGGGAGCTCGCCGCAGAAGGCCACCGGGCCCTCGTCTTCAGCCAGTTCACCGGCTTCCTGCGGGTGGTCCAGCGCGCCCTCGACACGGCGGGGGTCGCTACGGCCTACCTCGACGGGTCCACGACGGACCGCCCAGCCGTCATCCGTGGGTTCCGAGAGGGGGATGCCACGGCCTTCCTCATCAGTCTCAAGGCGGGCGGGTTCGGCCTGACCCTCACCGAGGCGGACTACGTCTTCGTCCTCGACCCCTGGTGGAACCCTGCCGCAGAGTCGCAGGCCATCGACCGCGCCCACCGCATCGGGCAGAACAAGCCCGTCACCGTCTACCGGCTCGTCTCGGCAGGGACCATCGAGGAGAAGGTCGTCGCCCTCCAGGAACGCAAGCGTGACCTCTTCCAGCGCGTCGTCGACGAGGGCGGCGCCCTGTCCGGCGCCATCTCGACCGAGGACGTCAGGGCCCTGCTCGGCCTCGAGTGACGCGGCGCCGCGCGAGCCGACCCGGCCAGACCGAGGGGTGGGTGGTGGCGGCTGCTGCCAGAATGCGCCCATGGAGATCGAGGAAACGCTCCTTCCGGGTGTCGGCATCCGCTACGAGCTGGCAACGCGCGCCGGTCGGGCCATCGTCGTCGTCGTCGAGCGCGACGGTGGCGTCCAGGTCGGGACGTACTCCCCGGACGACCCGGACGAGGCGGTCGAGAGCATCGTCCTCGACGCCGACGAGGCGCTCGCGATCGGAGAGCTGCTCGGCGCGGCCCGGATGAGCCAGCGCTTCGCCGACCTGTCCCGGGAGGTGCCGGGCCTCGAGTCGGCCAGGCTGCCGATCACTGCAGAGAGCCCCTACGGCGGTCGGTCGCTCGCCGACACGCACGCCCGCACCAGGACAGGCTGCTCCGTCGTCGCCATCGTGCGGGGTGACGACGTGATCTCCTCGCCGACACCCTCCGAGCGGCTCCACGTGGGCGACACGCTCGTCGCGATCGGCACGGAGCGAGGCCTCCGGACCCTGGCAGCGCTCATCGAGAAGGGGTGGACCGAAGAGGTGCGAGCCCTCTGCGCCGGACCGGCCTGAGGCGATGCACTCACTCACCCTCCTCCTCGTGGAGCTCGGTGCCATCTTTGCCGGGCTGGCCGTGCTCAGCTGGGCGGCCAACCGGCTCGGGATCTCCGCGATCCCGCTCTACCTCGTGGCCGGACTCTTCTTCGGCACCGGCGGACTCGTGCCCCTCGACGCCGCGCTCCCGTTCGTCAGCATCGGCTCCGAGATCGGCGTCCTGCTGCTCCTGCTCACCCTCGGTCTGGAGTTCACCGCGTCCGAGCTCGTCCAGAGCCTCAGGCGACACCGCAGCTCCGGCATCGTCGACTTCGTCCTCAACTTCCTCCCGGGGCTGGGGGCCGGACTGCTGCTCGGGCTCCCGCTCGTCGTCGCCGTGGCACTCGGCGGCGTCACGTGGATCTCCTCCTCTGGGCTCATCTCGCGGCTGCTCGGCGACCTCGGGCGGATCGGCAACCGTGAGACACCGGCCGTCCTCTCCGTGCTCGTGCTCGAGGACATCGCGATGGCGCTCTTCCTCCCGGTGCTCCTGGTCATGCTGTCCGGCGGAGGACCGGTGCGGGCTCTGGGTGGTGCCGCCCTGGCTGTGGGCGCGGTCGGGCTGGCACTCCTCGCCGCTCGCCATGCCGGTCACCGGATCGCGCGGATCCTCGCCACCAAGAACGACGAGCTCGCTCTCTTCTGGCTGCTCGGCGCAACCCTCCTCGTCGCCGGGGCCACCGAGGCGCTCGGGGCGAGCGCGGCGGTCGGCGCCTTCCTCGTGGGCATCGCCGTCCCCACCGAGGTGGCCCACCGCGCCCGAACCCTGCTCAGCCCCCTGCGTGACCTCTTCGCGGCAGTGTTCTTCGTCAGCTTCGGCCTCTCGACCGACCAGGCCGCGATCTGGCCGGTCATCGGCCCGGCGCTCGCCCTCGCCGTCGTCACCGCCCTGACGAAGGTGGCGACCGGCTGGCACGCAGCCAAGCGTGACGGTGTGCTGTTCAGGGGTCGGCTCCGCGCCGGCACCGCCCTGGTGGCGCGCGGCGAGTTCTCCATCGTCATCGCCGGCCTCGCAGCCACGGCCGGCAGCGACGAGATCAAGCCCATTGCGACCGCCTACGTCCTCGTGCTCGCCATTGTCGGCCCGCTCCTCGCGAGGTACAGCGACAGCATCGCCACCTGGCTGCGCCCCTCGGAACGAACATCCGGAGCGCGACGACGTCACCTCACCCCCTGACCACGACGGGCGGCCACACGAGAGCGGCGCCGAGCCCAGCGGCATACGGCCGTGACGGGCTGTCGGGACCACTCGACGAGCGAACGTGGTGGCAGGGCCAGGGCGCGACGGCCGTTGTCCCTCGTCAAGGGGAGCGGCATAGAGTGGTCGCAGCCGGAAGGTCTTCTACGAAAGGAATGACAGTGGCTTACACGCTTCCCGAGCTGGACTACGACTACGCGGCCCTCGAGCCGCACATCAGCGCTCGCATCATGGAGCTGCACCACAGCAAGCACCACAAGGCCTACGTCGACGGCGCCAACGCCGCGGTCGCCAAGCTCGAGGAGCTGCGCGAGTCAGGTGACTACGCAGCCGTCAACGGCGTCGAGAAGAACCTCGCCTTCCACCTCGGTGGTCACACCAACCACTCGGTCTTCTGGAAGAACATGAGCCCGGACGGTGGCGGTCGCCCCGACGGCGAGGTCGCTGCGGCGATCGACGAGTACTTCGGTGGGTTCGACAAGTTCCAGGCGCACTTCAACGCCAACGCCAACGCCATCCAGGGCTCCGGCTGGTCGATCCTCGCGTGGGACACCCTCGCCCAGCGGCCGCACATCATGCAGCTGTTCGACCAGCAGGGCAACATCCCCGTCGGGCAGATCCCGCTGCTCCAGCTCGACATGTGGGAGCACGCGTTCTACCTGCAGTACGAGAACGTCAAGGCCGACTACGTCAACGCGTGGTGGAACGTCGTCAACTGGCAGGACGTCGCCCAGCGCCTCGAGCGCGCCAAGGGCACGAAGGGCCTCATCATCCCTGCCTGACGCCGCGCAGACTCCGACCGAAGGGCGGGCACCCAGCCGGGTGCCCGCCCTTCGGCGTGCCTGAGATCGCAGGACCTTTGCCTCTGGATCCGCCACTGCCGGCGGGATATCGCTGCGATAGGAGATGAGTAGGGAGAGTGAGTAGGGGGAGGAGGTGAAGGATGATGGCAACGATCGAGAGACCAATGATCACACCGTCCGGGATGAGGCACCCCGAGACCATCGCTCCCCGCCGCACCGGCTGGGTTGCCCTGCTCTCGGTGATCCTCCTGGTCGTCGGGCTGGCAGCCGGGTTCCTCGTCGGCCGGGCCACGGTGCCTGAGGCGGAAGCCCCTGCGCCGCCGGCGGACCTCGCCGGGACAACCGCCACGAGGTTTCTGAGTGAGTACGTGGCGGTCGTCAACGCCGGTGACGAGGCGTGGATCGCCCCGTTCTACAAGGCCGACGCGACGCTGTCGAGCAACGTCCCGTGGATGTCGGACGAGCCTTGGCTCGTCACCGGCGACCGGGCCATCGCGTCGGCCATCGGAAGCTGGTGGGACTACCAGGGCTTCCGGCTGGACAACGCCGGCACGGCCATCCAGAAGGGTGACCTGGTGATGCAGTCCTACGACAGCGTCTTCGGGCCGGCCATGATGGTCTTCCAGCTCGACAACGGCAAGATCGTGAACCAGTGGATCCTTCAGGCAGTCAAGTGAGGGCCGCACCGATCCACCCGCTTCACTCGCACGGGGTTGTCCGGCACCAGGTGCCGGACAACCTGTGCACCCAGCAGCGGGCGCTGTGCAGCCGAGTCACTTCGCAGCCGAGTCACTTCCCGATGGTGACGACGGCGACCAGACGTCTCGCGAAGCCGGGCACGTCGGCTCACGAGTTGCCGTTGTAGGCGATCTCGCCGGTCCACGTGCCGGACGTGAAGCCTGACGCCGGCCCCGTGATCGCGGTGTGCGCGGCGCCTGTCCCGGAGCCCGTCGCTCCGGCGAAGCGGCCGGTGCCACCCACAATCATCCAGCTGAGGGTTGCGTCAGCACGGGTGGGGTTCTCGACGGCGTCCAGCTGGAAGGTCCCCCAGTGCTCCATCCACAGCTCGTCGCCGTTGGCGGCGGTGAAGACCGTGGTCCCCTGGCCGAACCGTCCCTCGGGCGCGACCGTGCAGTGCGTGATCTCGAAGGTCACGCGACCGAGGTGCGACAGCCAGGCGGTCCCGGTCTGGGAGTAGCGCCAGCTTGTCCCCTCAGGACAGTCGACGGGGGCGCCGTAGACGTCCGGGGCGGGAGCGGACCACCCCTGGAGTGGTCTGGTGGGGGTCTCCGCGGCGACGGCGCTCGGGACCCCCGTCGCGAGAACGGCGGCTCCGAGAGCCAGTGCGGTGAGGTGTTTGCGCATGATGTCCCTCCTCCTGTTGTCATGGCGCCCTCGGACCATAGGCGCGCGTCACCTCGGGCAGTAGGGGCGAACGTCCCGGGTCCGAGAACACCATCGACGCCGGGTGCCACTGCGCTCGCCGGCTGGAAGGGGCGTGCAGTCCTGCCGGTGGCTGGGTGAGAATCGCGGACATGGCCTTCACGATCCGGCGCGCGGTCCCGGGCGACCTCGAAGCGGTGGGGCGGGTCACGGTTCGCGCCTATCTCGACGAGGGTCACCTGCCGCCCCACTCCCCCTACGCCGCAACGTTGGACGATGCCCGTTCGCGCGCCGAGCAGGCCGAACTCTGGGTGGCGGTCGACGATGCAGACGGCCGCGTGCTCGGGTCGGTCACGTTCGCCGCGCCGGGCTCTGCCTTCCACGAGATCGCCGCGTCGGACGAGGGCGATGTCCGGATGCTCGCCGTGGCCGGCTCTGCGCGGGGACGGGGGATCGGCGAGGCGTTGATGGTGCGGTGCGTCGAGCGGGCCCGCGAGCTCGGGCTGTCCGCCCTGGCCCTGTCGACTCAGCCGTCGATGCGGGCGGCACACCGCGTCTACGAGCGGCTGGGCTTCGAGCGCGTGCCGGAGCGGGACTGGACGCCCGCGCCGGGCATCACGCTGCTCGCCTACCGCCTCGACCTCAGGCAGCCGACCGGATCCTGACGAACCCCCAGCCCGGCCGCCCGGCTCTGTGCTGCCGGGCGAACACCAGGGCGTTCGTCTGGCACCACAGCGGATCAGCGGCCGGCGGCCCCGGCGCAGTCGCTGCACCGTCCGAGCAGCGCCGCGTGGGTGGTGTCGAGATCGAAGCCGAGGGCCTCGCGCAGCTGCCGGCCCGCCTCGTCGAGCACGTCGGGTGGGGCGTCCTGGACGCGGCCACAGATCGAGCACTGGACGTGCAGGTGCCCGTGGGCGTGCGGGTGCCCGTCACCGAGGCCGTATGCCGCTGGGCTCGCTTCCCGGGCCCGCTCCCTCGGGTGGGCGACGAGGTGGTAGACGGTTGCGCTCCCGCCGAGGTGGACGTGCGAGAGAACTCCTGCATCGGTGAGGGCCGTCAGGGTCCGGTAGACGGTCGCCCGATGCACCGACGGCTCGAGCCGGGTGACCCGCTCGCTGATCTGCTCCGCCGAGAGGTGCTCGTCACTGCCGTCGGCCGCGTCGATGACGCGCAGCACCGCCTGCCGGGCCGGGGTGACCCGCTCGCCGGAGGCGCGCAGTGCCTCGAGCGCTGCGGTGACGCGGGGGCTGCCCGCTGACCTGTCCACGCGCCCATCTTGCACCGGCCCGCGCGACCGAGCCCAGCGGCATACGGCACACTGCTCCTCGTGCGTGCTCTCACCAAGCTGACCGCAGGGCCCGGCCTCGAGCTGGTTGACCGTCCAGAGCCCCAGTGCGGCCCGACCGACGTGAAGATCCGCGTCCTGCGGGCCGGCCTGTGTGGCACCGACCTGCACCTGCAGGAGTGGGACGAGTGGGCGGCCGCGACGGTGCAGCCCCCGCTCGTCATCGGCCACGAGTTCTACGGCGAGGTCGTCGAGATCGGCGAGGACGTCGACCACGTGGCCGTCGGTGACCGCGCCTCGGGGGAGGGGCACATCGTCTGCGGGGTGTGCCGCAACTGCCGAGCCGGGCGGCGCCACCTGTGCATCCGCACCAAGGGGGTCGGCGTCAACCGGGACGGCGCCTTCGCGGACTACGTCGTCATCCCCGCGAGCAACGTGTGGGTGCAGCCGCCCGAGCTCGACCCCGACCTGGCCGCGGCCTTCGACCCGCTCGGCAACGCGACGCACACGGCGCTCCAGTGGCCCATGGTCGGCGAGGACGTCGTCATCACCGGCGCCGGTCCGATCGGCGTCATGGCGGCAGCCATCGCGCGGCACGCCGGGGCCCGCTACGTCGTCGTGTCGGACGCGAGCGACTACCGCCTGGGCCTCGCGAAGGCGGCCGGCGCGGACCTGACGATCAACGTGACCCGCGAGTCGCTGGCCGACGCGCAGCGGCAGCTCGGCATGAAGGAGGGCTTCGACATCGCCCTCGAGATGTCCGGGGCGGCACCGGCGGTCACCGACCTCATCGCCAACATGAACCACGGGGGACGCATCGCCCTGCTCGGGCTGCCCCACCAGCCCTACGAGCTCGACTGGGGCAAGGTCATCACCCACATGCTCACCCTCAAGGGGATCTACGGCCGGGAGATGTTCGACACCTGGTACGCCATGTCCCAGATGATCGCGACGTCCGAGACCTTCCGGGCCACCGTCACCCAGGTCATCACGCACCGCTTCCCCGCCGAGCAGTGGGAGGAGGCCTTCGACACCGCGCGCTCCGGGCAGTGCGGGAAGGTCGTCCTCGACTGGAGCTGACCCGTGTCCGACCCGCGACCACTCGTCCTGCTGCACGGGCTCGGCCAGTCGCCCATCGTCTGGCAGGACCTCGTGTCGGCCCTCGGCGCGGGGCGACCGATGCACGCTCCGTGGATGGTCGGGCTGCGGCCCAAGGACCCGATCGGGTTCGACCTCGCTGCGGCCGCCGCCGGCCTGGCCGAGGAGCTCGAGCTGCAGGGGATCCAGCGGGCTGACGTCCTCGGGGTGTCGGTCGGCGGGTCGGTGGCGATGCACCTCGCGGTCGAGCGGCCCGACCTCGTCGGGAGGCTCGTGCTGGCCGGCCCCATCGTGCGCCCCTCTGCGGGCGCACTGCGGATGCAGAAGCTGGCGCTGCGGCTGATGCCGGAGAGCAAGCTCCTCGACATGGGGGTGTCCCGGCCGCGGATGCTGGCGGTCTTCGACGCGCTGCGCGGGTTCGACGGGCTCGACAGCATCGGGCGGATCGCGGCGCCGACCCTCGTCGTCGTCGGGGCGCGCGACCGGGTGGGGATCGTCGCCGCCCGCCAGGTCGTCCGCGCCGTCGCCGGCGCCCGACTCGAGACGGTCGAGGGCGGCAGCTCGCTCCTCAACGCCGACAGACCGCGCGAGCTGGCCGAGCTGACCCGGGCCTTCCTCGACGAAGGCGAGTGACGGCGGTGACCGACGCCGACCGGATGGAGGTCAACGCCAACGACGTCGTCGCCTTCGTCGTCGAGCTCGTGTCCCTCGTCCTCATCGGGCTCTGGGCCTACCGGGCCGTGGAGCCCCAGTGGGCCCAACTCGTGCTCGGCGTCGGACTGCCCGTGGGTGCGGCGGTGCTGTGGGGCCTCTTCGCGGCGCCGCGAGCCCGCATCCGGGTGCCGTGGCTGACGCTGCTGGTCAAGGTGCTCGTGCTCGGCGCCGCCGTCGGTGCGGCGTTCACGATCCTGCCCACGGTCTGGGCCGTCGGGTTCGGGGCCGTGGTGGCCCTCAACCTCCTGCTCATGTATGTCGGGCCGTTCGCCCGCTGAGACTGGCGCAGCGGTGCTCGCCGCAATCAGACCGCGACCCACTCGCAACCGGCGCCCCCCAGGGTGAGGCATCGGCCGGGCGCAGGAGCCCGCCCAAGGGGAAGGGCACGCACATGCACGCACGCACCAGACGTCGGACCAGGTCCACCGCCGCGGTCGGGACCGTCGTCCTTGCCGTGGTCCTTGCCGCGGTCGGGCTCCCGCTCGCCGGCACCGCCACCGCCGGCGCTGTGGACCATGCCGCGAGCTGCCGGCTCGTCGAGCTCACGATGCCGTCTGACGGCGTCGAGAGCGGCGTCATGGACATCGAGGTCGTCGACGGGACGACCGTCTACTACGGCAACTACCAGCGACCCGAGGCGGACGGCAGCTGGAGCCAGCACGCCGTGATCTGGCGCGGGCTGGACGCCGAGCCCGAGGAGGTCGGCCCGGTCGACGCCCCGGTCAACATCGCCTTCGAGCTGACCGCCCCGGGCCTGGTGAACGGGCAGGCGGAGTACCCGGACGGCACCTTCCGGCCCTGGATCCAGGACATCACCTCGGGGGAGATCACCTTCCTCCACCTGGGCGGCAGCGCGGCCAGGGACGCGAACGGCGGCCGGATCCGCCGGATCAACGACGACGGGGCGACGGTGGGCACGCTCAACACCGGCAAGGGCCGCAGCAAGTGGAACGCCGACGTCGTCGGCCACGACAGCCCGGAGGCCCCGCTCGAGAGGCTCCTGTCCCCTGGCCGGGTCGGGGACGGCTGGGGGATCAACAACCTCGGCGAGCGGGTCGGCTTCGTCCAGCACCGCAACCTCCCGGGCGCGCCGCACTGGGCGCTCTGGCTCCCGACGATCTGGGCGTCGGACGGCTCCTCCCGCACCGCGGCCATGCCCGGCACCGACGGTGCCATCTTCACCATCGAGGACGACGGCGAGATGGCGGGCATGGTGTTCGTGGGCACCCCGGAGAGCGGTCACTTCGAGCCGATCCAGTGGTCGGACCCTGACCACTACGAGACGCTCGGCGTCCTCGAGGGCGGCGGCTGGGGTCGCCCGTTCGGTGCTGACGGTGAGGCCCAGGTCGGCTTCCTCGACCTCGTCGCCGACCCGGCAGCCGTCCCGGAGTGGGCCCTCGACCAGATCTGGGTCAACTACGGCTACTACTGGGAGCGGGGCATGGCCGACAGCGTGCGGATCCTGCCCACGCTGCACACCGACGCGAACGGAGTGACGGACTGGCGTGAGTTCCACGGCGTCGGGGCCGTGCACGCCGTCAGCACCCTCCTGGACCAGGCGGCGACGGCGACCCACTCGGGCTACGCCCCCGACGGCTCTCCGACCTTCGCCGCCACGGTCTACCTCAACGTCTCGGTCTGCGGCGCCGAGGTCGCAACGACCCACGACCCCTACCACCTGACCGACCTCGAATCGGCCATCGCGCGCACCGAGGGTGCCGGCTGACGGCCCCGCGGTGAGGGGGAGGCGGGAGGTGCGCCGGCTGGGGAGGGGCCGGCCGGCGCACCTCCCTCCGGTGTCGCGCCCCCGTCACCGGACCAGCCCGGGGAAGGCACGGGCCAGGCCGTCGCTGAGCAGGTCCGCCATGGCGAGGATGTGCGCGTGGACCTCCTCGTAGTCGGCGATGCTCGCTGCGTGGTCACCGGCCAGCTCGTGGGCCGCCTCCGACAGCGTCTGGTCCAGGTGCATGCGCATGTCGGCCCGCATCAGATCCGGCGGCCAGGACCTCGGGTTCGCGGCGGAGAGGAAGGCGGCGATGTCGTCCGCGTTGGCGTACCACCGCTCGCGGGCGCTGGCGAAGGCGGCGTCGTCACCGGCCTTGGCTGCCTGGAGCAGCTCGACGGCAGTCGTGATGTGGTCCGTCAACAGTACGGTCAGCTGGTCGCCCGCTGCAGCGCCGTAGAAGGGCTTGATCGCGTCGCCGATGTCCACCTGGTTCTGCAGCAGCCGTCCCGCCGTCGCGTCGAACCCCGCTGAACCGTCGGCGAAGGTGACGATGGCGAGCCGCGTCCAGGTGACGTGGTCCTCCCACAGCTTGCGCATCTGGTCGTGCAGCGCCTGCTGGCCCGTCGTGCGGGGGGCCGTGACGTGGGCCTGGTGCCCCGCCGACACGGTCGGCTCTGCCTCGGCCCGCGGCAGCGTCCAGGCGAGGAACCCGCTGAGCAGGGCGACGAGCGCCAGCGTGGCGAAGCGGGCGGCCCTCCCCGTGGAGCGTCGTGTGTCCATCCGTGGTCCTTCCTCTCGGCCCTGACCCGGGGTTGGTGTCGCAGCCGTGCGCGTCCTTACCCCCCGTGCTCAGCGGGCCGGGCTGCTCTTCTCACGGGCGGCGAGCCCGGGAGAGGATGGAGCGGTGATGGCGATGGGCCCCTGCGGCCTCGTCGAGGGTCTCGGTAAGACCGGCGGCCGGGGCCGACACCAACTCGGCATGACGACGAACCGTGTGAACGCGACGCACCCCGGACCTCCGTGCGGGGCCGCCGGCCCGCCGGTCGACGTCGTGGTGTGGAGGCGGTGCCGTCTCTTGGAGGCCGGCTTCGAGGAGGCTCTGGCCCGGCGAGTTGCCGAGGACCGCGCCCTGGACGTCCACGCCCTGCTCGACCTCGTCGACCGGGGCTGCCCACCACCCCTCGCGGTCCGGATCCTCGCGCCGGTGGGCCCGACGCGATGACCCGGGCGACGTCCGCGGACGACCCCTCACCGGCGTCGGAGGGCCCGGCCCGCTTGGCCCCCGTCCTGACCGGGCCGGCTCCGTCCGGCCGCGAGGTCGAGCGGGACTGGGTCGACGCCCTCCGATCGAGCGGTCCCGAACGTGACGCGGCCCTACGGGACCTGCACGCGCTGCTCGTCGCCGCCGCGCGGCACCAGGTCGGGCGGATGAGAGGCCAGCTCCCTCATCTCGGGGCCCGCTCGCTCGAAGACCTCGCCCAGGGCGCCGCCGATGACGCCCTGACCACCCTCCTCGCCAAGCTCGGGACCTTCGAGGGTCGCAGCCGCTTCACGACGTGGGCCTACAAGTTCGCGATCTTCCAGACCGCCAACGAGGTCCGTCGTCACGCGTGGTCGGCGCGTGAGGTGGAGCTGCGCGACGACGACGTGACGACCCCGGGGCCCGAGGAGATCGCCGAGGCGACCGACCTGGCCGAGGCCGTCCGAGCCGCCATGCAGGTCGCGTTGACCGGCTACCAGCGGCGCATTGCCGTGGCGCTGCTCGTCGACGGGGTGCCGATCGACGTTCTGGCCCAGCGCCTCGGCACCACCCGGGGCGCCCTCTACAAGACCCTGCATGTCGCCCGAACCCGACTGCGAGCCCATCTCGTCACGAGCGGACGACTCCAACCGGAGGCCGCTACCGGAGGCCCGTCATGACCGACACCCCGCGCCGCCTCGACGCCGCTGCTGTCCGCGCGCTCACGCTCTCCACCGAGCCGTGGCTGTCCTGCGAGGACTGCTTCCACCTCACCGACCAGTTCGCGGAGCTGGTCCTGTCCGACCCCGACACCGCCGAGATGCCGGCCATGTTCGTGCACCTCCGGGCGTGCCCGGCCTGCGCAGAGGAGGCCGAGTCCCTCGTCGCCCTCGTCGCGGAGGAGCAGGGCATCGACCCCACCGCGGCCCTGGCGCGACTCCGCGGCTGAGCCCCGGTCATCGCGGGAGCGGGAGCGAGCCCAGCGGCATACGCTGGCGTCTGTCACCCGACCCACCCGCGAAGGACACCGATGTACGGCACCGTCAAGGACGAGATCGCAGCAACCCTGCAGGAGATCAAGGACGCCGGCCTCTACAAGAACGAGCGTGAGCTGACCTCACCCCAGTCGGCCCACGTGACGACGCTCAAGGCCGAGGCGATCAACTTCTGCGCCAACAACTACCTCGGCCTCGCCGACGACCCCTCGATCGTCGAGGCCTCCAAGCGGGCCCTCGACGACTGGGGTTTCGGGATGGCGTCGGTGCGGTTCATCTGCGGGACCCAGACCCAGCACACCACCCTCGAGCGCCGCATCGCCGACTTCCTCGGCACGGAGGCGGCGATCCTCTACTCGTCCTGCTTCGACGCCAACGGCGGGGTCTTCGAGGTGCTCTTCGGCGCCGAGGACGCGATCATCAGCGACGAGCTCAACCATGCGTCGATCATCGACGGCATCCGGCTGTCCAAGGCGGTGCGCTACCGCTACCGCAACGCGGACATGGCCGACCTGCGGGCTCAGCTCGAGGCCGCGGTCGCCGCTGGTGCCCGGCGCACGGTCGTCGTCACCGACGGCGTCTTCTCCATGGACGGCTCCTACGCCCCGCTCGACAGGATCTGCGACCTCGCCGACGAGTTCGGCGCGCTCGTCTTCGTCGACGACTCGCACGCGGTCGGCTTCATCGGCGACGCCGGGCGTGGGACGCCCGAGCTCTTCGGGGTCCAGGAGCGTGTCGACATCATCACCGGCACGCTCGGCAAGGCACTGGGTGGAGCCTCCGGAGGCTACGTCGCGAGCCACCAGGAGGTCGTCGACCTGCTTCGCCAGCGCTCGCGGCCCTACCTCTTCTCGAACTCCGTGGCGCCGCCCGTCGTCGCCGGCTCGATGCGCGCGCTCGAGCTGATCGAGTCCTCCGGGGAGAAGCGGCAGGCCCTGCGCCGCAACACCGAGCTCTTCCACCGCCTCATGACGGAGGCCGGCTTCGAACTGCTGCCGGGGACCCATCCGATCCGTCCCGTGATGTTCCCCGGCGAGGACGGCGCCCGCCGTGCGGCGCAGATCGCCGACCACATGCTCGGCAACGGCGTCTACGTCATCGCGTTCAGCTTCCCCGTCGTCCCCCGCGGCAAGGCGCGCATCCGGGTCCAGCTGTCCGCGGCTCACTCGGAGGACGACGTGCGCGCCTGCGTGGACGCGTTCGTCTCCGCGCGCGACGCCGTCGGCTGAGGATCGAGGAGGCCGTATGCCGCTGGGCCAGCTCCGTGAGACACGACCGGGTCGGGTGGGTGGCCTGGTCGAACGGCTCACGCCCGGATACTTCGCGCTCGTCATGGCGAGCGGCATCATCTCGCTCGGGCTGGACCTGCGGGGGTTCAGCGCGCTGTCGGTCGTGCTCTTCACGGTGTGCATCACCGCCTACGTCGTGCTCGTCACCCTCAACGTCTGGCGGTTCGTCGCCTTCCGGGCGGCGATGGTCGACGACTTCCGCGACCCCAAGCGAGCCTTCGGCTTCTTCACCTTCGTCGCCGGCACCAACGTCCTGGGTGCCCGGGCCGGGGCCGCCGGCTGGCACCACGTGACCGCGGCGCTGCTCGCCGTGTCGTTCGCCGTCTGGCTGGTCCTCGGCTACGTCATCCCGTGGAGCGCGGTGCTGAGCCGGTCTGAGCGACCCGTGGTGGCCCTGGCCAACGGCACGTGGTTCATCTGGGTCGTCGCCAGCCAGTCGGTCGCCGTGTCCGCCGCGACCCTCGAGACGGTCTTCACCAACGCGAAGGCCTACCTGGCGATCCTCGCGGTCTTCTCCTGGTCCGTCGGGGTGTTCCTCTACGTCGCCTCGGCCATCATCGTCTCGTTGCGCCTCATGCTCTACGAGCTGGACCCGAAGGACTTCGACCCGCCCTACTGGGTCTCGATGGGCGCGGTGGCCATCACCGTCGTGGCCGGCGCCCGCATCGTCGAGATGGACTCGGCGCCGATGGTGGACGCGACCCGTGGTCTCATCGCCGGGCTCTCCGTCGTCTTCTGGGCCTTCGCGACGTGGCTGATCCCCGCCCTCGTCGCGGCCGGGGTCTGGCGGCACTACGTCCGCAAGGTGCCGCTGGTCTACGTGCCGACGCTGTGGAGCATGATCTTCCCGTTGGGGATGTATGCCGTCGCCGGCATCTACCTCGGGCGCGCCGACCGGTTGCCCATCGTCGAGGCGATCGGCTCCGGCTGGCTGTGGGTGGCACTGACTGCGTGGGCCATCGTCTTCGTCGCCATGGCCAGGAGCGTCAGCGCCGCGCTCGCCCCCCGCTCCCGGGTCTGACCGAGCGCGGCGGCGGCGGTGAGCGCCGGGACGGCCGGGACCGCCGGACGAGGTCTGCCAGCGGCTACGGGCGGGGGATGTCGTGGAGCCAGGGCCGGTTGAGGTCGAAGGAGCGGCCGGAGATCTCGTCGACGCGGATCGCGACGACCACGGTCTTCGGGCTCGGCACCCACGGACGGATCGGCAGCTGCTCGACGATGTAGGCCTCCTGGCCCTCGAGGATGCGGGCGCGGCCGCGGACGATGACGCTGGTCGCTCGGTCGTCGACGATCTCGTCCACCTCGAAGGCGACGTCCGGGTTCGACGTGACGCCGAAGAGCTTGCTGCCCTCGCTCGTGATGAAGATGATCCGGTCGTCCCCGTCGACGGCATAGTTGATCGGGGCGATGTGGACCTCGCCGACGAGATGGAAGGCGAGCCGACCGAACTCCCGGGCCCGCAGGAAGTCCCAGGACTGTTCAGGGTGCAGGACGTGCGTCGGGCCGTCGTCCTCGTACTCGTGCATGTCAGTTCTCCCTCGTCGGCGGGTCCAGCTCCCGGGTCATCGGGTACTACGCAGTGTAGTAGGGGGCGGGGTGGTCCACCGTTCGCGTGCGAGGTGGATCACCGCGTGGTTCAAGCCTAGTCAGGCGGGCCACCTCCCCGCCGTCCGGGAAGTGGTGGGATTGACTATGCCCATGGACTTCTACAGTTCGTATGCCCACGGCTTCGCCCGCGTCGCTGCCTGCACGCTGCCGGTCGCCGCCGCTGACCCCGCCCGGAACGCCGACGCGGTCATCGAGCAGGCCCGCGCCTGCAGCGACCAGGGAGTGGCGCTCGCCATCTTCCCGGAGCTGTGCCTCACCGGATATGCCATCGACGACCTGCTCCTCCAGGACCCGCTGCTCGACGCGGCCGAGGAGGCCGTCGCGCGGATCGTCGAGGAGTCCGCCGACCTGTTGCCCGTCCTCGTCGTCGGGGCGCCCCTCGTCCTGGGCGCCCGAGTCTTCAACTGCGCCGTGGTCATCCACCGCGGAGCGATCCTCGGCGTCGCGCCCAAGGCGTACCTGCCGACCTACCGGGAGTTCTACGAGCGGCGCCACTTCGGAGCGGGCGACGACCAGCGGGGCAAGACCATCGAGGTGGCGGGGTGGACGGTGCCGTTCGGGACGGACCTGCTCTTCCGGGGGACCGATCTCGAGGGGTTCGTCATCGCGGTGGAGGTGTGCGAGGACATGTGGATCCCCGTGCCCCCGAGCGCCGAGGCGGCCCTCGCCGGGGCCACGGTCCTGGTCAACCTGTCCGGCTCGCCGATCACCGTCGCGCGGGCCGAGGACCGTCACCTGCTCAGCCGCAGTGCCTCGGTGCGTTGCCTCGCCGCCTACCTCTACGCCGCTGCCGGTGAGGGAGAGTCGACGACCGACCTGTCCTGGGATGGGCAGACGATGATCTACGAGCGGGGAATGCTCCTCGCGGAGACCGAGCGCTTCCCGGACGGCCCGCGCCGGTCGGTCGCCGACCTCGACCTCGACATGCTGCGGCAGGAGCGCATGCGGATGGGAACCTTCGACGACAACCGGCGCACGCTCACCGACCGGGTCAGCCAGTTCCGGACGGTCGAGTTCGAGGTCGGTCCGCCGGACGGTGACATCGGACTGCTGCGCAAGGTGGACCGCTTCCCCTTCGTCCCCGACGACGAGGAGCGGCTCGCCCTCGACTGCTACGAGGCCTACAACATCCAGGTTTCCGGACTCGAGCAGCGACTCCGGGCCATCGGCCAGCCGCGGATCGTCATCGGCGTCTCCGGCGGCCTCGACTCGACGCACGCCCTCATCGTCGCGGCCAAGGCGATGGACCGGCTGGGTCGGCCCCGCAGCGACATCCTCGCCTTCACCATGCCGGGCTTCGCGACGTCGGCGCACACAAAGAACAACGCGATCCGCCTCATGGAGTCGCTGGGGGTGACCTGGGAGGAGCTCGACATCCGGCCCGCCGCGACCGAGATGCTCCAGGGCATGGGACACCCCTTCGCCCGCGGCGAACAGGTCTACGACGTCACCTTCGAGAACGTCCAGGCCGGGATGCGCACCGACTTCCTCTTCCGCATCGCGAACCAGCGCGGCGGCATCGTCCTCGGCACCGGCGACCTGTCCGAGCTGGCCCTCGGCTGGTGCACCTACGGCGTCGGGGACCAGATGTCGCACTACGGCGTCAACGCCGGCGTCCCGAAGACCCTCATGCAGCACCTCATCCGGTGGGTCGTCTCCTCCGGGCAGTTCGACGAGCAGGTCGGCGCGACGCTGCTCTCCATCCTCGCGACCGAGATCACCCCCGAGCTCATCCCGGCCAAGGAAGGTGAGAAGCCGCAGTCGACCCAGGCGCAGATCGGCCCCTACGCCCTGCAGGACTTCAACCTCTACCACGTGCTCCGCTGGGGCTATCGCCCGTCGAAGATCGCCTTCCTCTCGTGGCACGCCTGGCACGACGCCGAGTCCGGGGACTGGCCCGCTGGATACCCGGCCGCCGAGCGCGAGGCCTACGACCTGCCGACGATCCGGCGCTGGCTCGAGCTGTTCCTCCGGCGGTTCTTCGCCAACCAGTTCAAGCGTTCGGCGCTGCCCAACGGACCGAAGGTCGCGGCCGGGGGGTCGCTCTCGCCCCGCGGTGACTGGCGGATGCCCTCGGACACCTCAGGAGCGGCCTGGTTGGACGAGCTCGACGCCAACGTGCCGGACGCCTGAGGCGCACCTCGGCCGGGCAGGTCGGCTCGGGTCACTCGTAGAGGACGTAGTCGACGGTCGGCTCGAGGGCCAGCACCTGCCGCGGCGTCATGAGGGGTCCGAACGCCCGGTCCTCCTCGAAGAACAGCTTGAAACCGACGTGCATCCCCTTGGGCAGCCGCGCCGTCAGCTTGCGCCACGTGGACACCTTCATCGTCCGGCTGCCGATCCCGTCCACCGACTTGACCAGGGCAACTCCGGCGCGCGGCACGATGGCCGACTCCTGCCGGATGACGTCGGGCGCGAGCTCGTGGACGATGACGGCCTTCTGCGGCAGGCGGTGCCGCTTGACGATTCGGGCGACCCACCGGGTCACCTCGTTGATCTCGGATCCGGTCGTGTGGCCGAAGACGCGCATGGGGACCTGCCCCGGCGCCATCGCCCACTCCGGATCGAGAGCCAGGCCGACGTCGGGCTGGCGGAGCCACTGCTCGTAGGCGCGGACCTCCTCGAGGAAGCTCGCCCGGCCCGGCTGGATGCCGAGGAGCAGGATCGCCCGGTGGCGCCGCGCCGCGTTCAGATGCTCCCGAATCACCGCGTCGGACAAGCGGCTCCGCCACTTGCCGTCGCGTCCCGGTGCCCCTTGCACCACGGTGGCGAGCAGCTCGAGGACGGGCTGGGGCACGCGGCCGCCCTCCCCGAAGCTCTCCGCACGTGCCTCGAGCTCGCGGATCCGGTCCTCGAGGTCTCCGACGCCCAGCCTGCCGAGTGCGGCCGAGCCCGGGGCGCCGGCGTAGCCCACGAGCCGGTAGTGGGGGAAGAGGACCTTCCCCCCACGGGGAAGCTCGGCCGGGTGGGTCCCCGCGGTCGACGGGTTCGCCGAGGCGGGCGGGGGCGGGTCCACCGGCCGCGACGTAGTGGACGCCACCGACGACGTGCTCGCCGACGGGTCGGGAGCCGGGGCGCCCGAGGAGGCGGCGGTTCGCTGGGGCGTGGTTACCGGGGCCTGACAGGCCCCGACCAGGGCCAGGGCTGCCACCCCCGCCGTCGTGATCCAGCGACGTGCGGTCGTGGTCGGCCTCACGGTGTGCTCCTCGATCGGCTTCGGGTGTGTTGGGGCGACTACCCACTGGCTGCGGCTTGCTACGGTCAGGGCATGACTGAGCAACCTGACGAGTCTGCCATCTCCCAGCGCGCCGAGCTGCTGCCCGAGGAGCAGGCGGCTGGCAGCGACGACGCCGAGGCTCAGGCGGAGGCCATCCTCGACGAGTCGGCGGAGCGCACCGAGCGCCCCGAGGAGACCCGTCGCGAGTCGACGCAGACGCCCGACTGACCCGTCACCGGGGTCCGCCCGGGGGGGGGGCGGGTCAGGTCATACGAGCCAGGTGACACGGGCCAGGTGACACGTTCCCGTGTCCGACCGAGCTGGACGAGCGGTCGGTGCGCGCCCTGTGGCTCGAGAAGACGACAGGTCAGGCGAGGGCCCCCCGGAGCAGCGTCACCAACGCGTCGAGCTGGACCGAGTCGGTGCTGGCGACCTCGACGTCGCTCCCGTCGAGAGCGCGGGCCGCAAGTCCCTGCTTCGAGTCGATGAGCTCGGCGATCCGTGTGTCGACGGTGCCGGCTGCCAGGATCCGCCACGCCGTGACCGGCTCGTCCTGGCCGATGCGGTGGACCCGGTCGATCGCCTGCTGCTGCTCGGCGGCCGTCCAGGACAGCTCGCTGAGCACGACGTTGGACGAGGCATGCAGGTTGACGCCGACGCCGGCCGCGAGCAACGAGCAGACCGCCACCGAGACCTCCGGATCCTTCTGGAACGCGTCGACCGCCTCCTGGCGCTGCCTGGCGGACTGGTTGCCCCGGATCGACACGGTCCGCAGGCCGGCCTCGGCCAGGATCTGCTCGGCCTTGTCCATGACGTCGAGGTGCTTGGCGAAGAAGACGACCTTGCCGACGGAGTGCGAGAGCTGAGCGGCGTAGTCGGCCGCCAGGGCCGCCTTCGCCTGTCCGATGCGACGCACGAGGGTGAAGACGTTCTCGCCCGTGCCCTCGCCGGAGGGTGCCTTGAGCTCCGCCATGGCGACCCGTCGGAGCAGTGCCTCGTCGGGCTCGCCGTCGACCTCGTGGCCGTGGCCCTCGGCGAGCTGGGCGCGGTAACGGCGGGCGAGGCGCTCGCCCAGGGCCCGCTCGGCCCGCTCGATGGAGCGTCCGGCGTCGTCGTCGAGCTCGACCGTGATGTCGGCGATCCGCTTGTCCGGCAGGTCGCTGGCGACGTCGACCTTGCGTCGTCGGACGATGCCCATGTCGATGACGGCCTGCCGGGCCTCGGGGTAGAACGCCCGGTCCATCGGCGTCAGGCCGGTCTCGTCGAGGCGGCGGACGATGTCGGCCACCGGCCTGCCGTCCTTGATCCAGCCGAGGAACCGCCAGATCGCGTCGAAGTCCTTGATGTCGTTGATCAGCGGGGTCCCGGTCAGGGCCATGAGCAACGGGTTGCCGCCGGGGGTCGTGGCGCGCAGCCGGTCGGCGAGCGCGAGGACCTGCTGGGAGCGCTGCGACTGGAGATTCTTGATGAAATGGGCCTCGTCGACGACCATCGACCTGAAGCCGAAGGTGGAGAGCCAGCCGAAGTGTCGGTCGAGGATCGCGTAGTTGACGACGAAGACGTCCGCGAAAGCGTCGACGTCCTCTCCGTCACCGTGGATGACGGTGACCCGGCGTTGCGGCGTCCAGCGCTCGACCTCGCGCGCCCAGTTGATCTTCACGACGTTGGGGACGACGGCCAGCATCGGGTAGGCGTCGGCCACCGAGGCCGCCAGGACCGACTGGGCGGTCTTGCCGAGGCCGGGCTCGTCGGCCAGCAGGAAGGTCCGGTGGCCCTGCTGCACCGCGCGCAGGAAGCGGGACTGGTGCACCATCAGCTGCGACCCGGGCGGGGAGAACCGGTCGATGCGCGGCTTGGGGGGCAGGTCCATCGTCGCTGCCTCCCCTCCTGAGCCCTGCTCGAAGGCGCGGTAGAGCGGGCCGAGGAGCTCCCATCCGGAGAGACGCCCGACATAGTCGTGCCGGTTGCCTGCGGACAGGTCCGGGGCGAGGAAGGGGTTGGCCCGCACCCGTGCCGGCACCGACTGGGGAGTGACCTGCTTGGCCGCGAGCTCAGGCGGCAGGGCCGAGGCGACCGGCTGGGGACGGGTGATGACGAGGTCCTCCGGAGCGAGCTCGGCGCCGGACTCGAGCAGCCAGTCGCGACGCATCTGCTGCGCGGCCGGTCCCGGCGTCGCTGCCGGGTCGAGGAGTGCGAGCAGGCTCGTGTCGCGGGCGGCGATCTGGGCGAGGATCCCGGCGATGCCATCGAGGCGCTTGAGCAGGTCGGCGCGCTGGCCACCGGGGATCGAGGTGTCGTCCTTGACGCGGGCTCGTTCGGCACGCATGAGCAGGGCGACGACCTGGAACTTGGTGCGGTTCGTCGGGGTGGCGCGGCCCTTGGAGGTCACTCGAGCCTCCACCTCCCGCACCCGCCGGGCGAGGATGGGGATGATCGGCGCGGGGTCGTCCTCCCGGTGGTTGGACCGAGTGGCGGAGCGGGACGGGCCCCTGCTGCCTGGGGAGCCGGCAGCACCGTTGGCGCTGTCGGATCCGGTGGCGGACCGCTGACGGACTCGCGTGGGCATCTTCCTCCTGGTGATGCGATGTGCATACCGTCCCGACGCGGCGGCCTCATGGGTGAGGCCGTAGGGAAGGTCCGGCTCTTCGGGCGCTCACTGCGGTCCCGATGTCCACACGTGCGTCGAGGTCAACCCCAGCGAATGGTGCTGGTCGGGGCCGAATGGCCGGGAATCCGGGTCGACGTCCACGCTCTCTGGACGCACCGAGTTTACCGCACCCGGAGCGCCCGGGCGTGCGACGCGCCTCCCAGGCGGTCAGCGACCGGCTGGGACCCTCTGGCTCAGCCGAGGTTGGTGCCGACCAGTGCGCCGATGAGGTAGGTGATGCCCATTGCCAGCAGGCCGCCGGAGACGGTGCGGACCATGGCGCGCACCCTCGGGCTGTGACCAAGGCGCGCGCCGAGCCAACCGGTGAGGGCCAGGGCCATCGCCACGCTGACCACCGTCACCCAGGTGCGCACCGAGGCGGGGCTGAAGGTGATGGTCACCATGGGCAGCACTGCGCCCGCGGTGAACGCAGCCATCGAGGCCCATGCGGCGTGCCACGGGTTGGTCAGGTCGTCGGGGTCGATGCCGAGCTCCACCTCCGCGTGCGCGCCCAGGGCGTCGTGGGCGGTCAGCTCGCGCGCCACCTGCTCGGCGAGGGGCCGACTGATTCCCTTGGCCTGGTAGAGCTGGGTCAGCTCCTCGAGCTCCCCGTGGGGATCCTCGCGCAGCTCGTGGCGCTCGAGCCGGAGCAGGGATCGCTCCGAGTCGCGCTGCGTGCTCACCGACACGTACTCTCCGGCCGCCATCGAGATGGCCCCGGCCACGAGTGCTGCCAGGCCGGCGATCATGATCGCGGCCTTGTCGCTGGTGGCGCCCGCGACGCCGACGACGACACCAGCCGTGGAGACGATGCCGTCGTTGGCTCCGAGAACGGCGGCCCGCAGCCAGTTGAGCCGGGTGCCCATCGAGCCGTCGTGCGGCTCGTCGTGAGCGTCGTCAGGAACAGGGGTGGTCACGGCCCGATCCTGACACCTCGAGCCGGCCCGCGGACGGAGTGTCCCGTCTCGGCGGTGTCGTCACGCTCCCACCCCGGGCTCGCGGGGACAGCAACCTCACAGGATTCGCACAGGGAAGTGCTGGTCATGGCACAGGGGTGCCGGGTTCGATGGGTCCATGACCAACCAGGGCAAGATGTCGGCTGCGCAGCTCCAGCGCCTCGATGGTTCTCCGGTCCGCGTCCTCGTCGTCGACGACGAGCCCAACCTCACCGAGCTGCTCGGCATGGCGTTGCGCTACGAGGGGTGGGAGGTGCGCGCTGCGGGCACGGGCATGGAGGCCGTGCGAGCCGCTCGGGAGTTCGACCCCGACGCAGTCGTGCTCGACATGATGCTGCCTGACTTCGACGGTCTCGAGGTGCTCCGCCGGATGCGGACGGACAACCCGGGCGTGCCGGTCCTCTTCCTCACCGCCAAGGACGCCGTCGAGGACCGGGTCTCGGGCCTGACCGCCGGAGGCGACGACTACGTCACCAAGCCGTTCTCGCTGGAGGAGGTCGTGGCGCGCGTCCGCGCGCTGATGCGGCGAACGACGATGGCCGTGACGTCCTCGGACTCCGTCCTCGTCGTGGGAGACCTGACGCTCGACGAGGACAGCCACGAGGTCTACCGCGCGGGTGACGAGATCCACCTCACGGCGACGGAGTTCGAGCTGCTCCGATACCTCATGCGCAACCCGCGGCGGGTGCTGTCCAAGGCACAGATCCTCGACCGGGTCTGGAACTACGACTTCGGGGGCCAGGCCAACGTCGTCGAGCTCTACATCTCCTATCTGCGCAAGAAGATCGATGCCGGGCGTGAGCCGATGATCCACACGATGCGCGGAGCCGGGTATGTCCTCAGACCGGCCGTCTGAGGCGGCCCCGCCGCACCCCCGCCACGGCCCTCTCGGCGCCGCGGCCGAGCGGGCTCGGGCGGCTGCCACCCGCGTGACCACCCGCGTCAGGCCGTTGTCGACCTGGACCCTGCGGGCCAAGCTGATGGCGTCGATGCTCGCGCTCTTCACGGTGCTCAGCCTGGCCACTGCTGCCTTCACCGTCGCTGCTCTCAACCAGCAGCTGGTCGCGCAGGTGGACGAGCAGCTCAGGGACACCCTGCACGCACCGAGGATGATGGACGGCAACATGCGGCGAGGCGGGCCGGGTGCCGACAGCCTCATCGCCCAGTACACCCCGGGCAGCGCCGTCGGCTGGGTCCTCGCCCCGGAACGGGACGTCAAGCTCGGGAGCAGCGCCCTCGCCGCCATCAGCGCGGCCGACCTCGGCTCGACGGCCGAGACGGTCGACCTGGGCGCCCTCGGTCGCTTCCGCATGATGGCCCAGGCCGTGAACCTGCCCTCCGGCAACGAGCTCATCCCCGTCACCCTCGTCGTGGGCCTGTCGATGGCGCCCACCGATGCCACCATCGCCCGGATGGTCCTCATCGCCGCGTCGAGCGTCGCTGCGGGCGTGCTCCTCGTGGGCGGGATCGGGACGTGGATCGTCCGACGGAGCCTCGAGCCGCTCAGACGGGTCGCCGACACGGCCTCACGAGTCTCCCGGATGCCGTTGCACGCCGGCCAGGTCCAGCTGGTGGAGCGCGTGGCGCCCGCCGACACCGACACCCGCACCGAGGTGGGCCAGGTCGGGGCGGCGTTCAACGAGATGCTCGACCACGTCGACGAAGCCCTCAATGCGCGCCACCGGAGCGAGCAGCGGGTGCGCCAGTTCGTGGCCGACGCCTCACACGAGCTGCGCACCCCGTTGGCCTCGATCAAGGGCTACGCCGAGCTGTCGCGGCGCGAGCCGGAGTCGCTGACCGACACGGTCAGCCACGCGATGGGCCGGATCGAGTCCGAGGCCGGGCGGATGGGCTCTCTCGTCGAGGACCTCCTCCTGCTGGCCCGTCTCGATGCCGGGCGGCCCCTCGCCTCCGAGCCCGTCGACATGTCGATGCTCGTCGTCAACGCGGTCAGCGACGCCCACGCCGCCGCCCCCGAGCACCGCTGGGACCTCGACCTGCCCCCCGACCCCGTCGAGGTGCGAGGGGACTCCGCGAGGCTGCACCAAGTGGTCGCCAACCTGTTGGCCAACGCGCGGACCCACACCCCGCCGGGCACCCACGTGACCACGTCGGTCCGCCCGGACGGGGACCTCGTCCGGATCTCGGTGCACGACGACGGGCCAGGCATTCCCGAGGCGCTGCAGCCGAACGTCTTCGAGCGTTTCGCCCGCGGTGACAGTGCCCGCAACCGCGCAGGTGGCAGCACCGGGCTCGGCCTCTCGATCGTCGCCGCCGTCACCCGCGCGCACGGGGGGCGGGTGGAGCTGGCGAGCCGACCGGGGGACACGACGATCGCGGTCCTGCTCCCCGCAGCCTGACCACGCGCGGACCGCGCGGTCGCCACGCGAGCCGGCCCAGCGGCATACGGAACTGCTTCAGTCGCGGTCCTCGGGGGCCGCGCACGGCTCCCACCACGCGTCCTGATCGAGGGTGTCGTCCGCGCGGGACGTCCCGCCCGTCAGGGTGACGCGGCCGCCGGGCCGAGGGGTCAACAGGGTGACGGCATACTCCTCGGCGCATCGGCGAGCCCACCTGATCGGCTCGGACCACCAGTGCATCGCGAGGTTGAACGTCGCCCAGTGGACCGGGAGCAGGCGGGAGGTCGTGGCGTCCCCGCGGTTGACGTCGACGTGCGCGCCGATCGCCTGTGCCGGGTTGAGGTGGATGTCGGGCCAGTGGTCGCTGTAGGCGCCGATCGGCAGGATCGTCAGGTCGAAGGGGCCGAGGTCGCGGCCGATCTCCTCGAACCGGTGCGTGGGGCCGGAGTCGCCGGCGAAGTACACCGCATGCCGTGGCCCGCGCAGGGCCCACCCGGCCCAGAGCGTCTGGTTGCGGACGAAGCCGCGACCCGAGAAGTGCCTCGCCTCCGTGCACGTGAGGACCACGTCGCCGACCCGGGTCTCCTCGCGCCAGTCGAGGGCCGTGATGCGCTCCGCGGGAACGCCCCAGGTCTCGAGGTGCAGGTCGACCCCCACGGGCACGACGTAGCGGGGGGGGTGGCTGCGCTCGAGCTCGAGGACCGTCGGCTCGTCGAGGTGGTCGTAGTGGTCATGGCTGATGACCACGGCGTCGAGCGGCGGCAGGTCGGCGACGACGCACGGGACGGGATGCAGCCGTCGCGGTCCCACCACACCTGACGGCGAGACCCGGTCACTGAACACCGGGTCGAGGAGGAACCGATGCCCGTCGACCTCGACGAGGGTGGACGCGTGGCCGAGCCAGGTCACCGCGAGTCCCGCGGCGACCTCGGGCCACACCGGGCGCACGAGCGGGATGGTGCCCCGCGGCCGGCCCTGGGCCCGGGCGCGATAGGCGGCGACCGCAGGGTGGCCCAGACCCTCGCCCTCGGGTGCCGCCACCCACTGCGTCGGCTCATGGGACCGGAACTGGCCGTCGCGGTAGTTGGGTGAGGCGACGGCTCGTGCCCGCATCGCCCCTGGCGTGGCGCCGATCCGGCGCAGCACCGGCACCCTGCCCTTGGACCTCCCGGCCACGGATCTCAGCATGCTCACACGCCACGGTAACGCGGGTCGGCCGGCCCCGGCCGTGCGGCGGGCGAGTCGGGGCGTGACCCTAGTCGTGGTCCTCGGGTGCCGAGCACCCGTCCCACCAGGGCTCGGCGTACGTGGCGGCGACGGCGGCAGGCTCGCCCTCGGTCAGGTCGACGCGCTCACCCGGGCGGGGGGAGACCACCGGGACGCCGGCCTCGGCAGCCGCTCGCCGTAGCCGGCGCATCGGCTCGGCCCACCAGTGCATCGCGAGGTTGAACGTCGCCCAGTGAACGGGGAACAGCACCGACGTGCGGGCCGAGGTCGGCGCGCGCCGGCCGGTCCGGGTCGCCGCCCCCTCCTCGTGGGTTCCGCCGGGGGTGTCGATGCGCTGGTCGCCCTCGATGAAATCGTCCGCGACGCCGGCGGCGTCAGCGGTCACCGCTGCGGAGGCGCTCCCGATGCGGTTGACGTCGCGGTGCGCCGCCACCGCCTGCTCGGGCTCGAGGTGCAGGTCCGGCCAGAAGGGGTCGTAGGCGCCGATCGGCAGCAGGGTGACGTCGAACGGGCCGAGGTCGGCGCCGATGTGCGCGAAGCGCTTCGACGTGCCCGAGTCCCCGGCGTAGTAGGCGCAGTGGCGGGGCCCGTGGATGGCCCACCCGGCCCACAGTGTCTGGCTGTCCACCAGGCCGCGTCCTGAGTTGTGGCGGGCCTCGGTGCACGTCAGCCGCACGCCGGCCACCTCGGTGGAGTCGCGCCAGTCGAGCGCGGTGATCCGCTCAGGCGGCACCCGCCAGGCCCTGAGGTGGAAGTCGACCCCGAGCGGCACGACGTAGTGCGGCCGATGCGTGCGCTCGAGGGTGGCGATGGACGGGGCGTCGAGATGGTCGTAGTGGTCGTGCGAGATGAGCACCACGTCGACCCCCGGGAGGTCCTCGATCGCTCCGGGCACCGGGTGCAGCCGCCTCGGGCCGAACCGCGCGGACGGCGAGACGCGCTCGCCGAACACCGGGTCGACGAGGAGGCGGACCCCGTCGACCTCGAGGAGGGTCGTGGCGTGGCCGTACCAGGTCACGGCGAGGTCGCCCGCCTGCTCGGGCAGCTGCGGGGTCACGAGGGGAACCGTGCCGACGGGCCGGCCCCGACCGTGGACCCGGATCGCGGCGAGGAGTGCGCTGGTCTGCGCGCGCAGACGCGGTCGCAGCGACGGCTCGTCGGCCTCGAACCGCCGGTTCCGGAAGTTGGGGGAGTCGCGGACGGCAGGCACGATCTCCGACGTCGAGGCGCCCATGCGGTGCAGGACCTGCAGGAACTCGCGGGCGTGGGACCGGGTCGACACCACGGCGATGACGCGTGAAGCGGCTCGGGCGGACCGACGGTCTGACGTGGCCAGGCTGCGCATGTCTCTCCCTCTGCCTTCTCGGCCGCCCACCGCGGCTGCCCCCATTCTGGGGCCTCGCCGGCGTGGACGGGACGAGTCCCGCCCCGCAGGCTCCGGTTGGGGGAGGCCGGAGCGGCTCAGCACCACGTGGGACGTCCCAGTGACATTGACATGATGCCATCATGATGTCACTGTGGTGCACATGGACATCACCGAGTATGTGGAGGCGCTGCGTCAGGACCTCACCCGGGCGGCCGGCGCGATGGGGCCCGACACGGAGCAGGCGGCCCAGCGACTGGGCGTCGCCCTGGACTCAAGCGTCCGTCTCGCCCTGATGGACGCCCTCTCGCACGCGGCAGCCGAGATCACGAACGAGCTGGACGGCATCTCCGTGGAGGTCCGCCTCCAGGGCCGTGAGCCGGTCTTCGTCGTCGTGGGCGCCGGTCCTTCGGCCGTGGCCGAGGCGACCACCCCGATCCGCCAGACGGACACGGCGGCCCTGCCCGCCGACGACGAGGGGGCCGAGACCGCGCGCATCACGCTCCGCATCCCCGACGCGCTCAAGTCACGCGCGGAGGAGCTCGCCGCCGGGCGTGGACAGTCCCTCAACACCTGGATCGTCAATGCCGTGCGGCTCGCGACGATGCCGGGTGTCGACCTCACCATCAGCGGCCAGTGGGGCGCCGGCCCCGGGGCCCCTGGCCGCAACCGTTCCTCCAACAAGCGCATTCAGGGCTGGGTTCGCTGAAGCCCATCGCCAACCACCACACCGCAAGGGAATCCACCATGACCAACCTCGAGACCCGCTTCGAGACGACAGGACCGATCAACCTCAAGGTCGAGCAGCTCGTCGGCGACGTGACCCTCACCGCCACCGACGACCCGACCACCACCGTCCGGCTCAAGCCCCACGGGCGCACCGGTGAGGAGCTGGCCCGGCGCTTCACGGTCGAGGCGCGCGGCAACGACGTCGTCGTCCTCGCGCCGAAGAAGGAGTCGTTCATCGGGTTGCCCTTCAACGCCTCGGTCGACGTCGAGATCGACCTTCCTGCGTCGAGCACCGTCGATGTCCGGACTGCCTCCGGTGACATCCAGGGCTCCGGGCTGCTTGCCGACGTTCACGCTGCGACCGGCGCCGGCGACATCGCCCTGCACGAGCTCGCCGCCGCCGACCTGAAGTCAGGATCCGGCGACATCGCCGTCCAGGTGGCGCGGAACGGGATCCGCGCCAAGACGGGCTCCGGAGACGTCGTCGTCGGCCAGTCGGGCGGCCGCGTCGACCTCGTCTCGGGCAGCGGCGACGTGCACGTGCGCCGGGCCGACGCCGAGGTGAAGGCGAAGACGGGGTCAGGCGACGTGGTCGTCAAGGCCTCCGTCGCCGACCTGGACCTGATGACGGGCACGGGAGACGTCGTGCTCGGCGGCATCCACGGGGGTGCGGTCAAGGTGAGGACCGGCACCGGCGACGTCTCGATGGGGGTGGCGGCCGGCGTCGCGGCCTACCTCGACCTCAACACCGTGACCGGCGACGTCGACGTCGACCTCGACGAGACGGATGGGCCCGGTGACGCCGAGGCGCAGACGAGTCTCGCCGTCCAGTCCGGCAGTGGCGACATCCACGTCAAGCGGGCGCAGGTGAGCCTGTCATGAGCACGCCCTACCCCTCGCAGCACGTCCGCCCGCTCCGGTCCGCCGAGGAGGCCATGGTCCGTGACCTCCTCCCTGACCGGGTCGACCAGCCGTCCTCCCCCCGTCCGGTGCGACGGCACGTCCGCACCGCTCTCGTCCTCCGACGTCTCGCTGCACGGCTCGACCCGGAGGCCGTTGCCACGGTTGGCACCACGGTCTGCCCCGAGGCGACCCGGCGTCTGCCACGCCCGTGGAGCGCAGGGCCGCGACGTGCGAGCGGGGCGCACTGAGGGGCGACCCGACCCGGGGGCCTCGGCCACCCGGGGCCCGGGACCGGTCGCCGCGGCACCTCCACGCCCGCGGCGGCCGGCTCAGGTCCGCGTGCTCCCGGGTGCCCCATCGGTGAGCGTGACGGCGTCAGGTCGCGGTCGCAGGGTCAGGAAGAGCCGATGCGCGGTGATCACGGCGAGGGCCCAGGCCAGGCCGAGCGCCCAGCCCGCCACGACGTCGGTGAACCAGTGGTGCCCGAGGAAGACGCGGCTCAGGCCCATCGTCACGACGAAACCTGCGCCGAGGCCGACCGTGAGGACGCGCTGCCACGGGGCCGTGCTCCGGAGCAGCACCAGGTAGACGACCACCGTCGTGAGCACGGTCGCGTTGAGGGTGTGCCCGCTCGGGAAGCTCGGGGACGACTCGTAGGGCGGGACGGCCAGGTCCAGCGGCGGCCGGGCCCTCCCCGCGAGGCCCTTGGTGGCCAGGGTCATCAGCAGCGAGCCGGCCGCGGCGGCCACGGTGACGACGACG
This sequence comes from Intrasporangium sp. DVR, assembly GCF_040365325.1. NCBI lineage: Bacteria > Bacillati > Actinomycetota > Actinomycetes > Micrococcales > Intrasporangiaceae > Intrasporangium > Intrasporangium sp. DVR. The sequence continues at coordinate 220,896 of NZ_BAABZW010000005.1, read as the reverse complement.
GGCATCCACGTCCGCCAGTGCCAGGCCAGGCCGCCCACGACGAGGGCGACGAGGAGCGGCATGCCGACCGGTCCGCCGACGTCTGTGAACCACGTGATCGCCTCGTTGCGCCAGGGCGTGCGTGCCTGCACGGCCAGGTCGAGGACCGGCTGGTCGATCGTCGAGATGCCGTTGTGGTCGACGACGGCCTCGTAGACCTCGCCCGCGCTCTTCGTCAGGGACACCGCCACGCCCATCGCCACTGCCGCGAAGGCGACGAAGGCCACGTGGGCCGTCGACCACCCGTACGCGCGGCCGACCCAGGGCACCCGGCGCCCCAGAGAGGCGGCGGCCCCGACCAGCAGGCGGCCGAGCGCCGTGGGCCAGGCCGTCAGGTCCCGTGAACCGATCTGCTCCGGCTCGCGGCCCTGCCGCCGGGGGTCCCGACTCGACGCGTCCGCTCCCTCCACCATCGGCACAGTGTGCCAAAGCCGGGTCCCAGACGCGTGGAGCCCGCACAATCAAGGGGTGTACGTCCCCCACTTCAATGTCATGGAGGAGGCCGACGTCGTCGGCTTCCTGGCGGCCCACCCGGCCGGTCACCTCGTCACCGTGGGGCCCGACGGCCGCCCCGACGTGACCCTCCTGCCCCTGGTCCTCGACGAGGGCCGGGTCCTGGCGCACCTGGCCCGAGCCAACGAGCACTGGCGCCGGATCACCTCCGGCTCGTCGGGTCTCCTCGTCGTCACGGCGGCCGACGCCTACATCTCGCCGAGCTGGTATGCCTCCAAGAGGGAGCACGGCAGGGTCGTGCCGACGTGGAACTACAGCGAGGTCCAGCTGAGTGGTCAGGTGACCGTCCACGACGACGAGGCTTTCGTCCGCGACGTCGTCACGCGCCTCACCGAGCGGCACGAGGCGCACCGGTCCCGGCCCTGGGGCGTCACCGACGCTCCCGAGCGCTACATCGCCGGCCAGCTCAGGGCGGTCGTCGGCGTCGAGCTGCGCGTCGAGTCCGTCTCTGCCAAGGCCAAGCTCAGCCAGAACCGCTCGCGCGCCGACCGGGAGGGCGCGATCGCGGGCCTCGAGGCGGAGCCGGGCTCGTCGTCCCACGACGTCGCCCGCGCGATGCGAGCTGCTCTCGGGGACTGAGCCCAGCGGCATACGGCAGCTCATGCGTGCCACAGCGGAACGGCACAGGCCGCGCACAGGACCGCTCGCGAACCTCGATCCATGAACCGAAGAGCACGCACCATCGCAGGCGGCCTCGGGGCCGCCGTCACCGTCGCCTTCGTCGGAACCGCCGCGCTGGGAGTGGGCCCGGCGCAGGCGGCCGGGATCGCGCGTGGACTGTCGTATGCCGCTGAGCCCGGTCCGCGCCCAGGGGCACCACCGCGCCCTGCCGCGCACCCGGCAAACCTGCCGCCCGCCATGACGACAGCCGTGCGCTACGCCGTCCGCGACGGGGAGCTGGCGGAGCTCTGACCGCCGGCGACCGGGCTGTCCGAGCAGCCGCCTATCGTCGGACCATGACGGTCGTTGGTGCTGACGGACTCGCCCGCCCGCAGTGGGCCTCGGTCGACCCCATGCTGAGGGAGTACTACGACACCGAGTGGGGAATGCCGGTCCGGGACGAGCAGGGCCTCTACGAGCGGATCTGCCTCGAGGGCTTCCAGGCGGGACTGTCCTGGGCGACGATCCTGCGCAAGCGGCCGGGCTTCCGGTCCGCCTTCGCCGACTTCGACCCGGACGTGGTCTCGGACTTCGGCCCGGACGACGTCGAGCGGCTCATGCTCGACCCCGGGATCGTGCGCAACCGGATGAAGATCAACGCCACCATCCAGAACGCCCGCGCCACGGTTGCCCTCCGCGGGGAGGGCGGGCTCGTCGACCTCGTCTGGGGGTTCCAGCCGGTTGACACGCCGCGACCGCGCGAGCAGTCCGACGTGCCGACCGTCTCGGACGAGTCCAAGGCCCTGTCACGGGCCTTGCGCAAGAAGGGATTTGCGTTCGTGGGCCCCACGACGATGTTCGCCCTGATGGAGGCCGTCGGCATCATCGACACGCATCTGGTGACGAGCCATCGTCGCGGCACGTCGGGCGTGTGGCCGCACTAGTGCAGCGACGGGATCAGAGGTAGTCCTCGTAGGCGACGAGGTCCAGGACGCCGTTGCCGGAGAGACCGATGACGATGGTCTCCTCGGTCGTCGCAGCACGCGCGTGCGCCATCGCAGCAGCGAGGGCGTGGGTCGACTCGGGCGCGGGGATGATGCCCTCGGCCCGGGCGAACTCGATCCCGGCGCGGAACGCGTCGTCCTGCTCCACCGCGGTCGCCGTCAGGAGCCCCAGCTCGAGCGCGTGGGAGACCATCGGGGCCATGCCGTGGTAGCGGAGGCCACCGGCGTGGATGGGCGGGGGCACGAAGTCCTTGCCGAGCGTGTGCATCTTGAGCAGCGGCGTGAGCCCGGCGACGTCGCCGTGGTCGTAGCGGTACTCGCCCTGGGTGAGGGACGGGCACGCCGCCGGCTCGCAGGCGACGACCTTCGTCGTCGCTCCGTCGCGCAGGTTGCGGCCGATGAAGGGGAAGGAGAGGCCGGCGAGGTTGGAGCCGCCGCCCGCGCAGCCGAAGACGACGTCGGCCCGCTCTCCGATGGAGTCGAGCTGCTCGAGGGCCTCGATGCCGATGACGCTCTGGTGGAGCAGCACGTGGTTGAGGACGCTGCCGAGCGCGTAGTGCGCCTCGGGGTCCCGGGCCGCCACCTCGACCGCCTCGGAGATCGCCATGCCGAGTGAGCCGGTCGTCTGGGGGTCGGCCGCGAGCATCGCGCGGCCGGCCTCGGTCAGGTCCGAGGGCGACGGGTGACAGACCCCGCCGTAGGTCTCCATCTGGAAGCGACGGTAGGGCTTCTGGTCGTAGGAGGCACGCACCTGCCACACCTCGCACTCAAGGCCGAGCAGCGAGCAGGCGAGCGAGAGGGAGGCGCCCCACTGCCCGGCGCCCGTCTCGGTCGTGAGCTTCCTGGTGCCCTCGACGGCGTTGTAGTAGGCCTGTGCGACAGCGGTGTTCGGTTTGTGCGAGCCGGCGGGGCTGACCCCTTCGTACTTGTAGAAGATCTTCGCCGGAGTGCCGAGGAACCGCTCCAGACGGTCGGCGCGGATGAGGGGGGACGGCCGCCACCTCGCGTAGATCTCCCGCACGGTCTGCGGGATCTCCACCCAGCGCTCGGTGGTGACCTCCTGCTGGATCAGGGCCATCGGGAACAGCGGGGTCAGGTCCTCCGGCCCGAGCGGCTGCTGGGTCCCCGGGTGCAGGGGCGGCGGGCACGGCGAGGGCAGGTCGGCCGCCAGGTTGTACCAGTGCGTCGGCACGGACGAGGGGACGACGACCCCGGTGGGCTCGGTGAGCGGCTGCGTGGACCTGACCTCGGTCATCGGGGCTCCTCGGTTGTGCTGCTGGGGACGAGCGCGAGGCTAACCGAGACAGGTGGGCGCAGGGGAGGGTCGTATCACCTGTCGACGGCGTCAGCGGCGAGCCGCCCACTCCGCGGCCTGGCGCGCCGACCAGACCCGGTCGGCCCGGTCGATGCTGGTCCGGCTCGACAGGTCGACGCCGGCAGCGGCGGCTGCCGACCTGGCCCGTGCGGAGCTCAGGTCGGGGGCGACGAACTCCTCGGGGTCGATCGTCCGGTCGATGCTGGTGAACCTGCGGGCATCCGCCTCGATGGTGGACGCGGACAGTCGGGCGGCGGCGCGGGCAGTGGCACTGACCCCGAAGACGGGCTTGGTCAGGTAGGCGTAGCCGTCCCGGTGTCCCGCGATGTTGGGGTGGTAGCTCTCCGAGATCGGGCTGGACAGGCCGTTGATCCACTCGACGGTGTCGCAGACCGCGTGACCGGTGAAGCGCGACGTCGGGTTGACGAAGCTGAACCCCTTGGCGGAGGCCTGGGTCGACGTCCTCGAGTTGAGCAGGTCCGCGGTGTAGTTGAGCCGCGACTGCTCCGACGGCGAGAACCAGGTGAGAGCGTTGCAGTCCTCGCCCATGAAGATCCGGGGGTAGCCGACGACGATGACCTTCGCGTTGGGGGCCTTGCTCCGGATGGAGGTGTAGAGCGTGGAGAGCCGAGCCGGCAGGACGTTGTTGATGATGTACTGCGCGTCGTCGATGGCGCCGTTGCAGTTGCTCATCCAGGCCGGCATGGCGCACTCGGTGAGGACGTCGGCGAAGCCGGCGTCGTTGCCGCCCACCGAGATCGTCACGAAGCGCGTCGTGCCCGAGAGCGCCGAGAGCTGCGTGTTGGTGACGTCGAGGACCTTGGCCCCGGAGCAGGCCCGGAACGTCAGAGCCAGGTTGAGCGCGGCCGCGTCGAGTGACGGGTATGCGTAGACGGAGCGCTGGCAGCTCGTCCCGTCGTTGATGTAGGTGCGGGTGCCGGTGCCGGAGGAGTAGGAGTCGCCGAGGGCGACGTAGCTCTCGCCGGCCGCCTGGGCGGGCGCGGCGAGGGCGATGGCGAGGCTGGACACGAGGCCGGTCACGAGGGTGATGACGGCCGCGGCCCGGCGGCGAGTCGTGAAGCTCTTCACTGCGCTCTCCTTGGGGGTGTCAACTGCGCTGTCAACCAGAGGCACTGCAACAACCGGCGCCCGGGACGGGGCGTCATTACCGACGGTAAGGGCGCCTCGCCTCGGCCGCCACCTGAACGGGACGTGGGCGCTCTACGCTGACGCCATGGGATTCCCCGAGAACGTCCTCGCCCAGGGCGAGCGGGTCGAGCGCAGCATCCACCCGCACTGGCTCACCGTCGCCGGGCCGACCTTCGTCGGCCTCTTGTTGATCGTCGGGGGGGTCCTCGGAGCCGCCGCGACCCCGGACGACGACACCGGCAACCTGATCCAGTGGATCCTGCTGGGGCTCATCGTCGTCATCGCGATCCCCATGGTGATCGTGCCGTTCCTCCGGTGGCGCACGACGCACTACGTCGTGACGACCCACCGCGTTATGGTCCGCCGCGGCATCCTCAACAAGTCCGGCAAGGACATCACCCTCTCGAAGATCACCGACGTGTCGTTCCAGCAGTCGCTCGTCGACCGGATCATCAACTCCGGTTCGCTGCGGATCGAGTCGGCCGGTGACAGTCCCGACGAGACCCTGAAGAACATCCCCCACAGCAACCACGTCCAGCAGCTCATCAACCGTCTCATCGACGAGGACGACACGCGGCGCCGCATGGTCGCCCAGGGGCGGGCAGCGCACGGACGGCCCGGCTACGAGGTGGCGCAGGACGACGAGACCGATGGCCGTATGCCGCCGGGCTCGGACCCGCGCCGGCCTGACCGTCCCGATCTGGCTGAGGACTGACACAGCCGCAGGTCCGGGTGTGTGGGATCTCACGCGTGTCGATTGCTAGGACGTCCTAGAGTCTTGCCATGACGGCTTTCACGGGCAGCACTCCCGACGTGACCGAGACCTTCCGCGCGGCACGCGACCGCCTCGTCGAGCTCCGTGAGGACTACGACCAGGCCGTGGCCGAGTTCAGCTTCCCCGACGTCGGGGACCGGTGGAACTGGGCGATCGACTGGTTCGACGCCGTAGCCCGGGGCAACGGCCGGCCCGCGCTCACCATCGTCGAACAGGACGAGTCGGTCCGGACCATCAGCTTCGACGAGATGGCTCGCCGCTCCGACCAGGTGGCCGCATACCTCGCCGGGCTCGGCGTCGGCAAGGGCGACTCGGTCGTCCTCATGCTCGGCAACCAGGTCGAGCTGTGGGAGTCGATGCTCGGCGTCATGAAGCTCGGCGCCGTCATCATGCCCACGACGGTCGCGGTCGGCCCGGGCGACCTCGTCGACCGGATGCAGCGCGGCGCCGCCCGCGCCGTCATCACCAATGCGACCGAGTGCCACAAGTTCGACGAGGTGCCCGGCCACTACCTGCGCATCGCCGTGGGCGTCGACCCAGCCGACGCGGGCGGCCGCGCGGGATGGGAACCGTACCCAGCTGCATACGACCTCGTGGTCGCGCCCGCCGAGCACCCGGGCACCGGACCCGACGACCGGCTGCTCCTCTACTTCACCTCCGGGACGACGAGCAAGCCCAAGCTCGTGGAGCACACCCAGCGCTCGTACCCCGTCGGCCACCTGTCGACGATGTACTGGATCGGGCTGCGCCCCGGCGACGTCCACCTCAACATCTCGAGCCCCGGCTGGGCCAAGCACGCCTGGTCCTCGTTCTTCGCGCCGTGGATCGCCGAGGCGACGATCTTCATCTACAACTACTCACGGTTCGATCCCGCCGCCCTGCTCCGGGTGCTGCGCACGCACGAGGTCACCTCGCTGTGCGCGCCGCCGACGGTGTGGCGGATGCTCATCAACGCCGACCTGTCCGGCGGCCCCGGCTCCCTGCGGGAGGTCATCGGGGCAGGTGAGCCGCTCAACCCCGAGGTCATCGCCCAGGTCGAGAAGGCCTGGGGGATGACGATCCGCGACGGCTTCGGCCAGACGGAGATGACCGCTGCGATCGGCAACACGCCCGGCGCGCGGGTCAAGCCGGGCTCGATGGGCCGCCCGCTGCCGGGCGTCCCGGTCGCCATCGTCGACCCCGTCGAGGGCACCCTCGTCAGCCCCTCGGACGATGCCGACACCATCGAGGGAGAGATCTGCCTCGACCTGTCGAAGCGCCCCGTCCCCCTCATGACCGGCTATCAGGGCGACCCGGAGCGCAACGCGGCGGCGATGGAGGGCGGCTGGTACCACACGGGCGACGTCGCATCGGTCGACGCCGAGGGCTACGTGACCTACGTCGGGCGGACCGACGACGTCTTCAAGGCGAGCGACTACAAGATCAGCCCCTTCGAGCTGGAGTCGGTTCTCATCGAGCACGCCGCGGTCGCCGAGGCGGCGGTGGTCCCGTCGCCGGACCCGGTGCGGCTCGCCGTGCCCAAGGCCTACGTCGCCCTGAGCCCCGGCCACGAGCCCGGCGAGGAGGTCGCGCGGTCGATCCTCGCCCATGCGCGGGCCCGGCTGGCGCCGTGGCAGCGAGTCCGGCGGATCGAGTTCTACGAGCTGCCCAAGACCATCTCGGGCAAGATCCGCCGGGTCGAGCTGCGGGGCCGCGAGGAGCAGCTCGATGCGACCGGGGCGGCCCAGCCCCCGCTCGAGTGGCGCGACGACCAGTTCCCCGACCTGCGCGGCTGACGCTGGAGCGGCCTCACCCCGGAGTGCGGCTGGCCCTCCACTGGACGGCACCGAAGCCGGCCACGACGAGCCCGGTCGCGACGGCAGCTCCGAGCCCCGCCGGGCCGAACCGGGCACCGGCCACGGCGAGCAGACCGGCGGTTCCGACCACCCACGCTCCGTCGAGGAGCGAGAGCACTCGGCCGACTCGTGGCGCCACACCGCGGCCGGCGAGCCAGCCCAGCAGGACCGCGTATGCGAGCAGGGTTGCGCCGACCAGCGCGATCACCGGGGCTCCCACCCCGCCGTACTCGTGCGCCCACCACCGGGACCACAGCACGAGCCCGCCGCCGGAGGCCAGGCTGAAGAGCGCGTTGAGCCCCACGGCCCGGTCGAGGACGGGGTTCCCGGCTGATCGTCGTTGCTTGCGCCGGCTCGGCTGGCCGGTCTCGACGTAGGTCGCCAGGTCGGCGGCATTGCGTCGTCCCATGATCGACAGGTAGGGCGCCAGCACGGGTGCGAGGAGGCGGCCGAATCGGGTCAGCCGGAACTCTGCATCGACCCGCACCACGCTTTCGTGGTCGGACCGGGCCTCCACGCTCCATGTGCTGACCGCAGACCGGGCGAACCGTTCCATGCCGGTGGCGAGGGCGTAGGTCAGGCTGCGGCCGTGGTCGTCGTACGCCACGAGCTCCTCGACCAGTCGCTCGGCACCGGGCGCCGCGACGTGGCACTCCCTGGCCGTGCACGGCGCCCCGGCCAGGGGTGCCGCCGCTGCCGGGCCTTCCTGGGCCGGCGGGGTTGCCGGGCCCGTCGCGCGGGAGGCCGCGATGCTGCTCGCCCAGACGCCCGCCTCGTCGAACCTGCGCCCGACGACGTCCCAGACGTCGTCGGCGGGGCGGTGGATGGTCCTTCTCGTCGTGATCCTCATGCGACCAGCGTCGAGCCGGTGGCGACGAGGGTCGATTCCCGCAGAGGGAATGGTGATGCGTCCCCGTGGCGGCCACGATGTGGGGATGAGCTTCACGACCGTTGCCACGACTCCTTTCGGCGCTGCGCTGCGCCGGTGGCGCCAGGCGGGCGGCACGAGCCAGCTCACCCTGGCTCATCGCGCCGGCACCACGCCGCGACACCTCTCCTTCCTCGAGACCGGGCGCTCACGACCCAGTCGCGACATGGTGGTGCGCCTGAGCGAGGCCCTCGACCTGTCGCTGCGTGAGGCGAACGACCTCTTCCGGGCAGCCGGCCTCGCCCCAGCCCACCCCGAGACCCCGCTGGCCACGACCGATCTCGCGCCGTTCTCCGCAGTCGTCGACCAGATGCTCGAGCGGCACCTGCCCTATCCGGCCTACGCCATCGACCGAGACTGGAACATCGTGCGCGCCAACGCCGTCGCCGAGACACTCCTGCCCGACACTCCTGAGCGCAACGTCGTCCGGCTGATGTACGCCGGACCGTGGCGAGAGGTGATCGCGAACTGGGCCGACCTCGCCTGGCCCGGCATCCGTCGCCTGCAGGCCGAGGCCTCGCACCGTCTCGACGACGGGCGCCTGACGGAGCTCATCGAGATCGCCGTCAGCGCCTGTCGGGACGTGCCTCAGCGGCCCGCGCCCGACGACTCCCGAGTGCTGTGCCCGCACTTCCGGTTCGGAGACGAGCTGATCCGCACGATCAGCGTGGTCGCGCAGTTCGGAGCCGCACGGGACGTGACGCTGGACGAGCTGCGGATCGAGCTCATCCATCCCGCTGACGAGACAGCCGACGCGTTCTTCCGCCGGCGCGCGGAGGCCACGCCTCCGCAGCAGCCACCGTCCTGATGGCCCTCTCACCGGCCCCTACGGGGTCGAGGTGCCCGGCGACGGTGCCGTCGAGGTCGTCAGTGTCGAGGTCGTCAGTGTCGAGGTCGTCATCGTCGCCGGCGTCGTGGTGCTGCCGTCCGGCGGTGGGCCCGTGGGGACCTCGCGAAGGGTCGTCTCTTCGAGCGGGCTGCACGATCGGGGTTGCCGACCCTCGGGGACCGGCACTCCCGGGGGCTCGGGGGGCGCCGCCTCTGCGGCCCGGGTCTCGTCGGCGCCGCGAGGGTCGATCGTGGCGCCGTTGACCACCTGGATGTTGTCGTAGACCGGTCGACCCTCGATGAGGTTGCGGTAGGTGTAGCGCGTCAGCTGCGTGAGGGCGCAGCGGGGGCCGAAGGTGAGCAGGTCGAAGGCATAGGGCTGCCCACGCAGCTCCTCGTCCTCCGTCGCGATGAAGTGGGACACGACACCGCCTCCGGTGAACGTACCCACCTGGATCCGGGACCCGTCCAGCACGGACGTGTGGATGTGGCCGTTGAGCAGGACGCGGCCGCGGGCGACGCCCGTCGCGGCGTACGGCTCGTGGGTGAGCACGAGGTCGCTCTCCGGCTCGTCCTCCATCGCCGCGTTGTAGGCGTCGACCGCTGGAGCCTGCTTGCCGGCCGGGTCCTGAGCGTCGTCACCGAAGTAGCGGGGGTCGTTGAAGCCGGTGATGCGCAGTCCGTGGAAGGACAGCTCCCGATGGACGCCCTCGGGGTCCTGGAGGAGCACGACGTTGGGGACCCGGGCCATCCGCTGGAGCAGGGCCCGGTCGGTCGGGGATGACTGGTCGTGGTTGCCGCTGACGAAGATGTAGGGCACCCCGAGCGACTCGATGCCCCGGAAGATGCCGGCCGCCTCGCCTTCCTCGACCTGGCCGAAGTTGATGATGTCGCCGGTGTCGATGACCGCGTCCACGCCCTCCTCCTCGACGATGGTGCGCATCAGCGGGTACTGGTTGGCGCCGTGGATGTCCGAGACGAGCAGGATCCGGGCTGACACGACGGGCTGGGTGAGGTCAGCGGGGACGAACTTCTCCTGGAGTGCCTGGGAGAGGGCGAGCAGGTTGCGCAGGTAGGGCGTCGCCTGCTCCGCCCTGGACTCGACTCCGGCGAGCAGCCCGGCGTTGCGCTGGACCGTGCCGAGGACACCTGTCGTCGACAGGGCGGCGAACCGGTCCGGCTGGTACGTGAGGGCGGTGCTGACGCCGGTGCCGGCAGAGACGACGACCAGCGCGGTCGCCACCATGACCAGGTGCATCCGCTCGGGCCGTCGTCTCCGCGCGTAGTGGACCGCGACGGAGGAGGCGAGGGCGACGATGGCGGCACCCAGCGCGAAGCGCCAGCCGACCCCGATGGCGGCCTCACGGATCGCGGCCGAGATCTCGGCGTCGGTCGGCTGGAGAGCGCGGACACTGACGGAGCCGCGGCTCAGCAGGTCAGTGATCTCCTCACGCACCGACACGGCGACGTCGAGTCCGGGGGCCACCGCAGGCGACGTGAAGGCGAGGTCGACATCGCCGACGATCGTCGGGCTGTGCAGCGTCGGCGTGTGGCGGGGGACGGGGTCGAGCCGGAGCGTCGCCCGGTAGTGGGAGGTCTCGACGGTCGTCGGCGAGAGGTTGGTGGCCGCGACCCCGCCGAGATAGCAGGCGAGGAGGATCGCGACCCAGCGGGCCACGAGGCCGACTCGGGCCCAGGCAGGGTGATCCGTCGTCAGTCGCATCGGGTCCACCCTATGCGTCGGCCCACCCGCGCCCACGCGGTGAGCAGGTGGATGGGCGTGCCCTCAGAGGTACTGGCCCGTGGGTCCCGGCTCGCCCCCAGGGACCTGCCCCGGAGCCTGGCCGTGCCCCGCTCCCGGCGGCGTGCCATAACTGGCGCCGGGGGCCGGCAGGGCCCGCATCTGGGCCAGCTGCTGCTGCGCCGCCATCTGTTGCGCCACGAGGGCGGTCTGGATGCCGTGGAAGAGGCCCTCGAGCCAGCCGACGAGCTGCGCCTGGGCGATCCGCAGCTCCGGGTCGCTGGGCGACTCGTCGCGGAACGGCTGGGCGATCCGCTCGAGCTCCTCGACGAGCTCGGGCGACAGGCCGTCCTTGAGCTCCTCGATGGACTGGTGGTGGATGTCGGCGAGGCGACGGCGGCCGGCCGGATCGAGGGGGGCGCTGCGGACCTCCTCGAGCAGCTGCTTGATCATCGAGCCGATCCGCATCACCTTGGCCGGCTCCTCGACGAGGTCGGCGGGATTGGTGCGGCCACGCTCCTGGCGGTCGTCGCCGGAGTCGGGGCCGGGCCCGGCGCCATGCCCAGGAGCGTCCGCCACGCCCATGCCGTCGGGGGTGAGCACGACGATGCGCTGGTCCTCGCGCGGTTGCTCGTCGCTGGGATCCGGGCCGGGCACTGGCTGGCGGGGCTGATCAGTCATGAGTCCCATCCTGCCCCACGGTCGCCACGCCGCGGCAACACGCCCGCGGTCATCCGTCAGCGGATCAGCCCCCGGCTGCGGGCGGCCGCCACCGCAGCCGTCCGGGAGGCCACCCCCAGCTTGCCGAAGGCCCTGACCAGGTGGCTCTTGACCGTGGCCTCGGACAGGAAGAGCGCCTGGGCGATGTCGCGGTTGGGCTGGCCCTCGGCCACGAGTCCGAGGACGTCGAGCTCCCTCCTGCTCAACGCGGGCTCGGGCGAGCGGCGTCGCTGATCCAGGCGCCGGGCGACGACGGGCGAGAGCACGGTGCCGCCACGAGACGCCGTCCGGACGGCGTCGATGAGGTCTGCGGCCGGAGCGTCCTTGAGCAGGTAGCCGCACGCGCCGGCCTCCACGCTGGCGAGCACGTCGGCGTCCGACTCGTACGTCGTGAGGATGACGACGCGAGGGGGCCGGTCGAGCGCGAGGAGCCGGCGGGTGGCTCCCACGCCGTCCACGCCGTCGCCGAGCTGGAGGTCCATGAGGACGACATCCGGGTGGCGCCGCTCGGCGACGACCACCGCCTCGGCGGCGCTCGCCGCCTCGCCGACGACCTCGATCGACCGGTCGGCGGCGAGCAGCGCGGACAGGCCCGCCCTCACGACGGGGTGGTCGTCGACGACGACGAGCCGGATCGGGGCGGTCATGGTGCAGTACCTGGCAGGTGGGCGGCGATGGCGGTGCCGGCACCCGGAGTGGACTCCACCGTGAGGTGCCCGCCGAGCGTCGCCATCCGTTCGCGCATCGACCGGAGGCCGTAGCCCGTCCCGTCCTCACGGGGGTGCATGCCGGCGGGCTCGAAGCCCACGCCGTCGTCGACCACGTCGAGCCGCGCGCCGTCATCGTCGACGCTGAGCGACACGACGACACGAGTGGCCCCCGAGTGGGTGGTGACGTTGGCGAGCGCCCCCTGCGCCAGGCGCAGCAGGGCGACCTCGTGTGCCCGTGGCAGTGGACGCGGCGGCCCGTCCATCTCGAACGTCGCCCGTATGCCGCTGTGCTGGCTCACGCTCGTGACCAGCCGTTCGAGGGCGGCGGGCAGGTCGCTGCCGGCGAGTGACTCTGGCGTGAGGTCGGCGATCACGGCTCGGGCCTCGGCCAGGGAAGCGGACGACTGACGCTCGATCCGCTCCAGGGCCTCGCGGACGCTGGTGGCGTCGGCCCCGGGACGGGCAGCCGCACGGGCGAGGAGGATGACGGAGGAGAACCCTTGGGCGAGCGTGTCGTGGATGTCGCGCGAGAGCCGGGCTCGTTCCTCGAGGGCGCCTGCTTCGCGCCGGCTCTCGGCCAGGGACTCGTGCGTGGCCTCCAGGTCGGTTTTGGCCGCGGCGAGCTCTTCCACCAGCTGCTGTCGGGCGGCGTTCTCGCGCAGCAGCATCCGGTAGGCGTGGGCCATGCCGATGGAGACCAGTGCGCCGACGGTGGGGCCGATGACCGTGGCCAGTCCGACGTCGGCCCACCCGGTGACTCGCGCGTGCGCCCAGACGACGGCGAGGACCATGAGGCCGATGAGCGGGACCGCCCAGACACTCGGCAGGAGGCGAAGGACGGCGAAGAACAGGGGAAAGGCGAGCCAGGCGAAGTCAGGGGTGAGGCTGACCGAGCCCAGCCAGGCCAGGACGAGCACGGCGAGCACGCCGAGGACGGCCACCCCGACGCCGGGGTGGCGGAGCCGGTGGGGACAGTGGTCACTACCGCCGCCCGGCGAGCGCACGTGATGCTGCTCCGCGACGGCCAGCCCCGTGTAGAGGATGCCGAGAGCGGCCGCGACGACCTCGAACCACGGCGTCTCGCCCGCCGCTCTCGCCCAGGCGACGAGGAGCAGGACGGCGAAGAGGGAGTGCTGACCGAGGAGGAGGGCGCGCGTCAGGACGGCAAGGGGTCGGGGCTGGACCGACGCGGTGGTGCTCACCTGCCCACGCTAACGGCGGGAGGGCAGCGGGCGCGCCACGGTGGCCTGCACACCCGCGCACGCTCAGGGGAGGGCGTCGCGCACGTCGGGTGTGCAGGGGTGACGAGCGCTGGTGTCAGCGCTTGCCCCCGGTGGCGAACCAGGGGTGGTGCAGGTCGTGGTAGGAGACGTCCTTCAGGACGTCGTCCATACCGGCCATCTGGTCCTGCATCTCCTTCGGCATCTCCTTCTTCTCGCCCTCGCGCGCCTCGGCCTCGCTCCGGAAGGCGATCGTCTGCGTGAAGTAGCCGTTCTCGTCGACGGCCACGGTGCCGCCGATGATCTCGGGGCGCTCACGGTGGAGCATCTCCATCGGCTGGTCCATCATCATCCGGAACTTCTCGGGGTCGCTGATGCGGCCCTGGATGACCTGGACGAAGCCGGCGTCGTCGGACCCGCCGTCGAGCATCAGCTGCACGTCGTCGCAGTCGTGGAAGGTGACGGGACCGTCGAAGCACCTCTCGGTCTCGGCCCACCATGCGCCCTGCTCCGGACGGGTGCTGTTGCGCATCGCCGACTCCTTCGAGTCGAACCGGACGACACCGATGAACTCGTTGTCGTCGGTCACGCCGTAGGTCCCGCCGAGGAAGCCCATCGCGCCGGGCTCGAGCTCTTCGCGCCAGAGGTCCATGCGGCGGTGCAGCTCGTCCGCGTCGTTGCATCGACCTTGAATCACCTGGATGAACACTTCATGACCTCCCGCTGTGTGAGTTGGGAGGGCCGCTTCGTGACGAAGTGGTCCACGTCACGACGGTACGCCGGTGTCGCCCGGGCCGTCACCGGCCCAAAAGGGCCGGAAAGGGGCGGGTGGGAGATTGCTCCGGCCGCTGTCCCCTCCCGGCCGGGATCCTTGCCTAGTGTGATGTGGATCACCCACTGCACGACACAGCGAGCAAGAGCGAGGAGACAGCACTGTGGCCATTGACAGACGCACCATGCTCAGAGGCAGCGCTGCGGTCGCGGGGGCAGCCGCCCTGGGCGGACCGTTCCAGGGACTCGTGGCGGGACCCGCCAACGCCCTCGGAGCGCCCGCGTTCCGCAACCTGCGTGCGACACCGGACCTGCGTGACGGCGCGGTCCGCCTGTACCTGCCGGAGGGCTTCAGCTACCGGTCCTTCCATGACACCGAGTCGCCGGTCGTGCTCGACGACGGCACGAAGCTGCCCGGCCGCCATGACGGCATGGCGGCGTTCGAGGGGCCGGACGGTCACGTGACGCTCGTGCGCAACCACGAGGTCAACAACCCCGGCCCGGCCTTCGGCCCGCTCGGGGACTGGACCTACGACGCGATGGCCGCCGGCGGCTGCACGGTCGTCAACGTGACGCACGACGGGCACGTCCTGTCCGCGTGGACCGGGATCAACGGGACGATGATGAACTGCTCGGGTGGCCCGATGCCCTGGGGTGCCTGGATCACCTGCGAGGAGACGATCAACGGGCCGGACGTCGGGCCGGACTTCACGGGCGTCCCGAACACCAGCCTCACCAAGCCGCACGGCTACGTCTTCGAGGTGCCCACGTCCGGACGGGCCTCCGGCGAACCCATCACGGCGGCTGGCCGGTTCGCCCACGAGGCGGTGGCGCTCGACCCCGTCGACGGCTACCTCTACCTCACGGAGGACAACTTCGGGTTCGCCTCCGGCTTCTACCGCTACCAGCCGAAGCGCCACCCCTTGGAGACCGGGCACATCGACAACGACGGCACGCTCCAGATGCTCGCCGTGCGCGGCATGCCGAACGTCCACCTCGAGGCGACGCAGCGTCAGCGGGTGACCTATCAGGTCGAGTGGGTCGACATCGAGGACCCCGACCCGACGTTCCCCTACACGCCTGGGGAGACCGCCCCGACGACGAACAACGAGGCCATCGCCTACGTCGGGAACCAAGGACGAGCCCAGGGGGCGGCGAACTTCTCCCGGCTCGAGGGCGCCATCCACGACAACGGGATCATCTACTTCACCTCCACCCAGGGCGGCGGGCCGGCCGAGGAGTCCGACGGGCCGATCGGCAACGGCTACGGCAACGGGTTCGGCCAGGTCTGGGCCTATCACTGCCGCTCCACCACGCTGGAGCTGATCTACCAGTCGCCCGGAAGGTCGGTCCTGGACCTGCCGGACAACATCACCGTCAGCACGCGTGGCACGCTCGTGGTCTGCGAGGACAACGACCAGGACAACTACCTGCGCGGCCTCAACCGCGGCGGTCAGCTCTGGGACATCGCCCTCAACCGGGTCGAGAGCGCCCGCACGGGCAAACCGCGCTACGACGACGAGTTCGCCGGGTCGACGTTCAGCCCCGATGGCCGGACGCTCTACGTCAACATCCAGGCGCGTGACGGGTTGAGCTTCGCGATCTGGGGACCGTGGCACCAGCACGGCGTCTGACACCTGCTGACGAGGCCGTATGCCGCTGGGCTCGCTTCCGCTCGGAAGCGGGCCCAGCGCTCGCGCGGGGCCACTCGACCGGGTTCCAGACTCGAGTGGCCCGGCCGTCCACAGGCCTAGGGGCCACTAGGCCGGGTTCCAGACTCGAGTGGCCCGGCCATCCACGGAGGGTTTGGAGACTCGCCGGGCCCAGCGGCATACGGCGTGGTCGACGGGTGCTCAGGTGGTCAGCAGGATCTTCCCCTTGTGCATGGACGCCTCCAGCGCGCGGTGGGCATCCGCGGCTCGGGCGAGCGGGTGGCGCGAGTTGATGACGGGTCGAACGACGCCGGCCTCGACCAGGGGCCACACGTGCTCGCGGACAGCGGCCACGATCGCGGCCTTCTCCGCGGCGGGGCGGGCGCGCAGCGTCGTGGCGATGACGGCGCCGCGCTTGGTCAGCAGCTTGCCGAGGTCGAGCTCCGCCTTCCGCCCTCCCTGCAGACCGATGGTGACGAGGCGACCGTTGATGGCGAGGGCGTCGACGTTGCGGGAGAGGTACTTCGCGCCGATGTTGTCGAGGATGACGTCGGCGCCGTGGTTGCCGTTGCTCGCCCGGAGCTGCTCGACGAAGTCCTGTTCCCGGTAGTTGACGAGCACCTCTGCGCCGAGATCGCGGCAGAAGTCGAGCTTCTCCTGCGTGCCGGCGGTGACGGCCACGTGGGCGCCGACGGCCTTGGCCAGCTGGATGGCCATGGTGCCGATGCCCGAGCTGCCGCCGTGGACGAGGAGCCACTGCCCCGGCTGGATGTTGGCGGTCATGAAGACGTTCGACCACACGGTGCAGGCCACCTCGGGCAGCCCGGCGGCCTCGACGAGATCGACGGTGGTCGGTTTCGCGAGCACCTGCGCGACGGGGACGGAGACCACCTCCGCGTAGCCGCCGCCCTCCAGGAGGGCGCACACCTCGTCACCGACGGTGAAGGAGTCGACCCCCTCGCCCAGCTCGAGGATCCGGCCGCTGATCTCGAGACCGGGATAGGGCGACGCGCCGGGCGGGGGGTCGTAGAAGCCCTGCCGCTGCATGACGTCCGCGCGGTTGACTCCCGCGGCGACGACCTCGATGAGCACGTGACCGCGCTCGAGCGTCGGGGCAGGGACATCAGTGAGCACCAGGGCCTCGGGGCCACCTGGCTCTGGAATGGTGATGGCGCGCATGGTCGGAGCCTATTCGCAGGCTGAACCAGCGCCGCTGCCTGTGGGTGACCCCCGCGGACGGGGTGACTGTCGGACGTGCTGCCCGATCGAGGGACCTTCGCCACTGTTGAGTACCCGTGCTCTCGACGGAGCGTGGAGCATGAACGAGCCTTCAACCATGTCGCCGCACGGCACGCACGTGACCCCGGATCGGTCGTCCAAGGGAGGTCGGCGGGCGCTCACCCTCCAGGACTTCCCCCACCTCGACTTCGTCGAGGAGGTCCTCCTTCCCGAAGCCCGGGCGAGGGGAGTGCTGACGAGGGAGGCGGACGCGGTCCTGACGGCCGTCGTCACCGACCTGAGGCTGGAGGCGAGCGAAGGGGCCGTCCCCCATCCGATGTCGCTCGGCGAGCTGGTGCGGGGGGACCTCGCGCCGCTGGTTCCATCGTCGGGCCTGCGGCCACCTCTCATGTCGCCACCCCTCGCGTCGCCACCCCTCGCGTCGCCACCCCTCGGTGTGCCGCCACTGCGGCCGGGGCCCCGGGTGCCGGAGACCGGAGCGCGCGTGGCACCGCGCCCGTCCGCTCCGCCGCGCCCCTCTCCCTTGCGGCAGTGGTGGGGGCGCACCCTCGAGGCGGTCGGGTCCGACCTCGCGGTCCACGGGCTCGCCTATCTCGGTGTACTGCTCTTCTTCGTCGGCGCCTTCGGCCTGGTTGCCTTCGCGTTCGGCGACGTGGCGCGTGAGCTGCGCCCCGTCGCCGAGGCCGTCATCGCTGCGGCTCCGTTCGGGGCCGGGGCCGTGCTGCGTCGGCGGCGGGCCGAGTTCGTCGGTCGGGCACTCGAGCTGGCCGGTGGACTGGTCCTGCCCATCATGCTCGTCACGACCTTCCTCGACGGTGTCGCGGTGCCGCCCGACCTGACCGGCGGGCCGCTCGTCGTGGTCCTGACCGCGGTCCTGCTGCTCGTGGCCGGAGCCTATGCGGTGTGGTCGAGCCGGGTGCCGGACAGCGCCCTGCGGTTCCTCGTGGCGCCGGTCGCCTGGCTCGCCGTCGGACTGGCCACGATGGGCCTCGGCCGAGCCGTCCCCGAGGGCAAAGCCGTAGCGAACCCGAGCGCCGCCCAAGTGGCGGCAATGGCCGTCGCGCTGCTGGTGACGCTCGCCTGGGCAAACCTCCGGTCGCCGGCCCGGCTCGCCGAGGCCACCAAGCTGGCCGCCATTCCCGGCCTCGCGGTCATCGGCTGTCTCGCCGCGCTGACCTGGGCCGCCGAGGGTGCGCCGCGGTCGTCGGTGCTCGTGGCCGGAGTCGCCGTTCTCCTGAGTGTCGAGCTGCTCGCGCCGCGGCTGCCCCGAGTGGTGCCGGGGATCGCGGAGCCACTCTGGTGGCTCACGGTGTGGGCGGTGCTCGTGTCGGGCGTGTCGTCCGGTTCTGTCCCGGGGCTCGCGCCCGATACCGGCCCGGTGGCGGCGACCTCGGTCCTGGGCGCCGCAGGCTTCCTCGCGATCCTGGAGAGGGCGGGGTCGGGGCAGCGACGCCCGGCCCCGGCACTCCTGCTCCCGGCCGCCGGGCTCCTGCTGACGCTGGCCGCGACGGCGGTCGAGCCCGGAATCGCCGCTGCGGCCCTGGCCGTTGCGAGCTGGTGGGCTGCCGCTCGTCGGCGGGCGCCGTACCACGCCTTCCGTGCACCCATGCTGCTCGATGTCGCGGCGGCGGTGCTGCCCATCGCTGCCATCCTCGCGCTGGTCGCTGCGACGGATCTGGTCATCGGAGCCGTCGGCGCCGCGGCCCTGCTCCTGTTCGCAGCGGTCCCGGCCCGACGTGGCTGGCTGGTTCGGAAGAGTGGCGAGCACTACTGGGCGCTGTGGTGGTCGGCCGGGACGACGCTGGCCGCGCTGCTCGCACTGCAGGCCTGGCAGGAGGCGACGGACACGCGCGAAGCCTGGTGGGTCGCCCTCGCCTTCGCGGTCCTCGCCGTCGCGGCGGCGGTCGGACCGGTGGCGGTCTCGTGGCGCCTGCCGGTCGTCACGGTCCTGACGGTGCCCTCCTGGTTGGCGGCGGCGTCGGCCTTCGGAGCGAGCGACGACTTCCGCTTCTCGGTCCTGGGGACCGCCGGGCTCGGACTCGTCCTCCTGGCCCACCTCCAGAACCGGCCGAAGTGGTCCGGACCGCCCTCTCCGATCGGGATGACCGGGCATGTCCTGGGGACCCTCGCCGTCGTCGCAGCGATCGGTGCGAGCTGGGGAGGCGTGATCGCCGCAGCGAGCGCGACGCTCGCCTGGACCCTGACGAGCTGGCTCGATGCCAAGGGCCGGTCGTCCGTCGGAACGGCCCTGCGCGCCACGCACCCGGTAGCGGGCTGGGCGCCGTACGCCTTCGCGCTGGCCGGAGTCCCGCTCACCGTCTCGCTCGCCCTCGACCGTTCCGGCCTGCTGCCGTGGAGTCGCGACTGGGCACCGACCGTCCTCGTGGTTGTCGCGGTTGCCTATGCCCTGGTCCCGCGCACCGGTGTGCCTGACCGCGTTGCCGCGGCCACCAGCTGGGGCGCCTTCGGTGCGGTGCTCTCGGCGGTGGCCCTGGCGCCCGAGGACCTCCCCGCGGCCGCCGCCTGGGGTGGCCTCATGGTGGTCGTCGGCGTGCTGCCCGCAGTCCGTCGCGCGACGCTGATGACGTGGGCCGGCTGGGCGGCTGCGATGCCGACGACCTTCCTGCTCGGTCGCCAGGGGTGGCCGTGGTTCGCCGGACTGCCGGACGACGTGGCGGTGGCACTCGCGCTGGTGTCCGTGGGCCTCCTGCTCGTCGTGGGCGCGGCGGCCGCGGACCTGGCCGGCCGGTCGTGGGAGCTCAGAACGCGACCGGCGCACGACTGGGCCCGGGCGCCGATCGGCGTGGGCGCGGTCGGGGCCGGCGCCGGGCTCGTCGTCGGTGTGGGTGCTGCCCCCGACGGCATCGCCGGCTGGCTGCTCGTCTCCGTGGGCGTCGCGCTGCTCGCCGTGGCGGTGATGTGGCGGGTTGGCCTGCTGGCCGGAGCGGCCGTGACCGTTGCGTGGTCGGGGACCGTGCTGTTGGCTCAGCCGGTCCTGGAGACTCGCCCATGGATCGGCGTCGCCGTCGCCCTCGCGCTCCTGTCGCTCGCTCACCTGTTCTCGATGCGTCCCGGGAGCGGCCCGTGGTGGTCCCGGTGGGACGGGTCGCTCGCCGTGGCGTCCGCGCCGGTCGCCGTCAGTGAGCTCGTCCTCATCGGGTCGGGCAGACCGGCCAGCCCGGTCTACGTCGCGGTCGGACTCGCGTGCCTCGCGGCAGCCGTTCGCCTCCGGCAGCAGCCCACCGTCACGGTCCCGCTCGCGGCCGTCGGCGCGGTCCTCATGCTCACGGGCGCTGGGTGGGCTGGCTCTGGCTGGCTCGCTCTCGCCCTCCTCGTGCTCGCCATGACGCTGTCGGTCCTCGGAGCAGTGGTCTCCGGCCCGGTCCGTCGCCCGGTGCGAGCCCTGGGTGCCGCAGCCGCCGTCGCCGCGTGGGTCGTGGGGGTCGACTGGCTCGGCTGGCAGGACCAGACCGTGCTCGATGCCTCCTCCCTGGCGGGCGCCGGAGTGGTCGCAGCGGCCGCGCTGCTGCTGGTCACGCGGATCGAGCGCGAGTGGCTCGTGGTCTGGGGTGGCGCAGGGGCACTCGTCGAGTCGGGGGCCGCCGCCGTCGCGCTCCTGCCCGACGACGTCCTGGGCCTCGTGCCCGGCGCTCGTGCGAGCTGGTGGATCGTCGTCGGCCTCACGGTCGTCGCCGTCGCCGTGGGCAGTGCGCCACCTCGCGTGCCCCTGCCCTGGCTGCATGACCTCGCCGCGGCCTTCCTGGGGCTGGGCCTGCTCGTGGCCCTGCAGATCTCGGGGCTGACCTCGGCCGGCACGGTGTGGGTCCTGTGCCTGGCCGCGTCGACAGCGGCCGTCGGCCTGCTGGCGCTCGTCGGCGGCGGACACACCACGGCGTGGCGCCGCCCGCTCGCCGGCTTCGGTGTCGTGCTCACCGGGTGGGCGCTGACCGCTGGCCTCTCCGCCGACGCAGCGGCCGGTTGGGCTCTGCTCAGTGCACCTCTTGCCGTGGCCGCGATGCAGGCGGTGGCCACGGGCGTGGCCTACCGCCGGGTCGAGGTGCAGATGCTCGGCCCCGGCTTGGCGGCGGCCGCGTGGATCGCGTTCGCCCTGGATGCGCTCGACGGCCGGGCGACCTGGACCATCGCCCCCATCGGGCTCGCGGTCCTCGTCTCCGTGGGGCTGTGGCGCAGAGACCGGGCGGAGCGCGGCGAGCGCCGCGCCGACCCCGACATCGTCTGGCTCGAGCTCGTGGGCGTGGCCCTGCTCGTGGGTCCGTCGCTCGCCCTGGCCGCGACCGAGTCGCTCGCCCACGTCGCCGTCGCGTTCGCCCTCGGGCTCGGGGTCGCGGCGTGGGGGGTGGTCAGCAAGGTGCGACGCCGCGTGGCCGCGGGTGTCGGCGTCGCCCTCGTCGCAGTGGTCCTTCTCGTGGCCGTCCCCCTCGTCCTCCTCCTGCCGAGCTGGGAAGGCGCCGCCCTCTGGGTCCTCATCGCGGTCGTGGGACTGGTCGCCGTCCTGGTCGCGGCCTTCCTCGAACGAGGCAAGGTGGCTGCGCGCAAGGGCCTCACCCGCTTCAAGGAGGCCACCGCCGACTGGGAGTGAGCACCGCACGCGAGGGACTGCGCGCTCGACTCCGCGGCGGCTGCGTGACCGAGCCCAGCGGCATACGGCCGGCACGGAGTGCGCACTCGACTCAGCGGGGGCTCGGGCTCAGCCGCCGGGCGATGTCGGAGGCGGCGCCCTTGGCGCGGTTGACGAGCTCTGCGACGTGGTCCGGGTTGCCGTCCGCGCTGCGGAAGGTCACGGCGACCGCGGCGAGGGGCCGGTCGGCCCGGTCGAGCACCGGGACCGCGACGGAGGACAGGTCCGGGGTGACGGTGCCGTCCTCCCGCGCGAACCCGTCGGCACGCGTGCGGGTCAGCAGGGTGCGCAGCTCGGTCAGGGAGGACGGGCCGGTCCCGTGTCGCTGGGTGAACGAGCCCCTGTCCGGGTAGAGCGCGCGTACCTGCGCTCCCGGCAGCGCGGACAGCATGGCGACCCCGCTCGCGGTGAGATGAGCCGGGAGGCGCACCCCCACATCCGTGACGAGCGTCGGCTGGCCGGGGGCGCGCTCCTCGAGCAGGTAGATGACGTCCCGGCCGTCGAGCGTGGCGAAGTGGGCGTTGCGCCCGGACTGGTCCACGAGCCGGCGCATCGGCGCCCGAGCCACCCGCGACAGCGGCGCCTGACGCTGGTAGGCCGAGCCCAGCTCGTACGCGGCGGCACCCAGCCCGAACCGCCGGTCCTCGACGTAGTGCGTCACGTAGCCGCGCGAGCACAGCACCGTGAGCAGGTGGTACACCGACGACCGGGGGAGGACGAGGTCGCGAGCAACGGAAGCGGCGGGCACCGGCTCGGCGTGACGCGAGAGGTACTCGAGCACGTCGAGCGCACTCGCGGCAGCCGGTACGTTCGGCACGGGCCCCCCTTCGATCGGCGCGGGTTCCACGACCCTGTCTCGGATCCGAGACAATTGTGCTCCGCTGAAGGATGCTGCGCCACCGTCCACGGGGTTCGATGGAGGCATGACCGAGACGCTCACCTCACCCCGCACCGTGACCGTCGGGACCGGCCCGCTCGCCTTCGACGAGATCGTCGCCGTGGCCCGCCACGGTGCCCGGGTCGAGCTGTCCACGGCAGCGGAGGCGGAGATCGCCCGCAGCCGCGCGATCGTCGACGCCCACGCCGACGACACCATCCCCCACTACGGGATCTCGACCGGCTTCGGGGCGCTGGCGACCCGCCACATCCCCACCGACCTCCGAGCGCAGCTGCAGCGGTCCCTCGTCCGCTCGCACGCCGCCGGCAGCGGACCGGAGGTGGAGCCGGAGGTCGTGCGCGCCCTCATGCTGCTCCGCTTGTCGACCCTGGCCACCGGACGCACCGGTGTCCGTCTCCAGACAGCGAGGGCGTATGCCGCTGTGCTCAGTTCCGGTGTCACGCCCGTCGTGCACGAGTACGGTTCCCTCGGATGCTCCGGGGACCTGGCCCCCCTTGCCCACTGTGCGCTCGCGGTCATGGGGGAGGGCCCGGTCCGGCTCGGCGACGGGACGCTGACCGACGCGGCGACGGCTTTGCGTGACAACGGGATCGAGCCGGTCGCGCTCGCCGAGAAGGAGGGCCTCGCTCTCATCAACGGCACCGACGGCATGCTCGGGATGCTCGTCCTCGCCATCGAGGACCTGCGGGCCCTGCTCAAAATCGCCGATGTCACGGCCGCGATGAGCGTCGAGGGCCTGCTCGGCACGGACGACGTCTTCGCCGCGGACCTGCACGAGCTGCGGCCCCACCCCGGGCAGGCCCTCTCGGCGGCGAACATCCGGGCGATCATGGCGCACTCGCCGATCCGGGAGTCGCACCGGACCGACGAGTGCACGCGCGTGCAGGATGCCTACTCGCTGCGGTGCGCCCCCCAGGTGGCCGGGGGCGCTCGCGACACCGTCGAGCACGCGGCTCGCGTCGCCGGGTGGGAGCTCGCCGCCGCCGTCGACAACCCGGTCATCACCAAGGACCGGCGCGTCGAGTCGAACGGCAACTTCCACGGCGCACCCGTCGCCTACGTCCTCGACTTCCTCGCGATCGTGGCGGCCGACGTCGCGTCGATGGCCGAGCGCCGGACCGACCGGTTCCTCGACACGGCCCGGTCGCACGGCCTGAACGCCTTCCTCGCCGACGACCCGGGCGTGGACAGCGGGCACATGATCGCCCAGTACACCCAGGCCGCGATCGTCTCGGAGATGAAGCGGCTGGCCGCCCCTGCCTCGGTCGACTCCATCCCGAGCTCGGCCATGCAGGAGGACCACGTGTCGATGGGGTGGTCGGCCGCTCGCAAGCTGCGCCGATCGGTGGACGCCCTGACCCGGGTGCTGGCGATCGAGCTGCTCACCGCCGCCAGGGGCATCGAGATGCGCGCGCCACTGAAGCCCGCGCCGGCAACGGGGGCCGTGATCGCCGCCCTGCGTGAGTCCGTCGAGGGGGTGGGCACGGACCGGTTCCTCGCCCCGGAGATCGAGTCGGCCGTCGAGCTGGTCCGGTCCGGGCGGGCGCTGGCCGCGGTCGAGGCGGTCACCGGCCCCCTCCACTGACGATCGAAAGAGCAGTTCGCGACACGCCTGACGTCGCGAGTCGCTCCTTCCATCGGGATGGTGTCGCGAACTGCTCCTTCGACCGAGAGCGAGCCCAGCGGCATACGAACAGGTGTGAACGATCTGAACGAGAAGGGAACTGACATGGACGGTGCACGACCGGTCCGCGCCCCGCGCGGCACCCAGCTGACGGCGCGGTCGTGGGCCACCGAGGCCCCGCTGCGGATGCTGATGAACAACCTCGACCCCGAGGTGGCCGAGCGGCCGGACGACCTCGTCGTCTACGGCGGGACGGGGCGGGCGGCGCGCGACTGGACGTCCTTCGACGCGATGGTCCGCACGCTGACGACGCTCAAGCAGGACGAGACGATGCTCGTCCAGAGCGGCCGGCCCGTCGGTGTCATGCAGACGCACGAGTGGGCGCCGCGCGTGCTCATCGCCAACTCCAACCTCGTCGGCGACTGGGCGAACTGGCCCGAGTTCCGGCGGCTCGAGCACCTGGGCCTGACGATGTACGGCCAGATGACCGCGGGGTCGTGGATCTACATCGGCACCCAGGGCATCGTGCAGGGGACCTATGAGACGTTCGCCGCGGTGGCCGAGAAGCGCTTCGGTGGGACGCTCGCCGGCACGCTGACCCTGACCGGCGGCTGCGGGGGCATGGGCGGCGCGCAGCCGCTCGCCGTGACGATGAACGAGGGCGCCTGTCTCATCGTCGACGTCGACCCGGCCCGCCTGCACCGCCGGGTCGAGCACCGCTACCTCGACGAGGTCGCCGACAACCTCGACGACGCCATCGACAAGGCCGTCCGCGCCAAGGAGGAGCGCCGGGGCTGGTCCGTCGGCGTCGTCGGCAACGCGGCCGAGGTCTTCCCCGAGCTGCTGCGCCGGGGCGTCCCCATCGACATCGTCACCGACCAGACCTCGGCGCACGATCCCTTGTCGTATCTGCCGGAAGGCATCGCGCTCGAGGACTGGCACGAGTACGCCGAGAAGAAGCCCGAGGAGTTCACCGACCGCGCCCGCGAGTCCATGGCCAAGCACGTCCAGGCCATGGTCGAGTTCCAGGACGGGGGCGCCGAGGTCTTCGACTACGGCAACTCGATCCGGGACGAGGCGCGTCTCGGTGGTTATGACCGCGCGTTCGAGTTCCCCGGTTTCGTGCCCGCGTACATCCGGCCGCTGTTCTGCGAGGGCAAGGGCCCGTTCCGCTGGGCGGCGCTCTCGGGTGACCCCAAGGACATCGCGGCCACTGACCGTGCCGTGCTCGAGCTCTTCCCCGACAACGACCGGCTGCACAAGTGGATCCGCGTCGCGCAGGACCGGATCGCCTTCCAGGGTCTGCCTGCTCGGATCTGCTGGTTGGGCTACGGCGAGCGGGACAAGGCCGGGCTCCGCTTCAACGAGATGGTCGCGTCGGGCGAGATCTCGGCGCCGATCGTCATCGGCCGGGACCACCTCGACGCGGGCTCCGTCGCGAGCCCCTACCGGGAGACCGAGGCGATGGCCGACGGCTCCGACGCCATCGCGGACTGGCCGCTGCTCAACGCCCTCGTCAACACGGCGAGCGGCGCGAGCTGGGTGTCGATCCACCACGGCGGCGGCGTCGGCATCGGACGGTCGCTCCACGCGGGGCAGGTGTCGGTCGCCGACGGCACCGCGCTCGCGGCCCAGAAGCTCGCGCGGGTGCTCACCAACGACCCCGGCATGGGCGTCATCCGGCACGTCGACGCAGGCTACGAACGGGCCGACGAGGTCGCCCGCGAGCGCGGGGTCCGCATCCCGATGAAGGAGTCATGACGATCGAGAGAGCACTTCGCGACACGAGCGGTGTCGCGAAGTGCTCTCTCGATCGGGGTGGGGTGGGCTGGGGGGTGTCGCGAAGTGCTCTCTCGATCGGGGTGGGGTCAGTCGGAGATGTCGGCGACCGTCGCGTCGAACTCCCTGATGACGTCGTCCCCGGCCACGGTCAGGCCGACGCCGTGGGCCCCGCCACCGATCGAGATCGTCCGCCCGCACAGGTGCGTGTCGGCGATGACGGGCAGCCGGGTGCGCGACCCGAACGGCGTGATGGTCCCGCGCTCGTATCCCGTGACCTCCGTCGCCTCCGCGGCGTCGGGCATGGAGATCCGGTTGGTGCCGAGCAGCGCGCGCACCTTGGCCCACGAGAACGTCCGGTCGCCGGGCACGAGGACGAAGACGTGCTCACCCTCCGACCTGCGCACGACGAGCGTCTTGATGAGGTCACGCGGCTCGATCCCGCGTGCGGCCGCGGCCTCCTCGAGCGAACGCACCCGCCCGTGCCGGGTCACGGTGTGCTCGATCCCGGCGGCCCGGGCGGCCTCGATGGCCGGTGTCATCGCGTCGTCCGTCATGCAGACAGCCTAGATTGAGGGGGTGCAGTCGCTGATGACCACCGGTTTCGACCGGATGTGGGCCGAGCTCGCCCCCGTCGGTCGCGACGGGTCCACCGGTGGCTATCGCCGGTTCGCGTGGACCCGCACGGACCACGACCTGCGCGAGTGGTTCGCCGCGGAGTGCGCCGCGAGGGGGCTGGAGGTCACGGAGGACCGCGCCGGCAACCAGTGGGCCTGGTGGGGCGACCCCGACGCCGCCCCGGGCATCGTCGTCGGGTCCCACCTCGACTCGGTGCCTGACGGGGGCGCCTTCGACGGCCCGCTCGGCGTGGTCAGCGCGCTGGCCACGGTGGACGCCCTCCGTGCGGCAGGCGTGCGGCCGGCCCGCCCCGTCGGTGTCGTCAACTTCGTCGACGAGGAGGGCGCGCGCTTCGGGATCGCCTGCGCCGGTTCACGCATCATCACGGGTGCCCTCGACGCAGACCGGGCACGGGGGCTGACCGACGCCGACGGCGTCACCATGGCGCGGGCGTGGGAGGCTGCGGGCCGCGACCCCGCCACGCTCGGCCCCGACCAGGAGGCGCTGAGACGGGTCCACGCCTTCGTCGAGCTGCACGTCGAGCAGGGTCGAGGGCTCGCGCTGGCGCCCGACGGCTCGCCGGGCGACCTCACCGACGCGGGGCGCGCCGTGGCGATCGGGACCGACATCTGGCCGCACGGACGGTGGCGCGTCGAGATCCCCGGCGAGGCCAACCATGCAGGCACGACCCGCCTCGAGGACCGGCGGGACGCCATGCTCGGCCTCGCGACGGTCGTCCACCAAGCCAGGTCGTATGCCGCTGCGCTGGGTTGCGTCGCCACCGTGGGCAAGGTGCGGGTCGAGCCCGGAGGGGTCAATGCCATCGCCAGCCACGTGACTGCCTGGCTGGACGCACGAGGTCCCGACGCACCTGCCGTGCGCGACACGGTGGCCGGTGTCGTGGCGGCCGTCCGGGACCTCGGCGGCACTCACGAGGAGGAGTCGTGGACCCCGACGACCCGCTTCGACACCTCCCTCGTGAGCCGACTTCGCGGCATACTTCCTCGTGCGCCCCTGCTCGGGACCGGAGCCGGGCACGACGCCGGCATCCTGGCCACCCACGGGATTCCCACGGCAATGCTCTTCGTCCGCAACCCGACCGGGGTGTCACACTCGCCGGCGGAGTTCGCGGAGCCGCAGGACTGCCACCGCGGCGTGGCGGCGCTCACCGACATCGTCACCGAGCTGTGCACATCGGACGACCGACCCCAAGGGACTCAGACGGAGGAACTCCACGCATGACCACTTTCTGGTGTGAAAGTGCTTGGTTGACCGGCGGTTTCGCGAAGCGTGTGCGTCTGGTCGTCTCCGGTGGCCTGCTGAAGGACATCCTCGTCGACACGGACCCGGAGGACCGGGACGTCATCCTCGAGGGCGTGACCCTGCCCGGCATGGCCAACACCCACAGCCACGCCTTCCACCGGGCCCTCCGCGGCCGGGTCAACGGCGGCGGCGGCAACTTCTGGAACTGGCGTGAGCAGATGTACCAGATCGCCGCCCAGCTCAACCCGGACACCTACCTCGCCCTCGCCCGCGCGGTCTTCGCCGAGATGGCTCTGGCGGGGTGCACCCTCGTCGGTGAGTTCCACTACGTCCACCACCGTCCCGGTGGCAGGAAGTTCGGCGACCCCAACGCGATGAGCCTGGCCGTGCGTCAGGCCGCCGACGAGGCGGGGATCCGCCTGACCCTGCTCGACACGTGCTATCTCGAGGGCGGCCTCAACGGCGGCGGCCACGTCGAGCTGCATCCGGGACAGCTGAGGTTCAGCGATGGGTCGGTCGACGCCTGGGCCGAGCGGATGCTGGCCCGTCGGCCCGAGAACGACCGGGTGAGGCTCGGTGCGGCGATCCACTCGATCCGGGCCGTGCGCAAGGAGGACCTGCCCAAGGTGGTCGACGCCGCGAACGGCATGCCGCTGCATGTCCACCTCTCCGAACAGCCGGGCGAGAACATGGCCTGCCAGATGCACTACGGCTGCACGCCCACCGAGCTGCTCGATGACGCAGGGGCCCTCGGCCACCACGTGACCGCCATCCACGCCACCCACCTGACCGACCACGACGTCGAGCTGCTGGGGGCGACGGGCACCGGGGCGTGCTTCTGCCCGACGACGGAGCGGGACCTCGCCGACGGCATCGGGCCGGCTCGCGCCCTCCACGACGCAGGCTCGCCCCTCTCGCTCGGGACGGACCAGCACGTCGTCATCGACCCCTTCGAGGAGCTGCGGGGCCTCGAGATGCACGAGCGCCTCATCACCAACGAACGGGACCGCTTCACCCCGAACGACCTGCTCCAGGCAGCGTCCTTCAACGGCTACCGCGCGCTCGGCTGGTCCGACGGCGGCCACCTGTCCAAGGGCGCGCTGGCCGACTTCGTCACGGTGCGCACGGACACGGTCAACACCGCGGGCTCCGCGCCCGAGCAGATCATCTACGCGTGCGTCGCCTCGGACGTCTCGACGGTCGTCGTGGGCGGCGACATCGTCGTGCGTGACGGGCAGCACCGCCTCGGCGACGTCGGCCGCCTCCTCGGGTCGTCGATCGAGCGGGTCGTCAACGCGGCGGTGGCTGGGTGAGCCTGCTGCTCACGGGGATCGCCGAGCTCGTCACCAACGATCCCCACTGGGGATCTGCCCACAGCGACCCCGGGGACCGGCTGCTCGGGATCGTCAGGGACGCAGCGCTGGTCATCGGGGACGGCGTGGTCGAGTGGGTCGGCCCCGCAGCGGCAGCCCCCGACGCGGACGAGCGCCGCGACCTGGGCGGACGCGCGGTCATTCCCGGCTTCGTCGACTCCCACACCCACCTCGTCTTCGCCGGCGACCGTTCCGCCGAGTTCGCTGCCCGCATGACGGGCACGCCCTACGACGGTGGTGGCATCGCCGTCTCCGTCGCCGCCACCCGCGCCGCGACCGACGACGAGCTGCGTTCCCTCGTGGCCGCGCGGGTCGCGGAGATGCGCGCCCAGGGCACGACGACTGTGGAGATCAAGAGCGGCTACGGGCTGACCCTCGAGGACGAGCTGCGCTCGCTGCGCATCGCCAGGGAGCTCACCCCGCACACGACGTTCCTCGGCGCCCACGTCGTGCCGCCCGAGTACACCGCGCGGCGGGACGCCTACGTCGACCTCGTCACGGGACCCATGCTCGACGCCCTGCTCGCCGATGGGCTGGAAGCGAGCCCAGCGGCATACGTCGACGTCTTCTGCGAGCCGCACTCGCCGCACGCGTTCGACGGGGAGGAGTCCCGGGCGGTCCTCGAGGCCGGACGAGCCCGCGGGCTGCGGCTGCGCGTCCACGGCAACCAGCTCGGACCCGGCCCCGGGGTCCAGCTGGCCTGCGAGCTGGGTGCGGCCAGCGTCGACCACTGCACCCACCTCACCGACGACGACGTCGAGGCCCTCGTGGCGGCCCGTGACACGACGGTCGCGACGCTCCTGCCCGGCGTCGAGTTCTCGACGCGGTCGCCCTACCCGGACGCGCGACGCCTCATCGACGCCGGTGCCGCTGTCGCGCTGGCCTCGGACTGCAACCCCGGGACCTGCTACTCGTCGTCGATCCCCTTCGCCATCGCCCTGGCCGTGCGCGAGATGGGCATGACGCCCGCCGAGGCGCTGTACGCCGCGACGGCCGGGTCCGGCAGGTCGCTCGGGCTCGACCGGCGTCTCGCCGTCGGCGAGCCCGCCGAGCTCGCGGTGGTCGACGGTCCGAGCCACCTGCACCTGTCGTACCGCGCCGGCGTCCCGCTCGTGAGGGCCTTCGAGCCCTGAGGCCTTCGCCGAGGTGACGTCGCGCGGTCGCGGCTCAGACGGCCCTGATGTGGGCCTCCTCGCCGGTCAGCTGGGAGACGTCCCCCTCGGCAGTCTCCATCAGCTGGTCGGCCAGGTGTCGCAGGGCCCGCGCCACGGCGACCTCGTCGCCGATCTCGGGAACGCCCGGGTCGTGTGAGGAGCGGTGCGCCGTGCCCCTCGCGCTGATCTGCCCCGGCGAGTCCGCGATGAGGACCACGTTGGCGCTCGTCTCGTCGCCGGACTCGAAGATCGACACCCGCACGTTCCACTCCCGCACGTGGCCGGGCCCGACGACCGGAGGAGCCCCCTTGGAGGGGGCGGCGGGCATGAGCGGCCGCGGGGGAGCCGCCACGGTCGCCGGGGGAGGCCCCCCGCCGGCCGAGGTCGCGCCGATCCGCAGCACGGCCCCGGGCCCGGGGTAGATGAGGCCGATGTGCCCGTTGGACCACCGCACGAGGTAGGGGGGCGCGCCATCGGTGCCACGGATCTCGAGGATCTCGCCGTCCCTCGTGGGTTCGTCGATGTGCTCTGCCGCGAGAATGATGCGGTCTCCGACTCGTGCGCGCATGATGGCCTCCTTGGATCTCCAACCGACACCGTCAGGAGAGCACCGGGCGCCCGGTTCGCGGCAGGGTCCAAGGTCCCGAACGTCCTCTCTGCGGCAAACCGTCCCGAACTCCGCCGTTCTGCCTACGATCGAGACATGGAGCCGGCTCACGTGCCACGTGCCTCGGCCACCGGCGGCGCCACCGACGTGCAGGAACCGCCCGGGGTCGAGGTGGTCGTCGACGACCGGCTCGCGTCGCTCGTCGAGGCGATCATGCCGCTCAGCGCGGACCTCGAGCTCCCCGAGGTCCTCAGCCGGATCGTGTCAGGGGCCTGTGAGCTGGTGGATGCCCGCTTCGGCGCGCTCGGCGTGCTCGGCCCCGACCGTCGTCACCTCTCCGGCTTCTACACGCACGGGCTCACGCCGGAGGAGGCCGCCCGGATCGGGCCCCCACCGGTTGGCCACGGCGTCCTCGGGGTGCTCCTCACCGACCCGAGCCCCATCCGGCTCGCCGACCTGACCAGCCACCCAAGGTCGGTGGGATTCCCCGCGAACCACCCGCGCATGCGCACGCTGCTCGGCGCGCCCATCCGGATCCGCGACCGGATGTTCGGCAACATCTACGTCGCCGAGAAGCGCGGCGGCGGACCGTTCACGGCCGAGGACGAGTCGCTGCTCGTGTCCCTGGCGGGCGCTGCCGGCTCGGCCCTCGACAACGCGCGCCTGCTGGCCCAGAGCGAGGTGCGGCAGCGCTGGTCGGCGGCGACCAGCGAGCTCATCCAGTCGCTGCTCGAGTCCGAGTCGGAGGACCCGTCGATCGCTCTCATGGCGACCCAGGTCCGGGAGCTCAGCGGCGGCGTCGTCAGCGCGGTCGCCTTCGTCGATGCGGCGGCCCGCCTCGAGATCAGGGCCGTCGACCGCTGCCCACAGGCACCCGTGCCCTCCTCGGGGGAGCCGTCCGGTGCGATCCTCGCCGGGAGCCAGTGGGACGACCTGCTCGCTGCGCGACAGCCGATCCTGCACGTGCCCGGGGGCGGGGACGACCCGCGGGCCCGACCGGCGGAGGAGGCTCGCGCGGTGCTCGGGCTGGCGGCGGACACGGCGGTCGCGCTCGTCCCGCTGGGCACCGGCCCCCGCGGCAACGGCGTGCTCATCACCGGGTGGGACGCGAGCGACGAGGCGACGGCCCGGGACGCGCTGCCGGCGCAGACCGCCTACGCGGTCCAGGCCGGAGTCGCCGTCCTGGCCGCCCAGGCCCACGTGGACCGTGGGCGGGTGGCCCTGCTCGAGGAGCGGGAGCGGATCGCCCGCGAGATGCACGACCACGTCATCCAGCAGCTGTTCGCCACCGGGCTGTCGCTGCAGTCCGCGGTCCCGCTGGCGCAGCATCCGGTCGTCCGCGCGCGCCTCAGCCAGGCCGTCGACGACCTCGACCGCGCCATCCGGCAGATCCGACAGTCGATCTTCGAACTGCACACCCCGGACCCGGGCGAGAACCTCCTCGGCGTGCTGCGGGCCATCGCCGAGTCGTATGCCGTGAGCCTGGGTTTCCGTCCCGAGGTGACCGTGTCGCGCGGGCTGGGTCACCTACCCGACCAGCTGCGCGCCGACATCATCGCGGTGGTGCGCGAGGGGCTGGCCAACGTCGCGCGGCACGCGCAGGCCAGCTCGGCGCGGGTCGACGTCAGCGCCGGCGCCATCGGCGACGACGGGGTGCTGTTGGTCCACGTCACCGACGACGGAGTCGGCTTCGACCTCACGGAGGCCCGCAGCGGACTGGTCAACCTGAGCAGCCGCGCCAGCGCCCACGGGGGCTCCCTCGAGATCCGGCCGGGCCCCTCCGGCGGCAGCCAGCTGCAGTGGCACGTGCAGCGGGACGCCGGCGCCGGGAAAGGGAGGTGATGTCCCCGATGTCCTCCGCCACCCCGCCCGACCGGACGATCAGGGTCTACCTGCTCGACGACCACGAGATCGTGCGCCGCGGCCTGCGCGACCTCGTGGAGGCGGCACCGGACATGGACGTGGTCGGGGAGTCCGGTTCCGCCCGTGAGGCCGGGCGCCGGATCCCGGCGCTGCTCCCCGACGTGGCCGTGCTCGACGTCCGGCTCCCCGACGGTTCGGGCATCGAGGTGTGCCGTGAGATCCGCTCGGTCGACCCGAGGATCCGGGCCTTGATGCTCACGTCCTACGACGACGAGCAGGCGCTCGTGGCCTCGGTGCTCGCCGGCGCCTCCGGCTACCTGCTCAAGCAGCTGAGCGGCGAGGGGATCGTCGCCGCGATCCGCCGGGTCGCCGCCGGAGAGGACCTCTCCGACCACCCGCACGCGCAGGCGTTGCGGGACCGGTGGGCCTCCCGCGAGGAGCACGACCCACGCCTCAAGGCGCTCTCCCCGGTCGAGCGCCGCATCCTCGACCTCGTCGCCGAGGGCCGGACCAACCGGCAGATCGGAGACCGCCTCGGCCTCGCCGAGAAGACCGTCAAGAACTACGTGTCGTCGGTCCTCAGCAAGATGGGGATGGAGACCCGCACCCAGGCGGCCGTCTATGCAGCCACCCACCGCGATCACCAGGATCCCTCAGCTCGCTGAGACCGGCCCAGCACAGCGCTGGGCGGGCTCGCAGCGCGAGCCCGCCCAGCGGCATACGGCGCTGTCCGTCACCTCGTGTCGGACGTGGGGCGGGCGCCCTCGGACTGCAGGACGGCCTGCCGGCCGGCCTCGAGGCGGGCGACCGGCACCCGTGGCGGCGAGCAGGACAGGTAGTCGATCCCGGCCCTCGCGAAGAACCCGATGGACGTCGGGTCGCCCGCGTGCTCACCGCAGACGCCGAGCTCGAGGTCGCGGCGCGTGGCCCGGCCCTTCTCCACGGCGAGCCGGACGAGCGCGCCGACGCCGACCTCGTCGAGCGTCTGGAACGGGTCGACCGCGACGATGCCCTCCTCGCGGTAGGCCGCGAGGAAGCTGGCCTCGGCGTCGTCGCGCGAGATGCCCCACGTCGTCTGCGTGAGGTCGTTGGTGCCGAACGAGAAGAAGTCGGCGTGCGCCGCGAGGTCACCGGCCGTCAGGGCGGCCCGCGGCAGCTCGATCATCACCCCGACGGGGATCGCGAGGGTCCGTCCGTGCCGGGCGCCGACGTCGGCGATGACCGCCTCGACCCGCCCTCGGGCGGCCTTCAGCTCGGCGACCTCCGCGACGAGTGGGAGCATCACCTCGGGCCGCACGTCGCGCCCCTCCTCGACCAGCCGGGCCACGGCCTCGGCGAGCGCCCGCACCTGGACCTCGGCCACCTCTGGGTGCACGAGCAGCAGCCGCACGCCGCGGAGCCCGAGCATCGGGTTCGCCTCGTGCAGGCGGCGGACCGCCGCCAGCCGCTTCTCGGCGACGGGGTCCTCGACCTCACCTCTGGCCGCGGCGACGGCCGCCGTCACGGAGAGGTCGACGAGGTCGGGGAGGAACTCGTGCAGCGGCGGGTCGAGGAGTCGCACCACCACGGGCAGCCCCTCCATGACGGTCAGCAGCGTGGTGAACTCGTCCAGCGCGAGGGCCTCGATCTCCGCCAGGGCGCCCGGGGCGTCGTCGTCGGTGACGACCCGCTCGACGAGCTGGCGGCGCGGACCCATGAGCATGTGCTCGGTGCGGCACAGGCCGATCCCCTCGGCGCCGTAGCGGCGGGCAGTCCGGGCCTCCTCGGGCGTCTCGGCGTTGGCCCGCACGCCCATGGTGCGCCGCTTGTCCGCGTGCTCGAGGAGACGGAGCACGCCGCGGGCGGTCGGGTCCTCGGGTGGTGCGGTGTCCGCCGCCGTCGACCGCTCCTGGATCGAGGTGGCGACGACGCTCGCCTGGATCTCGCGGCTGCCTTCGAAGAGCTCGCCCGTGCTGCCGTCGACCGAGACGACGGTGCCTTCGGCGAGCACCTGGTCGCCGTGGAACGTGACGATCCGCGCGGCGGGGTCGACGACCATCTGCTCGATCCCGGTGACGCAGGTCTTGCCGAGCCCGCGGGCGACGACCGCGGCGTGCGAGGTGAGCCCACCGCGGGAGGTGATGACCGCCTTGGCGGCGAGCATGCCCCCGAAGTCGTCCGGGCTGGTCTCGGGGCGAGCGAGCACGACACTCCGGCCGAGCCCGGCCCACTCCATCGCGGTGGCGGCGTCGAAGACGAGCTGCCCCACGGCCGCCCCCGGGCTGGCGGCCAGGCCGCTCGCGAGCGGTGTCGTCCCGCCGACCTGGAACGACGGGTGGAGCAGGGTCGTCAGCTGGTGGCCGTTGACACGGGTCAGTGCCTCGTCGAGGTCGATGACGCCCTCGTCGGCGAGCTCCACCGCGATCCGGAAGGCCGCGGCGGGGCTGCGCTTGCCCAGCCGGGTCTGGAGGATCCAGAGCCGGCCCCGTTCGACGGTGAACTCCACGTCGCACAGGTCGCGGTAGTGGTGCTCGAGCGCCTCGAGGTGGCGTGAGAGCTCGTCGTGGATCTCCGGGTCCCGCCGGTGCAGCTCGGAGAGGTCCATCGGGCTGCGCACGCCGCTGACGACGTCCTCGCCCTGGGCGTTGGGCAGGTAGTCGCCGAAGGCTCCGGGCGCCCCGGTCACCGGGTCACGGGTGAAGCAGACGCCGCTGCCGGAGCGGTCGCCGCGGTTGCCGAAGACCATCTGGACGACGTTGACCGCGGTGCCCAGGTCGTCGGGGATCCCCTCGTGAGCCCGGTAGAGGCGGGCGCGCTCGCCGTTCCACGAGCGGAAGACCGCGCGGACCGCCTCGCGCAGCTGGGTGCGAGCGTCCTGCGGGAGCTCCCGGCCGGTCTCCGCGACGATGAGCGCCCGGAAGTCGCCCGCGAGTCGTTGCAGGTGCGCGTCGTCCAGCTCTGCGTCGGTGGCAACGCCCGCGTCGGCCCGGGCCCGGGTCAACAGGTCGTCGAAACGCGAGCCCTCGACGCCGAGGACCGTGCGGCCGTACATCTGGGCGAGGCGGCGGTAGCTGTCCCAGGCGAAGTGGGCCTCGCCGCGCTCCGACAGGGCGGCCACGACCGCGTCGTTCATGCCGATGTTGAGGACGGTCTCCATCATGCCCGGCATGGAGAACTTCGCCCCCGAGCGAACCGACACGAGGAGCGGTCGCTCCGGGTCGCCGAGGACGAGGCCGGAACGCTCCTCGAGGTCGGCCAGGGCCGAGTCGACCTGGTCCCACAGGCCCTCGGGGTCGCCACCCGCGGCGAGAAAGGCACGGCAGGCCTCGGTCGTCACGATGAAGCCCGGCGGCACCGGGAGCCCCAGGCGCGTCATCTCCGCCAACCCGGCGCCCTTGCCTCCGAGCAGCTCGGCCATCGTGCGGTCGCCCTCGTGGAACTCGAGGACGAGGGGACGCGGTGTGGTGATCATCGGCGTGCTGATTTCCGTAGCGGTCATGGCAGTCTCCAGCCGTGCACGGCGGGCCCTGCCTCAAGGCGCAGGCTGACGAGGGGTCCCGCCTACCAG
This sequence comes from Intrasporangium sp. DVR, assembly GCF_040365325.1. NCBI lineage: Bacteria > Bacillati > Actinomycetota > Actinomycetes > Micrococcales > Intrasporangiaceae > Intrasporangium > Intrasporangium sp. DVR. The sequence goes on along the minus strand of NZ_BAABZW010000005.1, from coordinate 184,492 downwards.
CATCCTGCGGTGCACCCCCCAAGGCGGCAGTAGGGACTTTGGTCCCGAGCCTTGGTCACCCCGGGGGCGGCACGCACCCTGGCGTCAGCTGCCCGGGCTGCTCGCCTCCTCGTGCTCGCACTTGAGGACCGAGCCGGGCCCGGGATGGATGAGGCCCGTGTGCCCGTCCGACCACTCGACGAGGTAGGGCGGCGCCCCGTCCTCGCCGTGCACCTCGCGGATCGTGCCCTCACGCACGCGCTCGCCGACGTGCTCCGCGGCCATGGTGATCCGGTCTCCGACGGCTGCCTTCATGAGTCAGGTCCTCCTCAGACGGTGCGGCATCGTTCCGCTCCAAGCACACCACTTCGTAGGCCTCCGCCGGAAGGGGTGACGTGAGGATCACGTCGCCGCCAGGGTCGGGTCACACTGGCGGCACGGGTGTCCTCAGTCGAGCAGGACCCGCTCCAGCAGCCTCGGGACGTTGACCGCGCAGTCGAGCTCGTCGCGGATCCGGCCGGCCAGAGCGCGGCTGGCCTCGGGCTCGCCGTGGACGACGTGGACCGTCTCAGGCTGCACGGGCAGCTCCGCGAGCCAGGCGACGAGCTCGTCCGCGTCGGCGTGCACCGAGAAGTCCTCGACCTGGAGGACCTCGGCGCGGACCCTGACGTACCGGCCGGCCAGCTTGAGCTCCCCGGCCCCGTCCAGGAGCGCGCGGCCCCGGGTGCCGACTGCCTGGTAGCCGGTCAGCAGGACGAGGTTGCGCTCCTGTGGCAGCAGGTGGCGCAGGTGGTGGACCACCCTGCCTCCGGTGGCCATGCCGGAGGCCGAGACCATGATGCACGGAGTCCCCGGGGTGTTGAGCCGCATCGACTCCTCCGCGGTCCGTGCGGCACGCAACTGTCGCATGCCGGCGATGGCCTCGAGGACGTCGGGTCGGACCTCGTCGCGGTGGGCCGGGTCCTGATAGACCGCGAGGGCAGCGAGCGCCATCGGGCTGTCGACCCACACGGGGACGTCGGGGATGTCGCCCCGGGCCATCATCTCGGCGAGGGCGAGCAGGACGATCTCGGTGCGGTCGACGGCAAAGGCCGGCACGACGACGGAGCCGCCCCGGTCGACGGTTCTGCGGATCGCCGCCGACATCATGCCGTGCGCCGGGTCGACGTCCGGGTGGGCACGGTCGCCGTACGTCGACTCGATCACGACGGTTCGAGCCGCTGGCGGTCTCTCTCGCTCCTTGAGGATGGGGTGGACCGGACGGCCGAGATCTCCCGAGAAGAGGACGGTGGCGTCGCCGGCGGTCACGTGCGGACTGGTCGCGCCGAGGATGTGGCCCGCCCGGAAGAGGCTGACGTCCACCGAGGCGCGGCTGCCGTCGCCCCCCAGCCGGAGCCGGCGGTCCGGACCGCAGGGCTCCATCAGCGCGATGGCGCGCTCGGCGTCGGCGACCGTGTAGAGCGGCCGTGGCTCGGGATGCCGCGACCATCCGTAGGTCGCGGCGTTCGCCGCCTCCTCCTCCTGGAGGAAGGCGCTGTCCCGCAGGATGATGCGCGCCAGCTCAGCGGTGCCCGGGGTGCAGTGCACCGGCCCGGCGAACCCGTCGCGCACCAGCCGAGGCAGGTAGCCGCAGTGGTCGAGGTGCGCATGGGTGAGGATGACCTCGGCGACGGTCGTCGGGTCGAGCGGCGGCGGGTCCCAGTTGAGCCGACGCCAGTGCCGCTCACCCTGGTAGAGGCCGCAGTCGACGAGGATCCGCTGACCTGCGTGCTCGAGCAGGAACTTGCCCCCGGTCACGGTCCCCACGCCCCCGAGGAAGGTCAGTGCGGTTGCTGCGTCGGCGCCGCTCACGGTCATCACCACCCGCGATCATCGTGTCGCGCGCAGATGGGCGCGTCGCGGGAATGTGGTGGAGCAGTCAGCCGACCGCTCAGGACGCCAGCTTCTTGGCGCCCCTCTCCGTCTTGGCCGCCGCCTTCTCGAGCTTCTTGTGCGCCTTCTTCTCCTTGCGGCTCAGCTTGGTGTCCTCGAGCGCCTTCGGCAGGTGACCGGTCGACTGCCGGTAGTACTCGGCGGCCTTGCGCTCCGCCGCAACCTTGGTCCCCGCCATGATCATGCCGGCGATGGCGGTGTAGGCGACGACGTCGCGGGTCTTCTCGTTGTCGTAGTCGCCGCGCATCGGGACGGGCTTGCCGGTCGCGAGCTTCCACCCCTTCGACGCGACGGTCGTGGCGAGCCTCGTCGCGACGACCGTCGAGGTGACGGTGATCGCCTTCCAGACCACTCCGCCGAGGGGTGAGTGCTTGTCCGCTTCGTGCGCGGTCACGTCGGTCTTCGCCGCTTTGGTCGCCTTCGCCATGGTGTGACTGTACCCACGTGCGTGGGGGTAGAGTCAGGCTGAAAACTGAACAGCACCGCCCTATTCACGACAGGGGAGCGCAGACGCGCTGAGAGTGCGGCCCGTGACATCACGAGGCCGCAGACCCTCGAACCTGCTCCGGTTAGCACCGGCGAAGGGAGTCGGTAATTCTCAGGACACCCACGTGGCTCGTCATCGCCATGACGGCCGCCACCGGGTGCCCTCCCCGAGGTATCCACCTTCTTCACGGAAACCACGGGAGACCCACACCATGACCACCTCAAAGACGGTCCGTCCCACCGAGATCCGCGCCTCCGGAGCGCTGTCCCGGTGGCGGACCATCGACCTGCTCACCTGCGCCTTCCTCGGCGTCGCGTTCGGCGTCGCCTACTGGGCGTGGGGGCTCGCCTACCAGACCCCGTCCAACCTCATCTCCGCGGGCTTCCCCCCGCTGTCCGCTCTGCTCAACTGGCCCTGGCTCGTCGCCGGCATCGTCGGCATGCTCATCATCCGGCGGCCCGGCGCCGCCGTCTTCACGGAGCTGCTCGCCGCGATCGTCTCGGCGCTCATCGGCACGCAGTGGGGGCTGACCACGCTCGTCTCGGGGCTCGTCCAGGGACTCGGAGTCGAGCTCGGCTTCGCGGCCTTCGCCTACGCGACGTTCCGCTGGGCGCCCCTGCTCCTCGGTGGCTTCCTCGGCGGGGCCTTCGAGGCCGTCTACGAGTGGTACTCGTGGTACCAGGACTGGGACATGGGCTACAAGGTCGCCTACCTGTTCCTCTTCGGCGCCTCGGTGGCCGTCTTCGGCTCGCTGCTCGCCGTGTTCCTCACCTGGCTGCTCTCCGCCGCCGGAGCCCTCAACGCGTTCCCACCGGGCCAGCAGCTCCGGGAGCGCGACGCGGTCTGACCCAGCGGGACGGACAGTGATGCCGACGCGGAGCGGGCCGGGAGCCGACGGCGCGGTGCCCCCCATCGCCCCGGTGACGCCCATCGCCCCGGTGACGCCCATCGCCCCGGTGACGCCCATCGCCCCGGTGACCCAGATCGCCACGGCGACGCCGACCGAGGGGGTCAGCGCAGCCACGCGCGCCCCCGCCGGCGCCCGCGTCCGCGTCGAGGACCTGACCTGGCGGCCCTACGGCCGGGCGCGGCCGGTCCTCGCCGGCCTGCACCTGACCATCGCGCCCGGCGAGCGGATCCTGCTCGCCGGGCCGAGCGGGTCGGGCAAGTCGACGTTGCTCCGGGCCCTCGCCGGCCTGCTCCTCACCGCCGACTCGGGTGACCTCTCCGGGTCCGTGACGGTCGACGGGCAGGCGCCGCAGGAACGGCCCGGCTCGGTCGGCCTCGTGCTGCAGGACCCGGGCTCAGGAGTGGTGGCCTCGACGATCGGGCGGGACGTCGCGTTCGGCCTCGAGAACGTCGAGGTGCCGCGGGGCGAGATGCCGCCGCGGATCGCTGCGACCCTGGCCGAGGTCGGGCTCACGATGGCCCAGGACAGCCCCCCGTCCGCGCTGAGCGGCGGCGAGTCGCAGCGCCTGGCTCTCGCCGGGGCGCTGGCCATGGAGCCCAGCGTGCTGCTCCTCGACGAACCCACCGCGATGCTCGACACCGCGACGGCTGGAGCCGTCCGGGGCCTCGTCGACGACGTGACCCGCGGTCGCGGCCTCACGCTCGTCGTCGTCGAGCACCGCCTGACCGGGTGGATCGACCTCGTCGACCGGATCGTCGTCCTCGACTCGGAGGGCGCCGTCATGGCTGACGGGCCGCCCGCCGTCGTCCTCCGGGAGCACGGCGAACGTCTGGCTGCCGAGGGGATCTGGGTGCCGGACTTCCCGGAGCCCGAGCCGCTCGGGCTGAACCTGACGCCGTGGCCGGTTGCGACGGGCTCGGCGGTCTCGGCGGGCTCGGCGGGCTCGGCGGGCGCCGCCGCGGGGACGGTCCGCGCGGGCGAGGTCGTGGCTGCCGCCCGCGGCCTGACGGTCGAGCACCGTGCTCGCCGACTCGGCGCCGAGAGCCGGACGACGACCGCGGTCAGCGACGTCGACCTCGACGTGCGGGCCGGTCGGGTCCTGGCGTTGGTCGGGCCGAGCGGCTCTGGCAAGACCTCGTTGATGGGAGCGCTGGGTGGGCTCACCGCCCCGGCCGCAGGTCGGGTCTCCTTCGCCCCGGCCCTGACGCCCGGCGGCCCGGGCGAGTCGGCCCCCGCCGGCGCGGGCCTGGCGCCGCCGCACGAGTGGTCCTCGCCGGACCTTGCGCGTGTCGTCGCCTGGGTCCCGCAGCGGTCGGCCTCTGCCGTCGTCGGGCGCACGGTGCGCGACGACGTCCTCACCACGCCGCGGGCGTTGGGGCTCGACCCGTCGGTGAGCGAGGAGCGCGCCGACGAGGTGCTCGCCGCGCTGGGGCTGAGCGGCCTCGCCGGCGTCGACCCACGTCACCTGTCGGGCGGGGAGCAGCGCCGGCTCGCCGTGGCCTCGGCGATCCTGCACGGACCCGCGCTCGTCCTGGCCGACGAGCCGACCGTGGGACAGGACCGTCTGACCTGGGCGGCGGTCATGGGGATCCTCGAGGCGGCCCGCGACGAGGGTGCGGCGCTCGTCGTCACGACGCACGACGAGGGCGCCATCGGGCGGGCCGACGAGACGAGGCACCTCTCGGCGCCCCCGCCCCAGCCGCCGCCGGCGGTGCCGGAGCGTGTTCCCCTGGTCTCCCGGGCCGGGCCGCTCGCTCTGCTCGCCGTCGGGCTCAGCGTGCTCCCGCTGCCCGCCGTGCTCGAGACCTGGCGTCAAGGGCTCGCCGTCCTCGGCGTCGAGGTCCTCCTCGGGCTCATCGGCCTCGTCGCACCGGGGCCGGGCCGCCGCCCCGCTGCGCGGGTCCGAGGCGTCCTCGCGCGGCTCGCCCCGGCTGCCCTCGCCGTCCTCGGGGTCGCCTGGTCCGCCTGGCTCCTCGGTGGCCGCGACCTCGAGGTGGCTTCCGGGGCCGCCCTCCGGGTCCTGTGCCTCGTCGTCCCCTCCGCCTTCGTCGTGGGCTACCTCGACCCGGAGCGCCTCGGAGACCAGCTCGCGCAGCGGCTCCGGCTCCCACCCCGGCCCGTCGTTGCCGCCACGGCGGCGCTGCAGCGCGTCCAGTCGTTCGACGCCCTCTGGGACGAGCTGATGAAGACGCGCCGCGTGCGCGGCATCCGCGCCGACCGTGGCGTCGTCCCCCGCGTGTGGGAGGCCGTCGTCGTCACCGGAGGGCTGCTCATCGGGGCGCTCGGGCAGGCGGCCAGCCTCGCCCTCGCCATGGACGCGCGCGGTTTCGCCGAGGCTCGCCGGCGCACCTGGGCCGACGATGCTCCGTGGCGGCCCGCCGACACGCTGGCGGTCGTCGCCGGCCTGCTCGTCATCGCGGCCGGGTTCGGCGCCCGCTTCCTCCTGCCGGCGTGAGGACCACGCTCGGTGACTCGGGGACTGGGGGACTCGGGGACTGGGGGACTCGGGACTCGGAGCGGGCGCCGGGGTCCCGACACGCAGTGCGCACTCGACGTGCGGGGTGCACAGGGCACAATGGGCCCCGTGCGCAGGCCGTTGACGTATGCCGCTGGGCTCGCTCTCGCGGTCACCTCCGTGGTGGGGGTGGCCGGGTGCGGCCAACCGGACCAGGCGCCCACCGACGAGGGGACGGTCAGCGTCCCCATCCAGCCCACGATCACGCCGTTGCAGACCGAGCCGGAGGCCGTCGAGACGTCGGCCGCGGGCAGCGGTGGTCTGTTCGACCTCGGCGACCTGCTCACGACCGAGTCCTGCGACCAGACGGACGGCGTCTGGAGCTACCGGGGGACCTTCGCGAACACCACGGGCGAGGAGCTGCCGATCACGGTGGCCATCTCGCTCGTGTCCTCCGCCGACATGACGCTGCTGACCGTCCACGAGATGGACCTCACCGTCCCGCCTGGTGAGACGGTGCCGGTCGAGGCCCCGGCCTTCCACTCCGACCCGGACGTCGACCCGGCCACCGTCCAGTGCCTGACCGGCGTGACCGACAAGGACCAGTGACGATGCGCCTCTTCCTCGTCCGTCACGGCGAGACGCACGCCAACGTCGCGCGTCAGCTCGACACTGCCGTCCCGGGCCTGGACCTCACCGACTCCGGCCGTCGGCAGGCCGAGCAGCTCGCGGCGCGACTGGGCGGCGAGGAACTCGGCGCCATCTATGTCTCCGACCTGCGCCGCGCGCAGCAGACCGCCGAGCCGCTGGCGGCCGCCCTCGGCCTCGAGGTCGTCGTGCTGCCCGGCCTCCGGGAGATCCAGGCGGGCGACTACGAGATGTCGACGGACTGGGGGCCCTTCGTCGACTCCGTGCAACGCTGGCGGGACGACCCGGAGCACACGATCCCGGGCGGCGACTCCGGCATCGGCTTCATAGCGCGCTACGAGTCCGCGATCCGGCGCATCGCCGGGGACGGGCACGCGTCCGCGCTCGCCGTGAGCCACGGCGCGGCCATGCGGGTGTGGGTGGCGGCAGCGACGGGCCTCCAGCCGGCCTTCTTCGAGACGCGGCGGGTCGACAACACGCTCGTCATGACCTTGGAGGGCGACCCCGACGCGGGATGGCGCCTGCTCGCCTGGGGTGACGAGCCGATCATCCATGGGTGACGGCGCCCGCCCGACCTCATCTCGCGACGTCCGCGGGTGGCGGTTCGTCGGACTCGCCTCGGCGATCGCCCTGGCGGCGTCCTCGTGGGGGTCCGGGTCGAGGCCGACCCTGCACACGCGGATCCTGTGGCCCGGGCTGGCGCCGACCGCGGAGTCGGGCGGCTCCCCGCTGGCCGCGACCGTGTCCGTCGTGGCGATGGGTGGGCTCGTCCTCGCGTGGTGGCGGCTGCGGACCGCGGCGGTGGGCGAACGATGGTGGTGGGGGACCGCTGCGCTCTGGTTCGCGCCGCTCCTGCTGTCCGTGCCGCTCTACAGCCGCGACCTCTACTCGTATGCCGCGCAGGGTGCGCTCTGGGCCGAGGGCCTGAGCCCCTACGAGCACGGCGTGAGCGATCTGACGTCCGACTGGAGGGAGTCGACGGCGCCCACGTGGCTCGAGAGCCCGTCGCCCTACGGGCCGGTGTGGCTCCTCATCGCTCGCGGCGCGGCAGTGATCGCCGGCGACCAGCTCTGGGTGGCGCTCCTCCTGCTGCGGGTGGTGGCGGTGGCCGCGGCCGTCGTCCTGGCATGGGCGGTCTCCGACGTGGCACGCCGTGTGGGCGCACCGGGCCGGCCCGCCGCCTGGCTCGCTGTCTCGGCCCCGCTCGTCGGCGCGCACTTCGTCAGCGGCGCCCACAACGACGCGGTGATGGTCGCCGCCGTCGTCGCCGGGTTCGCCCTGGCCCTGCGCGGCCGCTTCGTCCCCGCCGTCGTCCTCGTCGCACTGGGAGCGATGGTCAAGGTCACTGCCGTCGTGGCGCTGCCCTTCGTCGCCCTTCTCTGGGCGCGGCGGCTGGCTCGCGCTCAGCTCGGGGAGGACGACCATGCCGCGGAGTGGCTCGGCTCCCTCAGACGCCGCGAGGTGGCGTCCGGTCTCGCCCTCACCGTCGTGACCGCCGCGCTCGTCATGGCCCTGGTGAGCCGCGCGGCGGGGATCGGCACGGCGTGGCTCAACCCGATGGCGACGCCGGGACGGAACGAGCAGTGGACCTCGCTGCCGACTGCGCTGGGCATGGCGGTGGGGGCCGTCGGACATGTCCTCGGGCGTCCGGAGTGGCGCGAGTCGGGCATCACCGTCTCGCGGACCCTCGGGCTCGTCGTGCTCGCCGTCGTGCTCGTGCTGATCTGGCTGGCGGCGGCCAAGCCGGGCGCCTCTGCCGCCATCGGTACCGCGGACCGGAGGGTGGTCCGCGCGGCTGGGTGGGCGTTCCTCGCCGTGGTCGTCCTCGCGCCGGCCTTCCTGGGGTGGTACTTCCTCTGGGCCCTGCCCCTGCTCGCCGCGACCGACCGGGCGGGCGAGTCCAGCCCGGCGTCGCAGCGGTGGCTGCCCGCCGCGGCGACCGTCCTCGCGTTCGCACAGCTGCCCGATGGCTACAGCCTCGGCCTCACGACGACGGCCGTCGGCGTCCCGCTGGCCGTCCTCGCGTCGGTGTTCCTGCTCCGGGCGGCGCTGCGCTGGGCCCGGCGCGTCGACTGGGCGGGCGCCCTCTCGCTGGATCGCCCTCTGGCGACGGCCCCGGTGGGAGATGATAGCCAGGTGCGTCCGCGGACCTCGCCGCCCGATGGGGGGTGGCCCTCCTCGGCTCCCGGGTCGGGGTGGGCCACGACCGACCTGCGGGTGCGCCGTCGCCCTCGGCGGGGCCTCGCGCTCTTCTTCGCTGTCGTCGTCCTCGGTCTCCTCGCCTTCGCGCTGTGGGCCCTCACGGCCCGGACCAACGCCGACGACGTCGCCGCCTACGCCGGGCTCCGGGGCCGGGCCCAGGAGATCCGGGGGGAGCTCGCACCGCTCGGGATCAGCTCGAGACCACCCTGCGGCCTCACCGACGAGGGCTGGACCGAGCTCACCTGGGGCGCGATCACCGGTCCCACGGTCGACGACATCGAGACGTACCTCCGCGCCCACGGCTGGCGGCGGCTCACGGCCGAGGACGGCGTCGTCCTGCGGCTGGAGGAGGACGGTCGCGAGCTGACCGCGCGGGTCAGCCCCCCGGACGGAGCGGTCGGGGTTCGCCTCACCCTGACGAGCGAGGCCAGCTCCCTTGCCTGCCTGCTGCACTGAGCCCGACCCGACCCCCGGCCCAGCGCACCCTGGGCACCCGGCGGGCCCAGCGGCATACGGCCACCCCTGAGCGCGGCCACGCACGGATCACATGACGAGAATCACGGGGCGGCTCCCAGCCTCACCTGACACGCTGTGGCCCATGCGCCTCGTGTCCCAGTCCAAGAAGCTCGCGTCCGTCTGCTACGAGATCCGCGGACCGGTGCTCGCCGAGGCCAAGCGGCTCGAGGACGAGGGCCACCGGATCCTCAAGCTCAACATCGGCAACCCGGCGCCCTTCGGCTTCGAGGCGCCCGAGGACATCCTCGTCGACGTCATCCGGGCCCTGCCCACGGCGCAGGGCTACAGCGACAGCAAGGGCATCGTCAGCGCCCGCCGAGCCATCAAGCAGCACTACGAGGTCCGTGACTTCCCCCGCCTGGACATCGAGGACATCTACCTCGGCAACGGCGTCAGCGAGCTCATCGTCATGGCCATGCAGGGCCTGCTCAACAACGGCGACGAGGTCCTCATCCCCGCGCCGGACTACCCGCTGTGGACCGCGGCCGCGTCGCTGGCCGGCGGCACGCCCGTCCACTACGTCTGCGACGAGCAGGCGGACTGGGCGCCCGACCTCGACGACATCGCCGGGAAGATCACCGACCGCACCAAGGCGATCGTCGTCATCAACCCCAACAACCCGACCGGCGCCGTCTACCCGGCCGACGTTCTCGAGGGGATCGCCGAGCTCGCGCGCCAGCACCAGCTGATCATCATGGCGGACGAGATCTACGACAAGATCCTCTACGACGGAGCGAAGCACACGTCCATCGCCGCGCTCGCGCCCGACCTGTTCTGCCTCACCTTCAACGGCCTGTCCAAGGCCTACCGGGTGGCGGGGTTCCGGTCCGGCTGGCTCGCGCTGACCGGACCGAAGGAGCATGCTCGCAGCTACATCGAGGGTCTCGAGATCCTCGCCAACATGCGCCTGTGCGCCAACGTGCCGGCCCAGCACGCCATCCAGGTCGCGCTCGGCGGCTACCAGTCGATCAACGAGCTGATCCACCCCGGTGGCCGGCTCCTCGAGCAGCGCGACCGGGCGTGGGAGCTGCTCAACCAGATCCCCGGCGTGTCGTGCACGAAGCCGCAGGGCGCGCTCTACCTCTTCCCGCGGCTCGACCCGAAGGTCCACCGGATCCTCGACGACGAGCGGTTCGCCTACGACCTGCTCAGCGAGGAGAAGCTGCTCGTCGTCCACGGCACCGGCTTCAACTGGCCGACCCACGACCACTTCCGGATCGTGTTCCTGCCGCGCGTGGAGGAGCTCGAGGACGCCGTGGGGCGGATCGAGCGCTTCCTCTCGACGTACTCCCAGTAGCCCGTATGCCGCTGGGCCGGCTCAGGCGACCGAGCCGGCCCACCACTTCAGCAGGGCTCCGAGCAGGACGCCCCAGACGACGGTGAGCACGAGGGACAGGGCGATGGCGAGGGCGGCGTGGCGGCGCCCCTCCGGCTCGCGGGTCAGGCTGATGCCGCCCAGGGCGAGGCCGAGGAGCTGCGGCACGAAGCAGAACCCGAGGACGACCCCGGCGAACGCGGCGGCCAGCGCGGACCTCGCGAGCGGCGCCTCCGCCGCGAGGTGAACGCCCCCCTGCCGCGGTGGGGGATGATCGGCTGGAGTCACCCGTTCAGCCTAACGATGGAGATCCAGATGCCCGTCCGCTCCGCGGTCCCGAGGTCGGTGCGCAGCACCGCCGTGGCGGTGGCGTTCGTGGCTGTGCTGGGCGCCTGCACGGAGGAGCAGCCGGGACTGACCGACCTGCCGCCCGACGTCGCCCGGGCCCGGCCGACGATCAGTGCCGAGGAGGCCCGCTTCGTCCTCGTCGCGCGCGAGCGCGGGGCCTTCGTGACCGGCGCGACCGTCGATGACGACATCGAGACGGGGACGACGGTGTGCTGGGCCCTGCAGAACGGCGCATCGCTCCGCGAGATCGCCGTCGACGGGGCCGGGCGGCCGCTCGGCAACGACGGGGAGCAGTTGCGGACCAAGCAGCTCATGGCCGCCGCCGTCGACGCCCTGTGTCCCGACTACGACGACCAGGTCGCCCAGCTCGACCTCCCCTGATCCGGCAACCCGAGAGTGGCCGGCCGGAAGAACTGGCCCGACCTGCGGGTTGGCACCACCGTGACCACGACCCGCGCCCAGCTCAACGTCCTCGACCTCGTCCCGATCGCCGAAGGCGGCTCGGCCTCGGATGCCATCGCGCAGACGGTCGACCTCGCCCAGCACGCAGAGCGGTGGGGCTATGGCCGGTACTGGATGGCCGAGCACCACAACTTCCGCGGAGTCGCCTCCTCGTCGACGGCGGTCCTGATCGGGCACGTCGCGGCCCACACCTCGACGATCCGGGTCGGGGCCGGCGGCATCATGCTGCCGAACCATGCGCCGTACATCGTCGCCGAGCAGTTCGGCACCCTCGCGACGATGTATCCGGACCGGATCGACCTCGGTCTGGGGCGGGCGCCGGGGACCGACCCGGCCACCGCGCGGGCCCTGCGGCGCAACGAGCTCGCCGCGATGAACTTCGCCGCCGAGGTGGAGGAGGTCCAGGGCTACCTCGGCGACCCCGACCCCGGGGCCGCCGTGCGTGCCATCCCGGGGGAGGGCACCCACGTCCCCGTCTGGGTCCTCGGCTCGAGCCACGCGGGCGCCCAGGTCGCAGCGGCTCTCGGCCTGCCCTACTCGTTCGCCTCGCACTTCGCCCCCGCCGCGCTGATGAGCGCCCTCGAGGTCTATCGTCGCGGCTTCCACCCGTCACCCCGGCCCGCCGGCCTCGATGCGCCGCGCACCATGGCCGGTGCCAACGTCATGGTCGCCGACACCCGGGCCGAGGCCGAGCGTCTCTTCACCTCCGTCCTAGAGCGCTTCAGGGGGATCGTCACCAACCGGCGCAGTGGTCTGCAGCCGCCCGCCGAGCTGTCACCGGCTGAGCTGGTGGCGTCCTGGTCACCGGCAGAGCGGTCCGCGGTGACCGAGATGACCCGCGTCTCCTTCGTCGGCACACCTGACGACGTGCGCGGTCAGCTCGCCGACTTCACCCGGGCGACCGGCGTCGACGAGGTCATCGTCACGTGCGGCGCCTTCGACCCCGAGGCCCGCCGGCGGTCACTCGAGCTGCTCGCCGACGCCTGGCACTGACCGCGCACGAACCACCGATCACCGATCTGAGAGGCTGACCCCATGACCGACAAGGACCTGCGTCGCGTCACGCTGACGCGAGACACGATGGGCCACTACACGGTGCGCAACGAGCGCGGCGGCTCGATCACGACGAGCTCCGGGACCGAAGAGCTCTCACCCGTGGAGCTGCTCCTCGCCGGGATCGCCGCTTGCACCGCCGTCGACGTCGACACCGTGACGACGCGCCGCGCCGAGCCCGACAGCTTCGAGATCGAGGTGACGGCCGACAAGGTCAAGGACGAGCAGGGCAACCACCTCAAGGACATCGAGGTGACCTTCCGGGTCCGCTTCCCGGACGGCGAGGGCGGCGAGGCTGCGCGCACGATCCTGCCCAGCCTCGTGCGACGCTCGCACGAGGAGTTCTGCACCGTCAGCCGCACCGTCATGCTCGGGGCGAAGGTCACCTCGCGCATCGAGTGACCGTCCCCGGGGGCGCCGTGCGTGATCATCGCCACGCCTGACTCCGCAAGCCGATTTCGATGTCTCACCTGGCGGACACCCGCGCTAGGCTCCACGAGGCGTCCCGCCGGGCGCCCGACGAATCGGCTTCGACGTGAGGACAATTGATGGCCGGCCGCATGACCAGGGGGGCCGCCCGCGCGGGCATGGTCCTCGTTCTCCTCGGGCTGACCGGCTGCTCGGCCGGCGGCGCAGGAGCGGCCCAGAACCGCTCCCCGGAGCAGGTCGCGACCGACTTCGTGCCGCTTGCCGAGTCGGTCGTCGCCGCGACCGGCACCGCGGGCTGGACCTTCGAGGACAGCCGGCCCTGGGCCGCGGGTGACATCGGCGGCCTCCGCGGCCAGGCCTGCACCGGCCTGCCGGGCAAGCACACGCTCCAGCTGCTCCTCCTCGGACAGCCCGTCGCGGACGCCGAGGCAGCCGTCGCCGCCATGCGGAAGCACCTCGAGGAGCACGACTTCACCATCTCCGGCCAGTTCACCCCCGACTCCGCCGGCGCAGAGTTCACCGTCTCCGGCCAGCGACCCGACGGGGCCGCCGTCGACTACCGGGCGAGCGTGGCCGGCCAGACCCTCGACCTCGAGAGCGAGTGCTCCGCAGCCATCGAGCTCAACCAGAACGTCCCCGTCGGGCCCTGACCGCGCGCCCGCAAAGCCGGCCATCCGCCCCACCGCACGGCCGTATGCCGCTCAGCTCAGCGGCATACGGCGGCGTCCTCGGGCGGTGGCTGGGTCAGCCGGGCGGCATCGGGCGGACGGTGAGGATCTGCTCCGCGCGACCGACCGGTCCGCGCTCGTCGTGGAGGGTCGTCGACGTCAGGCCCATCCCGGTCGTGCCCATGGTGACCTGGGTGTCGAAACCGACCCAGCCTCGCACCGGCTCTCGGAAAAGGTGGATCGTCAGGTCGACGTTGGGGAACATCCAGTCCTGCGGGGAGGCCCGCACCGCAATGCCGTTCGCGGTGTCGACGAGACGGATCAGGTCGGCCGTCGGGGAGCCCACCTCGCCGTCGACGAGGGCGTGCGGCGTGCGGATCCACGTCCGGGTGCGCCCGGGGCGGCGCTCGGGGTCGGCGCGGAACTCGACGCCGCGGATGTAGCCGCCCGGCCACACGTCGACACCGCGCCACTCGGGGAACTCGTCCGGCCCCGGCATCGGCTCGAACTCCACCCCGGCCACCGGAGTGGAGTCATGCGCCGCGAGCCGCCAGGCGTGCGCCCGGACGACGTCGCGCCCGTCGACCGAGAGCGTCCCCTCGAGGAGCTCGATGCTGCGCCCCGGCCGGGTCGTGCGGACCGTGACCAGGCTCGGCCGGGCCGGGATCATCCCGAGGATGTCGAAGCTGACCCGCGCGAGCTGCATCTCGTCACGCGGCTCGTGCCGGTCGATGGCATGCGTGAGGAGACCACCGACCGGGGCCATGTGCTGCTCGTCGTCGCGCCACGCGCCCTGCACGTGGATCGTCGGTGCGAAGAGGTCATTGCCGAGTGGCCGGTAGAAGGCGGGGACGTCGACCTCGAGGGCGAAGGTCGAGTCGGGCGACCGGTCGGGGGAGGAGTCCTGCGTGCTCACGCAGCGAGCCTACGGGTGCCGGGTCGAGCGTCTATGCGGATGGGGGCCGGACCACTCCGAGGCCGAGGTCGACCATGCGCACGAGACGGGGGGTCAGCGCATCGATGGCAGTGCGTGGCAGGTCCCGGAGTGGGCCCTCGAGGGCCAGCATGGCGAGCCCATGGACCGCGGACCAGGCGAGCAGCTCCGCCCCGGGCCGCTCCGCAGCGGGCAGCACGCCGGTCGCGAGCATCTCATCGAGCTGGTCGGACAGCAGCTGGAACGGGGTGCGCCCGCACCCGCCGGCCGCATCGGGCGACGCGGAACGGCTGAGGTCCGTGGGGACGGCGAAGGCGGTGCGGAACAGGCCCGGCTCGGTCAGGGCGAAGCGGAGGTAGCCCACGCCGACGGCGCGGAACCGGGCCCGGGACCGCGACGCGGGGTCCCCGGCACCGTCGACCTCGCCGATGGCCTCGGCGATGACGTCGGCGGCTTCAGCCTGCGCTCGCGAGACGACGTCCGCCAGCAGCGCGTCGCGGTCGGCGAAGTGCCGGTAGGCGGCGTTCGCCGAGACCCCGACCCGCCGGGTCGCCTCGCGGAGGACCACCGCGTCCGGGCCGCCGGCACGAGCCAGGTCCAGTCCCGCCTCGAGCAGGGCCCGGCGCAGGTCACCGTGGTGATAGGTCTCGCGGGCGACGCTCACCCTCCCATCATGGCCGCCCCCGGGACAAAGGTGGAGCCGGCCCGCGGCGAGTGGGGCAGAGTAGCCCCGACAGCGAACCACCGATGGGGGACCGATGGACTTCCTGACCTATGCACTCGCCACCGTCGTCAACGTTGCCGTGGTGGCCGTCGTCACGCGCCGACTGCTCGGAGTCCCCGTCGGCTGGCCGAGGACCATCGTCGTCAGCCTGCTCATGCTCGGGACGTTCAGCGGCGTCGGCACGTGGATCACCGCGGCCCTGCACCTCGACCTGGCGGCCACCGACCAGGTGGCCGCGACGGCCGCGATCCTCGGGCTGACTGTCGGCTGGCTCCTCGCCGCGCAGGTCGCGATCCTCGCCGTGCTCGAGGCGTTCGTGCCGACCGGCACCCTGCCCGGCCCGGTCGCGCTCCTCCGCTCCGTGCCCCTCCGGCGCCGCCGGGCGGTCCGCTACTCGAAGATCGTGAGGATCGCCGCGGCCCACGGACTGTCCGCCTACCTGCGCCCCACGGGGGCCCGGGCCGCCGGTGACGTGCCGGCCTCCAAGGTCGCGCGGTCCCTCCGAGAGGCGCTGACCGAGGGCGGGGTCACCTTCATCAAGCTCGGCCAGATGCTCTCCTCGCGGCCCGACCTGCTTCCCGAGGCCTACGTGCGCGAGCTCTCGTCGCTGCAGAGCAACGTGCCGCCGGCGCCCTGGCCGCAGATCCACTCGGTGCTCGCGCGGGAGGTGGGCCGGCCCCTCGCCGAGGTCTTCGAGCACGTCGACGAGGTGCCGGTGGCGGCGGCCTCCGTCGCCCAGGTCCACCGCGCCCAGCTCATCGGTGGCGAGGAGGTCGTCGTCAAGATCCAGCGGCCGGAGGCGCGCCGCCAGGCCCTCGCCGACCTGGACATCGTGCTCCGGCTCGGGGCCTGGCTCGACCGCACGACGGGCTGGGGGCGCCGCCTCGGTGTCGACGGACTCGCCAAGGGCTTCGCGCGGTCCCTCGAGGAGGAGCTCGACTACCGAGTCGAGCTTGGCAACATGCGCGCCGTCGCCGAGGGAGTCGCGCGGGCGGGGTTCCCCCGGGTCACGGTGCCCCGGGCACGCGAGGACCTGTCCACCTCGCACGTCATCGTGATGGAGCGGATGAGCGGCTCGCCCGTGTCCGCCGCCGAGCCGGTCCTCAGCCGTTTCAGCCCGGCCGAGCGTCGGCAGATGGCCGAGGACCTGCTCGGTGTCGTCCTCCACCAGGTCGTCATCACCGGCGTCTTCCACGCGGACCTGCACCCGGGCAACATCTTCGTGTCCGAGGAGGGCGGGCTGGGGCTGCTCGACCTCGGCGCGGTGGGCCGGCTCGACCGCGGCGCCCGGACGTCGATCGGGCTGCTCCTCGCCGCGGTCGACCGGCAGGACTCCCTCGGGGCCGCGGACGCGCTGCTCGACCTGCTCGACCGGAGCGAGCACCTCGACGACCGGCGGCTCGAGCGCGAGGTCGGGCAGCTGATCCTGCGGCACGGCTCGGGGCTGTCGTCCGCCGGCAGCGCGGCTCTCTTCGTCGACCTCTTCCGGCTGGTCCTCGACCACGGCTTCGCGGTCCCGTCGCAGGTGGCCGCCGCCTTCCGGGCCCTCGGCTCCCTCGAAGGAAGTCTTCGGCTCATCAGCCCCGGCATGGACCTCGTCGAGGCCGCCCGCGAACAGGGCCGCGGCCTGGTCACCCAGACGATGACCCCGGCGGCCGCCAAGGAGACGCTCGAGGCCCAGCTGGCCAGCCTGCTTCCCGTCATCCAGCGCCTGCCCCGGCGCATCAACAAGATCACGGAGGACGTGGAGGCCGGTCGGCTCACCGTCAACGTCCGGGCGCTCGGCGACCCGCGTGACCGGGCCTTCATCACGGGAATCGTCCACCAGGTCGTCATGACGGCCCTGGCGGCGGCGTGCGTGCTCGGCGGCATCCTCCTCGTCGCGTCCGACGGCGGCCCGATGATGACCCCGACGGTGGAGCTCAACTCGTTCCTCGGGTTCACCCTGCTCTTCTTCGGCTTCGTCCTCGGCAGCCGGGTGCTCGTGCTGATCTTCCACCAGCACCGCACGACAGCCGACGCGCTGCGCTCCGACTGGCGCCGCTGACCGGCGCGGCCGCTGCGCCCGCGCGGCCGCTGCGCCCGCGCGGCCGCTGCGCCCGCGCGGCCGCTGCGCCCGCGGAAACGCAACACACCGAGTTCCGTGCAACACACCCGGATCCGATCCCGGTGTGTTGCACGCAACTCGGTGTGTTGCGTCGGTCAGAGGCCGAACTGCCCCGCCGTCGCCCGCACCGCGTCGGCCGACCGTCGCAGGCCGGCCAGCTCCGCCTCGGTGAGCGGGACGTCGACCGCCTCGCCGGCGCCTCCCGCGTGGACCAGGGTCGGCACGGACAGGCACACGTCGCTGATCCCGTGGTAGTCCTCGAGGAGCGAGGACACGGGCAGGATGCGCCGCTCGTCGTTGACGACCGCCTCGATGATGCGCGAGGCGGCGAGGCCGATGGCGTAGTTCGTCGCGCCCTTGCCGGCGATGATCCGGTAGGCCGAGTCGACGACGTCGCGCGCGATCCGCTCCCGGTCGTCGGCGCTGAGCGGGCCGCGGCCCTCGAGCCCCTTCCACTCGAGCAGCGGGACCGAGGCGATCGACGCCGAGCTCCACAGGGGGAGCTCGGAGTCCCCGTGCTCGCCCGCGATGTAGGCGTGGATGTTCTGCACGGCGACGCCGGTGTGCTCGGCGAGGAGGAACCGCAGGCGCGACGAGTCGAGCACCGTGCCCGAGCCGAAGACGCGCTCCCGCGGTAGCCCGGACGTCTTCAGGGCGGCGTAGGTGACGACGTCGACCGGGTTGGTCACGAGCAGGTGCACGGCGTGCGGGGCGACCCGGACCAGCTCGGGCATGAGCCGGCGGACGAGCGCGATGGTCGTGCCGGCCAGCTCGAGGCGGGTCTGGCCCGGCTTCTGCTTGGCGCCGGCGGTGAAGGCGATGACGTCGCAGTCGGCGAGGACGTCGACGTCGTCCGACCCGACGACGTGCGCCATCGGCATGAACTGGATGCCGTGGCCGAGGTCGAGCGCCTCGGCCGACACCTTGGCGGCGTCGATGTCGTAGAGCGCGACGGTTCGTGCCGCGCCCCTCATCAGCGCCGCATAGGCGAGGGTCGCGCCCACCGCTCCGGCTCCGACGATGCCGAGCTTGGTGGTCCGCCGACGTGGGATCTCGGTCAAGGCTTCCTCCGGTTCGGGGCGGCACGGGCCATCGGGGCGACCCGCGGGCGCAGGACGCCTGTGCCACCCTAGTCGGCATGGCGGTGCCCGAACCGGTCCTGACGGCGGCTCGATCGGCGAGACGCGTCGTCGTGCTCACCGGCGCGGGGATGTCCGCAGAGAGCGGTGTCCCGACCTTCCGGGACGCGCAGTCCGGCCTCTGGGAGCGCTACTCGCCCGAGGAGCTGGCCACGCCGCAGGCCTGGCGCCGGGACCGGCCCTTCGTCTTGGCCTGGTACCTCTGGCGGTTCGGTCTGGTGTCCACCGTCGAGCCGCACGCGGGTCACCGCGCGGTCGCCGGCTGGGCCGGGGCAGACGGCCCCGAGGTCGCGGTCGTCACCCAGAACGTCGACGACCTCCATGAGCGAGCGGGCAGCTCCGAGGTCGTCCACCTCCACGGAGCCCTCGCGGACTGGCGGTGCGAGGACTGCGCGCAGCGCTACGACGGCCCCCTGCCCTCCGTGGCAGAGGGCGTGGACCGCGTCGAGCCACCGCGGTGCGGCGCGTGCGGCGCGGCGATCCGCCCCGGCGTCGTCTGGTTCGGGGAAGCGCTCCCGCTGGGCCCGTGGTCCGAGGCGGTGGCCCGGGTCGAGGACGCCGACCTCGTCCTCGTCGTCGGGACATCGGGCATCGTCCACCCGGCCGCCGGCCTGCCGGCCATCGCCCGTGCCGCGGGCGCGGTCGTCGTCGAGGTCAACCCGGTCGAGACCGAGGTCTCCGACGTGGCTCATCACGTCTGGCGGGAGACGGCGGCGGTCGCGTTGCCGGCCCTCGTCGAGGCGGCGCGGCTGCCTGAGCGCTGAGACGACGAGCACGTCGTTTGGGCGATCGACCCTATCAGGGCGTACCGTTGGTTACGGAAGCGTAGGTTACGGTCGCGGAGGTTCTGCATGGATGGGCACCGAGCCCCTGTCGTCATACAGGGCGGAATGGGCGTCAACGTGTCCGCCTGGCCGCTGGCCCGAGCGGTCTCGCAACGGGGCCAGCTGGGGGTCGTCTCGGGCACGGCGCTCGACGCGGTCCTCGCCCGCGGCCTGCAGGACGGCGACCCCGGTGGCCACCTGCGCCGGGCCCTGGCCGCCTTCCCCGACCAGGAGATGGCGCAGCGCGCCCTCGACCGCTACTTCATCGAGGGCGGACGGGCGGCCGGCACCTCCTACCGCCCCAATCCGACCCTGACCATCAACCCCAGCCGCGGCGCGGTCGAGATGTCCGTGCTCGGCAACTTCGCCCACGTCTGGCTCGCGAAGGAGGGGCACGACGGCATCGTCGGCATCAACTTCCTGGAGAAGGTCCAGATGGCGACGCCGTCGGCGGCGCTCGGCGCCATGGTGGCCGGCGTCGACTACGTCCTCATGGGCGCGGGGATCCCCCGCGAGATCCCGCAGCTGCTCACCGACTTCGCGTCGGGCCGTCCGGGCACGCTCACCATCGACGTCACCGACGCGACCCGCACCCACACGAGCACGGTCGACCCGGTGGAGGTCCTCGGGGCGCACCTGCCGGTGCTGCCCCGCCCGAAGTTCCTCGCCATCATCTCCCTGCACAGCCTTGCCGGTTACCTCCACCGCGACGAGTCGATCCGGCCGGACGGCTTCGTCGTCGAGGGCCCGGTCGCGGGCGGGCACAGCGCGCCCCCGCGCGGCCAGCTCACGCTCGACGACGACGGCCAGCCCATCTACAGCGAGCGCGACTACGCGAACCTCACCGCCATGGCGAAGATCGGCCTGCCCTTCTGGCTGGCCGGGGCCTACGGCACACCGGAGCGCGTCGCCGAGGCCGTCGAGGCCGGCGCCGCGGGCGTCCAGGTCGGCACGATCTTCGCGCTCTGCGAGGAGTCCGGGATCACCCTCGACATCCGGCGCCAGCTCCTCGGTGGGCTCGCGGCCGGCACGCTCGTCGTCCGCAACGACCCCGCCGCGTCCCCGACGGGCTTCCCGTTCAAGGTCGCGAGCCTCCCCGGCACCCTGTCGGAGCCCGACGAGTACGCCGCCCGGCCCCGCCTCTGCGACCTGTCCTACCTGCGCGAGCCGTTCGAGCGGGTCGACGGGTCGGTGGGCTACCGCTGTGCCGCAGAGCCGGTGGACGCCTACGTCAAGAAGGGCGGCTCGCTCGAGGCGACCCTCGGCCGCAAGTGCCTCTGCAATGCGCTGATGGCCGATGTCGGCATGGGGCAGCACCGCCGTGACGGTTACGACGAGATGCCCGCCGTGACCCTCGGCCAGGACCTCGACGGCGCGCGCCGCCTCCTCGAGGCGCACCCGAGCGGCTGGTCCGCCACCGAGGCAGTCGACTTCCTGCTCGCCCACGTCACCGTCGCCTGACGCCACCTCCCGTCGGCGGCGAGCCCAGCGGCATACGGCCACTGCGGTCGTATGCCGCTGAGCTCGCTCCCAGCCCGGTCGTCCTCCTCCTAGGGCTGGCTGAACAGCTCCCTCAGGCACTCGTGGAACATCACCGTGTGGACGTCGACGTCGTCGCGAGTGGTGGACGGTGACATGAGGGCCATGTTGTGGAAGGGCGTCAGGAGGATGCCCCGGTTGAGGGCGTAGAGGTGCAGGTACTGCTGCAGCTCGAAGTCGTCGGCTGCGTGCGCCTCGTGACCGTTGCGCGGCGGTGCGGGTGAGAAGGCGTACTCCGCGCGCGCACCGAGGCGGGTGACGTGCCAGGGCGCGCCGACGGCATCGATCCCGGCCTGCACCCCCTCGGCCCAGGCCTGCGCCAGCAGGATCATGTGGTCGAACGCTGCCTCCGTCATGACCTGCTCGAGCGTCGCCCGCATCGCCGCCATGGACAGGCCGTTGCCTGCGAGGGTGCCCCCGATGCCGCCCACGTCGATGTCCTCGAGGTCGGCCGACCGCGCGATCCGCTCGGCCACCTCGTCGGTGAACCCGAACGTGCCGCACGGGATGCCGCCTCCGATCGACTTGCCGATGACGAGGAGGTCCGGGTGGAGGCTCTCCGCCCCGGTCACGCCGCCCGGCCCGGCGCAGATGGTGTGCGTCTCGTCGTTGACGAGCAACGCGCCGTGCCTCGTGGCGAGCTCGCGGACGGCCTCGTTGTAGCCGTCGTCCGGCAGGACGATCCCGATGTTCGTCAGCGCCGGCTCGACGAGGATCGCCGCGACGTCGCCCTCGGCGAGGGCCCTCTCGAGGCCGTCGACGTCGTTGAACTCGACGACGCGCGTGGTCTGCGCCGGGTCGACGGGAGGACCGATGTTGCTGCGTCGGGAGGTCGTCCGGCCCCGGGAGTCGAGCGTCGCGAACGCCTCGTCGACGGACCCGTGGTAGCAGTAGTCGTGGACGACGACCTTGCGGCGACCGGTGAGATGCCGGGCGTACCGGATCGCTTGGCGGTTCGCATCGGTCGCGGTCAGGGTGAACTGCCAGTAGGGCAGGCCGAAGCGGCGGGCGAGCTCCGTGGACACGGCGATCGCGTCGTCGGTGGGCAGCATGGTCGTGATGCCCCTCGCGAGCTGGGCCGTGACGGCCTCGACGGTGGCCTCGGGGGAATGGCCCATCATGGCGCCCGTGTCGCCCAGGCAGAGGTCGATGTGGTCGATGCCGTCCACGCACGTGAAGTGGGCGCCCGCGGCCCGCTCGACGAAGACGGGGTGGTCTCCCGGCCACTTGACCATCCAGCTCATGGGGACGCCCCCGGGCAGATGGGCGCGGGCCTGCTCGGCCAGTGCCGCCGACCGGGGCCGAGCGGCACGGAAGGTGTCCAGCTCCCTCGCGTGCAGCGCGGACAGACGGATGCGGTCGAGGGACGCGTAGTCGGTCATGTGGCTCATCGTGCCCAACGGACCGCCGCTGCGGAAGTGGTTGTCCACACGGGCCAGCACGACTGATTTCGAAGGTGAAGTCAGGTTGAGGGACGAGATCGGTCGAGCCAGCATCGTCAAGCGGCGCGAATCGCGGCATACTTCCGCCTATGCCCCCGTCCGACTACCGCGGTCTCAGCCTGTGGCACGACACCGTCGGCGAAGAGCTCACCCCCCGGCCGGCCCTCGCCGGAGACCTCGATGCCGACGTGGCGATCATCGGCGCCGGCTACACGGGGCTGTGGACGGCCTACCACCTGGCCCTCGCCGACCCCGGGACGCGGATCGTCGTCATCGACAAGGAGATCGCCGGGTACGGCGCCTCCGGGCGCAACGGCGGCTGGTGTTCCGCGCTGTTTCCCACCTCGCTGCGGCGGATGGCCCTCGACCGGGGCCGTGCGGGCGCGGTGCGCATGCAGCACCTGCTCAACGCGACGGTGCCCGAGGTGGGCCGGGTGGCGGCGGCCGAGGGTATCGACTGCCACTTCGACCAGGGTGGGTCCCTGTCCGCCGCGCGCAACCCAGCGCAGCTGGAGCGGATCCGCGCCCACGTCGCCGACTACCAGGCGTGGGGCTTCGGCGCGGACGACCACCGCCTTCTCGACGCCGGCGAGGTGCATGAGATCGCCGCGGTCGACGGAGCCCTCGGCGGTTCCTGGACCCCGCACTGCGCGGCGATCCACCCGGCGCGACTGGTCCGCGGGCTGGCGCGCGCCGTCGAGCGGCGCGGCGTGACCATCCACGAGCAGACCGCCGCGACCGATGTCCACAGCCGCCACGTCGTGACCCGACACGGGACGATCCGCGCCGACCACATCGTCCTCGCCACCGAGGGCTACACCGCGACCATCGCCGGGCGACGCCGCGCCCTCGCGCCCGTCTACTCCCTCATGACGGCCACCGAGCCCCTCCCGGAGGAGGTGTGGGACCAGATCGGGCTGCGCGACCGGACGACGTTCGCCGACAACCGCCACCTCGTCATCTACGGCCAGCGCACCCGGGACGGGCGGATCGCCTTCGGTGGCCGGGGCGCCCCCTACCACTACGCGTCGAGGGTGTCCCCGGCCTACGAGCGCGACGACCGGGTCCATGCGACGCTGCAACGGGTCCTCGTCGACCTCTTCCCGGTCCTCCGAGACGTCGCGTTCACGCACTCCTGGGGCGGCAGCCTCGGCGTGCCCCGGGACTGGTACCCATCGGTGCGCCACGACCGGCGCACCGGACTCGCCTTCGCCGGGGGCTACGTCGGTGACGGGGTCGCGACGTCTGCGCTCGCGGGTCGCACCCTCGCCGCCCTGATCCGCGACGACGACCCCGACGATCTCGCCTCCCTGCCGTGGGCGGGCCGGACCTCCCGGTCGTGGGAGCCCGAGCCGCTGCGCTGGCTCGGCGTCAATGCCGTGACCGCGCTGATGGGTGCCGCTGACCGGTCGGAGCAGCGGTCGGGGCGGCCGTCGCGGGCAGCCGCCGCCTTCTGGACCGCCATCGGCCAGTAGCCCCCCAGCGCCTCAGGCCGATCGAAAGAGCAGTTCGCGACGATCGAAAGAGCAGTTCGCGACACGTCGCGCCCGGGTCACCCCGGCGCGACGTGTCGCGAACTGCTCTTTCGATCAGGTGTCGCGAACTGCTCTTTCGATCCTCAGGAGGTGGCGGGGCGGAAGGCGCCGTCGACGAGGACCGGCACCGCCTGGCTGACGTCCACCTCGCCCGCCATCCGAACGTCATCCGCGAAGCCCATGTCGACCAGCTCCCGGCCGCTCGCGCACGCCTCCAGCGACGACGGCACCCGCTCCTGCACCCATGACCAGGCCGCCAGCGCCACGGCGGCCTCGGCGCTCGGCAGCATCGGACCCGCGCGGTGCTCCAGCTTGGTGACGATCGCGTCGACGATGGCGCCGGCACCCCAGAGGTCATCCGCGGCCGGGCGCAGGCTGCCGTTGGGCCAGCGCTCCCCGGCGGGCACGACGATCACCGCGGGGTCCCCGACGGTCCCCTTCCGTCCGGCGCCGACCGCCAGGGCGTCGAGCTTGCCGATCACCCAGGCCGCCACCGCGGACCGGTTGCGCAACGACCCGGCCGCGACGACGGCGCCCGCCCCGTCGAGCAGGGCGCTGATGGTCGAGCCGTTCGGAGACGGCAGGACGAGTCGCTCGACCGAGCCGGCGGCATCGCGAATCGCCCCGGGCGACAGGCTGACTCCGCCATGCCTCGCAGCAGCGGCGCGCCCCAGGGCCAGCTCGGCCCGGTGCTCCCGGGCGAACGCGGCCGCCGAGTCGTCCTTCCACCGGTAGGGCCAGACCGTCATCCCCGCGTCGACCGCCACCGTCACCGCCGTCGTGAAGCTCAGCACGTCGATGACGACGGCGACGACGGGACCGCGCTCAGCGGCATACGACACGAGTGCCTCAGCCCCGACGGGACCCCACTCGACGCGGATCGTGCCGTCGTCCTGACTCCAGCTGTCACGCACGGGAGTCGAGCTCCTTGACGAGTCTGGCGGGCGCCGTGAGCCGGTAGGACCCGTCGACGAGCTCGGCGACCTCGTCCCAGTCGACGCGTTCGGGGCCGCCCGTGAGGTGGAAGCTGAGGCCGAGCCACCCCGTCGCCCCGACATAGGCGGGCACGAAGAACCGCTCGTCCGCGAGCAGCGCCTCGTGCTCGCTCGCGTCCGGCAGGAAGAGGAGCGCTCGCCGGGCGACGGGAGAGAAGTGGTCCCCCTTGATCGAGCCGCCGAAGATCGCAAAGACCTTGCGGGTGAAGAAGTTCGGCCGGCCGTGGGATACCTTCTCCTGCGCCTCGGGGAGCGCGAGGCAGATCGGGCGCAGCCGCGCGAGATGGGGATCCGTCTCGTCGAACATCACGGGATGCGACATGCCTCCACGCTACGCGAGGGCGTATGCCGCTGAGCTCGCCGGGCGCTCCCCGCGCCGTCGAGGGGGTGGCCGGGTCTCAGGCGCTGCAGGCTCCGCCGCACCCGTCCGGCCCGCACCCGCCGCACCCGCCGCCGGACATGGCGGGCTCCCGGGCCTCGTCCTTGGCTGTCCACGCCTGGGCGAGGGCCTGCTCGAAGACCTCGGTGGGCTGGGCGCCGGACACGCCGTAGCGCCGGTCGAGGACGAAGAAGGGGACGCCGGTGATGCCGAGCATCTTCGCGGTGGCTTCGTCGCTGCGGACGTGGTTGCCGTAGTCATCCGAGTCGAGCATCGCGCGGACGGCGGCCGGGTCGAGGCCGAGGTCGGGGGCGAGGTGGACGAGGGAGTCCCGGTCCCCGATCGCGAGGCCCTCGGCGAAGTAGGCGCGCATGAGCCGGTCGTGGGTGCGGCCGGCGAGCTCCGGGCCCCCCACCTCGGCCGCGAGGTGCACGAGGCGGTGCGCGTCGAAGGTGTTGCCGTGGCGGGCCCGGCGCCAGTCGAGCTCCAGCCCGAGAGCGGCTGCCTCGACGGCCAGCCTCTCGTGCTGCGCCGTGGCCTCCTCGCGCGAGGTGCCGTACTTGGCCGCGATGAGGTCGGGCAGGTCGTGCTCGACGACCGGGTCGGCGTTGCGGTCGAGCTCGAAGCTGTGCCACTGGACCTCGACCTCGTCACGGTGCTCGAACTGCTCCAGGGCCAGCTCGAAGCGGCGCCGCCCGAGATAGCAGTAGGGGCAGACGATGTCGGTCCAGATGTCGATCCTCACGACTCGACAACCTATCTCCTGCCGGCTGGCGGGGCGCTGGACGTCCACCGACGGCGGGCCGGCCGGGCGCGCGCCGGAAACGGGGCGCGGGGCGGCGCCTGTCGTGCCTAGGGTGGCCTCATGCCCTCCACCGCGATCTCCGCCCGGGCCTGGCCGGCTCGGTGGTGGCACCTGTCGGGGCCGGGGCTGTTCTTCGCGGCTGCGTACTTCCTCATCTCGATGTCGCC
This sequence comes from Intrasporangium sp. DVR, assembly GCF_040365325.1. Lineage (NCBI taxonomy): Bacteria > Bacillati > Actinomycetota > Actinomycetes > Micrococcales > Intrasporangiaceae > Intrasporangium > Intrasporangium sp. DVR. The sequence goes on along the minus strand of NZ_BAABZW010000005.1, from coordinate 158,498 downwards.
GAGCCTGCTCCCGCGGACCTGGTACTACCAGGGCGTCATCAGCGGGCTGTGCGCGGCGGCCGGTTACGGCCTCGGGGTCCTGGTGGCCTGGGTCGTGCGTGCGGTCGCCCGCCTCATCGAGCTGCGGGTCTCGGTCAGCCGCGAGACCGAGCACTTCCTGCGCGTCGCGTTGCCGATCCTGAGCGCCGTCGCCGTCGTCGCCCTCACCGTCTCGAACGTCCGCTCGCAGGGCCGGACGGCCGAGTTCCTCGGGCTGAGGCCCCTGCGGCCGGTCGACTGGCTCGGCGCGATCGCGCTCGCGGTCGCGCTGGCCGTGCTGCTGCTCGGGATCGCCCGCGGCCTGCGCCGGGCGACCCACCGGCTGGCCGAGGCGGCCGGGCAGGTGCTGCCCCGCACGCTCGCCTCCATCGTCGCGGTGATCGTCGTCGGGACGGCAACCCTCTGGGTCTCCGACAGCGTCCTCTTCCACCGCGGTATGCAGGCGATGGCCGCGAGTGCCGCGCAGGTCAACGCGCGGCAGCCAGCGGGCCGGTCGGCCCCGACGTCCGTGTTCGTCTCCGGGGGGCCGGGGTCGACGCAGAGCTACTCGAGCCTCGGCTTCCAGGGGCAGCTGTTCGTCACGAGTGTCTCTCGCGCCGTGCAGATCCAGGCGGCGACCGGGCGGCCTGCCAAGGAGCCGATCCGGGTCTATGCCGGTCAGGGTGACGACCGGACGATCGAGCAGGTCGCCGACGCGGTGGTGGCCGAGCTGCACCGCACCAGGGCCTTCGAGCGCAGCGTGCTCGCGGTCATCACGACGACCGGCACGGGGTGGGTCGACGACTGGTCGACCAAGTCGATCGAGTACCTCGCCGGTGGCGACAGCGCCGTGGCCGCGATGCAGTACAGCTACGTGCCGAGCGCGGTGGCTCTCCTGACCGACCGTGAGACGCCGCGGGAGGCGGGGCGCGTCCTCTTCGACAAGGTCCACGCCGAGTGGTCGAAGCTGCCCGAAGGGCGTCGCCCCCGGCTCGTCGTCGGCGGCGAGTCCCTCGGGTCCTACGGCGGTCACGCGGCGTTCGCGGACGCCGACGACATGCTGCGCCGGGCCGACGGCGGGGTGTGGGTCGGCACGCCGACCTTCACCCGGATCCACGCCGAGCTGACCGGTGCCCGCACACCGGGGAGCCTGGAGATCGCGCCGGTCATCGAGGACGGCCGGCACTTCCGCTTTGCGACCAACGCGGAGGAGCTGACCCACGACTACTACGGGCGCGACTACGGCGAGTGGGCCTTCCCCCGCTACGTCTACGCTCAGCACCCGTCCGACCCGGTCGTCTGGTGGAACCCGGCCACGCTCGGCGCCGAGCCGGACTGGCTCCGGGAGCCGAGGGGTCGGGACGTCAACCCGGACGTCACGTGGATTCCCTTCGTCACCTTCTGGCAGCTGACCACGGACATGGCCGTGGGTCACGACCCCGCTGACGGGCTGGGGCACCGCTACGGAGCGGAGCTGGTCCCCGCCTGGGGTGCGGTGCTGGGCGGCGAGCCGGACGCGGACTACTCCCGCATCATCGCCGGGGTGCAGCAGGCGGTCCACCGCGCCCGGTGACACCAGCTCGTATGCCGCTGGGCTCGCTCCCCTCCCACCCTCACTCGAGTGGCCCCTCAGTCCACAGCCCGGACGCCGCTCGGCGAACCTCCGGCCCCCACCCTCACTCGAGTGGCCCCTCAGTCCACAGCCCGAGGGGCGGGTACGTGTGCACCGCGGGGCCACTCGAGGGGTGGGGTGATGGGGATACCCGGGCCACTCGAGGGGCGGGGTGATGGGGATACCCGGGCCACTCGAGTGGAGGGAGGGTCAGCGGACGGCCTCGAGCTCCCTCGGGGCGTCCTGGGCGGCTGACGCCGCGGCCGGGGCGTCGTCGTGCGGCTCGCTCCTGGGAGTCGCCGCGCGGGCGGCACGGAGCGCCCCGTCGAGGTCGGCGATGAGGTCGGCGGGGTGCTCGAGGCCGACGGAGAGCCGGAGCAGGCCGGCGTTCGGTCGGGCCTCGGGGGCCACGGGGCGATGGGTCAGCGCGGCCGCGTGCTGGATCAGGGTGTCGACGCCGCCCAGCGACACGGCGTGCGTGATGAGCCGGCAGCTCTCGGCGAAGGCAGCGGCGGAGGCGTACCCGCCTTCGAGGACGATGGCGAGGATCGATCCGGGGCCTGCCATCTGCGTGCCGACCAGACCGCGGGGGTCGCCGCCGGGCAGCCCCGGATAGGCGACTCGGGCCACGTCGTACTGGCGGTCGAGCCAGGAGGCGACGACCTGAGCGGTCTCCTGCTGGGCGCGCACCCGCACGGGCAGGGTCTGCAGGCCTCGGTGGAGCTGGTAGGCCGACGTCGGCGCGAGCAGGCCCCCGGTCAGCGCCCGGACCTGGCGGAGCCGGACGGCCCACTCCTCGTTCGTCGCGACGACGCCCCCGAGCAGGTCGCCGTGTCCGCCGAGGAACTTGGTGGCGGAGTGGACGCTCAGGGTCGCGCCGAGGTGGAGGGGCTGCTGGAGGATCGGTGTCGCGAAGGTGTTGTCCACGAGGACGGGGACGGATCCCGCCGCGGCAACGACCGCCCGCAGGTCGACGAGGTCGAGTGACGGGTTGGCCGGGGTCTCGACGATGACGAGCCCGGTGTCGGGGCGGATGGCTGCGGCGACCTCGTCGGGCGTCGCCCAGGTGACCGACGTGCCGACGAGACCGGTGGCCAGCAGGTGGTCCGTGCCGCCGTAGAGCGGCCGGATGGCAACCACGTGTGGCCGGCCGGCCGCCACGGTCGCGACGAGGCACGCCGTGATGGCGGCCATGCCGGAAGCGAACGCCACGCCTTCCTCGGCGTCCTCCAGGCGGGCCAGCGCTCGCTCGAAGCGGTCGACGTTGGGGTTCCAGAGTCGTTGGTAGACGAAGGAGTCAGCGGGCTCCGGCCGGCCGCCGGTCGCCATCCGCTCGTAGGCGGCGCCGCCGGCGTCGACAGAGGGCAGGGGATAGGTGCTCGACTGGTCCAGCGGCGGGACGTGGACGCCGATCGCGGTGCAGTCCTCCCGGCCGGCGTGCACGGCAACGGTCTCGCGGGCCAGGGCGGGCGTGCCTGCGTCGCCCGAGGTGACGGGTGGGACAGCCACAGATGTGTCCGAGGTGAAGTCGGGAGCCATAGCGAGAATCCTCACGGAACCAGCGACATCACGGCAATAATCCCGCAGAACCCTCGACATTCCCCTGCCAAGTGGTGGATCCTGCGGGTCATGCCCGATCGGTCAACAGGTGAGCCGCGGAATCCGCGAGCCCTCTATCCGCCTCCGCCCGCCCGTCCCCTGGACGAGACGGATCGTGCCCTCGTGCGCGCCCTGCTCGACGACGGCAGGCTCTCCAACGCCGAGCTCGCCCGCCGCGTCAACCTCCCCGAGTCCACCTGCGCCGGACGGGTCCGTGCGCTGCGGGACTCCGGAGTCATCCGGGGAGTCCATGCCGAGGTCGACCACGCCGCGCTGGGACAGCCCATGGAGGCGATCATCGCCCTTCGCTTCGCCGTCCACACGCGCACGTCGATGGACTCGTTCCGCGAGCGCATCGCCGCAGTCCCAGGGGTCATCGCGGCCTTCCACGTGGCAGGCGCCGACGACTTCCTCGTGCACGTGACTGCGCCCACCAGCGACGACCTGCGCGACCTGGTGCTCGACCACCTGACGGCGGTGGAGGGCGTGGCCCACGCCCAGACGAGTCTGGTCTTCGAGCGCATCGTCGGGGTGCGCCAGCTCGGCTGACGACCGGGCGCGAGCTGCACACTCGACGTGGGGTCAGGATCCTTCCGCGCGACCCAGCGGAGCCAGTGCGAACACGCGAACCGCGTTGTCGTGCAGGACGGCCCGGTTCCAGTCGGCCCCGTGCCCGAGCCCGAGCACGGACTCCACGGCGACGACGTAGCTGTGCGGGATGTTCGGGAAGTCGCTGCCGAAGAGGATCCGGTCGCCGAGGTCGGGCAGGCGGGCGACCGTCGCGGGGTCCATCGGCATCATCTCGTCGACGAAGGGGGTGAAGGCCATCGTCGTGTCCAGGTGGACGTGCTCGTGACCCACTGCGATGTCGAGGAACTCGCTGTACTCGGGCATGCCCATGTGAGCGATGATGAGCGGCAGTCGGGGGTGGCGGGCCAGCACTCGTCGGATGGGCTCCGGGCCCGTGAACCGACCCGGCGCCGGCCCGGATCCGCAGTGGATCACCGTCGGGACCCCGGCCTCGGCGAGCAGGTCCCAGACGGGGTCGAGGAGCGGGTCGGTCGGGTCGTAGCCGCCGACCTGGACGTGGGCCTTGAAGACCCGGGCGCCCTCGTCGATCGCCCGGGCCACGTAGTCCCGGGCACCGGCCTCGGGGAAGAACGTGGCCGTGTGGAGGCAGTCGGGGGTCCGCGCGGCGAACTCGGCGGCCCACGCATTGAGCCACTCGGCCATCCCCGCCCGGTGCGGATAGAGCATCGACGTGAAGGCGAGGACACCGAAGTCGCGCAGCTGCGCCACCCGCTCGTCCTCGTCGTGGCGGTAGCGAATCGGCCAGCGGCGGCCGACGAGCGGGCCGGCCGCGTCGAAGTAGGCCCACACCTTGTCGAGGACGTTGCGCGGCATGAAGTGCGTGTGGACGTCGACGATCCCGGGCAGTCCGAGGGCGGCGGCTGCCGCGCGGACGGCTGCGGCGTCCTCGACGTGGTCGGTCGGCGTCCCCATCAGCTGGGGAAGAGCCCGCGGCACGGGTCGCCCTGCTCGGCGCGGACACCGGTTCGGTCGGAGGAGCGCATGGTGCCTACCGGGAAGGGCGGTGGCTGATGAGTCATGTCCTCATCCTCACATCCACCGGGCCCGTCGCCCAGACGCCGCCGTGACGCCGCCGTGACGTCGGCGTGACGTCGGCACCGAGCCCAGCGGCATACGACCTCACCCAGTCGTCGTCGTGTTCCTCCACGACAGGGACGGTACGACGTCTGGTGGGTGGCACCATTGCCAGCAATGCCGATCAACGTCGTCTACCTCGTCGCCGGGCTCGCGTTGCTCCTCGCGGCCGTCCTGCCGCCCGTCCTGACGCGCTTCGCCGTCTCGGCCCCGATGGTCCTGCTCGTCCTCGGGATGGCCATCGGGCTGGCCCCGCTGCCCGACGGGCTCGCGCTCGACCCGGTCGACGTCCGGCCCGTGATCCAGCGGGTCACCGAGATCGCCGTGCTCGTCGCGCTGATGGGCGTCGGGCTGGCCCTGGACCGGCCGTTCTCGTTCCGGGACCGGTCCTCGTGGCGCGCCTGGAGCGCGACCTGGCGACTGCTCGCCATCGCCATGCCGATCACCATCGCCGCGGTCGCGCTGCTCGGCTGGCGGCTCGGGCTGGCGCCGGCCGCCGCCCTGCTGCTCGGCGCCGTCCTCGCCCCGACCGACCCGGTCCTCGCCGGGGACGTCCAGGTCTCCGGGCCGCAGGTGATCGACGACGAGGACGATGACATCGAAAGCGTCGAGGAGATCGACGAGGAGGACGAGGTCCGGTTCGCGCTGACGTCGGAGGCCGGTCTCAACGACGGACTGGCCTTCCCCTTCGTCTATGCGGCGATCTTCCTCGCCGTCGAGGGCCCGCCGACCGAATGGGCCCTGCGATGGGTGGCGTGGGAGCTCGTCGGCAAGATCGTCCTCGGCGTCGCCGTCGGCGTGGTCGTCGGGTGGGGGCTGGCCAAGGTGGCCTTCCGGGCGCCGAAGCGGACCCTGCGGATGGCCGAACAGGGCGAGCCCCTCCTCGTCCTCGCCGCGCTCGTCACGACGTACGGCCTGAGTGAGATCGTCGGGGGGTACGGCTTCCTCGCGGTCTTCGCCTGTGGCATGGCGCTGCGCGCGGCCGAACGCGGCCATGAGTTCCACGCCACGATGCACCAGGTCATCGAAAATTTCGAGAGGCTGCTCGTCCTCATGGTCCTGCTCCTGCTCGGCACGGCGATGACCAACGGGCTGCTCGCACCGCTTGACTGGCGCGGTGTCTTCGTCGCCGCGCTCCTCGTCTTCGTCGTGCGGCCCCTCGCCGGTGTCGTCAGCCTGGCCGGCTGGCGCCATCGCCCCGACGCCTCAGGCGGCATGACCCGCTGGGAGGCGCTCGCCACGGCCTTCTTCGGGGTCCGTGGCGTGGGTTCCCTGTACTACCTCGCCTACGCCGCCGGGCAGCACGCCTTCCCGGAGGAGCGCTGGCTGTGGGCCACGGTGGCCCTGTCGATCGCCCTGTCCGTGTTCGTCCACGGCGTCCTGGCGACACCGGTCATGCGCCGGCTCGAAGCACGGCGGGACCGGTTCACAGCCTGATTCGGCTCCACGGGGGAGCGAATGCGGGTATGCCTGAACCATGGACGCTCCGACGAGCCTGGTGCTCGGGCCGATGCTCCGCTATGCCGACGAGACGACGGCATCGGTGTGGGTCGAGACGGCAGCGAGCGCCGAGGTCACCGTCCGCTGCGGGGCCCGCGCCTGGTCCGCGCGGACCTTCCGCGTCGAGGGGCATCACTACGCGCTCGTCGTCGTCGACGGGCTGGAGCCGGCCAAAACGTGCGACTACGTCCTCGCCGTGGACGGCCAGCCGGTGTGGCCGCCGCCGGACAGCCGGTACCCGCCGCCGGGGATCCGCACGATCGACCGGACGCAACCGACCCGTCTCGCCTACGGGTCGTGTCGGACCTCCGTGCCGCACGACCGCGAGGGCAACGAGACCAACGGCGTGGACGCGCTGCGTGCCCTGGCCCTCGCCATCGCCGCGGGGGAGGCTGAGCAGCCCGACCTCATCGCCTTCCTCGGCGACCAGGTGTACGCCGACCTGACCTCCGAGGCGATGCGGGAGTGGATCAGTGCGCGGCGCAGCCTCGACGAGCCCCCCGGAGAGGAGATCAAGGACTACGCGGAGTACGCCCATCTCTACCGCCTCGCCTGGACCGACCCGGCCAACCGGTGGCTGTTGTCGACGGTTCCCTCGTGCATGATCTTCGACGACCACGACATCCGGGACGACTGGAACACCTCGTGGACGTGGCACGAGACGATGAACCGGACCTCGTGGTGGCACGAGCGTCTCGTGGGCGGGCTGGCGTCGTACTGGGTGTACCAGCACATCGGCAACCTGTCTCCGGACCAGCTGCGCGAGGACGAGATCTACCGCCGGGTCCTGTCGCACGACAGCGACGACGAGCTTGACCTCACCGACGCCGTGATGGACCTGGCGAGCCGCGTCGACCGGCACCCGGACGTCTACCGCTGGAGCTACGTCCGCGACTTCGGCGACAGCAGGCTCGTCGTCGTCGACTCCCGGGCCGCTCGGGTCCTCGAGCCGGACCGTCGCTCGATGCTCGATCCCGTCGAGATGGCCTGGCTCGACGACCAGCTCGTCGGTGACGTCGACCACCTCCTCATCGGGACGTCGCTGCCGTTCCTCCTCCCGCCGGGACTGCACGACTTCGAGGCGATCGACGAGATGCTCGCCACCGGGGCCTTCTCGTCCCAGCGGCTGTCCCGGCCGGTCTCCCGAGCGGCCGAGCGCCTGCGGCAAGCGGTCGACCTCGAGCACTGGGCCGCCTTCAACGAGGGCTTCGCCGAGGTGTTCGAGCTCGTCATGGCGGTGGCCCGCGGGGAGCGCGGCCGGGCCCCGGCCACCGTGACCTTCCTGTCCGGAGACGTCCACAACTCGTACGTGGCGCAGGTCGACCACGCGGAGCGGTACGGCGCCAGGTCACTCATCGTCCAGGTGGTCTGCTCGCCGATCCGCAACCCGATGCCCCGGACGCTCCGGGTCTTCATGTCCGCGTTCGCCAAGAGCCTGGTCCGGCCGATGCGGTGGATCGCCAGCCGGTCGAGCCGGATCCCGGACCCCGCCTACCCGTGGCGTGTCACGGACGGCCCGTGGTTCGACAACTGCATCGGGGAGCTCATGGTCGATGGTCCCGCCCTCGAGCTGACCTGGCGACGCGGTGAGCTCCCGGACGGCGAGGGAGACCCCACCCTCGCCACGGTCGCCACAGTGCGGCTCCAGGGGACCGGGCAGCCCGGGATCGTCGCGGTCTGACCGACCCGCGCGGCAGCCGAGCGGCTGCAGGGCCTCCGTGCGCATCCCTGGTGTCAGCCCAGGATGACCTCGAGCAGCTGTCCTGCGGCGCTCCTGCCGTCGAGGAGGGAGCGCATCGACTCCTGGGCTCGACGGAGGGTGTCGTGGCGAGCGGCCGGGTCCCGGAGCGACCAGATGATGTCCACGGCTTCGTCGACCGTCTCGAAGATGGCCGAGGGCGGGAAGAGGCCGGCGGCTCCGTGGTACCTGGCGAAGGCGGGCCAGTCGCGGATGACGGGGACGGCGCCCGCGACGATCCCCTCCATGGCGCCGATGTGGAACGACTCGCGCAGACTCGTGCTGAGGATGAAGGAGCTCCCCGCCAGGGCTGCCGGGACGTCGGCGGTGTGCCCGGTGTAGTCGATGGCGTCGACGAGGTCCGGTTGAGCCGCCCGACGACGGAAGGCCTCGACGTAGGCGGAGACCAGCCCACTGTCGGTCGCGGGGAAGTCCGCTCCGATGAGCCGGAGGCGCCACCCCGGCTCACGTCGCAGGAGGGCGGCGAGGATCTCGAGGGCCATGAGGGGGTCCTTGACCTTCTGGCCCCAGCCGACCATGGCCAGCGTGCGCCCGTCAGCCCCGCCCGGCTCGTCCACCTCGGCGGGGAGGTCGGCCAGGAGGTTGGGGATGACGTGGATCCGGAGGTGGGCGACCCGGTCGCCGAGCAGCGCGACGAAGACGTGGCGGAGATGCTCGCTCACGCAGATGACGTCGTCCACCCGGGACCAGTCGACGAGGTGGACTCCCGCGCTGAGCACGTCGGCGCTGTGGACCCGAACGACCAGGCGCGCGTCGGTCGGCAGCTCCCGGGAGGCCCAGACGGCTCCCTTGTCAGCCCAGTCGGCCACGACGACGTCAGCCTGCTCCAGCGCTGAGAGCTGGTCCTGGTCACCCGGGCGCGGACCCTCGGGGGCGCCCGGGACCGCGCGGCCCAGCAGGTAGGTGACGAAGTACTCGCCGATGCTCATGCTCTGCAGGGTGGTCTGCCGCAGCCGGAGCACGGACAGGTCGACCCGGGGGTCGTGGCGCAGGGCCGAGAGGGCGCGCGCAGCGTGCCAGGGGTACGAGCCGGGCAGGTAGACCACCTTGAGCCGCGAGCGGTCGGGGACGCGGTGTCCGGCTGCTGCCGTGGCAGTCGCGGCGTGAGGGTTCGCGGCGGGCGCGGTGAGCAGTCGGCCGACGCGGGACTCACGGAGCGGGGCGGTGAAGGCGGTGGGGTCATCGACCAGGGGAGTGCTCGGCACGTCGGTGTGCAGACGGGGATGGAAGAGCAGGTCGATCGCGATCGACATGCGCCCTGCACAGTCCCGCCACGAAAGCGACTCGAGGGCGGCGTCCGCCGAGGCGAACACCGCTCTGGTCGGGCCCTCCAGCTCGCGGGTGGGGACCACCTCGTCATGCAGGCGCAGGTGCATCTCCAGGGCAGTGAAGGCAGGCGCCTCGTCCCCGGGTGGCACCGTGCTCTCGGCTCTGCGACACAGGCGGAGCAGCGCCGCAGCGCGCTCGAGGCGGCCGGTGCTGACGAAGCCGTGGATGATGCTGCGGGAGAACCGGTGGAGGTCCGCGGGTGGTGGAAAGAGCGCCGGCTCGCGCTGCTCGAGCCAGGTCACCGCCTCCATGAGGCCCTTGGTCCGCAACGGCTTGAGGAGGCTGCCCGAGAGCTGGTGCAGCCGGCGGTCGAGATAGCGCCACCAGAGCTCCTCCTGGAGCACCGCGTCCACCTGGTCGCCGGTCCAGTAGCGCGCGGTCGGGTTGAGGTCCCGCAGAGGCCCTTGGGCGCCGGCGGCAGCATCGTCGAGAAGCAGCACGTACTCCGCCTGCCGGACCGTCTGCGCGAGGGACGCGTCAGCCGCGAGGGCGAGCTTGGCGCGACGTGTCGGAGGCACGGCCAGCTCGATCGCCTTCGCCACCCGACGCACCCGCTTCGGAACGTCGGTCACCGCGGAGATCCGCCGGGGGGCGACGGGCACGTCGAGCGGTGCAGGCAGGCGGTCGAAGTGGATGAGCTCGACCGTGTGGCCCGCCTCGACCAGCCCCCTCACGCCATCTCGGTGGCAGGAGATCTCCTGTGGGTTCCCGGCGACGAGCAGCCAGCGCGAGCGGTGCAGGGACGTGCCCTCCAGGACCGCAAACCTCGGCGTTGGCTGCATCGTCGCCCTCTTCCTGATCCGCTCCAAGACCCCGGCAGACCCTATCCAAGCGGAGGGCTCGAGCCATGACCGCGGCCGCTCTCTTTGCACCCTTGTTATGCGCGGAGCTCCCGGAGGCGGTCAGGTGCGAGGCCCGGGCGGCGCGGCTAGCTCTCGACGTGTCGCAGCTGGGCACGGTAGACGACCGGGGTGAGGTAGGGGCGGTCGCGGCGCCGCCGCCGAGGCGCCGCCGTCTCGTCCGACGGCGCGTCCCAGCTCACGCGCACCGTCGCTGCGGGACGCCCGGTCAGCCGATGGATGAGTCGTTCGGTGAGCGTGCGCGTGTCGTCTCCCCGGACGACGGTCCCGAGCGTGCCGTGCACCCGCATCATCCGAGCATGGGCCTCGTGCACCCTGGGGGCGGCAGACTCGTCCGGCGGCTCAGCGAGCGCGGACAGGTCGAGCATGACGCGGTCGCCCCGGTTGAACACGGGGTCGGCCGGCGGATCGTGGGCCTCCATGGCGCCAGTCTGGCAGCCCTGGGGCGCACTGCTCACTCGGGGACGTCGCCCGCCTTGAGGTGCTGGGCGAGGTAGCCGGCTGCGCCGACCCGCTTGATGGCGTCGAGCTGGCTCTCGAACCAGTCGGCGTGCTTCTCCTCGTCACGGACCATCTCTTCGAAGACGTTGGCCGTGCCGTGGTCCCCGAGGTCGTGGCACTCCTTGGCCGAGGCGTTGAACTGGGCCACGGCGGCCTTCTCGCTGTCGAGGGCGAGCGCGAGCATCTCCTCGGGCGACTCGCCGATGGTGATCGGGTTGAGGCGCTGGACGTTGGGGTGCCCGTCGAACATGAGGATGCGATTGATGAGGTCGTCCGCGTCGCGCATCTCGTCGATCGACAGGTCGTAGAAGACCTTGCCGAGGCGCGGAAAGCCCCAGTTGTCGAGCATCCGTGCGTGGAGGAAGTAGGTGTTGGTGACGGTGAGCTCGAACGTCAGGGCATCATTGAGCAGTTGGGTGATGCGGGGGCTAGCTGGCTGCACCTTCCACCTCCAGGAGAGTCGCGCGCTGAGTGTCCTCATGCTGGCAGATGAGCCGTCGCAATGAGAAGACACATGCGCCGCAGTCCTGGCCGGCCCCGGTGCTCCTGCACACCTGCGAGAGGGTCCGCGCGCCCGAGTCGACGGCGCGCACGACACTGTCGTCGTTGACGACTCCGCAGTGGCACACGATCACGTAGCCAAGGTAAGGCTTACCTCAACTCCCTGTCGAGCGCCGTCCACACAGTGTGGTCCATGTCATGGCCCCCGCGCCTCTCTCGGCCGAGGCGCGGGGTGGGACGCTGGAGCGAGACGGAGGTCCGAAGCACGATGTCGCCCAACCGCATCACTCGTCGCATGGGAGCCGCCGGCGCCGTCGCCGGCGTCGGCTGGGCACTGTGGACGGCGCGCTACTCGCTCCTGAACTGGGGTGCGACCCACGCCGAGCTGAGCGAGACGCTGCCGGGCGACGACCTCCTGCCACACGCGAACCGGGTCGCCACGCGGGCCATCACCGTCGACGGGCCGCCCGACTCGGTCTGGCCGTGGATCGCCCAGCTCGGCCAGGGGCGGGGAGGCCTCTACAGCCACGACTGGCTCGAGAACCTCGTCGGGTGCGACATCCACAGCGTCGACCACGTCGAGCCACAGTGGCAGTCCATCAGCGCGGGGGACCAGGTGCGACTGCACCCGCAAGCAGCGCTGACCGTCGCCGACGTGGACGCCGGCTCGCACCTCGTGCTGCGCCCCGGTCCCATGGACCGCCAGACTCCGCTGGAGGGGTTCCCCTTCGACTACACGTGGGCCCTCGTGCTGCGTCGGCATTCCGGGCGCCGAACCCGCCTCGTCGTCCGTGAGCGGTACGCGCCGGCGCGTCCCGCGGCTGTGGCCGTGGTCGAGCCGCTGGCCGTCGTCAGCGCCGTCATGGGAATAAAGCAGCTGCGGGGCATCCGCGACCGCGTGGCCCGAGACGTCCTCGGCCGCTGAACCCGGGGCCGACGCAGGCGGGGGATGCAGTCTTTCGCGGATCTCTCAGAAACGGCTGTGGTTCTGGTTGTGGGATCGGACCGCGTTTGTTCCTGACTCCCGACCGAACCAGAAGGCAGGGGAAAGGACTGTCTGGCTGATGTGATTGCGGCGCGAGTCCTGCCGTGGAACCGGCAACAGTTGGTGATTCGTCACCGTGGGCCCCCGTGTCCGAGATCGGCGGCGCGCAGCTGCGCGACTTGGCCGGCGACGCCCTGTGTACGGGCGGGCCGGGGCGCGACAGACGGTGGCGCCCGCTCGCGGCGGGCGAGCAGGGGCGCCGACTCGTGGAACAAACCGGCGCACGGTAAAGTTGAGTCCGATAGACGCAAGATTTGCGAGCGTGGTTTTGACAAGAGGGCCACGGCGGAGCAGATTGAGCGGCGAACCCAGACCAACACCACGACAGACCAATCCCGGCCAGAGCGCCACTGAGCCTCCCCCAGGAGCGAGCTCAGCGGCATACGGCCACCACTGGAACCAAGGAGAACACTCATGGCACGTGCGGTCGGAATCGACCTCGGTACCACCAACTCGGCCGTCGCCGTCCTCGAGGGCGGCGAGCCGACGATCATCGCGAACGCCGAGGGCGGCCGCACCACGCCGTCCGTCGTCGCGTTCAGCAAGAGCGGCGAGGTGCTGGTCGGAGAGGTCGCCAAGCGGCAGGCCGTCACCAACGTCGACCGGACCATCCGGTCGGTCAAGCGACACATGGGCACCGACTGGAAGTCGCCGGAGATCGACGGCAAGTCCTACACCGCGCAGGAGATCAGCGCCCGCATCCTGCAGAAGCTCAAGCGCGACGCCGAGGCCTACCTCGGTGAGACGGTCACCGACGCGGTCATCACCGTCCCCGCCTACTTCGAGGACCACCAGCGCCAGGCCACCAAGGAGGCCGGCGAGATCGCGGGCCTCAACGTCCTGCGCATCGTCAACGAGCCCACCGCTGCGGCGCTCGCCTACGGCCTCGACAAGGGCAAGGAGGACGAGCTGATCCTCGTCTTCGACCTCGGTGGCGGCACGTTCGACGTGTCCCTCCTCGAGGTCGGCAAGGACGCCGAGGACGGCTTCGCGACGATCCAGGTCCGCGCCACGAACGGCGACAACCACCTCGGTGGCGACGACTGGGACGAGGTCATCGTCCAGCACCTCATCACCCAGGTGAAGAACAAGACGGGCCAGGACCTGTCCAAGGACAAGATCGCGATGCAGCGCCTTCGCGACGAGGCCGAGCGCGCCAAGAAGGAGCTCTCCACCGCCACGTCGACGAACATCTCGGCGCAGTACATCTCGATGACGCCCGAGGGCCCGATCCACCTCGACGAGTCCCTGTCCCGCGCCCAGTTCGAGCAGATGACCAAGCACCTGCTCGAGCGGACCAAGGCGCCGTTCCACCGGGTCATCGAGGACGCCGGCATCAAGCTCTCCGACATCGACCACGTCGTCCTCGTCGGCGGCTCGACGCGCATGCCCGCCGTGACCAACCTCGTCAAGGAGCTGGCCGGCAAGGAGCCCAACAAGGGCGTCAACCCGGACGAGGTCGTCGCCGTCGGCGCCTCCCTCCAGGCGGGTGTCCTCAAGGGCGAGCGCAAGGACGTCCTCCTCATCGACGTCACGCCGCTCTCGCTCGGCATCGAGACGAAGGGTGGCCTGTTCACCAAGCTCATCGAGCGCAACACCGCCATCCCGACGAAGCGGTCCGAGATCTTCACGACGGCCGACGACAACCAGCCGTCGGTTCTCATCCAGGTCTTCCAGGGTGAGCGTGAGATCGCGCAGCACAACAAGTCGCTCGGTACCTTCGAGCTGACCGGCATCGCGCCGGCGCCGCGCGGCGTGCCGAAGATCGAGGTCACCTTCGACATCGACGCCAACGGCATCGTCAACGTCTCCGCCAAGGACCAGGGCACCGGCAAGGAGCAGAAGATGACGATCACCGGCGGCTCGGCCCTCTCCAAGGAGGAGATCGACCGCATGGTCAAGGACGCCGAGGCGCATGCCGAGGAGGACCGCGTCCGGCGCGAGCAGGCCGAGGTCCGCAACCAGGGCGAGCAGCTCGTCTTCTCGACCGAGACCTTCCTCAAGGAGTCCGGCGACAAGGTCCCGGCCGACGCGAAGACGCCGGTCGAGGAGGCCCTCGCCGACCTCAAGAGCGCGGTCGCGGAGGGCTCCGAGGCCAGCGTCGACGACATCAAGGCGAAGATCGAGGCGCTCAACGAGAAGTCGCAGGCCATGGGCCAGGCGGTGTATGCCGCTGAGTCGGCTTCCGCTGCAGCCGGCGGTGCCGCTGGGGCTGACGGTGAGCACGCCGGGGCGGGTGCGTCGAGCGGCGCAGGGGCCGACGACGACGTCGTCGACGCCGAGGTCATCGACGATGACACCGCTGAGGACGTGAAGGACGCGAAGTGAGCACCAACGACCCCGGCGTGATGCCCGAGGGCGGCAGGCCTGAGCCGGCCGAGCCCGACGTGGGCTCGACCACGAGCGCCGGGCACGGTGCTGGGACGGGTGCTGGGACGGGTGCTGGGACGGGTGCCGGTGGCGACGCCGGCACCCGGCCCCAGGGCTCGACGCCACGGCCCACCTACTACGAGGGTGGTCCGGGCGCGTCGGCCGAGCCCGGCGGGGAGGACGAGTACGACCACGCCCCCGACGCGAAGGACGCCGCGCCGGCCGACGGCTCGAAGGACCAGTCCGAGGGCGACGCCCTCGCCGAAGAGGAGACCATGGCGGCCACGCTGCTGGCGGACCTGCAGCGGCTGCAGGCCGAGTACGTCAACTACAAGAAGCGCGTCGACCGGGATCGCGAGCTGATCCGGACGACCGCAGTGGGTGGCGTCGTCGAGTCCCTCCTGCCCGTGCTCGACGACATCCACTCGGCCCGGGAGGCGGGAGCCCTCGAGGGGGGTCCCTTCGCCACGATCGCCGAGAAGCTCGAGTCGATCCTCGGCCGGTTCGGCGTCGAGCGGGTGGGGGCGTCCGGGGAGGAGTTCGACCCCACCGTGCACGAGGCACTGATGCACGTCGAGGCCGAGCTGCCCGAGGGCTCGACAGGCACCACCGTGGTCCAGGTCATCCAGCCGGGCTACCGGATCGGCGACCGGCTCGTCCGCGCCGCCCGCGTGTCGGTGGCCGACCCGTCCTGAGCGGGCGACCGTGACCCGTAACGTGACCGCCGGGGTGACCGGCATGATGAGAGAGACGGAGGTGCGCCATGGCTAGCCAGGACTGGTTCGAGAAGGACTTCTACGCGATCCTCGGCGTGCCCCACGATGCGGACGCGGCGACGATCAAGAAGACCTACCGCAAGCTCGCTCGCGACCTGCACCCCGACCACAACGTCGGTGACACGAAGGCCGAGGAGCGGTTCAAGGAGATCGGCGAGGCCTACGCCGTCCTGTCCGACCCGGAGCAGCGCCGCGAGTACGACGCGATCCGCGCCATGTCGCACGGCGGCGCCCGGTTCGCCCCCGGTGGCCCGGGCGGCGGGTTCGAGGACATCTTCGCCAACTTCGGCGCCGGCGGTGGCGCCGGCGGACCACGAGTGCACTTCGGCACGAGTGGGGGCCAGCCGAACCTCGAGGACCTCCTCGGCCAGATGTTCGGCGGTGGCGGTGCCGCCGGCTTCCCGGGTGGGTCCGCCTACCCCGGTGGCTTCGGCGCCACCCCCGGGCCCCGGGGCGGGGCCGACGTCTCGGCGTCGACCCGGATCGGGTTCCGCGAGGCGGTCGAGGGCTCGACCGTCACCCTGACCTCGCCGGAGCTGGGCCGCATCACGGCCCGGATCCCGGCAGGCGTCAAGGACGGGCAGAAGATCAAGCTGCGCGGCAAGGGACGGCAGGGTGACCCGGGTGCGCCGGCCGGCGACCTCATCCTCACCGTGTCCGTCGACAAGCACCCGGTCTTCGGCCGCGAGGGCGACAACCTCACGGTCGACCTGCCGGTCACGTTCGCGGAGGCGGCACTCGGTGCGACGGTGGCCGTGCCCACCCTCGACGGTGGCTCGGTCAAGGTGAGGATCCCGGCCGGGACACCGAGCGGCCGGGTGCTGCGGCTCAAGGGCCGCGGGGTCAAGCGCGGCGACAAGGCCGGCGACCTCCTCGCCAAGGTCCAGGTCGTCGTTCCTCAGCGGCTGACCGACGAGGCGCGCGAGGCGATCGAGAAGATGGCGGCCGCCGAGGACGGGCACGACCCGAGGGCCGACCTCTTCCAGCGGGCCCGGCTCTGAGGGGTGGTGACGATGCAACGGATGAACCGCACCCCCATGGGGCACGACGACGACACGCCGGTGTTCGTCATCTCCGTCGCTGCCGAGCTCGCCGGGATGCACGCCCAGACCCTGCGGCAGTACGACCGGCTCGGGCTCGTCTCGCCGTCCCGGACCCAGGGCGGCGGCCGGCGCTACAGCGGCCGCGACGTGTCCCTGCTCCGCGAGATCCAGCGGCTCTCCCAGGAGGGTGTGTCGCTCGCCGGCATCCAACGGATCCTCGACCTCGAGAACCAGGTGACGGCGCTCCAGTCGCGCATCGAGGAGCTCGACGCGGAGCTCGCCGCGACCCAGGCGGCCCTCGCCGGTGCTCGCCCGGGCGAGCGGGTCTTCGCGGCCGGCCCACGCGGCGACGTCGTCGCCGTGCGCCCCGGCCAGCGCCCGAAGCGGACCTTCGCGTCCCAGGCTCTCGTCGTCTGGCGGCCCGGTCGCTGACCCGGAGTCGATCCGCGGCCTGGCTCAGCCGAGGCGGTGGCTCAGGGCGGCGCCGGAATGCGTGCCGGCCAGCCGCTTCATCCCCTGCGCCGGGCGGATCGGGACCGGCCACTTCGGTGGGGTCCGGTCGCCCTCCCGGACCCCCCGCACGCGGCGTCGCACGAGCGGCACGACCTCGCGCCGGACGAAGGCAACCTCGTCGGCCACCGCCTGTGGCCAGGGCCGCCGCTCCGCTTCGCCCAACGCCTTGATGCGCAGCGTGTGAGCCCAGCCCAACGCCTCGAGCACGGCCGCGGCCATCCGCTTGTGGCCCGGACGAGACATGTGGATCCGGTCGGGCGCCCACAGCCTCGGGTCCTCGTACTCCCGCATCCGCGCATGGTCCACGAGGACCGCGCCGTGCGCCTCGGCGAGGCTTCGCACGGTGTCGTTGAAGACCCACAACCGCCGGCGGAGCGGCTCCAGCACAGCCGTCGTGCGTGGGTCGAAGATGGTGAAGACGACGACGACCGGAACCTCGCCGCAGAGGCGTGCGAGGACCTGCGCGTAACGCCCCATGAGCGCATCCATGTCCGCCCGCAGGGAGAGGATGTCGTTCCCACCGGCGTGGAAGGACAGATGGGTCGGTCGCAGGGCCAGGGCGGGCTCGAGCTGCTCGGTCACCACCTCGTCGAGCAGCTTGCTGCGGATGGCGACGTTGGCGTACTCCCATCGTGGATCCGCACGACCGAGCTGGCGCGCCAGGCGGTCCCCCCAGCCGCGGAACCCGTTGGGATAGAGGACATGGGGGTCGCCCACCCCCTCCGAGAACGAGTCCCCGACGACGACGAAACGGCCTGCCTGCACCGGGCCACTCTGCCCCGGGTCGGCGCCCTGCGACGCTCGACGCGGAAGACGTCCCCGGATGTTCGCCTCGTCGTCGCCGGGCCGTTGCCGAGGGGCGCTGCTCGGGCGCGACCGGGATCGCTACGGTGCCAGCGTGGTCCGGTTCGTGGCTCTCGGCGACTCCCTGACCGAGGGGGTCGGCGACCCGCACCCGCTGTCCCCCAACGGTCTTCGCGGCTGGGCCGACCGCTTCGCCAAGCACCTCTCGACGCTCGATCCGACGACGGAGTACGCCAACCTGGCGCTCCGCTCGAAACGCGCCCACGAGGTCCTCACCGAGCAGGTCGGCGCGGCGCTCGCCCTCCAGCCGGACCTCGTGAGCCTCTGGGCGGGCGGGAACGACGTCCTCCGACCCCTGCTCGACCCGCACAGCGTCCTCACGCCCGTCGACGTCGCCGTCGAGAAGCTGTCCTCCGCCGGGGCCCAGGTCGTCGTCATCACCGGGTTCGAGCTGACGGGGTCGCCGGCACTCGGCCTGCTGCGCCGGCGCGTCCTCGCCCTCAACGACGGTCTTCGCGAGATCGCCCACGGCCACGCCGCCGCGCTCGTCGACGTCTCCGACCCGCGGCCTTGGTCGGACCGCCGCCTCTGGGCGCCGGACCGGGTCCACCCGTCCCCGCTCGGGCACGCCAGGCTGGCTCAGGCGGTGGCGACAGCCTGCCGTATGCCGCTGGGTGCCCTCCCAGCCGACCCTCTCCCGGCGTGGGCCGCCGGGAGCGAGCCCAGCGGCATACGGCCCGGCTGGCGGGACGAAGCGCTCTGGTGGCGCGAGCACGCGATCCCGCACGTGCGCCGGTGGGTGACCGGTGCTTCCGCGCGTGAGGACGTGGTGCCGAAGTGGGCTCACTGGGTCCGGCCCGCCCGGGACTTCGCGTGGTGACCGCGGATGTGGTGCCGGACCGCCCTCACCGGGCCGTTAGGCTGTGGCGCCAGAAGGCAGGAGGAACCGGATGTACCGCGTCATGACCATCTACGGCACTCGCCCGGAGGCCATCAAGATGGCACCACTGGTCGGCGAGCTGCGAGGACACGACCAGATCGACCCCATCGTGGCGGTCACGGGCCAGCACCGCGAGATGCTCGACCAGGTCAACTCGCTCTTCGGGATCGAGCCGACCCACGACCTCGACCTGATGACCCCGGGCGCGACCCTCGCCCAGATCACGTCGAAGACGATCCTCGCCACGTCGCACCTGCTCCAGGATGTCCGCCCGGACGTCGTCGTCGTCCAGGGTGACACGACCACGGTCCTCGCGGCCGCACTGTCCGCCTTCTACGAGAAGATCCCCGTGGTGCACCTGGAGGCTGGGCTGCGCACCGGCGACATCTACTCGCCGTTCCCGGAGGAGGTCAACCGCCGGCTCACCTCGCCGCTCGCCTCGCTCCACCTCGCGCCCACGCCGACCTCGAAGGCCAACCTCCTGCGTGAGGGCATCGACGAGGCCACGATCCCCGTCACCGGAAACACCGTCATCGACGCGCTCCAGTGGACGACGACCCAGCCGGTCGCATTCAGCGACCCCCGGGTCGGTGAGATCGTCGAGGCGGCCAGGGGCGGGCGCAAGCTGCTCCTCGTCACCTCGCACCGGCGCGAGTCCTGGGGCGACCGGATGACCGAGTCGATGGGCGCCATCCGCGACCTCGCCGCCGCCAACCCTGACGTCCTCGTCCTGCTCCCCATGCATCGCAACCCGATCGTGCGCGACGTCATCGAGCCGATGCTCGGCCCGTTGGACAACGTCACCCTGACCGAGCCGCTCGAGTACCACCAGTTCGCGCACGTGCTCGCTGCCTCCAACGTGGTGCTCACCGACTCCGGCGGGGTCCAGGAGGAGGCGCCCAGCCTCGGCAAGCCCGTCCTCGTCATGCGGGACACGACGGAGCGTCCGGAAGCCGTCGAGGCCGGCACGGTGCGTCTGGTCGGCACCGACGCCGAGACGATCCGGTCCTCGGTCCAGCAGCTCTTCGACGACCGCGACGCCTACGACGCCATGGCCAACGCCGTCAACCCGTACGGCGACGGCAAGGCAGCGAAGCGCTGCGTGGCTGCGATCGCCGAGATGCTCGGTATCGGCGAGCGGGAGCCGGACTTCGCCAGCTGACCACCGCCCGAGCCAGATCGAAAGAGCCACATCGAAAGAGCAGTTCGCGACACCGCCCGCGGAGATCCCTCCGCGGCGACGTGTCGCGAACTGCTCTTTCGATGGTGTGTCGCGAACTGCTCTTTCGATGAGTGGGGTCAGCGCCAGATGCCGCGGGTGTCGATGACCTTCTTGCCCTCGAGGTCGCCCAGGGTGAGGCGCTTGAACGGCTGGTGGTCGACGAGCAGCAGGACGACGTCAGCCTCCTGGACGGCGTGTGAGACCTCGGCCAGCCTGACGTTGGCGAGCCCGTCGAGGGACTTCGGCAGCGCCGGCACGTGCGGCTCGACGGCGAGGATGACGGCCCCCGGCAGCTCGGACGAGAGCTGCTCGGTGATCTGCAGGGCCGGAGACTCACGAAGGTCGTCGATGTCGGCCTTGAACGCCAGACCGAGGCAGGCGATGGTCCCGCCCTCGCCGTCCGGGCCCTTGCCCAGCTCGGCGAGTGCCGACTTCACCTTGCCCACGACGGTCTGGGGGCGCGCGTCGTTCGTCTCGCGGGCGGTGCGGATCAGGCGGGCCTGCTCCGGGGCCGCGGCGACGATGAACCACGGGTCGACCGCGATGCAGTGGCCGCCCACGCCCGGTCCGGGGTTGAGGATGTTGACCCGGGGGTGCCGGTTGGCCAGGCGGATGACCTCCCAGACGTCGAGGCCGAGCTCCTCACAGATCTCGGCGAGCTCGTTGGCGAAGGCGATGTTGACGTCCCGGAAGGAGTTCTCGGTGAGCTTGGCCATCTCGGCCGTCGTCGCGTCGGTGAGCAGGATCTCGCCCGTGACGAAGGTGCGGTAGAGCTCGGCCGCCTTCTCGGCACACCTCGGGGTCAGACCGCCCACGACCCGGTCGTTGCTGAAGATCTCGATCATGATCCGGCCGGGGAGCACCCGCTCCGGGCAGTGCGCGAGGTGGACGTCGGGGGTGTCATGGTCGTGCGGGAACGTGAGGTCGGGACGGAGCTCGGCGAGCCATCGGCTGATCTGCAGGGTCGTCCCGGGGGGTGAGGTGGACTCGAGGATGACGACCTCGCCGCCGCGCAGCTTGGGAGCGATCGACTCGGTGGCCGACCGGATGTAGGACAGGTCCGGCTCGTGGTCACCCTTGAACGGCGTGGGAACCGCGATGAGGTAGACGGATGCCTGCGGCGTCTCGGTGCTCGCGCTCAGCAGCCCCTTGCCGACGGCCTCCGCGACGGCCTCGTCGAGGTCCGGCTCGACGATCGGCACCCGGCCGGCGTTGATCTCGTCGACGGTGTGCTGGTTGACGTCGACACCCTTGAGGGTGAGGCCCTGTCGGGTGAGCGCGGCGCAGGTCGGCAGACCGATGTAGCCCAGGCCGATGACCGCGATTCCGTCGTGGAACATGGAGTGACTCTCCGTGGAGTTGGGAAACAGGCTGGTCAACTGTACCCGCCTGGTTCGGGCGGCCCGGTCGTGGTGCCCACGCCGGGAGATCGAGGTGGATCGGCCGGGTGCCCGGCCATCACCGCACGGACTGCCTCGACGAAAGCGTCCTTCGTCGATCGCCAGTCGTGGTGGGCGCGGGCGTACGAGTGGCCGGAGGCACCCATGCGGGCGGCCTCCTCGGGATGGTTCCACAGCCGCAGCACGGCGTCGGCGACCGCCTCGGCATCGTCGAACGGGACCACGAGGCCGCCGGTCGATGCCTCGACCAGGTCACGAGCCAACGGGAGCGGCGTGGTCACGACGGGAACCCCGTGCGCGAGGTACTCGTAGACCTTCGTCGGTGTCGAGTGCCGGTAGTTGGGCTCGTCACGCAACAGCGACAGGCCAGCGAGGGAACCCGACACCAGCCGCAGGGCGGTCTCGTTGGCGACGAACCCGTGCAGGCGCAGGTCTCCCCGAGCCTGCGCGTCGTCGAGAATCCGGTGGCTCTCCTCGTCGCGAGCGGGGCCGATGATCTCGACGGTGACCGCGCCGTCGGTCCGCTCCCGGAGCAGCCGCCCCGCCTCGGCCATCACGCGCGCACCCCTCGCCACGGTCACGGAGCCGAGGTAGACGACCCGATCCCGGCCGGGAGGAACGACGGTGTCCGGGACGCTCGTCGTGTTGGGGATGACGGGGTGAGCGCGCGCGAACCGGTCGGTGTAGCCGGGCTCGGCCAGCAGGAGGGCATGCCGTCGCTCAGCGGCGCTCTCGAGCGCGCGGATCGCCGCGGCGGCCGGTCGGCGCACCGGGACGGGGAGCCAGTCCTTGACCTCGATCGCCGCTGCGGTGTCCTCGTGGACGTCCCAGATGAGGTGCGGGATGCGACGACCGACGGCCGCGAGGAGCAGCTCGGGGTCGTGGATGATGACGGCCGCGTGGCTCGGCGCCTGCGTCCGCAGCAGCCGTCGCGCCGCCACCAGGGCCGAGAGCCTGCGTCGGCCCACCGCTCGCGGCAGGTCCACGGTGGTGAGGCCGGCGCGGGGCGCCGGAACGATGCCGTAGCCGGAGAACGGCGCCGCATACGTGACGGGATGTCCCGCCTCCAGCAGCGCCTCGATCTCCCGGAAGCGGATGCGGGCGTCATCTGGATGGTGCACGACCGTGACGACGAGGACCGACCGGGCGGACGCCCTGGGC
This sequence comes from Intrasporangium sp. DVR, assembly GCF_040365325.1. Taxonomy (NCBI): domain Bacteria; kingdom Bacillati; phylum Actinomycetota; class Actinomycetes; order Micrococcales; family Intrasporangiaceae; genus Intrasporangium; species Intrasporangium sp. DVR. Next base: position 135,880 of record NZ_BAABZW010000005.1, on the reverse strand, counting down.
AGGGGCCCCGGCGGGGGGCTCGCCGCTGGCTGGGGGGCGGTCATGACTCGATCGGTTTGGCAGCCGACTTGGTCGTCTTCTTCTGCGGGAAGGTCTTCTGGTACTCCGCGACGACGTCGTCGGCAGGGCCGTCGGCGATGAGTCGGCCCTTGTCCATCCAGAGCGCTCGCGTGCACATGTCCTTGATGGTGTTGTTCGAGTGGCTGACGACGAAGACGGTCCCCGCCTCATCCCGGATCTGCTTGATGCGCTCCGAGCTGCGGGCCTTGAAGTCGGCGTCGCCGGTGGCCAGGGCCTCGTCCACCATGAGGATGTCGGGGCTCTTGGCCGTGGAGATCGCGAAGCGCAGGCGGGCCCCCATCCCGGAGGAGTATGCCTTCATCGGCATGTAGACGAAGTCGCCGATGCCGGAGAACTCGACGATGTCGTCGAACCGGGACCGGACCTCCTTGGGGGAGAGGCCGAGCGCCTGACCGCCGATCATGATGTTGCGCTCGCCGGTGAGGTCCCCGAGGAGGATGGCGTTGACGCCGAGCAGGGCGGGCTCGCCGGACAGCCAGACCGACCCCGACGTCGGGGGGATGAGTCCGGCGATGGCACGCAGCAGCGTGCTCTTGCCTGAGCCGTTGCGCCCGATGATGCCGATGGACTCGCCGACATTCGCGACGAAGGAGACGTCCCGGACGGCGTGCACCTTCTGCACGTGGCCGAGCTTCTCCTCCCGCTCACCGAGGAACCGCTCGACGATCCTCAGCCCGTTCTCCTCATCCGTCGGCGCTGCGGGGCGGCCGCGCTTGGCACCGTAGACCTCGTAGACGATGTCGACGTGGGACACGACGACGCTGGGCTTCGGCTCGGGAGCCTCCTGCCCGGCGGTGGCGGTGGACTCAGGAAGCACGGCCGTACCTCGCCTCCGCGCGCCAGAAGAACAGGAACCCAGCGGTGGGCAGGAAGAGTGCCCAGGCCAGCGCGGCGAACCAGGTGCTCGGGGTGATCGGGAACTCCGACAGGAGCGCCTCCCGCATGATGGTCAACGGAAGCGCCACCGGCTGGTAGGCCATGATCGCGTGGACCACGGGGTGGTCGGCATAGCTGTCGATGCTGAAGAACACGCCGGAGATGTAGCGGAGCAGGCGGGTCACCACCGGGATGAGGTTGCCGATGTCGCGGGAGATCTCGACGATCCGGGCCAGGAAGAAGGTGATGCCGAGGACGTTGAGGAACAGCAGCACGATCGCCACCGGAAGCATCAGCCACTCCAGCTGCAGTGGCTCACCCGTGACGATCATCAGCAGAAGGAGCACGCCGAGCGCCGGCAGGGTGTGGATCAGCTGGGTCAGGGCCACGGAGATCGGCAGGACGGCCCGGGGGAACCGGAGAGACCGCACGAGTCCGATGTTGCTCGTGATGGCCTTCGCGCCCGACGTCATGGAGGACGCGATGAAGGAGAAGAGGAAGATGCCGATCGTCAGGAAGCCGAGGTAGTTCTCCGTCCCTCTCCTCGTGTTGAGGAGCAGCCCGAAGATGACGTAGTACGACGCGACGAGCAGGAGCGGGTTGAGGACGGCCCACACCTGGCCCAGCAGGTACTTCTGGTGGGCGGCGTAGGCCTGCGAGGACGCGAGGGTCCAGATGAAGTTGCGCTTGCGCCAGATGTCGCGCACGTAGGTGGCCAGCGGCGGGCGGACGCCGATCTGCATCAGCTCATGGCGTTGGGCCAGGGCGGCGGCCTCATCGGCGGACAGGATCCTGGGGGCGAGGCCCGCGGGCACGGACGGGGTGTCGGTCACAGGCGCTCGATCCTCTCGCCCTCGGTGACGACGCCCCGGGTGTCGAAGAACCGCTGGGCACCGCCCGCCAGGGCGTCGACGTCGTACTCACGATGGTTCTGCACGAGGATCGTCAGGTCCGCTGCCGCGGCCGCGGCAGCGGGGTCCTCGACTCGGGTGGCGTGCTCGCTGAGGCCCCGCCACTCGCTCACCTTGGGGTCATGGAACTGGACGGCGGCGCCGTGCGAGATCAGCTGCCGAGCGAGCGGCACTGCCGGGCTCTCGCGTTCGTCGGCGATGTCGGGCTTGTAGGTGACCCCGAGGAGGAGGACGGTGGAGCCGCGCAGGGACTTGGCGTCCTCGTTGAGCGCGTCCTGAGCCCGCCGGACGATGTAGCTCGGCATCGTCGCGTTGATCTCCTGGGCGAGCTCCACGAAACGGAACGGGTAGCCCAGTCGAGCACGGACGTTGTGGGACAGGTAGTTCGGGTCGATGGGGATGCAGTGGCCGCCGACTCCGGGGCCGGGATAGAACGCCTGGAACCCGAAGGGCTTGGACTTCGCCGCGTTGATCACGTCCCAGAGGTCGATGTCGAGGTCGTGACAGAAGCGCGCCATCTCGTTGACCAGGGCGATGTTGATGTGGCGGTAGGTGTTCTCCAGCAGCTTGGCCATCTCGGCCTCGCGGGTGCCTTTGGTCCGCACGATGGTGTCGACGAACTTGCCGTAGAACGACGCAGCGGCCTCGGTGCAGCCGGGCGTGTGGCCCCCGACGACCTTGGGCGTGTTGGTGGCTCCGAACGACGGGTTGCCGGGATCGATCCGCTCCGGCGAGAACGCGAGGTGGAAGTCCGTGCCCGCCGTCAGCCCACCCGCCTCGAGCACCGGGCGCACCACTTCGTCCGTCGTGCCCGGGTAGGTGGTCGACTCGAGGATGACGAGCATGCCCGGACGCAGCTGGGCGGCAACGGTCGAGACGGCCGCGTTGACCGCGCTCAGGTCCGGGCCCCCATCGGGCGAGAGCGGGGTCGGGACGCTGATGACGAGGGTCCCGGCTTCGCGGAGCTCCGCCGGGTCCGTGGTCGCGCGGAACCCACGGTCCCGCATGTCCGCGACGTCGGCCGAGGACAGGTCGTCGACGTGGGAGCGGCCGGCGTTGAGGGACGCGACGACGCGCTCGTCGATGTCGAACCCGAGGACGCTGAGTCCGGCCCGCGTCGCGGCCTGCGCCAGTGGGAGGCCGACGTAGCCGAGGCCGATCACGGCGGCGTCAACTGCCACGGGTTGCTCCCTCGTCCTCGTCGGGGGTCTGCCCCGTACCGTTCAGAACCCGGGCGTAGAGATCTGCGTACGTGAGGGCGGCAGCATCCCAGGTTCGGCTCTCATGGACCCACTGCCTCGCGGCCTGACCCATGCGTGCTCTAAGCGCTGGATCATACAGGAGCACCCTCAGGGCCCCGGCCCACGAGACCGGGTCGTCGGGGGCGGCGACGACCCCGCGCTGGTCCTCGTCCGATGCCGCCCCCACCAGCTCGACCAGCGGTGGGAGGTCGCTGACGATGACGGGCCGGGCCGTCGCCATCGCCTCGACCGGCTTGAGTGGTGGGACGAGCTCGGTGACCGCGGTTCGTCGGCGGGGGACGCAGAAGATGTCGAGCGCGGCGTGGTGCTCACGGGCAACGGCGTGGGGCACGCGGCCGGTGAAGACGGCCCGTCCGGGAGCGAGCGTCTCGGCGGCGAGTCTCTCGAGGTCGCGCTGTGCGGGCCCGTCCCCCACGACGAGGACCACCAGCCTCGGGTCGTCGACGAGCGCTGCCGCTCGCAGCAGCACGTCCACGCCCTCGTAGTCGTTGAGGGTGCTCACCAGGCCGGCGACCACGGCGTCCTCGGCGATGCCCAGCCGAGCGCGCAGCGGATGGGACTCAGGCGTCGGCGTGAGGTACTCCGCCGAGACGGCGTTGCCGATGACGGTGACCTTGCCGGCCGGGATGCCTCGGGCCACGATGTCGGCGCGCATGGAGTCCGACACCGTCACCACGACATCGGCCGCCCGCATGCAGGCCGTCTCCGCCTCGCGCGAGAGGCGGTAGAAGTCCGAGTCCGCCCGCCCGCCCCGGGTGCGCCACGTCTCCTCGAGGAATCCTCGCGCCTCGTAGACGACGGGCAGGCCGAGGCGGGCTCCGGCGAGGAGCGCCACCTGACCGTTCTCGTGCCGGCTGTGGGCATGGAGGATGTCGGCGTCGATGCGCTGGGCGAGCCGGGCCAGGTGGGTGACGTGGGCTGCCAGCCGCGCGTCCGCCCTGACCGGCAGACCCCGCAGCGGCAGCAGCCGGTGGTTGGGGACGCCCTCGTGGCAGAAGTTCGCGGACCGCGAGATGCGGCCGCTGTCGACCGGGAAGCCCAACCGGGTCACGACGTGTGCGTCGATGCCTGCCGCCCGCTGACCGGCGGCGATCCCCTGGGTCCGGATCGTGTACCCAGCCTGCACCTCGGGGAGGGCGTTGGTCACGACGTGGAGCACCGTGGCCGGGAGGGTCTGGTCCGGCGGGTGTGGTCGGCGTGCTGGTCGTGGCGACGGGACCGCGGTGCGCTCGGGCAGGCGGTGCACCGGGGCGGCCTCGAGCACCGCGAGCTGGCCGCGGAGCCCTGCGGCGAGCCGGTCGCGCCGTCCACGCGGAGCCTGGTCGGCCAGGGCGACCGCCTCGGAGAGGTTGCCCTCGGACCAGGCCCTGAGTGCGTGAAGGCGCACCCGCGCCGGGTCGCCGACCGGCAGGCGCTCCACGGCGGCGGCGGAGAGATCCGGCCTGTCGAGAACGGCGGCAATCGCCGCCGCGGCCCGGAGCCGTCCCGGGGTGCCGGTCGCGATGATCGACTCGAGGGCACGGGCGGACTCCTCCCGCCCACCCGCTGCCGCGTCGGCGAGCGCGGCCACGGCGGGAGCCCGGCGACGCAGCTGTCGGGAGCGGAGCGCGTCACGCAACGCCGACGGCCCCGCCCGCAGGACGACGGACGCCGCCTTCCACGGGTCGCGGGTGAGGTGTTGCGTCAGCACCGCCGCCAGTGCCGGCACGTTGGCGAGGACCGCGGCGACCTCGACGGTGTGGTTCTGGTGCCCGCTGGAGGACAGCTCAGGACCGTGGGGCGCCATACGGGCATCTTGGCACACGTGAGAAGGCTGCTTTCGGGGCTGTCACACTGGTACCCATGCCCTCACGTGACATCGGTCTGCGCCATGACTGGGGCCGAGCCACCCAGGCCCTCCGAGAGGCCATGACCGACCGCAGAGTCCGACGTGACCTTCCCCGCAAGCTCCGCAAGGAGATGGACCGGCGGTTCCCCGCCCTTCGTCCGAAGGTCAAGCTCCGGACGTCGCTGCCCGACGTCGACCTGCCCACGGGGCCGGTCGTCCGTCCGGAGATCCGCGCGGCGGTCATCCTCGACCCCTTCTCGTCGCTCGCGCTGCGCTACGAGTGGGACCAGGTGGACGTGCGACCCGGCCAGTGGCGTGAGCAGCTGACCACGCCGAGGCCACCGGACCTGCTCTTCGTGGAGTCTGCATGGCAGGGCAACGGTGGCCTGTGGCGGCTCGCCATGACCGGGGCCGGGGCGCTTCGCGAGGAGCTGCGCGAGCTCGTCGAGTGGGCGCGTGAGCAGGGGATCCCGACGGTCTTCTGGAACAAGGAGGACCCGCCCAACTACGACCGGTTCATCGAGACGGCCAGGTGGTTCGACCACGTCCTGACCGTCGACGCGGACCGGCTTCCCGACTACCGTCGCGACCTGGGCCATGACCGCGTCGGCCTGCTGCCGTTCGCGGCTCAGCCGCGGCTGCACAACCCGGTCCTGCGCGACCACGGCCGTCAGCACGAGGTGGCATTCGCCGGCACGTACTTCACCGAGAAGCATCCTGAGCGTCGGGCCCAGGTCGAGAGCGTGATCCGGCCGGCGCTCGGCCACGGTCTCCACGTGTACTCCCGGATGGCGCTCGAGGACACGCGATACCAGTTCCCGGCGGAGTTCCGCTCGAGCATCGTCGGATCCTTGCCGTACGAGCGCATGCTGGCCGCGTACACCTCCTACAAGGTGTTCCTCAACGTCAACTCGGTGACGACCTCACCGACGATGTGTGCCCGCCGGCTCTTCGAGCTGTCGGCCGCGCAGACCCCGGTGATCAGTGGCCCGGCCGCCTCGATCGAACCCTTCTTCGGCGACACGATCACCGTGTCGGGCAGTGCCGAGGAGACCGAGCGCGCCCTCACCGTGCTGCTGCGCCACGCCGAGTACCGGGACCGGATCGCCTTGCGCGCGCACCGGCGGGTCTTCGACGAGCACCTCTACCGTCATCGGGTCGCGGAGGTGCTGGCTCGGACCGGGCACCCGGTTCCGCCCGTGGACCAGTCGATCAGTGCGGTGGTGCCGACGATGCGCCCGGAGCGGCTCGACGACGTCCTCGACTTCGTCGCGGCGCAGTCCCACGAGGACGTCGAGCTGATCCTCGTGACCCACGGCTTCGAGCACGACGACGCCGACGTGAAGCGCCGGGCGGAGGAGCGGGGGATGAAGGCTCCCGTGCTCCGACAGGCGGACGCCTCCCTCACCCTCGGCGCCTGCATGAACCTCGGCGTCGAGGCTGCCTCGGGGCGATACATCGCCAAGATGGACGACGACAACGTCTATGCGCAGCACTACCTGCGCGACCTCGTCCGCGCCTTCGAGTACACCGACGCCGTCGTGGTCGGCAAGTGGGCCCACTACGCACACCTGAGCGCCTCCGGCGCCACGCTGCTGCGCTTTCCCGACGCCGAGCACCGCTACGTCAAGCTCGTCCAGGGCGGCACCATGCTCGTGCCGCGGGAGGTCGCGGCCGCAGAGCGTTTCGAGGACCTGCCCCGCCGGGTCGACACCACGTTCCTCGACAAGGTGAGGGCTGCCGGCGGCAAGGTCTACTCCGCCGACCGGTTCAACTTCGTCTCCATGCGCAGCGCGAGTCCGGACGGCCACACGTGGCCCATCTCCGACATGGACCTCCTGGCCCGACGTGCGACGCTGGCCTTCTACGGAGATGCAACCACCCATGTCACCGTGTGACCATGGTTCGTCCCCCGACGGGACGCGCCACCCGAAGTTGGAAGGAAAGTCCCTTTTCGTATGAGTTCTGCCACGACGAAGCCGCGTTCACTGATGCGTGGGGACATCGAAGGGCTGCGGTCGATCGCCGTGCTCTTCGTGCTCATCTACCACCTCGGCGTTGACCGACTCTCTGGCGGGTTCGCCGGCGTCGACATCTTCTTCGTCATCTCGGGGTTCCTGATCACCTCGGGCCTGCTGACGGAGGCCGAGCGGTCCGGAACGGTCTCGCTCCTGAAGTTCTACGCCCGGCGGGCACGCCGCCTGCTTCCCGCCGCAACGGTCGTGCTCGTCGCCACGGCGCTGGTGGGCTGGCAGGTGATGCCTCGGAGCGAGTGGTCCGACCTGTCGACAGACGTCATCGCCGCCGCGCTCTACGTCGTCAACTGGGCCCTGGCGTTCCGGGCCGTCGACTACCTCGCCGAGGACGCCGCGGTCTCACCGGTCCAGCACTACTGGTCGTTGTCGGTCGAGGAGCAGTTCTACGTCATCATCCCGGTGATGATGATCGTGCTGGCGTGGGTCGCTCGTCGGTTCGGCTTCAGCATCCGACGGATCATCACCATCGCCCTGGCGGTCATCGTGGCCGTGTCCCTCGTCTACTCGATCCGGTACACCGACTCGTCGCCCCAGACCGCGTACTTCTACTCGACGACTCGTGCCTGGGAGCTCGGCATCGGGTCGCTGCTCGCGTGTGCGGTCCCGCTGCTCAAGCGCCTCACCGACAAGGTCGCCATGCTGGTCGCCGCCGCGGGGCTGGCTCTCGTGATCGGGTCCGGCCTGGTCATCTCGACACAGACGCCCTGGCCGGGCTCGGCGGCGCTGTTCCCGACGGTCGGGACGGCGGCCGTCATCGCGGCCGGCGTGGCCAACCCGCTCACGCCGGTCGGCCGGCTGCTGTCGATCCGGCCGATGGTCTGGATCGGTGGGCTCTCGTACTCCATCTACCTGTGGCACTGGCCGCTCATCATCCTGACCGGCTACGTGGTGGACCTCACTCGCTGGCACAAGGTCCTCATCGCCCTGGCGGCGGTGGGCTTCGCCTGGCTGTCCAAGCACCTCATCGAGGACCCTATCCGCTTCGGTCCGCTCTTCGCGCGCCGCACGGCCCCGACTCTCGCCATGGGCGCCGCCGGGATGGCGCTCTCGCTCGTCGCCGCATCAGTCGTCTACGCGCAGGCGCCGCGCCTCGAGCAGAAGCCCGCCCAGGCCCAGGGTGCGAGAGCACTGATGACGGGAGACGTGCTGGCGGCGCCCAAGGGGCATCTGCCGAGCGCCAGCCCCGAGATCACGACGTCGGGCACCCTCTATCCCGATCCCGCGCTCGCCCCGAAGGACGTGCCCGCCTACTACGCGGACGGCTGCCAGGTGGCGGTGGGGGTCACGACCATCGACCCGAAGTGCGTCTACGGCGACCCCGACGGGTCGGTCTCGGTCGCCCTGCTGGGCGACTCGAAGATGGGCCAGTGGTTCGACGTCCTCAACACGATCGCCAAGGACAATGGCTGGCGGCTCGAGCTCTACCTCAAGAGCGCGTGCGCGTTCAACCCGGCGCAGTCCGAGGACGACTGCCAGCAGTTCAACGAGAACGTCCTCAGCCGGCTGACGTCCGACCAGGGCCGCGTGGACTTCGTGCTGACCTCGGCGGTCAAGGGCGGGAACTCCGAGGGTGGGGCGAAACCTGAGTACGTGAGCGGCTACGACGAGTACTGGAAGCGGCTCGAGGCGGTCGGCACCCAGATCGTGGCCATCAGTGACAGCCCGTCGCCCTCGAGCGAACAGCCCGTGTACGAGTGCGCGAGCGAGAACCCCAACGATCTCCTCGAGTGCGCGTTCCCTGCGAACGACGGTCGCGGCAGTCCGGCGCTGCAGGAAGCGACCCGTCTGGACAAGGACCGTCACTGGGTCGACCTGAATCCCTGGGTCTGCCCCGAGATCGCCGGCGACAAGTGCCCGGTGGCCATCGGAGGCGTCCTCGTGTACCGACAGGGCAGCCACGTCACGAAGACCTACGCCGACACCATGCGTCCGATCCTGGAGCAGCTCCTGGAGCGGGAGGGCCTCGTCGGCCGTTGACGGGACGGTGCCGTTGACGGGACGGTGCCGTTGACGGGACGGTGCCGTTGACGGGACGGTGCCGTTGACGGGACGGTGCCGTTGACGGGACCGTGGGGCGCTCCGGGCCGTGGAGGCGGTCAGCGCGCCGTCCCGGCCGCCGTGTCGCCTGACGTCGCGCACCAGGGGCGGTTCCACTGCCGTGCGAAGGCGTTCTCGTAGAAGGGCAGGAACTGGCCGAAGTACGGCCCCTTGCCGCGGGCCCACTCGGCTGCCTGCTCCGCGAGCTGGCAGCGTCGTGTCTCGGCGAGCGGTTCGGCGGAGCCGCTGACGAGCTGGGCCTGCGCGGTCTCCCACAGGGCGTACTGGTCGACGGCGCGGATCGTCTGGACCGCACTCACCGTCGTGGGCCAGACGAGAACCCCCACGAGGGCGGTCGCCACCGCGACGGACAGGGGCACCACGGCCCGGCGCCGCCGGGTCGAGCCGCGGGGCAGGCACATCAGCAGGCTGGTCGCCGCGGCGGCCAGAGCAGCCCAGATCCAGGGGGTGCCTCGATAGGTGTCCCCGAGCGAGACGATGATCTCGTGCGACTGCGCCGACACGGAGGTGATGGTCGCCACGGCGCCGGCCGAGACCACGAGGGCCCCGGCCAGGATGAGGAGCCCGCGACGGTCTGGACCGACCTGGTCCGGCATGCGGGCGCCTGCCCGAGCGAAGAGCACGGCGAAGCCGACGGCGGTCAGCAGGGCCCAGAGCCAGCCCCCGCCACCGAAGGGCTGCGGCTCGGGGAGCCCCTCCCCGACCGTGTCCATCACTCGGCCCGTCCCGGATCCGGGGATGGCGTTGGCGACCTGCAGCCACGCCGTCGGGATGACCGGGCCGCCGAGGTCGAGGAGCGTGCCGGCGTACTGGGCTTCCTGGTCGTGTCGAGACAGCAGCATGCGGGTCCCGATGAACGCGATCGCCCACCCCGCACTGAGGGAAAGGATGAGGGCGAGGCGGTGCTTCCAGACGGCCGAGCCGGCGAAGGCGAGGAGAACCACGGCGAAGGGGACCGCGGCCCAGTGCAGCTCGTAGCTCAGCATGACAACGGCTCCGAGCCCGAACACGGCGGCCGCGGCAGCGAGCTTGCCGACGGTCGTGGCTCGAGGCCAGACACGCAAGGTCCAGAGTGACGCCGCACCGGTGAGGAACATGACACTGATGCCACCGATGCACAGCACGATGTAGGCGGTCCATCCGTTGCGCACCGGTGAGGTCGCGGTGACGCCGAGGACGAGCAGCACGCTGAAGACGAGGAGTGCGGCGGCGCGCACGCCCCGGTCGAGCTGCTCACCGTCGCGGCGTCGAGTCATCCTCAGCAGCAAGGCGAAGGAGCCCACGGCCGACAGGAGCAGCACCACCTTGACGAGTCCGTGAACGAGTGTCAGGGGGATCCCGGTGGCGAAGGACAGCTGCATGCCGAGCAGGTAGCCGACCTGCTGGAGGAAGACGGCGACCGGGGCGATGCGCCCGTGTGACATGCGCGGCCTGATGTCGTGGATCGTCCAGGTCACGACGTTGAACAGGCTGTTGTCCATCCGGGTCGGGGCCGCCACGTAGTGGTAGCGCTCGTCGCCGATGACGGGTGCGAGGAGCCAGGGCAGGAGCAGGCCCGTGACGCCGACGACCAGCAGCAGCGCCCCCAGCCAGGGGGGAGGACGTCGCAGCAGTCGAAGCACCCGGTCAGTGTAGTCAGGAGTCAGCGGGCCATCAGGCCCTCGTCAACCGCGCGTAGGCGGCGTCGACCACCGTGACGACGTCGGACCAGTCGCGTTCCGCGAGCACCCACTCGCGAGCCTGGGCGCCCATCCGGGACCGCAGCTCCGGTGAGTCGAGGTAGCGGCGCAGCTGGCTGGCGAGGTCCTCGCTGGAACCCTTCTCGAACACCAGGCCGCGGACGTCACGCTCGACGATCTCGGTCAGCGCCGCCACGGACGACGAGATGACGGCCTTGCCCATCGACATCGCCTCGAAGGGCTTGATCGGCGAGATCAGCTCGCACACCGGCAGGGGCAGCCGCGGGAAGGGCGTGATGTCGAAGATCGAGAGGTATCGGGGCACCTCGGCGTGTGGCACGCGACCGGTGAAGGTCACCACGTCGGTGACGCCGAGGTCGACGGCGAGCTGGCGCAGCCGCCCCTCGAAGTGGCCGTCGCCGACGATGACGACGCCGAAGTCCTGCCGCTCCTGCTTGAGCAGGGCCGTGGCCTCCAGCAGGAGGTCGAGGCCCTCATAGTCGACGAGGCCACCGGCATAGCCGATGACCGTCCGTCCGGTCAGTCCCAGCTCGGCCTGAAGGGCATCGTCGCGCGAGCGCGGCTCGAAGTCGGCGGTGTTGACGCCATTGGGCAGCACCTCGATGCGATCCGCGGGGCCCCCGCGCCGGATCATCTCGTCGCGCAGGGCCTCGGTGATCACGAAGGTGAGGTCGGCGTTGGCGACGATGTGGTTCTCGAGCCCGGTGAGGTAGCGGTAGGCGTCGGTCTCGGCGAACCCCGGGTTGCGGGAGACCCGCATGAGGTCCTCGAGGCCGCGCATCTCGTAGACGAAGGGGATGCCGAGCCGTCGCGCGGCGGCCAGCCCTGCCAGGCCGTTGTTCTGGAAGCTCGACGCGTGGATGAGGGCGGCCCGCCTGTCGATGGCCTCGTCCTCGATCCGGTGGGCGAAGCGCTCGATGTAGGAGCTCATCGGCGTCTGCGGGTAGACCCTCTCGTCGGGCTCGAGGATGCGGCGGTAGGTCACGTCGTCGACGACGTCGAACGCCGGCACGACGTCGGTGGACGTCCTCGGCCAGCGGTCGTAGGGGAAGCCCAGCCGTGTCACGGCTGCTGCGTCCCAGCCCAGCCGGCGCAGTCCGACGAGGATGCCGTGGGACCTGGTCGCGTAGCCTCCGGACCGGTGCGGCAACGACTGCGCCAGGACGGAGAGGGTGGACCGGGGGTTGACGTCGTAGGAGGGCTCGCGGGCCGGCTCGACCGGCCAGCCGGTGTGGACGATGCCGAGCTTGTCCGTCGCCTCGACGTGGACGGCCCGGGCAGACGGCTGTCCTCCAGCGGACCTGATGACGGCCTCGGCGATGATGGCTGCGTCCCCGAGATGGCCGGCCTTGAGCGCGCGAGAGGCGAGGCGCCGCAGGGCAACCGCCTGGTCACGAGGGACGGTGCGACCGCGGACCACCTCGGCGAGCAGAGCCCAGTCCTCGAGGTCGCTCGCCCGCAGGATGGCCCGCTCCGCACCGTCCGAGCCGTCGCGCGCCTCGGCACGCACGAGCTCCGTCAGGTCAGCATGGGTGGCGCCTCGGGCCCGCCGGCTGAGGTTGTCCAGTCGGATCACGGCGCTCGTCGGCGCAGGGTAGGTCCACCCCGCGACCTGGGTCTGGAAGGCCTCGGCGACGTCGGGGTCCTCGGTGGTGAAGACCTGGGCCAGCATGGCCGCGTCGCTGCGGTTCCGCGGCTTGGCCGAGCAGGACAGGGTGGCCAGGCCCGCGAGGTCGTCGACCTCGCCGAGTGCCCGGGCGATGGTGAAGTGGGCGACGAGAGCCTGGACGTCGGCACCGCTGCGGGCCGTGACCGGGCGGATCGCCGCGAGCGCCTCGGTGCTGCGCCCGGCAGCCCACAGGGCCTCGGCCCGAACGGCCGAGAGGTTGGCGGGGAGGGACTCGACCGGGCCGCGGTCCACGAGACGCAGCGCCTCGAGGGGCCGTCCGGTCTTGATGAGGTGCCGTGCCCGGGCGACGAGGGCAGATCGGCCGGGGGTGCCGCCCTGCTTGGGCAGCAGGGCGATCGGGCCGAGCGGCGCGTGGCGGACGGCCTTGCGTGCGCCGTTGATCGCCGACGACTTGAGGCTTTGCTTGCTGGGCATGGAGGTCCTCTCGAACTAGGGCGTCATGCAGGCGTGTCTGGGGGATCGGTCAGCGGAGTGGGCCCGGGACACGGGTGGACAGGTGTGCACGGCTCGGGGGGACATCACGGGGACATCACACCGACACGTGGGGGCGGGGGTCGCCGAAGAACTGGAGCCGTCCGGTCTTGGTCATGAACGTGGAGTCGGCGACCGTCCAGGTGTGGGCCGTGCGGTCCGTGCCCCGGATCGAGACGTAGTTGAAGCGGTCACCGCTGTAGATGGTGATGCCCTCAGCCATGGCACGGTCGAGGATGTCGGAGTCGACGGCACGCGGGATGTCGCTGAAGCCGAGGTCTCGCACGACGTCGCCGTCGAACACCATGGAGCCGCCCTGGATGCGCCGCTCCGGACGGTGCTCCGAGTCGGGGTAGCGCAGGACGACGGCGTCGGAGGACCGAAGCCAGACGTAGTGGCACCACTTGCCGACGATGCCGGCATCGGTGTAGCTGAAGGCGTCGAGCAGGTCACCGAGGAAGTGGGCGCCGTAGAAGTTGTCGTCATCCATCTTTGCGATGTAGCGCCCGGACGCTGCCTGGACGCCGAGGTTCATGCAGGCGCCGAGGGTGAGCGACGCGTCCGCCTCGACGACGACGAGGTGGTCGACACCCGCTTCGGCCGCGCGCGCCTCGAGGTCGGCCTGGTCGACGTCCAGGCCGTGGAGGACGAGCACGAGCTCGCGGTCGGCGTGCGCCTGGCGTCCGAGGTTGGCGAAGACGTTGTCCAGCTCGTGCGTGCGGTTGGTCGGGATCACCGCCGAGACGGTCCGGGACGGCTGCTGCGCGAGCTCCCCAACCGGCAGCCCGGCGTGGGCGAGGAGGGTCCGGGCCCGGTGTGCGGCCGTGTGCGAGGCGAGGACGGCACGCTGGAGCCGCAGTCCCTCACGGGCGACGAGCTCGGTCTGCTCGAGGCGCGCCACGAGCTCGCTGCGCAGCTGCTTGGGGTCGTGGACCCGGGGCACCATGGCCGCGACGTCGACGGGCAGCCCGGAGTCGGTGCCGTCGATCCCGACGAGGGGGGTGGCCGAGGCGGCGGCCGCCAGGGAGGTCCATGCGGAGTCCCCGGTCAGGCTGCTGAGATCCACGACGGCTCGGTGGCTGGCCAGGTCGTGCTCGACGCGCGGCCAGTCGCGCTGCTCGACGGCGCGCCCCAGCCGGGCTCCGAGGGCACCGACCGACGCACCCGGCCGGCCGACGGCCTGCAGGGTCACGTCCTCGGCGGGCATCGGCTTGATGGCCGGCCCGACGAGGCCCTCCAGGGCAGGGGCAGCGCTGCTGTCGCTGTCCTCGACGAGGACGGCCGCGCCCCGGCGCTCGTGCGGCGGACCTCCGGGCCGGTGGCGGCGTGGCTGTGCGGCCGCCTCGAGGAGCTCGACGGGCCGCCCGCTGAGCGAGGCCAGCTCGCTGCGCAGCAGGGGGGTGGCGGCGGCCAGCACCGTCACCTCGTCGAGCCACGCGGGGGCAGAGCACGGTCCCACCGTGACCCACACGGCCACCGGGACGCCGCCCTGCGCGCAGGTGCGGACGAGCGCGGCCAGGTCCTCGGCGTGATCGGTCCAGCGGACGACGACGTCGCCGCGCATCTCGAGGAGGAGCAGCTCGAGCCCGGCCGGGGGCTCGGCGCCCGGGAGGAGGTCGATCTGGTGCCATTCGTCGGCCAGGAGGTGACGGAGCCGGTCACTGGCGGCGATCCCCACCCGGGTCGTCAGCGGTGCCGCCCCCGAGACGACGAGGGCGCCCTGCGGGGCCGCCTCCGAGGCGGAGGTGGACCCGCCCTCCGATGCCCGTTCGGACCCACCATCGGCGGCGCTCGGACGGCCTCGAGGACGGGTCGGGCGCGGCGCCGACCCCGTCGACCCGGCGGCTCCGTGCCGCGTCGGGTGGTCGGGGTCGATCAGCCGGGCGACGCGGCGACGCAGCGCGGTCAACCGACGCGAAGCCGAGGTGGGCATGCGTTGTCTCCTCGAGGCCGGGGCGGGACGGACGGGACCACAGTAGTCAAGGCGCCGCCCCCGCGATGACGCCGGACCGTTCCAGCCGTATGCCGCTGGGCTGGGTGGGTGGGCCCGTTCGCGCCCAGCCCGGCCCGGTCGTCGTGGAGGACGGGGCCACTCGACGGAGGGTGGACGCGGGAGCGAGCCCAGCGGCATACGGCCGAAGGTTGAGTGGAATAGACTCAACTTTCGCGGAGTTGCCCCTCATGGACCTCAGCGCCAGACCTGCCCAGGAGAACGAATGGACCTTCAGCTGACCAACAAGGCTCAGGAGGCCTTTGCCCAGGCCGCGACGACGGCCGCCGCGAAGCACCACCCGAACATCGAGCCGGCCCACCTGCTGCTCGCGTTGGCAGCCCAGCCCGGCACCACCACCCCGACCCTGCTCGAGAAGGCGGGGTCGTCCGTCGCTGCCGCCACGGCCGCCGCCGAGAAGGAGATGGCGGCCCTGCCGCAGGTCACCGGCGGCGCCCAGCAGCCCCAGCTCTCCCGCACGGCCGCGGCCGCGATCCAGCAGGCCCAGCAGTACATGACCTCGATGGGCGACAGCTTCGTCTCCACCGACCACCTCCTGCTCGCGCTCGCGCGCACCGGCCAGTTCGGCCTCGACGCGGACGCCATCGAGCGGGCCATCCCCGACCTGCGCGGCGGTCGACCCGTGACCTCCGAGAACCCGGAGGGCACCTACGAGGCGCTGGCGAAGTACGGCACCGACCTCACCGAACGGGCCCGCGAGGGCAAGCTCGACCCCGTCATCGGCCGTGACGCCGAGATCCGCCGCGTCGTCCAGGTGCTCAGCCGGCGCACGAAGAACAACCCGGTCCTCATCGGCGAGCCCGGCGTCGGCAAGACCGCCGTCGTCGAGGGGCTCGCCCAGCGCATCGTCGAGGGCGACGTCCCCGAGAGCCTGCGCGACAAGACGCTCTACTCCCTCGACCTGGCCGCGATGCTCGCCGGCGCGAAGTACCGCGGCGAGTTCGAGGAGCGGCTCAAGGCCGTCCTGGAGGAGATCAAGCAGTCGGACGGGCAGATCGTCACCTTCATCGACGAGCTGCACACCGTCGTCGGCGCAGGTGCCGGCGGCGAGGGCGCGATGGACGCGGGCAACATGCTCAAGCCGATGCTCGCCCGCGGCGAGCTGCGGCTCGTCGGCGCGACGACGCTCGACGAGTACCGCAAGCACATCGAGAAGGACGCCGCCCTCGAGCGCCGCTTCCAGCAGGTCTTCGTCGGTGAGCCGTCGGTCGAGGACACCATCGCCATCCTCCGCGGTCTCAAGGAGCGCTACGAGGGGCACCACAAGGTGACGATCGCCGACTCGGCGCTCGTCGCAGCAGCGTCGCTGTCCGACCGCTACATCACCGGCCGCAAGCTGCCCGACAAGGCCATCGACCTCATCGACGAGGCGGCCTCGCGGCTCCGCATGGAGATCGACAGCTCACCCGTCGAGATCGACGAGCTCCGTCGCGCCGTCGACCGGCTCAAGATGGAGGAGTTCGCGCTCGAGCAGGAGCACGACGAGGCCTCCCGCGAGCGGCTCGAGCGGCTGCGCAAGGACCTCGCCGACCGCACCGAGGAGCTCGCTGCCCTGACGGCCCGCTGGGAGGCGGAGAAGTCCGGCCTCAACGCCGTCGGTGAGCTCAAGGCCCGGATCGACGACCTGCGCACCCAGGCCGACCGGCTCCAGCGCGAGGGCGACCTCGCCGGCGCCTCCAAGGTTCTCTACGGCGACATCCCGACGCTCGAGAAGGAGCTCGCCGCGGCCCAGGAGCGAGAGGCGGCCACCGTCTCGGGCGGCGAGGCCCCCATGGTCAAGGAGGAGGTCGGCGCGGACGACATCGCCGACGTCATCTCCGCGTGGACCGGCATCCCCGCCGGCCGCCTGCTCGAGGGAGAGACCGAGAAGCTGCTCCACATGGAGCAGCACATCGGCGCCCGGCTCGTCGGCCAGACCGAGGCCGTGCGGGCCGTGTCCGACGCCGTGCGCCGCAACCGGGCCGGCGTCTCCGACCCCGACCGGCCGACCGGCTCGTTCCTCTTCCTCGGCCCCACCGGTGTCGGCAAGACCGAGCTGGCCAAGAGCCTCGCCGACTTCCTCTTCGACGACGAGCGGGCCATGGTCCGCATCGACATGTCGGAGTACTCCGAGCGGCACGCCGTGGCGCGCCTCATCGGCGCGCCCCCCGGCTACGTCGGCTACGAGGAGGGCGGTCAGCTCACCGAGGCCGTGCGGCGCCGGCCCTACTCGGTGATCCTGCTCGACGAGGTCGAGAAGGCCCACCCCGAGACCTTCGACGTGCTCCTCCAGGTGCTCGACGACGGCCGGCTCACGGACGGCCAGGGGCGGACGGTCGACTTCCGCAACGTCATCCTCGTGATGACCTCCAACCTCGGGTCGCAGTTCCTCGTCGACCCGCTGCTGTCGCCCGAGGAGAAGCGCGAGGAGGTCCTCGGGATCGTGCGAGCGGCGTTCAAGCCCGAGTTCCTCAACCGGCTCGACGAGATCGTCGTGTTCGACGCGCTGAGCCGCGACGAGCTCGCCGACATCGTCGACCTCCAGGTGCGGGCCTTCGCGACCCGGCTCGCCGACCGGCGCATCACCCTGGAGGTCAAGGACGCGGCTCGCGACTGGCTGGCGGCTCGCGGCTACGACCCGGCCTACGGTGCCCGCCCGCTGCGGCGCCTCGTCCAGAAGGAGATCGGCGACCGGCTGGCTCGGGCCCTGCTCAGCGGCGAGGTGCGGGACGGCCAGACCGTCCACGTCGACGTCGACCCGGCGGGGGACACCCTCGTCGTCGGCTGACGCCCCCTTGACTGAGTGCCGAGCGCGCCCGGTCGCGCGTTCGGCACTCAGGCCGTATGCCGCTGGGCGCGCTCCCGCTGTCGGCCTGGCCTCGTGGACGGCAACGTCGTGATCCAGTACCGGATCTCCTTCCCGACCGCGAGTACGCCCCGGTCCGCTCCGGAAACCCCGCCGGGCAGTGAGCCGGCTCTTCGTGCGGGAGCCAGCTCAGCGGCATACGGCATGATCCGTATGCCGCTGAGCCCGCGCGCGCACGTCGCCGACCCCCGGCTCGGGCTGGGTCAGCGGACGAACAGCTCCGCGTCCCAGCCGAACTCGCGTGCCGCGTCGACGTTGTCCGGACGGTCGTCGGTGAACCAGACCTCGCCGCGCTCGAGCGGGTGACCGATGTCCGCCTCGATGACCCGGTGGGCCGCTGCGAAGGCCGCGCGCTCCGGCTTGGCGACCCCGAAGTCGGCGCTGTTGAGGATCCGGTCGAACAGCGGAGTCAGACCGAGCATCTCGATCTCCTCCGGTACGTAGTCCGTGCCGTTGGTGAAGACGTAGGTGCGGTGGCCCTCCTCGCGCAGGGCTCGCAGCCGCTCGACCGTCTCGTCGACCGGGGAGCCGCGGTGCCGCCGCCACTTCTCCATGTGCTCCCGCACGCGATCCGGCTCCGGGACCGCAGACTCGAGGACGAGGCAGATCGCGGAGTACCAGTCGTCGAAGCTCTGCTGGCCGGTGATCGTCGGCCCCAGCAGGTCCGGTCGGAACGCCGTCGTCGCGACCGTGCCGGGAGGGAGGTTGAGCGCCGCCTCGATGACGGGGTTCTGGTCCCCAGGCGCGAAGTCGCGGACGACGCCGTCGAGGTCGAAGACATAGGCGGCGTGCTCCCTCACCCGCTTGGTCACGTGGCCGGGTTGCCGTCCGTGCGCTCGCGCGGCGTCCGGTTCGCCCAGTGAGCCGTCCCCTCGGTGACGCTGCCCTCCGCGCGCCCCGTCACGACATCGGCCACGGAGGGATTGACTCGCTCCTGGTGGGCCGCCTCGAGCCGGGCCACCTCCCGCTCACGGGCATCGAGCTCCTTCGCCCAGGCATCCAGGTGGCTCTCCCGGCGCCCCAGGTCCTCGTCCCGCAACGAGGCGTCCTCGAACCGCCGCTCCTGCTCGAGCCGGTCGGACTCGGCGGTCCGCTCCAGCTCGGCGAGGCGCTGCGCCTCACGTTCGTCGCGGCGGAGCCGGGCCCGCCGGCGCGCTGCAGCCGCCATCAGGGCCCACCCCAGCGCGAAGAGGAGCATGGCCAGAGCTCCGAGCGCCAGCAGCTCAAGGGGTTGGGCGTCACGAGTGAACCCGAGCGCCTCCAGACGAACCGTCGCCGTCTCATCCCGAACGCCGAGGAAGGCGGCGGTTCCCAGACCGGCACCGAACAGCAAGAGAATGAGGCCGAGCAGGACCATGTCAGCTCCTTCGTCGCGAGCGCTGCGCTCCGGTGTCGGGCAACGCTCCTGGGTTTCCTGCCATCTGTCGAGGCTATCCGTACCCACTCGGACGCACTCAGACGCACCGAGACCGACTCCCACGCGCCTTCGCGGAGCCAGCCCGACGGACTCGGTTAGCCTGACGCCCATGCGCACCCCGGTGAAGCTCGCCGCCGCCGCCCTCTCCGTCCTCTGTGCGACAGGGCTCGCCGCGTGCACGAGTGACGACGAGACCACGCCGGGCCCGACCCCGCCCAGCCCGGCCCAGCGCCTCGCGGCCGCCAAGGCGGCCGTTGACGCGGCCCCGTCGGTGCATCTCAAGCTCACCAGCTCCGGTGTGCCCAAGGACGCGAGCGGGGTTCTGTCGGGTGACGGCTGGGGAGCGCATCCGCCGGCGTTCAAGGGGACCCTCAAGGGCAGCTTCGCCGGGATTCCGGCCGACGTGGAGATCGTCTCCGTCGGGGGTGAGGTGTGGGCCAAGCTGCCGCTCATCCCGGGGATGAACAAGATCGACCCCAAGGCCTTCGGCGTGCCGGACCCCGCCACCCTCTTCTCGACCGACAAGGGACTCTCGTCGCTCCTCACGGCAACGCAGAGCCCAGCCGAGAGCGACAAGATCCGCAACGGCGCCGAGATCCTCACGACGATCAAGGGCAGCATCCCGGGAGCGAACGTCGTCGACCTGTTCCTCATCGGTGACCGCAACGGGTCCTTTCAGGCCACGTACGGCCTCACCGAGGCCGACCAGCTGCGCCAGGTCGACGTCACCGGGCCGTTCTTCGGTGCGGGAACCTCCTCGACCTACACGATGACGCTCGACCAGTACGGCACTCCCGTCACGATCACGAAGCCCTGACCAGCGTGCTCATGGTGCCCTCCTCCCGCAGGCACGCCCTGCTCGCCACCGCCGCGGCCGGCGTCGCGCTCGCCGCAGCAGACACGTACGTCGTCGTCCTCGCCCTGACGGACATGATGGCCGGCGTGGGGATCGGCGTCGACGCCCTGCAGCGCGCGACGCCGATCATCTCGGGGTTCCTGCTCGGCTACATCGCGGTACTGCCCCTCATCGGGCGGCTCTCCGACCTCCTCGACCGGCAGCGGGTCCTCCTCGGCTGCCTCATCGTCTTCGTCGTGGGCTCAGGGGTGACGGCGCTCGCCACGGACCTGGGCATCCTCGTCGGTGGCCGCGTGCTCCAGGGGATGGGCGGTGGCGGCCTGGTCCCCGCGACGCTGGCCCTCGTCGCAGATCTGTGGCCCTCCGACCGGCGGGGCACCCCGCTCGGCGTCGTCGGCGCCGTCCAGGAGCTCGGTTCGGTGCTCGGCCCCGTGCTCGGGGCCGTGATCCTCGCGTGGTCGGGCTGGCGCGCCATCTTCTGGGTCAACGTCGCCGCCGGCCTCGTGCTGTATGCCGCTGTGCGTGCTCTCGGGTCCCGCTCCCTCCCAGCCCTGCCGCCTCCCCCCACCCACTCGAGTGGCCCCGCCGTCCCCAGCTCGAGTGGCCCCGCCGTCCCCAGCTCGAGTGGCCCCGCCGTCCCCAGGTCGAGTGGCCCGGGAGTCCACAGGCAGGGTGTGGAGACCGGGGCCACTCGACGGGTTGCGGCTCGCGTCCTCGGTGGGCTCGGCCTTGCCCTGGGATGGCTCGCGCTCGCCGCACCGGACTCCCTCGTCACGGATGTGACGCTCGGGCTCCCCTTCGTGCCCGTGACCGGGAGCTCGCCCCTCCTGACACCGATCGCACTCACGGCGGCGGCGCTCCTGATCCTCCTGGCGGGCGTCACCGCGCCGCGCTGGTGGGCGGTGCTCCGCCGCGTCGACCTCTTCGGGGCCCTGCTCGTCGCGGTCGCGCTTGGGAGCCTGGTCCTGACCTTCGCGTCGTCCGACCCCGAGCGGGAGGTCGTTGGGCCCTGGGGCTACGCCCTCCTCCCGTTCGGCGCGGCCGCCTTGCTCGCCCTCCTGTGGTGGCACCGCCGCTCCGCCGACCCGCTCATCCCCAGGGGGGTCGTCGGTCGGCGTGGTCTGCGGTCCCTCCTCGTCAGCCTCCTCGTCGGTGCTGCACTCGTCGCGGTCGTGGTCGACGTGCCCGTGCTGGCCCGCCTGACCGACTCCTACGACGCCACCGGTGCGGCGTTGGTGCTCGTCCGTTTCCTGCTGGCAGTGCCGGTCGGCGCGCTCCTCGGCGGATGGTCTCTCCACCGACTCGGGGACGGAGTCGTGGCCGGTGGCGGCCTCGCCCTCGCTGCCGGCGGCATGTTCCACATGTCCACGTGGACGGTCGACTCGATCGCCGACACGGTGCCGACGACGGCCGCCCTCGTGATCGTCGGTCTGGGCATCGGCCTCGCCCTGGCACCGGTCAACAACGCAGCGCTTGCGGACTCACCCGGCCACGCCCATGGCGTGGCCAGTGCTCTGGTCGTCGTGGCTCGGATGGTCGGGATGGTCGTCGGCCTCGCGCTGCTCACCTCCATCGGCCTCAACCGGTACTTCGAGGAGGTCCGGCAACTGCCCGACCCGTTCGACACGGAGGCCTTGATCGCGGCGGGAGTCGTGCAGGTGCAGACCGTCTTCCTCGGTGGGGCCGTTGCAGCGCTCCTCGGTGGCTTGGTCGCGTTCACCCTCGGTAGCCGCCGCGCCGTGGCCACCGTCCCGGACGAACCCCGCTTCGTCGGCCTCTGACCGCAGTCGACGACACCGCGCCCCTCGACACGAGTCCGCACTTGTTCTCCCGGTGCATCTTTGTCACAGAAGCACATCCAGCACCCCGCACCTCTGTTGCGCGGCCGTTCGCAGAGGAGGAGTGTGCACTGGTCTGCCGTCGTGGCCGGCTCCGAACGTGGCGGTTGTCCACAGGTCGCCCGCCCGCGAAGAGCGCCGCCCCCGGAACCGGCCCACGATGGTCGGCATGATCGAACTGCTGCAACTCGCCCGTAACGATGTGCTGAGCGCGGCCACCGCACGAAAGGCCGGCGTGAACGCGGGCGGTCTGGCGAGGCTGGTCGCGGCCGGGACCTTGCACCCACTCGTCCGCGGGTGGTACTCGGTCAGGGCGCCGCAGGACGAGAAGGATGCGCACTGGCTGCGCGCCTGCGCCGCGTTCTGGCGACTCAACAGCACCGCGATGATCAGTCATCAGTCCGCCCTCATCGGCTACGGGCTTCCCTGTTACCAAGCGGATCTGGCCACCGTGCACTTGACCAAGGCACGCGGGGGGACAACGCGGATGGTGCCTCAGGTGAAACTTCACCGCGCAGTCAAAGGCCTCAAGCCGGCTTCGGATCGCTCACCGTGTGGAGCCGCGATCGTCCAGGCCGGACTCACCTGCGGACCGCTGACTGCCTTGGTCGCAGCCGATGCCGCCCTCGGGCTCAAGCGCGTCACGCAGGAGGAGATCGACGCCGCCGTGGCCCTGTTCGCCCGGTACGCGGGCATCGGACCCGTGCGTGCAGTCCTCAGGCACGTGGACGGGGCGCATCAGTCGCCCGGCGAGACGATCATCGCCCACCGGCTGAGGGGCCTCGGTTGGGAGACTGAGCCGCAGTTCCGGATCGAGACAGACCGTGGGGACTACTTCGCGGACCTACGAGTCGTGGGGCACCGCGTGCTCGTTGAGTTCGACGGCAAGCTGAAGTACACCGATCCTGCGGTCAACTACGCCGAGAAGCAGCGCGAGGACGCGATCCGCCGAAAGCATTGGCGCGTGGTCCGATTCGGCTGGTCGGAGCTGGACGACCTCACCCTGATCCGGGGACGGGTCAACCAAGCCATTGCCGACAGTCGGCTCTAGAGATGCGCACTTCTCGTCAGTGACCACGGTTGGCGCAGCGGTGCGTCCTGGGTCGTGCACTCCTGTGGCGATCGTGTGCGCGCATGACAAGTGCGCCCTTGTCGCATGTCGCGAAGTGCTCTTTTGATGGGAAGGGCGCAGATGTCGGCCGTCGGGGTGTCGCGAAGTGCTCTTTCGATGGGAGTCGGTCAGAGGTGGGCGCGGATCGCCGCGACGACCGTGTCGGTCGCCTCGTAGGTGAGCATGTGTCCCGCACCCGGCACGACCGTCAACGAGGCGTGCGGCAGGTCCTCGGCGAGCCTGCGCGACAGCGACGGCGGCGTCAGCTGGTCCCGCTCGCCGACGAGGACCGTGACCGGAACCTGCCCGAGCGCGGTGAAGGCGGCCCTCACGTCCAACCGCGAGATCGCCCCGTAGAACGCCCCCATGGTCGTCAAGGGGGTCCGTCCCACCTGCCGCACCGTCTCCCTGACGTGTCCGGGGTCCGCCGACTCGCCGAAGAGGAAGGCCCGCTGCGAGCGAGCGGGGATCGCCCGACCACCACGCAGGGGCAGCCCCCGCGCGAGGAAACGCATGAGCCGGGCCTCGCCCACTCGTCGTCCCAGCGGGATGCCGTGGGCAGCAGTGGAGACCAGCACCACCCCCCGCACTCTGGCGGCGACAGCGGTGGGGAACTGAGCGGCATACGACATCACGGTCATGCCACCCATCGAGTGCCCGGCGAGGACGAGCGGTGACGAAGGGGGGACGACGGAGTCGACCACGGCCGCGAGGTCGGTGCCCAGGTGGTCGATGGAGACCGTGTCGACCTCCTTGCGCCGCAAGCGGAGTCGCGACCGGCCATGCCCACGCTGGTCCCAGGTGACGATGCGGACCGGGTCATCGGCCAGCGCCTCCACGACGGGGGACCAGCTGCGGTGGCTGAGGGTCCAGCCGTGCGCGAGGACGAGCGTGGGCGTCTGCGGCCCGGCCGTCGAGGGGGTGTGGACGTAGACCGCGAGGACCGCGCCGTCCGGTGCGACGACCCTGCGGCTCTCGTGCCGCATCAGTCGTCGATCTCGAAGACGACGGGCGCGTGGTCACTGGCGCCCTTGCCCTTGCGGGCCTCGCGGTCGATGGCGGCCCCGGTCACCCGCGCGGCGAGCGCCGGCGAGCACAGCGCGAAGTCGATGCGCATCCCGCGGCCCTTCTGGAAGCGCAGCTGCGTGTAGTCCCAATAGGTGTAGACCCCCGGGCCCGGGCAGTGCGGCCGCACGACGTCGGCGTAGCCGGCCTCGACGACGCCCTGGAAGGCAGCCCGCTCGGGTGGTGAGGTGTGCGTGCGTCCCTCGTAGAACGGCACGCTCCAGACGTCCTCGTCGAACGGGGCGATGTTCCAGTCGCCGAGGAGGGCGATCTGGGCGCCGGGGTCAGCGTCGAGCCAGCCCCGGCCCGCGTCGGCGAGCGCCCGCAGCCAGTCGAGCTTGTAGAGCAGGTGGGGGTCCTCGAGGGTGCGGCCGTTCGGGATGTAGAGCGACCAGATCCGGACGCCGCGACAGACGGCGCCGATCGCCCTCGCCTCCGCGGCCACCGGATCACCCCATCCGGGCATCCCGTCGAAGCCGACCTGCACGTCCTCGATCCCCACCCGGGACACGATGGCGACGCCGTTCCACTGGGACAGCCCGTGGTGGGCCACCTCGTAGCCGAGCTCGGTGAACCGGTCGAGAGGGAACTGGTCCTCCCGCGCCTTGGTCTCCTGCATGGCCAGGACGTCGACGTCGCTGCGGACGAGCCAGTCGGCGACCCGGTCGACGCGGGAGCGGATGGAGTTGACGTTCCACGTGGCGATGCGCACGGTTCCCTACCCTAGCCAGCGCGCCCCGAGCCCTTCGGGCCGCGGGGCGGGGATCATGGAGGCATGCGCCTCGACCGGCTCACCGCCCTGCACCACCTCGGCCTGGTCTTCGACGTCACGGACGCCGGACCGCTGGACGGCACTCCGGTCGTCCTGCTCCACGGCTTTCCGGAGGACCGCTCGAGCTGGGATGCCGTCAGCACGACCCTGCACGCGGCAGGGCTGCGGACCTTCGCGCCGGACCAGCGCGGCTACAGTCCGGGCGCCCGCCCCGCCGGCACCGCCGCCTACCGGCTCGAGCACCTCGTCGGCGACGTTCTCGCCCTCGCCGCCGCCACGGGTCACGAGCGGGTCCACCTCGTCGGCCACGACTGGGGTGGCGGCATCGCCTGGCTGACGGCCGCCAACCACCCGGACCGCGTCGCCTCGGTGACGGTCCTCGCGACCCCGCATCCTGCGGCGTTGTCCCGGGCCCTGCGCACCTTCGACCAGCTGCGCCGGTCGTGGTACATGGCAGCCTTCCAGGTCCCCCTGCTCCCGGAGCGGGTCGTGGCCGCGGGCTTCCGCTCCCTCCTCGTCGGCTCGGGGCTGCCCCTGGAGCACGCCGACCGCTACGCTGCGCGCCTGGCCGGGCCCGAGCTGCTCCGGGGGCCGATCAACTGGTACCGCGCCGTGCGCTCCTCCCACGTCCGGGCGCACCGGGTGACGGTCCCGACGACGTACGTCTGGGGTTCGCGCGATGTCGCGCTCGGACGTCGCGCGGCCGAGCTGACCCGGGAGCACGTCACGGCGCCCTACGAGTTCATCGAGCTGGATGCATCGCACTGGCTCCCGGAGACGCACCCCGACGAGTGTGCCCGGGCGATCGTCCGCCGGGTCAGCAGCGTGGCCTGACAGCGGGGGAGCCACGCCTAGGGTGGGCGGTATGACCCCACGCCCCGTCGCCCTCGTCACCGGCGCCAGCTCCGGCATCGGCCGTGAGTTCGCCACCCAGCTCGCGCAGCGCGGGCACGACCTCGTGCTCGTGGCGCGAGACTCCGGTCGGCTCGAGGAGGTCGCCGCAGACCTCAAGCAGTCGTATGCCGCTGAGTCCGAGGTCCTCCCGGCTGACCTCACCGATCGGCGGGCCCTTCAGACGGTCGCCGACCGGCTGGCTGACCCTGTGCGCCCGGTCGACCTGCTGGTGAACAACGCCGGCTTCGCCCTGCGCCGCAGCTTCCTGCGCAGCGAGCTGGCCGACGAGGAGGCGTCCCTGGACGTCCTCGTCCGCGCCGTGCTCGTGCTGTCCCACACGGCGGGGCGGGCCATGCGCGAGCGGGGGCGCGGCACCATCGTCAACGTCTCGTCCGTGGCCGGCTTCGTGTCGTCGGGGACGTACTCGGCGGCCAAGGCCTGGGTGACGGCGTTCACCGAGGGACTCGCCCTCGAGCTCCAGGACTCCGGTGTCACGGTGACCGCGCTCTGTCCCGGGTTCACCCACACGGAGTTCCAGCAGCGGGCCGGGATCTCCAAGCCGGGCCCGGACTTCATCTGGCTCGACCCCACCGACCTGGTCCGTGACTGCCTCAGGGACGTGGACCGGGGCCGCGTCGTCTCGGTGCCCGGGCTGCAGTACAAGGCCCTGGTCGGGCTCCTCGGCGTGCTGCCACGCCCGGTGATCCGCAAGGCCGGGCAGATCGCGCGCCGCCGCCGGTGAGGAGGAACGAGCGGGACGGAGGTGGGCTCGGGGACCGAGCCCAGCGGCATACGATGAAGCCTTGTGACTGAGCCACAGACCGACCCTGCCGCCGCCCGTGCCCGCCTCCTCGAGCTGATCAAGGAGCGGGCGATCGTCCACGGGCGCGTCACGCTCAGCTCCGGCAAGCAGGCCGACTACTACGTCGACCTGCGGCGGATCTCGCTCGACGGCGAGGCGGCACCCCTCGTCGGCGTCGTCATGCGCGACCTGACGAAGGACCTCGACTACGCCGCCGTGGGCGGCCTCACCCTGGGCGCCGACCCCGTGGCCACGTCGATGCTGCACGCCGCCGCGGCCGCGGGGGAGCGGCTCGACGCCTTCGTCGTCCGCAAGGCCGGCAAGGCCCACGGGCTGCAGCAGCGCATCGAGGGGCCCTCGGTCGAGGGGCGGGACGTCCTCGTCGTCGAGGACACGACGACCACCGGCAACTCCCCGCTCGAGGCCGTCAAGGCCGTGCGTGAGGCGGGCGGCCGGCCCGTCGCGGTGGCGACGATCGCGGACCGGGCGACCAGCGCGGGGGAGCGGATCCGCGAGGAGGCCGGCGTGGACTACCGCTTCGCCTACTCCCTCGAGGAGCTCGGGCTCGCCTGATCACGCACTGCGGGTCCGGCGTCACTCGAGCACGTCGAGGACGATGGCGAGGGGGTCGCCCTCCTCGAGGTCGTGGGCGACCCTGACCTGCTTCTTCACCGGCAGGACGTAGCTGCCGCTCCTCGAGTCGGGGAAGACGGAGGTGTCCCAGACGAGGGCAGCCCCGGCGCCGGCCGGGTCGTCGAGGTGCACCCGGACGCGCACCGACCCGAATCCCCGCGGTGGCCGGGGCCGCTCCCTGACGACCGCAGCCGCGTCGTCGGGCAGGGTGACGAAGAACCAGCTGTCCTGCGCCTTCCAACGCCACAGCGGTGCGGTGAACCGGCACGACTCCATCCTCGCAACCTAGGCCCCGCACCCACATCGCAATCCCGAGGGCGGGGGAGCTGCGGACTAGGATCGGGTGCACTGACCACTGACCTGGGGAGAGCCCATGCCCACCGTCGTCTGGATCCTGCTCGGCATCGTCGTCCTCCTCGTGATCTGGGGCGTCGTCGCCTACAACGGCCTCATCGCGCTGCGCAACAAGGTCGAGGAGGGGTGGCGGCAGATCGACGTCGAGCTGAAGCGTCGGCACGACCTCATCCCCAACCTCGTCGAGACGGTCAAGGGCTACGCGACCCACGAGCGGGCCACGCTCGAGGAGGTCATGCGCGCCCGGTCCGCGGCGATGGCGGGCGGACAGACCCCAGCCCAGGCCGCCCAGTCCGAAGGCATGCTGAGCCAGGCACTCGGGCGCCTCATCGCGGTGAGTGAGGCCTACCCGGACCTCAAGGCCAACCAGAACTTCCAGGCCCTGCAGACCGAGCTGACCAGCACCGAGGACCGGATCGCCAGCTCCCGGCGCTACTACAACGCGCTCGTCCGCGACCTCAACACCAAGGTCGAGTCGGTCCCGACGAACCTCATCGCCAACGCGGCGGGGATCAAGCGGGCCGAGTACTTCGAGACCTCTGCCGTCGAGGCGCAGGTGCCGAGCGTCAGCTTCGGCAACCAGGCACCGGGCACGTTCGGCGGGGCCCCGACGCCGCCCGTCGTCGGCGGGCCGTCCACCCAGCCCGGCGCGGTGACGGGGCCGACGACGCAGCCCGGTCCGAGCCAGAGCGCGAGCGGCCTCCCGCAGGCTCAGGCGCCCGACCCCACGGTGGACCGCCACACGCCCGAGGAGTGACCTGCCGTGACCAGGCGCTTCACCGTCCCGGGGATCGACCAGGTGGCGAGCAGCCTCCCGCTCGACCGGTTCAAGCCGCCGGTGACCATCGCGATCAAGCGCCCGCCCGGCGTCTCACCGAAGCTGCCCCCGTGGTTCTTCCGGGAGATCGCCTACTTCTCCTATGCCATTCCCACGACCGGCCCGGTGGACGGCGAGACGACCGCGCAGGAGGACATCTTCACGGTCTCCGTCCTGACCGGGTCCGTCCGCCGGATCACCGATGACCGCGCGCTCCCCGAGATGAAGAGCGACCGCGACCCGGCCTGGTCACCGTCGCACACCTCGCTCGCCATCCACACCGCGACCGGTGGCGAGCCGTCGCGGATCGCCGTCATCGACCGAGCCACCGGTGCCGTCCTGCAGAACCTCGTCGAGGGCCACAGCCCGGAGTGGCTCGATGCCGACACGATCCTCTACCTCGGCATCGTCGACCCCGGCACGGACACCGCCCGGGCCGACGTCTTCTGCGTCGACACCTCGACCGTGACCGTGACCCGGATCACGGACGTGGGAGTGGGCGGCTCCATCGGCGGCATCTCGTGGCACCCCAGCGCGGGCCTGGCCGTCGCCTTCACCGAGGACGGCGGACCGAGTCCCCGCAGCTCGATCGCCGTGGTCCCTGCTGCAGCGGTCGGCATGGCCCGCTCGACCGGCACCCCGGTGCTGCGCACGGGGTTCACCTTCGTCACCGCAGCAGGCGTCCGCGCCGCAACCCCGGACTGGTCACCGAGCGGCGACCGGATCGCCGTCTCGACGTGGACGGACGGCGCTGCGAACCGCGTCGGCATCCTCACCATCGCCACCTCCTCGCTCGACCTCGTCCCTGGCCCGGGCCCCGGGGAGCCGTCGTTGAGCGACTTCGGACCGGTCTTCTCACGTGACGGCAGGCTGCTCGCCTTCACCCGCGGCGAGCAGGACGAGTGGTCCGAGATCTGGCTGCACACCATCGCCTCCGGACACAACCGCCAGCTCACCGACGACGGTCGCACCCGCTTCAAGGGCTCCCTCGACTGGTGACCGTTCCGCGCCGCGACCGCGCCGCGACGAGGGATCTCGCTCCGAGCTCTTCCCCTCTCAACCTACTGCCAGTACCTTACGCGAGGTAGCCAACGACGGCGCCCCTCCCTTGACCGTCGGCTGGCTCGAGGTCAAGGAGGACCTGCACCGCATGCGAACCAAGCGACGATTCACCCCGGCGCTCATCGCCCTGAGCGCCCTCGCCGCCACCGTCGTGGCATCGGTCGGCACGGGCGCCCCCGCCCAAGCCGCCGATCCGGCCCCACCCACCGCTGACACCTTCGCCAGCGACCTGCCCTGGGTCTCGGCGACGAACGGCCTGGGCCCGGTCGAACGGGACCGGTCCAACGGCGGCTCCGCTGCCGGCGACGGCCGGTCGATGTACATCGAGCACAAGTACTCCAAGGGGCTCGGCGTCAACGCGGACTCCGTCGTCCGCTACCACCTGGGCGGCAGCTGCGAGACCTTCATCTCCGACGTCGGCATCGACGCGGAGGTGGGCAGCAGCGGCTCCGTGACCTTCACCGTGATCGCGGACGGCGTGTCCGTGGCCCAGACGGGGATCCTGACCGGGACGTCGCCGGTCGGGCGCATCATGGCGGACATCGACGGTGCGACGTACGTCGACCTCGTCGTCAGCTCGGCCGGTGACGGCTCGTCCAACGACCACGCCGACTGGGGCGGGGCGAAGTTCGAGTGCTCAGGGGACGGCGTGGCGGCCGCGCGGGCCCCGCACCCCGCGCCGACCGCGACGACGAGCGCGAGCGACCTGCCGTGGGTCAGCGCCACGAACGGCTGGGGCCCGGTGGAGAAGGACCGGTCCAACGGCGAGCAGCTGGCCGGGGACGGTCGTGCGCTCAAGCTCGGCTCGACGACCTACGCCAAGGGGCTCGGCGTCCACTCGGAGTCGCGCATCCGCTACTTCCTCGGCATGGCCTGCAACTCGTTCACGGCCAAGGTCGGGGTCGACGAGGAGGTCGGCTGGCTGGGGTCGGTCTCGTTCCACGTCTACGTCGACGGGGTGCAGGTGGTGGAGTCGCCCCGCCTGACCGGCCTCAGTGCGACGTACTCCCTCGTCGCTCCCGTGCGTGGCGCCGGCTACGTCGACCTCGTCGTGGACGACCAGGGCGACGGCATCGACAAGGACCACGCCGACTGGGCCGACGCGACATTCCTCTGCGGCAACGACGCCGCGGGTGAGGCCTTCTACACCGCGCCGGCAACCCTGGGCCCGGACAACGGCGACATCGTCCGAAGTGAGGCCTCGAGCTTCTACGTCGACCCCCTCAAGATCACCAAGGTCGACGCCGCGGTGACCCGGATGATGTACCGCTCCACCGACAGGCTGGGCCAGCCGATCGGCGTGACCGGCCAGCTCATCGTCCCGTCTCGCCCGTGGTCGGGGACCGGTCCGCGGCCGCTCGTCGCGTGGGCTCCGGGCACCCAGGGCCTCGGTGACCAGTGCGCACCGTCGAAGCTCATGGCCTCCGGGCAGGAGTACGAGGGCGCCTTCATCGCCGGACTCATCGCGCGCGGCTACGTCGTGGCCGTGACCGACTACCAGGGGCTCGGCACGCCGGGCATCCACTCCTACATGATCCGGGAGGCCCAGGCGCACGCCCTGCTCGACGCGGCCCGCGCGGCCTTCGAGCTGCCGGGCACCGGCCTGACCGCCGACTCTCCGGTCGCCCTCACCGGCTACTCGCAGGGGGGTGGCGCCACGGCTGCCGCGGTCGAGCTCGCACCCGCCTACGCCCCGGAGCTCAAGGTGGTCGGCGCTGCCGCCGGCGGCGTCCCCGGCGACCTCGCGCTGCTGGCCGAGAAGCTCGACGGCACGTTCTACGTCGGCTTCCTGGGCTACGCGATCCGGTCCATCACCGACACCTACGGCATCTCGCTCGCCGACCTGGCCAATGAGCGGGGGCAGGCGCTCTTCCGCGAGCTCGAGGACGAGTGCACCGTCGAGTCGATGTTCGAGCACGCCTTCACGCAGTCGTCCTCGCTGACCCTCGACGGTCGTCCGATCACGGCCTACCTGAACGAGCCGTGGATCGGCCCGCACGTCGAGGAGCAGCGGATCGGAAACGGTCGCAAGCCGACCGTCCCCGTCCTCGTCATCCACAGCCTCACCGACGACGTCGTCCCGTACGAGGCGGGTCGAGGGACGGCCGCGCGGTGGTGTGCCGAGGGTGCGCAGGTGAGGTTCCAGCCGAGCCTCGGCCCGGGGCACGTCGGTGGCTTCCTGACGAGCTACGGCTGGACGCTCGCATTCCTCGAGGACACCTTCGCGGGGAAGCCGATGCAGTCGAACTGCGGAACCTTCTGAGCCACCCACACGAGGGCCGTATGCCGCTGACTCAGCTCAGCGGCATACGGCCCCTCGGTTGGTGGTGACGTCTCAGACCCGCTTGCCGTCGTCGCCGTCGACGACCTCCTCGACGATCTCCTCCGCCGCCTCGCCGAGCTCGCGGGCGATGGCGTTGGCCGCGCGGCGGTGCTTGACGTACTCGAAGACCATCGGGAGGACCGAGACGCCGACGATGAGCAGGATCGCGATCTCGAGCTTGTCCTGGAGCCAGGGGAAGGCGCCGCCGAGGAAGTAGCCGAGGAGGGTGATGCCCGCGGCCCAGAGGACGGCGCCCACGGCGCTCCAGGTGAAGAACCGGCGCCGCTCCATCCGGCCCACCCCGGCGACGACGGTGATGAAGGTGCGGACGATCGGGACGAACCGGCCGATGACGAGGGCCTTGTTGCCGTGCTTGTCGAAGAAGGCCGTGGTCTTGTCGAAGTTGGCCTTGTTGACGAAGCGACCGTCACGCTCGTAGAGCGGATGCCCGATGGCGCGCCCGATCTCGTAGCCGGTGACGTTGCCGGCGAAGGCCGCCACGCAGAGCGCCGCGACGGCGACCCCGATGTTGATGTTCACCTCGTCGATCGCGATGAACAGGCCGACCGCGAAGAGGAGCGAGTCGCCGGGGAGGATGGGGAAGAGGAGGCCGCACTCGACGAAGATGATCGCGAGCGAGATCCAGAAGAACGCCTCGCCGTACTGGTTGAGCAGGTACGCGGGGTCCATCCAGTCAGGGCCGAGCGTCACGGGCGCGAGGGCGAGGGCATGCATGGGCTCAAGGGTAAGGGCGGGGCCACGCCGCGACCGAACCCGGCCGGAGCGGGACCCCACTAGCCTGTCGCCGTGACGAAGGACGACCGCGACGACCCGGCCGGGCGTGAAGCCGTCGGCGTCGGTCCCTGGGTGGGCCCATGGCCGTCGGGCGACCACTGGGATCCCGAGCTGCTCGCCGGTGGGGATCGACGCAACGTCGTCGACGCCTACCGCTACTGGCGGCACGAGGCGATCGTCGCCGACCTCGACACCCACCGGCACGACTTCCACGTCGCCGTGGAGAACTGGGGCCACGACTTCAACATCGGCTCCGTCATCCGCACGGCCAACGCGATGAACGCGCGCGCGTTCCACATCGTCGGCAGGCGCCGCTGGAACCGCCGCGGCGCCATGGTCACCGACCGCTACCAGCACGAGCACCACCACCCGGACGCCGCGTCCCTGGCGGACTGGGCCCGTGGCGAGGGCCTCGCCGTCGTCGGCATCGACAACCTCCCCGGGTCCCTTCCCCTGGAGACCTACGACCTGCCCCGGAGGTGCGTCCTCGTCTTCGGGCAGGAGGGCCCCGGGCTGTCGGACCCGATGCGCGCCGGGTGCGATGTCGTGCTGTACATCGAGCAGTTCGGCTCGACCCGCTCGATCAACGCGGGCGCCGCGGCCGCCATCGCGATGCACGCGTGGGTGCGCCGCCACGTCTTCGGTCAGGTGCCCTGACGATCGAGAGAGCACTTCGCGACAACCGCCGTGTCGCGAAGTGCTCTCTCGCAGATCAGTTGCCGTAGAGGGCGCGAGCGCCAGCCGCGTCGGACGCCGTCATGCTGAGGTCGGCCGAGGTGCCGTTGCACTGCGGGTAGTGCATGATCGACGACGAGTCGTACGGCGTCAGTGGGCGCCAGTTGTTGTCCTCGAAGCACGTGCCGGACTCCGGCCGGGTGTGCTCGTGGCGGAAGCCGAGCGTGTGGCCGAGCTCGTGGCCCATGATGTTCGCGGGCGTCCACGACCCGGAGCTCCAGATCGAGTCGTCGACGAGGACGTTGCGCGAGCGCTTGGGCGTGCTCGGGAAGAACGCGCGGGCGATGTACTGGGTTGTCTGGACCGGCTCGACCGAGAAGACGACGTTCTTGTTGCGGGTGCTGCACGCCCCGTCCTGGCTGGGGACGTAGACGTAGTCGATGGCCGAGGAGGCGTTCTCCCACAGGGCGGTGCCGCCCTGCATGGCTGCGACGACGTCCGCGTGGCGGGAGCCGAACTTCGTGCTGACGCAGTACGTCAGGTTGCCGACCTCGGCCTGGGACCACCTGTCGTCCCGGCCCTGCACGGTGTTGACGATGAGGCCGTCCTCGGCGACGTGCTTGGGCGTGGCGAGCATGTCGTCGTAGAACTGTCGCAGCTCGCCGTCGTTGTCCACCGCCTCGTCGCCGTTGACGACGAACACCTGGCCGTCGTGGTAGGTGGCGTCGGCGAACTCGCGATAGGTCGGGACGGACCCGGTGTCGTCGGCCAGCGGGACGGCGGAGGAGCTCATGGCGGTGCCGAGGGCGAACGCCGCGGCGACCGCCACGCTGATGGTCGTGCGGGTCGTCCTTCGGGTGGGTGCCGTGCGGCTCGGGGTGGCGGTGAGGGGCATGTCTCGTCTCCTGGGGTGAGGTCGCGCCCATCGGTCGGGGGCGCTCCGTGAACGCTAGAAGTGGAGACTGCCGTAAATCTTCCGCACTTTCACTATATCCGGCAAAGAATCTCCAGATAGTGGTAAAGAATCAGTAAATCCTTCGGCCAGGCGCGGTGACACCGGTCGTTGACCCCCGGTGAGGGCCCGGCCACGATGGAGGCCTGCGCCGACGACGTCGGCGACGCGATGACGACGAGAGGAAGCATCATGGCAGCACACACCTACGGCATCAGCGAGATCGTGGGCACGTCGGAGACCTCGATCGACGACGCCATCAGCGGTGCGGTCGCGCGGGCGAGCCGGACGGTCCGCGGCCTTGACTGGTTCGAGGTCGTCAACATCCGGGGCCACCTCGAGGACCAGCGGGTCGCCCACTACCAGGTGACGATCAAGGTGGGCTTCCGCATCGAGGAGTGACCCCTGACGGTGGCCGCTAGGGTCGGAGCATGGACGCTGCGACCTCGACCGTTGACGTCACCATGGCCCGCGAGCGGCTCGAGCGACTGAGGCAGCTGACCGACGCCGCGGGGGTGGCGGCGGTCGTCGTCTCGCCGGGGTCCGACCTGCGCTATCTCATCGGCATCGGCGGGTCCTCGTTCGAGCGCCTCACGGCTCTGGTCGTGCCGGCCGATCCGGCGCTGCCACCCCACTTCGTCGTGCCCAGGCTCGAATACGCCGGTCTGGGCGAGGTGCCCTTCGGCGAGCTCGGCATCGAGGTGCGGCCCTGGGTCGACGGCGAGAACGCTCACGCCCTGGCGCTGGCCGGCCTACCTCGGGGTCCGCTGGCCTTCTCTGACGCGACGACGGCGCTGCACCTGTTCCAGCTGCGTGACGCGGGGGCCACGGAGCAGCGCCCGGCCTGGCCGATCGTCCGCGAGCTGCGGATGCGCAAGACGGCCGCGGAGCTCGCCGAGCTGCGGGCGGCCGGGGCGGCGATCGACCGCGTCCACGCCCGGATGGCGGAGTGGCTGCGCCCGGGTCGCACGGAGCGGGAGGTGGGCGATGACATCGCCGCGGCAGTCGTCGAGGAGGGCCACTCCGCAGCAGAGTTCGTCATCGTGGGCTCGGGCCCCAACGGCTCGAGCCCGCACCACGGCGTCTCCGACCGAGTCATCCAGCGGGGCGACGTCGTCGTGGTGGACATCGGCGGGCCACTCCCCTCCGGCTACTGCTCGGACAGCACGAGGACGTATGCCGCTGGGCCCGCTTCGCTGCCCGACGTGCCGTCCGCGTACGCCGCCTTGCAGGCATCCCAGCAGGCGGCGGTCGATGCGGTCCGCCCCGGCGTGACCTGCCAGGAGATCGACCGCGCGGCCCGCCGGGTCCTCGACGAGGCGGGGCTGGGTGAGCACTTCATCCACCGGACCGGCCACGGCATCGGCCTCGACGTCCACGAGCAGCCGTACATCGTCGAGGGCAACGACCTGCCCCTCGAGCCGGGGATGACGTTCAGCGTCGAGCCGTGCATCGTCTTCCCCGGTCGCTGGGGCGCCCGGATCGAGGACATCGTCGCGGTCACGGAGGACGGGGTCGAGTCGTTCAACCAGCGTCCGCGGGAGCTGATCGTCCTGGCGGACTGATCGAGGGACCTTCGGCCCTCGTATTCGCGGAGGGCGCTGTCTAAGGTCGGGAGCCGAGGGCAGCACCTGGAGGGCCGCGATGAGTCATCCACGAGTTCGAGTGGGCGTGGTGTTGGCGCCCTCGCCGCCGGTCGGACTGCTGCGCCTCCAGCTGGGGGTCGCGCGGCTGGGCCACCTCGACAGCGTCATGGTCCCCGACCATCTCCAGTCCCTGGTCCCCGAGGCGGTGTGGGCGGAGTCGACCTGGTTGAAGGGCACCAGGACCCACGCGCTGTTCGACTACGCGAGCACCCTGGGATGGCTCGCGGCCCGGTCCGGCCGTCTCCGGGTCGGTGTCCAGGTGACGGATCCCCTCCGGCGCCATCCGGTCGTCGTGGCGCAGACGATGCTGACTCTGGCGCATCTGACCCGGCGTGCGCCCATTCTCGGGATCGGTTCGGGGGAGCGCGAGAACCTCGAGCCCTATGGCCTGCCCCTCGACCACCCGACCGCTCGTCTGGAGGAAGCCCTGCGGATCCTGCGCGCCTGCTTCACCGGCACCCTCGCTGACTTCGACGGGGAGTACTACACGCTGCGGGACGCGGTGATGGATCTGCAGGCGCCGGTGGGCCGGACCCCGGAGATCTGGGTCGGTGCCCACGGGCCGCGGATGCTGGAGCTCACCGGCCGCTTCGGCGATGGCTGGATCCCCACGCTCGTCAGCTCACCCGAGGACTACGCCCAGAAGCTGGAGCGGGTCCGCGCGGCCGCCCGACAGGCGGGCCGGTCACCGGAGGCGGTCACTGCCGGTCTCGGGGGCTTCCTCTTGCTGGCCCGCGACGCCGCGGACGTCAGCAGGGTGCTGCGCACCCCACTGGCCCGCTTCTTCGCTCTGTTGACACCCGCTGCCGTGTGGCGCGAGGTCGGGGCCGAGCATCCGTTGGGACCGCGGTTTCGGGGCTTCGTCGACGTGCTGCCCGAGACGCTCGAACGGGACGCCCTCCGGTCCGCCCTCGCGTCGGTGCCTGCCGAGGTGGTGGCCATCGGCGTCATGGTGGGCACCCCTGACCAGGTCGTGGCACGCGTGCGGGCGCTGGCCGAGGCTGGACTCCAGCACTTCAGTCCCATGGTCCTCTCGGGGGCCCTCAGCCGCGGGAACGCACTGCACGACATTCGGGCCATCCCGTCGATCGCTCGCCGCCTCCAGAGCGGCCGCTGATCCGGGTCAGCGGCCGGGCCACCGGTGCGCGCGGGTGGGGCTCGCGCCGCTGGGCTCGATTCCGCTCGAGTGGCCCTGCCGTCCACAGCAAGATCTGTGGACGGCAGGGCCACTCGAGGTGTGGGGAGGGCGTCACCTGACGGTGGACTCCTGCGTGCTGAGGATGCCCTGCGTCGCGTCGCCCGCGCCGTCACCGACCCCGATGGTCCCGACCGTCCCGGCAAGCTGCGCAGCTCGCGTGGTGAAGACCATGCGGTCGGTGAGCCAGTTGCCGTTCTCGTCCTGGAACCGGAAGACGTCCGTCTGCCGTCGGGCCGCGCCGTCGGCCTCGAACGCCAGATCCACGGGGACGGAGGTCACCACGTGACCTGCCTCGTCGTTGACGTGCGCGGTGCCGGTGATGCGTGCACCCGAGAGGCGGTCGCCGACGGTCACGGTCGTGTCGTCGAGGTCGAGGTGCAGGACGCGCTCAAGCGTGCAGGACGTTCCCGGGAAGGACTCGGGGTCCTCGATCGCGTAGAGGGCCGGGGGAAGGACGCCGTCGGGGCAGGTCCAGTCCTCGATCCGGCCGTCGCGGAAGTCCTGGCGCTGCGGGTCGGCGTCGTCGAGGAACGCCACGCCCCCGCGGTGGACGTTGCCGTCGAGCAGGCCGGGGACGGGCCCGATCTCGAGCCACGACCCGGTCCCGTTGGTGAGCGTGGTGTCGCCGGGGCCACCACCTGCGCTGGCGAGAGTCGCAGAACCGATGAGCGGGGCTGCGCAGAGGGCAGCAGCGGCGAGGACGCGGAGTGTCGTTGACATGTGAGGTTCTCCTTGGATCGGGTCGGTCGGGCCCCAGTTGGGTTGTGCCACGTACCTCGTGGCCGGTGGTGGTCCAGGCGCTGCAGCTGCCATGTCCATCAGAACTCCAGGCACGGCCGGAGGGTTGTCAGAGGAGCCGGGGAATCTTTCGAACCGCTCGCCCATCCGCCATGGCCCTTCGGCATGTGGGCACCCTGCCGGTCAGACGGCATACGTGGCAGGATTCTGAGCGGGCCGACCAGGGCCCCTTCCACCCCCACGCGCAGGAGAAGCAATGCCCATCGCCACCCCTGAGGTGTACGCCGACATGCTCGACCGCGCGAAGGCCGGCTCCTTCGCGTACCCCGCCATCAACGTGTCGTCCTCGCAGACCCTCAACGCCGCCCTCAAGGGCTTCGCCGACGCCGGATCCGACGGCATCATCCAGGTCTCGACGGGTGGCGCCGAGTACCTCTCCGGGCCCACGGTCAAGGACATGGTTGCCGGCTCGATCGCCTTCGCGGCCTATGCGCACGAGGTGGCGAAGAACTACCCGGTCAGCATCGCCCTGCACACCGACCACTGCCCGAAGGACAAGCTCGACGGTTTCGTCCGTCCGCTCCTCGCCGCGTCGACCGAGCGGGTCACGTCGGGTGGCACGCCGTGGTTCCAGTCGCATATGTGGGACGGCTCGGCCGTGCCGCTGGACGAGAACCTCCAGATCGCGCAGGAGCTCCTCGCGCTGGCCAAGGCCGCCAACGTCGTCCTCGAGATCGAGGTCGGGGTCGTCGGCGGTGAGGAGGACGGTGTCGTCGGGGCCATCGACGAGAAGCTGTACTCCACCCCGGCGGACGCCGTCGCGACGATCCAGGCGCTCGGTGCCGGCGAGAACGGCCGCTACCTGACGGCACTGACGTTCGGCAACGTCCACGGTGTCTACAAGCCGGGCAACGTCAAGCTGCGTCCCGAGATCCTCCAGCAGGCGCAGCAGGCCGCCGCCAAGGAGCTCGGTCTCGGTGACGACGCCCGGCCCTTCGACCTCGTCTTCCACGGCGGCTCGGGCTCGCTCCCCGAGGAGATCTCGGCTGCCGTCGACTTCGGCGTCATCAAGATGAACGTCGACACCGACACCCAGTACGCCTTCACCCGCCCGGTCGCCGACTGGATGCTGCGCAACTACGACGGCGTCCTCAAGATCGACGGCGAGGTCGGCAACAAGAAGCAGTATGACCCGCGTGCGTGGGGCAAGGCAGGCGAGGCCGGCATGGCTGCGCGCGTCGTCGAGGCGTGCGAGGCGCTCCGCTCGGCCGGGACGCACGCGTGAGCGACGGCAACCTGCTCGGTGTCCCCGAGACC
Source organism: Intrasporangium sp. DVR (assembly GCF_040365325.1). Classification (NCBI taxonomy): domain Bacteria; kingdom Bacillati; phylum Actinomycetota; class Actinomycetes; order Micrococcales; family Intrasporangiaceae; genus Intrasporangium; species Intrasporangium sp. DVR. The sequence goes on along the minus strand of NZ_BAABZW010000005.1, from coordinate 96,846 downwards.
CGGCTGCCGGAGGACCCGGCCACCGGTCGGCTGGCGGCGGGAGAGGACCCGGCGTCCGTCGCGGCAGCGATCCCCTCGTCGTCGGCGGCCTGGGCCACCCTCGCCGAGCTGGCGCTCGCGGCCGGACGAGACGTCGAGGCCTACGCCTTCGCCCGCACCGGCTACCACCGTGCGCTCGATCAGCTCCGCAAGTCGGGCTGGCGGGGTCAGGGGCCGGTGCCCTGGTCGCACGAGCCCAACCGTGGTTTCCTGCGGTCCCTCGCGGCGTTGGCCCGAGCGGCGCGGACGATCGGCGAGACCGACGAGGAGGCGCGCTGCGCGCAGTTCCTCCGGGACAGTTCTGCGGAGGGCGCGCGCGAGCTCGGCTTCTAGCGCGACCCCGACGGGCCGTATGCCGCTGAGCTCAGCCAGCGGCGTACGGCCCGCTTCTCGTGGGGTGGGCTCCGCTGGGCCACGGACCATGCCACTGGCCCTGGCGCACTGACCCGCCTGACGGGTCAGTGCGGCTTGCTGTTCGGTGACCAACACTGACCCGCCTGACGGGTCAGTGCGGCTTGCTGTTCGGTGACCGACCCTGACCCGCCTGACGGGTCAGTGCGGCTTGCTGTTCGGTGACCAACACTGACCCGCCCGACGGGTCAGTGCGTCAGCAGGCCGGGGACCCGAGGCCGCGGTCGGCGTAGGGTCGAGGGACCGTCGAGCGAGAGGACGTCCCGTGCCCAGACCGCCATTGCCGGCTCCGGTCGAGGAGATGCTCGTGCAGCCGAACTTCGCGACCATCAGCTCGGTCCGCCCGGACGGGCACCCGGTGTCGGTGCCCACCTGGTATCTCTTCGAGAACGGCCGAATCCTGGTCAACATGGACTCGGGCCGCAAGCGGATCGAGTATCTCCGCAACGATCCTCGCGTCAGCCTCAGCGCCATGGACCCGCAGGACTGGATCACTCACGTCAGCATCCAGGGACGCGTGGTCGACTGGGTCGAGGACGCCGACCTCGCCGACATCGACCGCATCGCCCGGCACTACACCGGACAGCCCTACGGGGTGCGCGGCCGCCCGCGAGTCAGCGCGTGGATCGACATCGATCGCTGGCACGCCTGGGGCCGCCTGAAGAACGTCGGCTGACCCCCGCCACGCACCCTCCTCACCAAAGCCACAGAAACGGGCGCCCGAATCTATTTACATGTGCCCGCTCGTGTGGTCTTCTTGGTCTGAGGCCGCCGCAACCAGGAGCGGTGGCGCGATGACGAGGGAGTCTGATGTACGCAGCAGAGCGGCAGCAGCGCATCATCGCCGAGGCGCGACGTGACGGCCGGGTCGAGGTGGCGGCACTGGCCGACAGCCTCGGCGTCGCGACCGAGACGATCCGCCGCGACCTGACGGCCCTCGAGCGGCGCGGTTCGCTGCGGCGGGTGCATGGAGGCGCGATCCCCGTCGACCGTCTCGAGGTCGAGCCGTCACTCGCGACCCGGTCTGGTCGCCTCACCGACGTCAAGCGCCGGATCGCCGCCCGTGCCCTTGATGAGCTTCCGGTCGGCGGCAGCATCATCCTCGACGCCGGGTCGACCACCCTCGCCGTGGTCGAGCTGCTGCCGCCCGACTTCGACCTCACCGTCCTCACGAACAGCGTTGCCGCCGCCTCGATGCTGGCCAGCCACCCGGGCATCTCTCTCTACCTGCTGGGAGGTCGTGTGCGCGGGCAGACCGGCGCCGCGGTCGGTGACTGGGCCACCCGGGCCCTCGCCGACGTCGTCGTCGACGTCGCGCTCATCGGCACGAACGGGTTCTCCGTCTCGCGGGGTCTCACGACCCCCGACCAGTCCGAGGCCCTCGTCAAGCGCGCGATGGTCCGCTCGGCCCGCACCACGGTCGTGCTCAGCGACTCGAGCAAGGCCGGCGACGCCCACCTGCACCGCTTCGCGGATCTCGCGGACGTCGACATCCTGATCACCGACGCGGACCTCGACGACGACGTGGCCGCGGAGATCCGCGCCGCCGGCCCGCAGGTCGTGACCGCATGATCGTCACCCTGACCCCCAACCCCAGCGTCGACCGTGCGATCTCCATCGACGCCCTGCGCCGGGGCGAGGTCCATCGGGCCACCGCGAGCCGGATCGACCCGGGCGGCAAAGGGGTCAACGTGTCGCGCGCGCTCGCGGCGCAGTCGGTGCCGACGATGGCGGTGCTGCCGAGCGGTGGCCCCGAGGGTCACCTCCTCGAGGAGCTCCTCGACGCGGCCCACGTCCCCCACCGGGCCGTCCGCGTCGGGGGCGCCGTCCGGTTGAACATCAGCGTCCTCGAGCCCGACGGCACGACGACCAAGCTCAACGAGCCCGGCCCTGCGCTGTCCGAGGCCGAGGTCGACGCCCTCATCGTCGCGACGCGTGAGTCCGCCACCGACGCAGCGTGGGTCGCCGCTTGCGGCAGCCTTCCGCCCGGGGTGTCGACCGACTTCTACGCTGACCTCGTCCGCCGGGTCCGGGCCACCGGCCGCCGCGTCGCGATCGACTCCTCCGGGAAGCCCATGGCCGCGGCCCTGGCCGCCGCACCCACCCTGATCAAGCCCAACCACGAGGAGCTGGCCGAGGCGGTCGGACGCGACCTGCCGACCCTCGCCGACGTCGACGCCGCCGCCCGCGACCTGCTGGCCACCGGCATCGAGATCGTCGCCGTCAGCCTCGGCGCTGACGGGGCCCTGCTCGTCACCGGTGACGAGTGCGTCCACGCCGTGGCCACGGTCACCACACCCCTGTCCACCGTGGGCGCCGGCGACTGCCTGCTCGCCGGCCTGCTCCACGGCCTGTCGAGCGGGCTCGGCCCCGCGGAGTCACTCGCCACCGGCGTCGCATGGGGCGCGGCCGCCGTCACCCTCCCCGGAAGCAGCGTGCCCTCCCCCGAGGACGTGGCCGCCATCCGGGTGGACCTCACCCACCGCCCCGACCTCTCCCGGCGCCTCGCTCGCTGAACCCCCGAAAGGATCCGCTCATGTCCCTCATCACCGAAGAGCAGGTCGTCCTCGACCTCGCTGGTGCCGACCGCCACGAGGCGACCCGGACGCTCGCCGAGCGACTCGTCGCGACCGGCCGGTGCACCGACCTCGACCAGTTCCTCGACGACGTCCGTCGTCGTGAGGAGACCATGGCCACCGGCCTCCCCGGCGGCATCGGCATCCCGCACGCCCGCAGTGCCGCGATCACCGAGCCGTCGCTCGTCTTCGGTCGGGCGCTCGACGGCATCGACTGGGGCGCCAAGGACGGTCCGGCCTCACTGGTCTTCCTCATCGCTGCCCCCGAAGGCGGGGGCGAGGCGCACATGCAGGTCCTGCCCAAGCTCGCCCGCGCCCTGATGAAGAAGGACTTCAAGGCCGCCCTCGCGGCCGCGACCTCCGAGGCCGAGGTCGTGGAGATCGTCAGTGCCGAGGTCGCGCTCGACGCGCCGCAGGCGACCCAGCCGCAGGCAGAGGCGGCGTATGCCGCTGAGCCGGCCCAGCGGCATACGACACCATCTGTTCCTCCCGTCGTCGCAGACGACGCCGTCGCGCCCGCGCGCTCCCTGCGCATCGTCGCCGTGACGTCGTGCCCGACCGGCATCGCCCACACCTACATGGCCGCGGAGGGCCTGGAGAACGCTGCGAAGGCAGCCGGCCACAGCATCGTCGTCGAGACGCAGGGGTCCGCGGGCTCCAAGCCGATCCCCGCCGCCGACATCGCTGCCGCCGACGCCGTGATCTTCGCCCACGACCTGCCGGTCAAGGACGCGGGACGCTTCGCGGGCAAGCCGATCGTCGACGTCGGTGTCAAGAAGGGCATCTCGGACGGTCCGGCGCTGGTCGCCCAGGCCGAGCAGCTCGTCGCCGAGTGGGACGCCGACCCGAGCAGGGCCGAGGCGGCCGTCGCAGCCGCTGCCGCGGCCGGCTCCTCGGGCGGCCTCGTGACCAAGGTCGAGGAGGGCGCGAGCACCGCGACGAAGGTGCGCCAGTGGCTCATGACGGGTGTGTCCTACATGATCCCGTTCGTCGCCGCCGGCGGCATCCTCATCGCCCTGTCGTTCATGCTCGCCCAGGCCGCCCTGGGGGAGTCCGGTGCGATCGAGATCGTCAAGTACGGTCTGACTGCCGAGGGTGAGTACAACATCACCCAGAACTTCAACGCGCTGAGCCTGACGTCGTGGGCCGCGTTGTTCTTCGTCATCGGCGGCGCTGCGTTCGGCTTCCTCCTGCCGATCCTGTCGGGGTTCATCGCCTTCGCCATCGCCGACCGCCCCGGCCTCGTGCCCGGCATCGTCGGTGGCTTCGTCGCCCACCAGATGAATGCCGGGTTCCTCGGCGCGATCGTCACCGGCCTGCTCGGCGGCTTCATCGCTCGGTGGGTGTCCGGCTGGAACGTCCACAAGGGCGTCCGCGGCGTCATGCCCGTCGTCGTCATCCCGCTGGTCTCCTCGCTGCTCACCCTCGGTCTGTTCATCACCGTCCTCGGCCGCCCGATCACCAACCTGATGGAGTGGATGACCGACGGCCTCAACGGGATGACCGGGACCGGAGTCCTCCTCCTGGGCCTGATCCTCGGCGCGATGATGGGCTTCGACCTCGGCGGTCCCGTCAACAAGGTCGCCTACGGCTTCGCGACCGCAGGGCTCTCCACCGCGGGAGCGGCCTCCGACTCCACGCAGCTGAAGATCATGGCGGCCGTCATGGCCGCGGGCATGGTGGCCCCGCTCGCCATGGCTCTGGCCACGACCGTGCGCCCGCAGCTCTTCTCCGAGCCGGAGCGCGAGAACGGCAAGGCCGCCTGGCTGCTCGGCCTGTCGTTCATCTCCGAGGGCGCGATCCCGTTCGCCGCCGCCGACCCGGTTCGCATCATCGCCTCCTCCGTCATCGGCTCCGCCGTCACCGGGGCGCTGGCCATGGTGTTCGGTGCCTCCCTCCGGGCCCCCCACGGAGGCATCTGGGTCCTGCCCCTCATCGGCAACTTCCTCCTCTTCCTCCTCGCCCTCGCCATCGGGGTCCTGGTCATGACGGGGATCGTCGTCGCCCTCAAGTCCCGCGAGCGCAACCTCGCCGCGGTCGACGCTGCCGCTACTGTCTAACCGGGTGTGACCCACACCACGTCGAAGGAGACTCAACCCATGGCAACCCGCACCGTCACCATCGCCTCCTCGGTGGGCCTCCATGCCCGCCCGGCCGCCCTCTTCGTCGAAGCAGCGAGCAACTCCGGACTGGACGTCGAGATCGCTCGGCCCGGTGAGGACCCCGTCGACGCCACCAGCATCCTCGGCGTCATGGCCCTCGGCGCGAAGTTCGGCGAGGAGGTTGTCCTCACCGCCGATGGTGACGGCGCCGACGAAGCGCTCGACTCCCTCGTCGCGCTGCTCTCGCGCGACCTCGACGCGGAGTAGCCGTCGTGTCGGCGCCAGAGACCACGCACGGCATCGGGGTCAGCCCGGGGACGGCCTACGGACCGGTGGTGCAGGTCGCACCGCCGGTCCGGCCTCCGGCCGACGAGGCGGCGCCGACGGACCCCGAGGCCGCCCTGCTCGACGTGAAGGCTGCCCTCGAGTCGGTCGCGCGGTCCTTGGAGGACAAGGCCTCCGCGGCCGACGACACCGCGCAGCAGATCCTCAGGGCCACCGCGCTGATCGCACGTGACAAGGGACTGGCCAAGGCGGCCGGCAAGCTGCTCCACGCCGGTCTCGGTCCCGCTCACGCGGTCTCCGGTGCCGTGGAGGAGTACGCCGCGCAGTTCGAGGCCCTGGGGGGACTCTTCGCCGAACGCGTCACGGACCTGCGCGACGTCGGATCGCGGGCCGTCGCCGCCATCCTCGGAGTGCCCGCCCCCGGCGTGCCCCATTTCACCGAGCCGAGCGTCGTGGTGGCTGAGGACCTGGCTCCGGCCGAGACGGCGACCCTGGACCGCGCGCTCGTCGTCGGCATCATCACCGAGGCGGGCGGCCGGACGAGCCACACGGCGATCCTCGCCGCCCAGATGGGGATCCCCGCCGTGGTCCAGGTGCCCGGGGCGACGGCGATCATGCCTGGTGTGCCGGTCGCCCTCGACGGCGACACCGGTGAGGTGACACTCAATCCCGACCGGGCGCTCGTCGAGGCACAGCGAGTCCGGGCGCAGCGGCGGGCGGAGGCCCTCGCCGCCCTGTCCGGGCCGGGGCTGACCCGGGACGGCACGGCGGTCGCCCTCCTGGCCAACATCGGTGGGGTCGAGGACGCCGTCGCCGCCGGGGCCCTGGACCTCGAGGGGGTCGGCCTCTTCCGCACCGAGTTCGTCTTCCTCTCGGCGGCGAAGGCACCCACCGTGGCGGAGCAGACCGAGATCTACCGGCAGGTCCTCGAGCCGTTCGGCGCCCGGCGCGTCGTGGTGCGCACCCTGGACGCGGGGGCCGACAAACCGCTCGCCTTCGCCGACCTGGGACCCGAGGAGAACCCTGCCCTCGGCCGCCGCGGACTGCGCCTCTCGGCGGAGCGACCCGAGCTGCTCGACGCCCAGCTCGAAGCGCTCGCCGTCGCCGCCCGCGAGACCGGCGCCGACGTCCGGGTCATGGCCCCGATGGTGGCCACCGCGGAAGAAGCCGCGTGGTTCGCGCGGCGGGTCCGTGAGAACGGCCTCCCCCAGGCCGGCGTGATGATCGAAGTGCCCGGCGCCGCCCTGCGTGCTGGTCACGTGCTCGGCGAGGTCGACTTCGGCAGCCTGGGCACCAACGACCTGGCGCAGTACACCATGGCCGCGGACCGGATGCAGGGTGCGCTGTCCGACCTGCTCGACCCGTGGCAGCCCGCCGTCCTCGACGTCATTGCGGCCGCCTGCGCGGGGGCCGACCGCGCCGAGCGACCCATCGGAGTCTGCGGCGAGTCCGCCGGCGACCCCCTGCTCGCCCTCGTCCTCGTCGGACTCGGTGCCTCGAGCCTGTCGATGGCGCCGAGCAAGGTCCCCGTGGTGCGGCTGGCCCTCTCGCTCCACTCGGTTGCCGAGTGTCGTGAGCTCGCGCTCGCGGCCAGGGAGGCACGGACGGCTCAGGAGGCGCTTGCGCTCGTTCGCGAGCGGGCGAGCCGGCAGCTCACCGACCTGCTCTGACCTCAAGAGCAGGGCACCGACGGCCCATGGCGGAACGACGACGGGGTTAGCCTGACGGGATGACGCCGAAGGACAGCGCGGTCCCGAAGGATCCCCCCGCGACTCAGGGAGCGAGCGCCGGCGACGAGGCGTCCGAGGGTGCCCGGTTCCGGACGACGAAGATCCCGACCCGGGTCTACGAGGCGGAGCTCTACCGCCTGCAGGGTGAGCTGGGCAAGCTCCAGACGTGGATCAAGGACACGGGGGCCCGGGTCGTCGTCGTCTTCGAGGGTCGCGACGCCGCCGGCAAGGGCGGCACGATCAAACGGATCACCGAGTACCTCTCGCCGCGGGCCGCTCGGATCGCCGCTCTCCCTGCGCCGACCGAGCGGGAGAAGACCCAGTGGTACTTCCAGCGCTACATCGAGCACCTGCCCGCGGCCGGCGAGATGGTCCTCTTCGACCGCAGCTGGTACAACCGCGCCGGGGTCGAGAAGGTCATGGGCTTCTGCACTCCGGAGGAGCATCAGCGCTTCATGCGGCAGTGCCCGATCTTCGAGCAGATGCTCGTCGATGACGGCATCCACCTGCGCAAGTACTGGTTCTCGGTGTCGGACGACGTGCAGCTCGAGCGCTTCCGGAAGCGGCTGCACGACCCGCTGCGCCAGTGGAAGCTGTCACCGATCGACCTCGAGTCGATCACCCGGTGGGAAGACTTCTCGCGCGCCAAGGACGAGATGATGGTGCACACGGACACGCCGTTCGCGCCGTGGCACCACGTCGCCTCGGACTCGAAGAAGCAGGCCCGTCTCAACATGATCCGTCACCTGCTCTCCTCGATCCCCTATGCCGACGTCGGCGACCAGCGGGCCAAGGTGCAGCTTCCCCGGCGGCTGCCGAGCACCGGCTACCAGCGACCGCCCATCGCCGTGTCGAAGTTCGTCCCCGACTGGGCCTCGACCCTGGTCAAGGACCCCGCGGACACCTAGGCCGCGAGCCTGCCGGATGAGGGGAGGGAGCCCGCTCGTGAGTCATCGGCCCGGCACGTCGTGCGTGGGGATCGTGCCGCTCTTCACGGGGCTGTCCCCCGAGGAGCAGGAGGAGGTGGCCACGCACGCGCGGCCGCTCCGACGGAGACGCGGCGAGGCCATCCACCGGCCGGGGGAGGACGTCTCACACCTGCTCGTGGTCCACCACGGCCGGGTCAAGATCAGCCATCTGGCACCGAACGGTCACGAGCAGCTCCTGCGGGTCCTCGAGCCGGGCGACTTCATCGGGGAGACGGCCTTCGTGACCGGTGCCAGGCCGGACGACTGGGCCACGGCGCTGACCGATGTCGAGCTCTGCAGCTTCGAGCACCAGGACCTGGCGACGCTCGTGGCGCAGTTCCCCGACATCGCGGTGCGGATGCTGCACACGGTGACGAGCCGGCTCGATGCCGCCGAGCGGCTCATCGCCGACCTCACCTCCGCCGACGTCGAGTCCCGTCTCGCCGGATACCTCATGGGGCTGCCGGCCCAGCACCAGGCTGGGCGGCTCGTCGTCCGGCTGCCCCTGGCCAAGAAGGACATCGCCTCCCTGCTCGGCACGACGCCGGAAACGCTGAGTCGCAGGCTGGCGGCCTTCACCGAGGCCGGACTCATCACGGTGCGCGGCAGCGAGGTGGTCGTCATCGATCCCGCGGGCCTGGAGGCGGCCGCGGAGTCGGGGGTGCGGTGACCCGACGCGGGCAGGGCGCCGCGACGGCAGGCTCACGCTGGGCTGCCGGCCGAGTCTGGTCAGGCTGGGCAGGATTGCCGGACACTGGGCTCTCACCCGAACCGGCCACCTGAGGAGACAGCATGTCCCGTGTCGTGCACTTCGAGATCCAGGCCGACGACCTCGAACGGGCGAAGGCGTTCTACGGAGCGGTCTTCGACTGGTCCTTCGAGGACTACGGCCAGTTCACCGGCTCGCCGTACTGGGGCGTCGTCACCGGACCCGACGATCAACCGGGCATCAACGGTGGCCTGCTCCAGCGCCCCGCGCCTGCGCCAGGTCAGGGGCAGGGCACGAACGCCTATGTGTGCACCATGGGGGTCGAGGACTACGACGCGACGGAGCGCCGGATCCTCGACGCCGGTGGACAGGTCGCGCTGCCCAAGATGGCGCTGACCGGCATGGCCTGGCAGGGCTACTACCTCGACCCCGAGGGCAACACCTTCGGCATCCACCAGCCCGATCCCGAGGCGAGGTAGGCCCGGGGTGACTCAGCCCGGCGCCGGACCGTCGACGTTGGTCGTCGGGGTGCCGTGGCCGCACCGGACGATGACAGCGTGCGACGTGTCGCCGCCGGGGTTGGACTCGCGGTGGATGGCGCCGGCGGGGACACGGACGAAGTCGCCCGGCTCCGCCTCGATGACCTCGTGACCACCGGGCCCGGACTCGAGGCGCATCCGGCCGGAGACGACATAGATCGTCGTGTCGTGCTCACCGTGGTGGTGCCAGGCGGACACCGCACCCGCCTCGGTGTCGACGGTGCCGGACCACATCGTCTCGGTGTGCAGTGCCACGTGGCGGGTCATGCCGGGCGTCGGGTCGCCCGTCGTCAGCTCGTCCGCGCCGACGACGGAGCACGGCTGGGCGGGGTCGTGGTCGCTCATGGGCGGAACCTTTCTGGACGCAGGCGTGGCGAGTGGCAGCGACAGTTGGGCCGATTCACAAGCGTAGGCACCGCAGCCGGGAAAGGGCAGGGCAAACCCTGAGCCACACCGGGGTCGACCCCAATGTCGGGCTGGCCGATGAGGGCCGAGGCTGGAGATGCGAGAACCGGACGAGCCGGTGGCGTATCACCTGGCCGCCTCCCGAGCTCTTCAGTCCGGAACCGAACCCTCCAGAGAGCACCCGCATGACGACCATGACGACGCAGCCCGTGACCGCCCGGACGATCCCCCGCGTGACGCCCACCCTGACCGACCAGCGCACGCCACGTCCGCGATGGACCGGCCGGCGCACGGCCCAGACCGGTGCCTCGCTCGCGGTCCTCGTGGTGCTCCTGCTCCTCGTCCTGCCGGCGATGACCGGTGCGTCGTGGCAGTCGACGCTGCACGCCGTCGGCTCCGTGCCGCTCTGGCAGCTGGCCGCCCTGACCGGCCTCTGGCTGGTCGGTCTGTGGGCCTACTCCTTCGTCCTGGCCGCGTCACTGCCGGGGCTGACGAAGGGCCAGGGCTTCGTGCTCAACCTCGTGGGCAGCGGCGTGTCCAACCTCGTGCCCTTCGGTGGTGCCGCCGGCGTGGGCATCACGTGGGCGATGGCTCGACAGTACGGCTTCACGAACGGCGCCATCGCCCTCTTCACGGCGGTCACGGGCATCTGGAACGTCCTGGCCCGCCTGGCGCTGCCGCTCGTCGGGCTGGTCGGGCTCCTCGTCGTCGGGGCCCGAGTCAGCGGCCCCGTCCTCGTCGCCGCCGGTGTGGGTGCCGCATTCTGCGCCCTCGTCGTCGGGCTGCTCGTCGCCGCTCTCGCAAACGACGCCTTCGCATCCCGGCTCACCGCGGCCGTTGCCGGGTCGGTGCGCTCACTGGCCCGGGTCATCGGCCGGCCGGCGACCGAGCGGCTCGAGGGACTGGAGGGACTGGAGGACGCGCTGGCGACCCAGCGGGCGAGTGCCGTCGAGCTGCTGCGACGCGGTCGCGGTGGCCTGGTCGTGGGGATGATCTCGTACGTCGTGCTCCAGGGAGTCCTCATGTGGGGCTGCCTCGCGGTGGTGGGCAGCGAGCTCGGCTGGGCGGAGGTGACCGCTGCGTACGCGTGCGGGCGCATGCTGACGACGGTGGTCCTGACCCCAGGGGGCACCGGTTTCGCGGAGACGGGCACGGCCGCGGTGCTCATCGCCCTCGGCGGTGACCCCGTCGTCTCCGTCGCGGGCGTGCTGCTCTTCAGCTTCTTCACCTTCGCCTGCGAGATCCCCGGAGGCGCCCTCGCATACGGGTGGCACCTGCGGACCCGCGGCCGGCGCCGGAGCCCGGAGGCGATCCCGACAGGAGTCAGGCTCGCGGCTGGTTGAAGCGCAGCATGTTTCCCGACGGGTCGCGGAAGGCGCAGTCCCGGACGCCGTAGGGCTGGTCGATCGGCTCCTGCAGCACCTCGCCGCCCGCGGCTCGGATGCGCTCGAAGGTCGAGTCGCAGTCATCCGTCGAGAAGATCACCGCCCGGAGCAGCCCCTTGGCCAGCAGTTCGGTCATCGCCTGGCGGTCGGCGGCCGATGCGTTCGGGTCGGCCAGCGGCGGCTCGAGGACGATGGAGACGTCCGGCTGGGCCGGCGAACCGACGGTGACCCAGCGCATCCCCTCGAAGGAGACGTCGTTGCGGACCTCGAGGCCGAGGACGTCTCGGTAGAAGGGCAGCGCGGTGTCGTGGTCGTCGACGGCGATGAAGCAGGTGGAGAGGGTGATTGCCATGCGCTCACGCTAGGGGCGGGTCGACGGTTTGGCTTCTCGGATCCTGACCGGTCTGGTGTAGAGCTTGGAGATGCACGGCGGGATCGCTGCCCCGTCGTCATGGTTGCGGGCCCGGTAGGCGCTCGGGGTCTCGCCCACCAGCTCCGTGAACCGTGAGCTGAACGAGCCGAGCGAGGTGCAGCCGACGGCGAAGCACACCTCCGTGACGGACAGGTCACCCCGCCGGAGGAGGGCCTTGGCGCGCTCGATCCGGCGGGTCATCAGGTAGCTGTAGGGCGTCTCACCGAAGGCGGTGCGGAAGCTGCGGGAGAAGTGTCCGGGCGACATCAGCGCGACGCGAGCCAGCGCGGCGACATCGAGCGGCTCGGCGTAGTCGCGATCCATGGTGTCGCGAGCCCGGCGCAGTCGGGCGAGGTCCTCGATCAGCACCTCACCACCATCGCACCTCAGGGCCGCTGATGGTGGACGCGGAGGACGCGGGGCTCGACCGTCCCCTCGAGCCACACCACCCCGGCATGCTCATCCCCGTCGACGTGGATGGTCAGGGGAACGTCCGTCTCCACGCGCACCGACCGGGCGGTCGAGTAGTCCAGGCCCGGGACGTGGCCCGGCCAGTGCAACAGCCCCTTGAGTGCTATCGGGACCCAGCCCACGACACGCGGAGGGGCCACGACGGCAAGGTGGAGCAGGCCGTCGTCGACCCTCGCCCCGGGCAGGACCTCGATGCCGAGCGGAATGCGACCCACGTTCCCGGCCAGGACGCACCACACGCGGCGCCGCTCCGCCGGGCTGCCGTCACGGCTGATCGCCATGGGCAGGAGGGGCGAGCCCAGGGTGACGATGGCGGGCACGAAGTAGGCCATCCACTGCGCGTGCTGCTTCAGGCCGGGCCGGACCAGCTCGATGGTCCGGGCGTCGTGGCCGATGCCGGCCAGGACCACGAAGGCGGAGGAGCCGACGGTGCCATCGGGCCGGCCCCACGACGCCCGGCCGAGGTCGACGTCACGGGACTCGCCGTCGAGGGCGATCTCCACTGCTCTGGGGACGGAGCGGAAAGGCAGGTGCAGGTTGCGGGCATAGAGGTTGGCAGTCCCGAGCGGGACGACGCCCAGGGCAACTCCGGTGCCGGCCAGGACGGCTGCCACCTCGCGGACCGTCCCGTCGCCCCCGCAGACGACCACGAGCTCGGCGCCCTCGCTGAGCGCGGCTCGGGCCTGGCGCGCCCCCGGTTCGAGGACCGTCGTCTCCCGGACGGTCGGGGGCGGCCACCCTCGGACGCGGCAGGCGTCCTGGATGAGGGTCACGGCGCGTGTCGGGGCGCCAACGGGGTTTGCCACGACGGCGACGTGCACGGGACGAGTCTGCCCCACGACAGCGGCGGGGTTGTCGAGTGTGCTGTGGACAACCCGCCTCTCGTTTGACGCTGTTTGCATACGTTTGATCCCGTGAGATACGCAATCGATGAGGGAGCCTTGACCAGTCCGGGCCTCAGCCTCTACTCCAGCGACGACGTGCTGCGCCACTGTGCCGTCACCACGGCCCACGCCGGGCGGCTGGCCGTGCACGCGCTTGCCGACGAGGACGTGCACCTTCGAGAGACGGTGGACCGGTTCGTGCGCACCCACCTGGAAGTCCTCGACGTGTCCGCCGCTGCCTCAGCCGCGATCGGGCGGAAGCTGAGCTGGGCCAGGCAGTCGGCGCACGAGACCGAGCTCGAGGCGGCTGCAGCCCTGGGGAGGAGCGGGCTCCCAGTGCCCGGTGCGGTCGGGCCGGCGGCGGCTGCAGACATCGCGGCGGTCAGATCGGCGCCATGAGACTGCCCGCTGATCGCAACGACGGCGCCGGACTGGTCACCATCCCGAAGGGGCACCCGACCGAGCTGCGCGCCGCCGCGGACCGACTGGGCCGGGCTGCCGACGCCGGACAGGCCACGGCCTTGGTGCGCGGAACCGCCGTCGAGGACGTGGACCTTGCCTGGAGCGGCCCCGCGGCAACGGCGGCGAGGACGGAGATCGCGACCCTGGCGGCCCGGTGCGGTGCGGTGCTGCCCCAGCTGGGAGCCGGCGCCCGAGCCTTGCGCGGCTATGCCGACGAGCTGGAGAGAGCGCAGGCCGCCTCTCGGCGCCTCGGCGCCCGCGCCGACGCAGTCCTCGACGAGCACGCGCACGCGGTTGCGGCTGCTCAGGCCAACGGTCTCGAGCCGACCCTGCGAGCCGCTGCGATCGCGAGGGCCGACGCAGGCCGGGCGGCTGGGCTGACCGCTGTCGGCCGCGAGCGAGCCCGGGTCCAGAGCGACCTCACGGCCGCGGCCACCCGATGCGCTGCAACCCTCCAGCGGCTCACGCCGCCGGGCGGCGACGTCGCTGGCGTGCGGATGCTCGAGGGGCTGCCGCTCACCGTGGGTCTCCTGCAGGACGCGCTCCGGCCCCCGGAGCAGCGGGAGCACGAGGCACCCGAGCCGGACTGGTGGGACACGGTGCGCGAGGCCGCGGCAGAGGCAGCCACCGCGGGCTGGAACCACGTGGTCGTCCCCGTGGTCAACACCGCTGCTGACGTCGTGGAGGCCGTGGCCGAGCATCCCGAGGACGTCGTCGGCATGGGGGTGGGGGTCGGCCAGATCATCCTCGGGACGGGAGGCCAGGTCGGTGGGGTCGCCCTCGACCTGACGGGCGCAGGCGTCGCGGCCGGGGTGCCGGTCCATGGCGTCTCCGCGGGCCTCATCGCGAGCGGCGCCGTCACGGCCTCGGCCTCGGCGGTTCAGCTCGGCAAGCACGCCGCCGCGAACGACTCGATGCTTCTCAAGGAGGTCCAGCTCAAGCACGGCACCCACGGGATGGGCGGGCAACCGATCCCCGACTCCTTGCGCCCGCGGGCGGCTGGGTCGACGTGGAAGGGGCACATCGCCAACGACGGCAACGGGGTGGTCTGGCAACGACCGCAGGACCGGTGCCCGCCCCCGAAGGTCTGCACCCCGAACTCCATGCGCATCAACGATCCCGGCCAGCGGCACTCCGGCGGAGGAGCGGCCGGCGAGCGGGTCACCATCGACTACCCGCACGGCTACGTCCGCTTTTTCAACGAGGGCGGGCAGCCACTGAAGCTCGACGGCAAGCCCGGCTCGCACGCCGAGACCCACCACCACATCAGGCCAGACGGCACCTACGACACCCCGACAGGATGGAACCCCCCGTGAACCTGGAACCCCCCGTGAACATCGAGGAGCTCTTCGACCCCCGCTTCACCGGCGACCCGCTGCCCGACCTCCTCCCCGACCTGACGGGAGCCAAGATCAGGCACATCGCCCTCGACTGCACTCTCCGCGTGAGCCTCAGCTCGGGATGGCGGGTCAACTTCGAGGGCCCCTCCTGCGTCGTCCTGCCGTCGGGAGAGGTGAGGCAGTTCGAGTTCATCTCCGACGTGCTGCCGGACGACAAGTACCTGACGCCCGAGCTCCGTGACCTCGTCGGCGAGACCGTGACGGAGATGCACTACAAGGCCGACACGCGCGATCTGGCCCTCGTGACGCCGAGGGGGAGGATCGCGGTCGCCAGCGACTACGCCTTCACCCCGTGGGAGATGTGGGGTATCGACGCGTTCATCAACGGGGGGTCAACAGCCCTCGACGTCCCCTGACGGCCCTGCAGCGAGCCCTGGGCGCGGGCTCAGCCCAGCGGCATACGGCATGGTCTGTGAACACGCGGAAGGGGCAGGTGTCACGAACCGATAACCTTGCCGGTGGCTCAGCAGGCGAATGGAAGGCGGACTGATGCCGGCAATCGTGCTCGTCGGAGCGCAGTGGGGTGATGAAGGAAAGGGCAAGGCGACCGACCTGCTCGGCAGCAGCGTCGACTACGTCGTCAAGTTCAACGGCGGCAACAACGCCGGCCACACCGTCGTCATCGAGCAGGACAGCAAGCGGGAGAAGTACGCCCTGCACCTGCTCCCCTCCGGCATCCTCTCCCCGAACGTCACCCCGGTCATCGGCAACGGTGTCGTCATCGACCTCGCCGTCCTCTTCGAGGAGCTCGACGGGCTCGAGGCGCGCGGCGTCGACACGAGCAAGCTGCAGGTCAGCGCCAACGCGCACCTCATCCCGCCCTACAACCGCACCCTCGACAAGGTGACCGAGCGGTTTCTCGGCAAGCGCAAGATCGGCACGACGGGGCGCGGCATCGGGCCGACGTACGCCGACAAGATGAGCCGCATCGGCATCCGTGTCCAGGACCTCTACGACGAGCACATCCTGCGCCAGAAGGTCGAGGCCGCGCTCGCGTTCAAGAACCAGGTGCTCGCCAAGATCTACAACACGCGTGCGGCCGACGTCGACGAGGTGGTGACCGAGCTGCTGTCGTATGCCGCTCGGCTCGCTCCCATGGTCAGCGACGCGTCGCTCGTGCTGAGCCAGGCTCTCGACCGCGGCGAGACCGTCCTCTTCGAGGCGGGGCAGGCGACCCTGCTCGACGTCGACCACGGGACGTACCCCTACGTGACCTCGAGCAACGCCGTCTCGGCCGGCGCCTGCACCGGGTCGGGGGTTCCGCCGACCCGGATCGACTCGGTCATCGCGATCCTCAAGGCCTACACGACGCGGGTCGGGGAGGGGCCCTTCCCCACCGAGCTGCACGACGACAACGGCGAGTTCCTCCGCAAGACGGGTGCTGAGTACGGCACCACCACGGGCCGCCCGCGCCGGTGCGGCTGGCTCGACACGGTGGTCGGCCGCTATGCGACCCGGATCAATGGGGTGACCGACTTCGTCATCACCAAGCTCGACGTCCTCACCGGGCTCGAGAAGGTGCCGGTCTGCGTCGCCTACGAGGTCGAGGGCGTGCGGCACGACGAGATGCCGGTCAACCAGAGCGACTTCCACCACGCGAAGCCGGTCTACGAGGAGCTCGACGGCTGGTGGGAGGACATCTCCGCGTGCCGGACCTTCGAGGAGCTGCCGGAGGCGGCGCAGCGCTATGTCCTGCGCGTCGAGGAGCTCATCGGGGCCAGGGTCTCGGCGATCGGCGTCGGCCCCGGCCGTGACGAGATCATCGAGCGTCACCCCCTCAACCCCACGTCCTGAGAGCGAACCCTGTTGAGCATCGATAGTTCTGAGCACGTCGTCGACACGGTTGCGCCCGAGGACTGGGTGACGCGACTGGCCGACGAGGTCATCGCCGAAGCACAGCGCCGCGGGATCGAGACCATCATCTGCGCGTCCGGCATCAGCCCCTCGGGGCCGATCCACCTCGGCAACTTCCGGGAGCTGATCACGCCGCACCTCGTGGCGGACGAGATCAAGCGCCGTGGGGTCGCCTGCGAACACCTCCTCTCTTGGGACGACTTCGACCGATTCCGCCGGGTCCCCAAGGGCCTCGCGGGGGTCGACGAGTCGTGGGAGGAGCACGTCGGCAAGCCCTTAACGTCGGTGCCTGCTCCTCAGGGGTCTGCGCACCCGAACTGGGCCGAGCACTTCAAGGCGCCGCTCCTCGAGGCCATGGCGGCGACCGGGATCGAGGTGCGCCAGATCAGCCAGACCGAGCAGTACCGCGCCGGGGTCTACCGTGCGCAGGTCCTTCAGGCGATGCGCGAGCGCGGCATCATCGACACTGTCCTCGGGCGCTACCGCACGCTCGAGGCTGCCGCCGAGGCCAGGCAGCGCGCGAGCGGCAAGGGCAAGCGGCAGGACCACGGGTCGGGGCAACAGCAGAAGCTCACCGAGGAGCAGGCAGCGGCCGCCACCGAGGCGGAGCGCGGGTCGGGGGCCGCCACGGAGGACGACGGCAGCGAGGGCCGGGCGGGCTACTACCCCTTCAAGCCGTTCTGCTCAGTCTGCGCCACCGACTTCACGACCGTGACGGCCTACGACGACGACTCCCACGACCTCACCTACGAGTGCGCCAAGTGCGGCCACGTCGAGCAGGTCAACCTCGACACCTTCACCAACGGCAAGCTCGTGTGGAAGGTCGACTGGCCGATGCGCTGGGGCCACGAGCGCGTCCTCTTCGAGCCGTCCGGCGTCGACCACCAGAGCCCCGGCTCGAGCTTCGTCGTCGGCAAGGACCTCGCGCCGATCTTCGGCTGGGAGCGCCCGATCGGGCCGATGTACGCCTTCGTCGGCATCGCCGGCATGGCCAAGATGAGCTCGTCGAAGGGTGGCGTGCCGATCCCCAACGACGCCCTCGAGGTGATGGAGCCGCAGGTGCTGCGCTGGCTCTATGCCCGCCGCCGTCCCAACCAGAGCTTCGACGTCGCCTTCGGCCCGGAGCTGCAGCGCCTCTACGACGAGTGGGACGCGCTGGTCCGCAAGATCGAGGCTGGCCCGGATGGCGGGCCGCAGCCCGGCGATGTGGCCGCCCACCTGCGGGCCACGACGGTCGCCACCGGCGAGGGGGTCCGCCCGCTGCCGACGACGCCGCGGCCGATGCCCTTCCGGACGATCGCCTCGGTCATCGACATCACCCAGGGCGACGAGGCCCAGGCCGTGCGCATCCTCTCCGATCTGGACCCGACCAACCCGATCACGTCGACGGATGACCTGCGGCCCCGGCTCGACTGCGCCGAGCGGTGGATGCTCGGCTACGTGCCGGCCGAGGACCGGACCATCGTCCGCGACGAGCCGGACGCCGAGCTGCTCGGCAGCCTCGACGACGATCAGCGTGAGTCCCTGCGCCTGCTCGTCGACGGCCTCGACCGACACTGGTCCCTCGACGGTCTGACCCACCTCGTCTATGCCGTCCCGAAGATCCAGCGCGGCCTCGACCCGGAGGCGAAGGTCAAGGACCCGGAGCTGTCCAGGGCGCAACGGGCCTTCTTCGCGCTCCTCTACCGGCTGCTCGTGTCGAAGGACACCGGTCCCAGGCTCCCCACGCTGCTGCTCGCCGTCGGCGCGGAACGGGTCCGGAGGCTCCTGGGCGCCGCCTGAGCATCGAGAGAGCAGTTCGCGACACCGATCGAGAGAGCAGTTCGCGACACCGATCGAGAGAGCAGTTCGCGACACGGAGTGCGGGGGAGACCCACGCACCACCTGTCGCGAACTGCTCTCTCGATCGTCGTTGGGCATGCGAAGGCCCCGGCCACGTCGTTGTGATCCGGGGCTTCGACTGGGTGGGTGGTGGTGCTGGGCGGGGGTCGAGATGCAGGGGGGGTGCATCACGTCCCCCGCCCGGTGCGAGCTCGCGGAGACCGCGACTGCGCCGGACGTCGACGGGGCCTCGGGGGGGAGAGACCGGCGGGGAGGGTGGGTGGTTCGCACGCCGTCGACGTCCCACAC
Source organism: Intrasporangium sp. DVR (assembly GCF_040365325.1). Classification (NCBI taxonomy): domain Bacteria; kingdom Bacillati; phylum Actinomycetota; class Actinomycetes; order Micrococcales; family Intrasporangiaceae; genus Intrasporangium; species Intrasporangium sp. DVR. The sequence continues at coordinate 78,084 of NZ_BAABZW010000005.1, read as the reverse complement.
ATCATCCCTCGCCCGGAACGGTGAATTCCACGGATCTGGCATTCCTTGAACAAGTCTTTACCTTGGACAAGCCGGGCAATCTGCGCAGCGGGTGAGAAGCCTCTCAGACCGTGGCCTCCCAGGGAGCCGGGGGGAGCCGAGAGGCGGGAGCCGCTCAGTCAGGACAGGACGGCCATGCGGTGGGCCGCTCGCGTCAGGGCGACGTACAGGACCCGAACTCCACCGGGGGACTCGCGGGCGATCTGGTCGGGGTCGACCACGACCACGGCGTCATACTCCAGGCCCTTCGTCGACATCGGGTCGACGACCTGGACACGACCCGCTCCCGAGCCGGCGAGCGGAGCCAGCCCAGCGGCATACGGCTCGGGGGTGACGACCGCGATCGACCCGGCCACCTGCTCGAGGAGCTCAGCGACCGCCTCCCGCACTGACGCGACCGGGTCCGGACCGAGCGGTCCCTCGACGACGTCGTGTCCCGTCTCGCGGACCGCGTTGGGGATGTCGGCGTCGGGCACCTGCCGGCGGACGATCTGGGCGGCATAGTCGAAGATCTCGCGCGCGTTGCGGTAGTTGGTGTCCATGTGGAACCGCTGGCGCGACTGCGTCCCCAACGCCTCGTCGCGAGCCGCTGCCGCCTCCTCGAGATCGGTCCACGAGGCCTGCGCGGCGTCGCCGACGACCGTCCAGGAGGCGTGCCGGCCGCGCCGCCCGACCATCCGCCACTGCATCGGGGACAGGTCCTGTGCCTCGTCGACGAGAACATGGGCGTACTCGTCCGGCTTGCCGACGCGGCCGGCGAGCAGGCGTCCGCGCGGGTCCTCGGCGATGACCTCGGCGCGGGTCTCGCGCGGGCCCGAGACGGGCTGCACCTCGGTGACGCCGTACTGGCTGAGGTCCTCGAGCTCCTCGATCTCGTAGAAGCCGCGCTCCTCCTTCGGAGCGTCCTGCACCGGCCCGAGCCGGCCGGCGAGGTCGTCGATGAGCGCGACGTCGGCCACCGACCAGGTGCCGGTCTCGAGGGCCGTGGCGAAGGACTCGGCGAGCAGGCCGGCCGACCTGTCGTCGAGGGACCCGCGGGCGTGGCGGCGGACCAGGTCGCGGTCGGTGAGCCAGAGCAGGACCTCGCGCGGGTCGACCTGCGGCCACCACGTCGCCATGAACGCCTCGACGTCGAGGTGGTCCTCCCACTTGTCGAGGAACTCCTGCTTGGCCTCACGGTCCCCGGTGATGCCCAGCGAGGCCCAGGCCGCCTCACCCAACGCGGCCTCCGCGGCCGCGGCTGCGAGGTTGCGCTGGTGCTGGCGCAGCACCTGCGCGCGGATCCGGTCGAGGACGCGGGCCTCGAGGCGCACGGCCCGCCCAGCGACGAAGGCACGGAACTCGGTCGGCCCCTCCGGGACGCGGCCCCGGGCGGCGTTGGCCAGCAGGGTGCGGATCCGGGTCGACCCCTTGAGCCGGGCGACCTCCGGCGGGTCGAGGCGCTCCGTGTCCACGGCGTCGACGACGTCGCCGAGGGCGCGGAGCGTCACCGACTCCTCACCGAGCGACGGCAGGACCCGCTCGATGTAGGCGGTGTAGGCGCCGGAGGGGCCGACGACGAGGATCCCGCCGGACTCGAAGCGGCGCCGCTCGGAGTAGAGCAGGTAGGCAGCGCGGTGCAGGGCGACCACCGTCTTGCCGGTCCCGGGGCCGCCGGTGATCTCGGTGATGCCACGCGCGCTGGCCCGGATCGCCTCGTCCTGGTGTGCCTGGATCGTCGCGACGATGTCACGCATCCGCTCGCCGCGAGAGCGGGTCAGCGCGGCCATGAGGGCACCGTCGCCGACGACGACGAGGTCGTCCGGGGCCTCGGGCACCATGAGGTCGTCCTCGACCCCGATGACCCGCGGGCCCTTGCTGCGCAGGACCCGGCGCCGGATGACACCCATCGGCTGCACGGGAGTGGCGCGGTAGAACGGCGAGGCAGCCGGGGCGCGCCAGTCGATGACGAGCGGCTCGTAGTCGTCGTCGCGCACTCCCAGGCGCCCGATGTAGCGGACCTCCCGGTCCTCGCTCGTGGCCGCGCTGCCCATGTCGTGGTCGATGTCGAGCCGGCCGAACACGAGGCCTTCGTACTGCGTGTCGAGCATGCTGCGCCGCCGGGCCGCGTGGAACATCAGGGCGTCGCGCTCGAAGAGACCCGCCCCCTCCGCGTCGCCCGTCTCGACGGACCGACCGAACTGGGTGCGCGCCAGGCCCTCGGCCTTGACCACGTCGGCGCGCAACCCGGCCTTCTCGAGCTCGGCGAAGACGCGGTCGACGTGCGACTGCTCGATCGCGATCTGTTGCGCGACGACGTCCGGGACGGCGCTGTCGTGGTCGGGCGCGCTGGCCGAACGGGTCTGGGCGGACGAAGAGCTCACTGCCATCCAATGGTTCAACGGGGCGCCCGGAGTGGGGGCGCGGGAACCATCAAGTCTACTGTCATGCCATGGCTGCCAACCGTTGCATCCCACCAACGGGTCACCCGCTCGTCGGCCGCGTCGTGCGACTCGACCTGATGCGGCCCGAGGACGCCGGCGGACTCTGGCCGGTCCACCGCGATCCGGTGGTCTACTCGCAGGGCTACCAGATGGCCCAACCGCCCGCGTCGATGGCGCAGCTCGAGGCCGTCGTGGCGGCCGCGATCGCCGCGCGGCAGCCGGACGGGACGGGTCGCACTGCCTACACGATCCGCCTCGTCGAGGACTCGGGGCTCGGCGCGGCCGGCACCGTGGTGGGCACCACCTCGTTGGGCGACGTCGACACGGAACGGGAGCACGTCCACCTCGGCTGGACGATGTACGGCTCACGCTGGTGGGGCACCGCCGTCAACCCGGAGGCGAAGTTCCTCCTGCTCGCCCACGCCTTCGAGACCTGCGGCTTCGGCCGGGTGAAGCTGCAGACCGACGTCGTCAACGCCCGGTCGCGGGCCGCCATCGTCAAGCTCGGAGCGACGTTCGAGGGGATCACCCGCCGCGACGTGCGCCGGCCGGACGGCAGCTGGCGCGACTCGGCGGTCCATTCGATCCTCGTCGACGAGTGGCCGCAGGTGCGCGCCGGACTGCGTCGTCGCCTCGGAGAGTGAGCCAATAGGCTGGCCGCCGTGAAGGTCCTCGTCCTCGGTTCCGGTGCCCGTGAGCACGCCCTCGTCAAGGCCATCGCGGCCGACCCGGAGGTGGACGCGGTCATCGCGGCGCCGGGCAACCCCGGCATCGACGCGACCGCGCTCTGCGTGCCCGTCGACATCCTCGACGGCGAGGCCGTCGCCGCGCTCGCGCGCGAGCACGACATCGACCTGGTCGTCGTCGGCCCGGAGGCGCCGCTCGTGGCAGGAGTGGCGGACGTATGCCGCTCAGCCGGCTTCGCGGTGTTCGGACCTTCCGCTGCGGCCGCGATGCTCGAGGGCAGCAAGTCCTTCGCCAAGGAGGTCATGGCGGCCGCCGAGGTGCCGACCGCCCTGGCCCACGTCTGCACGAGCCTGGACGAGGTGGCGTCCGCTCTCGACTCGCTCGGCACCCCGCACGTCGTCAAGGACGACGGACTCGCTGCGGGCAAGGGCGTCCTCGTCACCGACTCCCGCGAGGACGCGCTGCGCCACGCCGAGCGCTGCCTCGCCAAGGACGGTGGGCGCGTCGTCGTCGAGGAGTTCCTCGACGGCCCCGAGGTGTCGGTCTTCTGCATCTCCGACGGCACCCGGGTCGTGGCGCTCCTGCCGGCCCAGGACTTCAAACGGATCGGCGACGGTGACCTCGGCCCCAACACCGGCGGCATGGGGGCCTATGCCCCGCTCGACTGGGCACCCCGCGGTCTCGCCGACGAGATCATCGCCCGGGTCGCGCAGCCGACGATCGACGAGATGCACCGCCGCGGCACACCCTTCGTGGGGACGCTCTACGTCGGGCTGGCGCTCACGGCCCGTGGACCCAAGGTCATCGAGTTCAACGCCCGTTTCGGCGACCCCGACGGGCACGCGAGCTTCGCGCTGCTCGAGTCGCCCTTCGCCCAGCTGCTCTTCGCCGCGGCCACCGGCGAGCTGGAGGGCTTCGGCCGGCTGCGCTGGTCGGACGACCACGCGGTCGTCGTCGTCATCGCCTCCGACGGATACCCGGAGGCACCGCGGACCGGCGACCCCATCACCGGGCTCGACGCCGCCGCCGAGATCCCCGGGGTCGTCGTGCTGCACGCCGGCACGAAGCGCGACGAGACGGGCGCGCTCGTCTCAGCCGGGGGGCGCGTCCTCAACGTCCTCGCAGTGGCCAGCGACCTCACGAAGGCAAGGTCAGCGGCATACGACGCGGTGTCCCTCATCGAGCTCGCCGGAGCCCGCGTCCGCACCGACATCGCGCTCAAGGCGGAGCGCGGCCAACTTTCCGTCCGCTGACCCGAACCTGCCGGCCTCAGCCGGACTCTCCCAGGCATGAGCGTGATCCCCGTGATCCGAGGAGGGCCGAGGACGGTGCCGGACGACAGCCCGACCGACCGCGTGCTGTGGTCGCGGCTGGCCGACCGCGACGGCGCCGCGCTGACCGCGCTCTACCGACGGCACTGCGACGCCGTGTACAACTTCGCCTTCAGGCGCACGGCGTCCTGGGCGGCTGCAGAGGACGTCGTCCAGGCGACGTTCACCTCTGTGTGGCGCCGGGCCTGCGCCGGCACGGTCGACCGGCTGGAGGCGGAGACGGCACGGGCTGTGCTGCTCGTGATGGCGAGCCAGGAGTGCGCCAACCTCGCGCGCTCCGCTCGCCGGCGGTGGCTGCTCCAGGGACGCATCGAGGCGGACGCCGGCGGTGCTGTCGCCGCCGACCACGCCGGGGCCACCGCTGCACGCGTCGACGACGAACGACGCATGAGCGAGGTGCGCCGGGCGTTGGAGTGTCTGCCCCCGGTTCAGCGCGAGGCGATCGAGCTGGTCGTCTGGTCGCACTGTTCCATCGCCGAGGCAGCGGCCGCCCTCGGTGTGCCGCACGGGACCGTGAAGTCGCGCCTGCACCGCGCCCGGCAGAGCCTCACCCACCTGATCGAGATCGACGCCCTCAAGGAGGCCCTCTCATGACGCTGCCCATCCCCCCTGAGCGCGGCGTGCCCGATCGACTCAGCAGGTGGCAGGCTGTCCGCGTGACCGACCTTCCTCTTCACCTGCCCGGCTACGAGCACATCTACTCCGGCAAGGTCCGCGACCTCTATGCCCCCGTCGACGACGACGGCGCGCTGGTCCCCGACCAGCTCCTGCTCGTCGCGTCGAACCGGCTCTCGGCCTACGACTGGATGATGTCGCCGGAGATCCCCGACAAGGGCGCGGTGCTGACACGGCTGTCGTTGTGGTGGTTCGACCAGCTGTCCGACCTCGTCCCCAACCACGTGGTGTCGACCGACGTGCCGGCCGCCGTGGCCGGGCGGGCCGTGCTCGTGCGCAAGCTCGACATGCTCAAGGTCGAGGCGATCGCGCGGGCCTACCTCACCGGGGGCGGCCTGGAGGAGTACCGCGCCGCAGGCTCGGTCTCCGGAGTGGTGCTGCCCGAGAGGCTGGTTGACGGGTCGCGTCTGCCGGAGCCGGTCTTCACCCCCACGACGAAGGCGCCCGTCGGCGAGCACGACCTGCCGATGACCTACGCCGAGGTCGAGGCGGAGCTCGGCGCAGACGTCGCGGCTGAGGTGTCCCGACTGACCCGGGCGATCCTCGCGCGCGGCAACGAGATCGCCGCCGAGCGGGGGATCCTGATCGCCGACACGAAGGTCGAGTTCGGGGTGTCGCCGGACGGGTCCGGTGGGCTCGTCCTCGCCGACGAGGTGCTCACGCCGGACTCGTCCCGCTTCTGGCCCGCCGACCTCTGGGAACCGGGTCACCCGCAGCCGTCCTACGACAAGCAGTTCGTCCGCGACTGGCTGACGTCACCCGAGTCGGGCTGGTCCAAGACCAGTGGCGAGGCGCCGCCCGAGCTGCCGGCGCACGTCGTGGAGCAGACGCGGGCGAAGTACGTCGAGGCCTACGAGCGGCTCACCGGCGAGACCTTCTGAGGCGGTGCAGCGTGCGGGCCAGGGGCCACCGCTGATCGGGCCGGGGCTGGGTTCGTGGTGGGCGTGCGGGCCAGGGGCCACCGCTGATCGGGCCGGGGCTGGGTTCGTGGTGGGCGTGCGGGCCCGGGGCCACCGCTGATCGGGGCCGGGGCTGGGTTCGTGGTGGCGGTCAGGCCGGCTCCGCGACATCGCCCGGCCGGCCCGGGAAGTGCGCCCGCCACTCGTCGGACAGCCGGGGCACCGTCATCCCCTTGTCCCGCATCGCCGACATGATGCGTTGGAGCGTCTGACCCGGGGTGTTGTAGATGTCCTTGGACCGCACGATCACGAGGCGCCACTCCGTGCTGTCCATCCACTCGCGCCGGTCGATGTCACCGTCCCACTGCCGGTCCGACTCCGCGTGCTGGCGGCCGTCGTACTCGATGATGAGCTTGGCGTCGGGATAGCAGAGGTCGAACCGGAACCGCACCGAGCCGGTCGGCCAGCGAACCTTGTGGTTGATGGTCGGCTCGGGCAGCCCGGCCAGGACGATGAGCATCCGGGTGCGGCTCTCCATCGGCGAGTCGACCTCCGGCCGCACCAGGCTCGCGGCTCGGCGCAGCACCCGGCGGCCCCCGCCGCGAAAGCCCGCGGCAGCCTGGACCAGCTCCGCAGGAGTGGTCTGGCCGGCCTTGACGAGGGAGTCACCCAGCACGACGAGGTCGACGAGCCCGAGGTCGCTGCCGAGGTCGAGGAAGGTCTGCACGGCTGTCGTGACCCGGACCCCGTCGAGCTTGAGGCAGCGTTGACCGCCGACCTTGACCCGGTGCGCTCGAATGCCCTGCACCTTGGGTCGCGCAGCCGTGGTGGAGACATGGACCAGGCCGTCCTCGGGGACGACGCCGCCCCAGATCCGAGCGGCGGTGTGGTGCGAGACGGCCGAGTCGGCGGGGCTGACGAGCAAGGCCCCGGCGGCGCGGACCAGCTCGGTGACCTCGGTCTCGCGGTGGACGTAGACGCCGCGGAACAGCCTGCGGAACGGACCGCGCCGGAGGCTCCAGTCGGTGACGCCGAGCGGGTAGCTCCGTCTGGACACCTTCCGACCGGTCTGCTCGTCCTTCGTCGTCTGCACGGTGACGCGGAAGGGGGCGCGGGGTGGTTCGGGCGGGGTCGGCCTCGGTTCTGCGCGTGTCATGGTGCCGATCATCGAGGCGCGACGCCTGAGCGTGGGCCGGTCATCCACAGGCTCGGCTGGCCCGGCGGAGGAGGCGCCACCACGGATCGGACCGCGGTCCCGTTCGTGGCGGCGGTTCGGGCGATTCCCCACCACGGATCGGGCCCTGGCCCCATCCGTGGTGGGAGGGTGAACACGGCCCGGACCCGTGTGCGAGCCTTGGCCCCATGACGCCGCCCTCCAGCCCCACCGAACCCGTCAGCCCCTTCGAACCAGTCGAACCCACCCACCCCGCCGCACCAGCTCAGCCCGCCGGGTTCGCGCGCCTCAAGGTGCGCCAGAAGCTCACCCTCATGGTCAACCGCTACGAGGTGCTCCAGACCGACGAGGCCGGCAACGACCTCGGCCTGATCTGCTTCGCGGAGCAGAAGCGGATGGCCTTCAAGGAACAGGTCACCTTCCACACCGACGCGGCCAAGACGCACGCCCTGTTCGGCTTCAAGGCCCGCAAGGTCATCGACCTCGGCTCCGGCTACGACATCGTCGACGGCGCCGGACAGCCGATCGGGTGGTTCAAGAAGGAGTTCGCCGCGTCCCTCGCCCGGTCGACCTGGCGTCTCGGCACCCCTGACGGCTTCGAGTGCGTCGGGCAGGAGCGCAACGCCAAGGTGGCGGTGCTGCGTCGCGTCTGGGACTTCATCCCCCTGCTCAACGACCTGCCGGTGCCGTGGCTGTTCCACTTCGACTTCCGGGCGCCGGACGGCTCCATCGTGATGAGCTCGACGAAGAAGATCGACTTCAAGGACGTCTACTTCATCGACCTACCGGCGCAGCCGAACGGCTGGCGGCTGGACTGGCGGGTGGCGGCCGCGATGGCCGTCGCACTCGACGCACTCCAGTCGAGGTGACGGGGGCCAATCAATGGTGCCGATTCGTTCCACGGGACGTCGATCTCTCGTAATGTCGCGCGGAGAGCATGGAACGTCGGGAACCCGCAGTAGTTCGGCATCACCACTCAGGAAAGAAGCTCACATGACGCACCGCATCAGCCGCGTCGTCGCTGTCGGGGCAGCGGCGCTGCTGGGGGCGACGGCCCTTGCCGTCAGCCCTGCCCAGGCGAAGAACGACAAACCCAAGCCCAACCCGAGCGCCACCATGTCGGTGCAGCTCCTGTCGTTCAACGACTACCACGGCCACCTCGAGGCCAAGAACGGTGAGACAGGTCCGATCGGCGGCGTCGACGTCGGCGGTGCCGAGTACCTCGCCTCGACCCTGGCCACGCTGCGCGAGGGGCACCGCAACACCGCGACCGTCGCCGCGGGCGACCTGATCGGCGGTTCGACGTTCCTGTCCGGCATGTTCCACGACGAGCCGGCCGTCGAGACGCTCAACGCCATGGGCCTCGACGTGTCGAGCGTCGGCAACCACGAGTTCGACGAGGGCACCACGGAGCTGCTGCGCATGCAGGAGGGCGGCTGCCACCCGGACGACGGCTGCTACTTCCCGGAGGAGCCCTACGCGGGTGCCGACTTCCAGTGGCTCGCGGCCAACGTCATCCGCAAGGACAACGGCCAGCCGCTGCTGCCGGCGACGTGGGTCAAGGAGTTCGACGGGGTCAAGGTCGGCTTCATCGGCATGACGCTCGAGGCCACGCCGACCCTGGTCAGCCCGAAGGGCGTCGCCTCCGTCGACTTCAAGGACGAGGTGGAGACCGCCAACAAGCAGGCTGCCGTGCTGAAGAAGCAGGGCGTCGAGGCGATCGTCGTCCTCCTCCATGAGGGCGGCTACCAGGAGGGCACCTACAACGAGTGCAAGGGCATCACGGACCCGATCGTCCAGATCGCTGCGCAGCTCGACCCGGAGATCGACTCGGTCATCACCGGCCACACGCACCAGGCCTACATCTGCCAGATTCCGGACCCGGACGGCGTCAACCGTCTCGTCACCAGCGCGGCGTCCTACGGGCGCATCGTCACCGAGACCAGTCTCGTGATCGACCGTCGCAACAAGGACGTCGTCCGGGGCGCGTCGTCCGCGACGAACCACCTCGTGGCGCGTGCGGCCGTCCAGCCGGACGCCACCCAGACGGCGATCCTCGCCAAGTGGAACGAGCTCGCCGGGCCGATCAAGGGTGAGGTCGTCGGCTCCGTCAAGGAGGACATCACCGGTGACGCCACGGGCAACCGCGGCATCGAGACGCCGATGGCCGACCTCGTCGCCGACTCCATCCTCTGGGGCACCGACGACGCCAACGAGGGGGCCGCACAGATCTCCTTCATGAACGTCGGCGGCGTGCGCGGGTCGTTCCTCTACAACTCGACCCCGAACGGCGAGGCGCCGGGCGAGATCACCTATGAGGAGGCCTACCTCGTCGCGCCCTTCGGCAACCTGCTCGTGTCCATGGACCTGACGGGCGCGCAGATCAGGACGGTCCTCGAGCAGCAGTACCAGCCGGTGCCGGCTCGTGGATCCCGCCCGATGCTCGCACTCGGTGTGTCCGAGGGCTTCACCTACGAGTGGGACGCCTCCCAGCCGCAGGGCAGCCGGGTCGTCAACGGGTCGATGGCGCTCAACGGTGTGCCGCTCGACCTCAACGCCACCTACCGCGTGTCGACGCTGAACTTCCTCGCTGACGGCGGTGACCTGTTCACCGGCTTCACCGCGGGGACCAACATCGCCGGCGGTCCCGAGGACCTGGCCAACCTGGTCGCGTTCCTCAAGGCGAACCCGGGCCTCACCGCTCCGGGCAGCCGCATCGCCGGCCTGTGACAGCAGCCTGACCAACGCACACGTGAGGGCCACTCCCGCTCGGGGGTGGCCCTCACGTCGTGCCCGGACGAGCGGCCGTATGCCGCTGGGCTCGCTCCCGGGACCCCGTGGCCACCCGCTCCTCCTCCGTGGCCGCTGCGGACGAAGGCCGGGGGCACGCGGCGTCGACCGGTAACCTTGACCCGGCAGTCCGCCCTTGCCACCCCTCGCACCATCGGGAGACCGCACGCCATGGCCTCGTCGCACGACCTCGTGCTGACCACCGTCCCGGGCGGCAGCGCCCTCTCTCCGTTCCGTGCCGCGGCGCTGCTCGTCCGGCTCCAGGCGGTGGTCCCGTCGGTGACCGGGCTGTCGGCCCGGCACGTGCACCAGGTGGCGAGCCACGGCCCGCTCGACGAGGCGACCCTCGAGACGGTGACCCGCCTGCTGACCTACGGCCCGCCGGCCGGTCCGGAGCCGAAGGGTGCGCACCTGTCGACCGTCGTCGTCTCTCCGCGACTCGGCACCCTGTCGCCGTGGGCGTCCAAGGCGACCGACATCGCGCACAACTGCGGCGTCGACGTCCGCCGCGTCGAGCGCGTCACCGAGTACCACCTCGCCTCCTCCGCCGCGCTGACCGAGGACGAGTGGGCGGCCGCCGCCGAGGTCCTGCACGACCGGATGACCGAGTCGGCGCTGCCGTCGGTCGAGGCGACCCAGTCCCTCCTCGAGGAGCGGTTCCCCGAGCCGATGGAGCACGTCGACGTGCTCGGCCGGGGTCGCGACGCGATCGAGGAGGCCGACGCGGCCTACGGCCTGGCGCTCGCCGAGGACGAGATCGACTACCTCGTCGACGCGTTCACCGGGCTGCGTCGCAACCCGACGGACGTCGAGCTGATGATGTTCGCCCAGGCGAACTCCGAGCACTGCCGCCACAAGATCTTCAACGCCGACTTCATCGTCGACGGTGACGTCAAGGCGCGGTCGCTCTTCGGGATGATCCGTCACACCGAGGCGGTCGCGGGGGCCGGGACGATCGTCGCCTACAAGGACAACGCCTCCGTGATGGCGGGCGGCCCGGTGACCCGGTGGATCCCCGAAGGCGAGGGGGACGGCCCGAGCCGCTACGTCGCCCGCGACGACGAGGTCCACGTCATCATGAAGGTCGAGACCCACAACCACCCGACGGCGATCAGCCCCTTCCCCGGTGCCGCGACCGGCGCCGGCGGCGAGATCCGCGACGAGGGCGCGACCGGTCGGGGCAGCCAGCCGAAGGCCGGGCTGACCGGCTTCGCCGTGTCCAACCTCCACCTGCCCGGCACGGAGGAGCCGTGGGAGCGGGAGGTCTACGGCGCCCCGGAGCACATCGCCTCGCCGCTCGAGATCATGGTCGAGGGGCCGATCGGCGCCGCCGCGTTCAACAACGAGTTCGGGCGACCGGGGCTCGGCGGCTTCTTCCGCGTCTACGAGCAGACCGTCGACGGGGTGCGCCGCGGCTTCCACAAGCCGATCATGAGCGCCGGCGGGCTCGGCTCGATCAGCGCCGACCAGACCGAGAAGATCGTCTTCCCGGCCGGGACCCTCCTCGTCCAGCTCGGCGGCCCGGGGATGCGGATCGGCATGGGTGGCGGTGCGGCCTCGTCGATGGCCTCCGGCGCCAACGCGGCCGAGCTCGACTTCGACTCGGTGCAGCGCGGCAACCCCGAGATCGAGCGCCGCGCCCAGGAGGTGATCAACCACTGCTGGAAGCTCGGCCCCGACAACCCGATCCTCGCCATCCACGACGTCGGCGCGGGTGGTCTGTCCAACGCCTTCCCCGAGCTCGTCGACGGCGCCGGCCTCGGCGCCCGCTTCGACCTGTCGGCGGTGCCGCTCGAGGAGTCCGGTCTCGCGCCCAAGGAGATCTGGTGCAACGAGAGCCAGGAGCGCTACGTCCTGGCCATCGCCCCCGAGTCGCTGCCCCGACTCGCGGCGCTCGCGGACCGGGAGCGCTGCCCGTATGCCGTGGTCGGCGTCGCCAGCGAGGACGCCCAGCTCGTCCTGGCGCCGTCCTCCGAGGACCGTCCCGACGACGACCGACCCATCGACATGCCGATGGAGGTGCTGCTCGGCAAGCCGCCGCGGATGACGCGCGACGTCACCCGGGTGACGCGAGTCGGGGACGAGCTCGACGTCGATGCGCTGGAGCTGGGCTCAGCGGCATACGGGGTCCTGCGTCATCCCACGGTCGCGTCCAAGCGCTTCCTCGTGACGATCGCCGACCGCACGGTCGGTGGCCTCAGCCACCGCGACCAGATGGTCGGTCCTTGGCAGGTGCCGGTGGCCGACGTCGCAGTGACCTTGTCCGACCACGTGGGTTTCGCCGGGCAGGCCATGGCGACCGGGGAGCGGATGCCGCTCGCGTCCGTCGACGCGCCGGCCTCGGGCCGGATGGCCGTCGGTGAGGCACTGACCAACCTCCTCGCCGCTCCCTTGCGGGGGCTGGCCGGCGTCAAGCTCTCGTGCAACTGGATGGCTGCGTGTGGCGAGCCCGGTGAGGACGCGGCTCTCTACGACACCGTCGAGGCGGTCGCCATCGAGCTCTGCCCCGCCCTCGGCATCTCGGTGCCCGTCGGCAAGGACTCGCTGTCGATGCGCACCCGGTGGACCGACGACTCGACGGGCGAGGACAGGCAGGTGACCTCCCCGGTCTCCCTCGTCGTCTCCGCGTTCGCGTCGCTGCCCGACGTGCGCGCCACGTGGACCCCGCAGCTGCCCGGCGGGGATGCACCGGCCGAGCTCCTGCTCGTCGACCTCGGCGCCGGCCGCAACCGCCTCGGGGGCTCGATCCTCGCGCAGGTCTCCGGCGCCTTCGGGACCGAGGTGCCCGATCTCGACGACCCCGCTCGGCTCACCGCTCTGGCAGCAGCCCTGGACGACCTGCGCGGCCGAGACATCCGGGTCGCCTACCACGACCGTTCCGACGGTGGTCTGTGGGCCGCTGCGTGCGAGATGGCCTTCGCGAGCGCGGCGGGCCTCGACCTCGAGGTCCCGTCCGTGCCGGCGTTGTTCGCCGAGGAGCTCGGTGTCGTCCTCGGCGTCGCCGCCACCGACGTGGCGACCGTGCACGACGTGCTCGCAGCCCACGGTCTCGGTGACCTCGTGTCCGTCGTCGGCCGCGCCAACGGCGACCGGCGAGTCCGCGTCACCATGGCCGGCGAGCGCGCACTCGACGAGAGCGTCCGCGACCTGGCCGAGGCATGGGACGAGGTGTCCTGGCGGATCTCGGCACTGCGCGACAACCCGGCCTGCGCCGACGAGGAGCACGCCGCATTCGGCGCCGACGACGACCCCGGGCTCGTGGTCGCCCCGACGTTCGACCCGACGGACGACGTCGCCGCGCCCTACCTCAGCCTCGGGGCGCGCCCGAAGGTCGCCATCCTCCGCGAGCAGGGCGTCAACAGCCACGTCGAGACCGCCTTCGCCTTCGACCGCGCGGGCTTCGAGACCTATGACGTGCACATGACCGACCTGCAGACCGGGCGGTTCGACCTCGCCGACGTCGTCGGCCTCGTCGCCTGCGGCGGCTTCTCCTACGGCGACACGCTCGGCGCCGGTGAGGGCTGGGCGCGGTCGGTGCTCTTCAACGAGCGCCTCACCGAGGACTTCCACGCCTTCTTCCACCGCGATGACACGTTCGGGCTCGGCATCTGCAACGGGTGCCAGATGTTCGCGGCCCTGTCCGAGCTGATCCCGGGCGCCGGGGCCTGGCCGCGCTTCACGCGCAACCGCTCCGAGCAGTACGAAGCCCGCCTCACGCTCGTCGAGGTCCTCGACTCACCGTCGATCTTCACCGCCGGCATGGCCGGCAGCCGCATCCCGATCGCCGTCGCCCACGGCGAGGGACTCGCCGACTTCTCGGTGAGCGGAGCCTCGGGTGAGGTGCATCGGGTGGCCCGCTTCGTCGACCACCACGGGGCGCCCGCGGTGACCTACCCGCACAACCCGAACGGCTCGCCCGACGGGTTGACGGCGGTCACCACGCCCGACGGACGGTTCACCGCGATGATGCCGCACCCGGAGCGGGTCGTCCGCAACGTCCAGATGTCGTGGACTTCCGGGTCGGCCGAGGACGAGAGCCCGTGGCTGAGGATGTTCCGCAACGCGCGGGTCTGGGTCGGCTGAGTCCACGACCTGGGGGCCGTATGCCGCTGGGCTCGGTCCCGGGGACCGAGTTCCCTTGGTCGAGTGTGTGGTTCGTGACCGCCCGGCGCCCGACCGCCACCGGCCCGGGGGATGGATCAGCGGGTCGTGCTGAGGCCGCCGCGGCGTCACCGCGTCGCGAACTGCTCTTTCGATCCGCTGCGCCCGCCTGCGCACGGGTGGCTCCGAACTGCTTGTCGCGCCTGTCGACTGGCCGGACAATCGATGGATGTTCATCGATGGCGTGCCCGAGGGCGACGCGCAGGGCGACGTCGCCGACTACTACGAGTCGCAGCGGGCCATGTGGGGCTTCCTGCCCAACTACGCAGCGGCCTTCTCGCACCGGCCCGAGGTGGCACAGGCCTGGGCAGGGCTGAACCTCGCGATTCGGGGCGGCATGGACCGCAGGCGCTACGAGCTGGCCACCATCGCGGCCGCTCGGGCGCGGCGCTCGACCTACTGCACCGTCGCGCACTCGATGTTCCTCCGAGACGTGTGCGGCGACGAGGCGGCGGTCCGGTCGATCGCTGACCATCCGGACGGCGCGGGGCTCTCCGCGCAGGACCGGGCGGTGTACGAGTTCGCCACGGACGTCGCGGTCGACGCCTCCCGGATCACCGAGCGGGACGTCCGACGGTTGCGAGACGTCGGGCTGTCCGACTCCGACATCGCGGATGTCGTGTTCGCCGTATCGGCGAGGTGCTTCTTCGCGACGGTCCTTGACGGGCTGGGCGCCGAGCTGGACCCCGAGACGGCTGCGGCCTTCTCCCCGGACCTGCTCGGCTCGATGCTGGTCGGCCGACCGGTGGCAGGACCTGCTCAGTCGACGGAGGACACGGGCTCCTAGCTCCTGGAGCAAGGCGCCTCATGCAGCCAGTCCACGAAACGTCCACCAGGGGTGCACGTCGAGTCCGAGGATGGCGGCGCACCTGGTCCGACGCTTGACCCATGCAGCCGACCACCACCACGCAGCCGCCTCGACCGCCGGACGAGGTGAACCACCCTGACCGAGCCCCCTGGGTTGAGGCCAGTGCCGGCGCGGTCGCCATGACGCCCCTCGTCGTGGGATACGCGCCGTTCGCGCTCATCGTCGGCGTCGCGGTGGCGAGGAGCTCGGACTGGGTCGCGGCCTGGACCGGCACACTGACGATCTACGGCGGGAGCGCCCAGCTCACCCTGTTGGAGCTCCTCGCCGGCGGTGCTGCGGCATGGGCGGCGGCAGGAGCGGCTGCGCTCATCAACGTCCGCCTTCTCGTCTTCAGCCTCGCGCTGGTGCCGCTCTTCGCCACGGCCCGGCTGCCCGTGCGGCTGCTCGCGGCCGCCTTCGTCGTCGAGCCGACGTGGCTGGTGGCCCTGCAGCGGGGCGAGGTGCCGGGGACCCTGTCGGCCCGACGGTGGCACTACGCCGGGGCCTCGCTGGTGCTCACCGTCGGTTGGCTCCTCTTCGTGACAGCCGGCCTGGCCATCGGCCAGCTGAGCAGCCCGGGCCTCGCGATGGTCGGCCCGCTCTGCCTCACCGCAGTGGTGATCCCGCATCGACGACTCCCGGGGGGAGCGGTGGCCGTCGTCGCCGCGGGCTCGGTCGCACTGGTCGGCGCGGGCGCCTCCCTCCCAGCCGGGCTCATCGCGCCGATCGCCATGGCTGCCGCAGCCGCTGCGGGGCTGGCCGCCACACGTGGTGGTTCGTGATGTCGGTCTGGGTCGCCGTTCTGGTCGGTGGTGCGGCTAGCTACCAGCTGCGGGTCCTGCCTCTGCTCATCGGCGAGCGCGTCCACCTCTCCGACCGGACGCAGGCCGGCCTGCGGCACGCGGGAATGGGGGCGATCACCGCGCTCCTCGTCCTGGGCATCCTGGCGACCCTCCGGCCTGCCGCTGGTCTTCCCGTCCCCGCGGTCGTGGTCGCACTCGTCGTGGCAGTCGCCTGTGCGTGGCTGGGTCGCTCGATGCTCACCACGGTCCTCGTCGGCGCCGGGGCCTATGCGTCCGTAGCCCTGCTCATCGCCGTCGGCGGCCACTGAGGACCAGAAGCCAGTCGAGTGCGCAGTTCGAGTGCCGCCCGGCGCGGCACCTTGTGCACACTCGACCGGGACCGAGCCCAGCGGCATACGGGCTCGATGGACGGAACCCCCTTGACTCCCCGGGTTAGCGTGAAGGAGTGACTCACCCTCCTGCGATCACCACCCTGGGCGCCCTACGGGCCTCGGGCCACGAGCAGAAGCACCTCAAGGCCGAGCTGCGCGACAACCTCCTCGCCGCGTTGCGCGAGGGACGTGACCCGTGGCCCGGTCTGCACGGCTTCGCCGACACCGTCATCCCGCAGCTCGAGCGGGCCATCATCGCCGGGCACGACGTCGTGCTGCTCGGGGAGCGGGGCCAGGGCAAGACGCGGCTGCTGCGCACTCTCGTCGGGCTCCTCGACGAGTGGACGCCCGTGATCGAGGGCGCCGAGCTCGGGGAGCATCCCTACGAGCCGATCACCCCGGCCTCCAGACGCCGGGCGGCCGAGCTGGGCGACGACCTGCCGGTGGCCTGGCGGCACCGCGACGAGCGCTACGCGGAGAAGCTCGCCACCCCCGACACGTCCGTGGCCGACCTGGTCGGTGACGTGGACCCGATGAAGGTCGCCGAGGGACGGCTGCTCGGTGATCCGGAGACGATCCACTTCGGCCTCATCCCGCGCAGCCACCGCGGCATCGTCGCGATCAACGAGCTGCCCGACCTCGCCGAGCGCATCCAGGTCGCGATGCTCAACGTCATGGAGGAGCGCGACATCCAGATCCGCGGCTACGTCCTGCGGCTGCCCCTCGACGTCCTGGTCGTCGCGAGCGCCAACCCGGAGGACTACACCAACCGCGGGCGGATCATCACCCCCCTCAAGGACCGCTTCGGCGCGGAGATCCGGACGCACTACCCGGTGGCGATCGAGGACGAGATCGCCGTCATCCGGCAGGAGTCGCGGCTCCAGGCGGACGTGCCGGACGTCCTCGTCGAGGTGCTGGCGCGGTTCGCGCGGCTCCTGCGGGAGTCGAGTGCGGTGGACCAGCGGTCCGGCGTGAGCGCGCGCTTCGCCATCGCGGCAGCCGAGACGATCGCTGCGGCGGCCCGGCACCGCGCCGCGACGCAGGGCGAGGACGACGCCGTCGCACGGGTCGTCGACCTGGACGGCGCGGTCGACGTCCTCGGGGGCAAGGTCGAGTTCGAGACCGGTGAGGAGGGCCGCGAGCGCGACATCCTCACCCACCTGCTCCGCACAGCGGTGGCCGAGACCGTGGCCCGGCACTTCCGGGGGATCGACTTCGCGCTGCTCGTCGAGGCGATCGAGGGTGGTGCGCTCGTGTCGACGGGCGAGCAGGTGTCCGCACGGGCGTTCCTGGCCGGGCTGCCAGTGCTCGGTGAGTCGGAGCTCTACGACGAGGTGTGCGACCGGCTGGACGCGGCCAACGACGGCGAGCGGGCGAGCGCCATCGAGGTGGCCCTCGAGGGGCTCTACCTGGCCCGCAAGATCAGCAAGGAGACGAGCGGCGGGGAGACGGTGTACGGATGAGCCGGACGCGCTACGGGCGCTACGTCGACGGACCAGACCCGCTGGCGCCGCCGGTCGACCTCGCCGAGGCCCTCGAGGCGATCGGCGAGGAGGTCATGTCCGGCCGGTCTCCCGAGCGGGCCATGCGCGAGTTCCTCCGCCGCGGCGGGCGCGGGCAGCAGGGCCTCGACGACCTGGCGCGACGCGTGGCTGAACGCCGCCGCGACCTGCTGGAGCGGCACCGCCTGGACGGCACGATGCAGCAGGTGAAGGAGCTGCTCGACAAGGCCGTCCTGGCCGAGCGCAAGCAGCTGGCCCGCGACCTCGACGACGAGGCCCGTTTCGCGGAGATGCGCCTCGGCAACCTCCCGCCGTCCACGGCGGCGGCCGTCACCGAGCTGTCGGACTATCCGTGGCGCTCGTCGGACGCGCGAGAGGCCTACGAGGAGATCAAGGACCTGCTCGGCAGGGAGCTGCTCGACCAGCGCTTCGCCGGGATGAAGCAGGCCCTCGAGAACGCCACCGACGAGGACCGGCGGCGCATCAACGAGATGCTCGACGACCTCAACAGCCTCCTCGAGGCCCACCGCAGCGGGGCGCCGAGGGACACGCTCGACGAGATGTTCCGGGACTTCATGGCCAAGCACGGCGACTTCTTCCCGGAGCAGCCGCAGAGCCTCGACGAGCTCCTCGACGCCCTCGCCCAGCGCGCCGCGGCCGCCCAGCGGATGCTGAACTCGATGTCGCAGGAGCAGCGTGAGGAGCTCCTCTCGCTCTCGCAGCAGGCCTTCGGCTCGCCGCAGCTGATGGACCAGCTGGGCCGCCTCGACGAGAACCTCCGGGCGCTGCGGCCAGGGGAGGACTGGGGCGGGAGCGAGTCCTTCGAGGGCGAGCAGGGGCTCGGCCTCGGCGACGGCACCGGCGTGCTCCAGGACCTCGCCGACCTCGACGACCTCGCCGAGGCGCTCGCCCAGTCGTACGACGGTGCCCGGCTCGACGACGTCGACCTCGACCAGCTGGCCCGCCAGCTGGGACCCGAGGCAGTCGTCGACGCGCGCACCCTCGCCGAGCTGGAGCGCGCCCTGCGTCAGAGTGGCTACCTCCGGCGCACCTCCGATGGGCAGCTGACCCTCTCGCCCAAGGCGATGCGCCAGCTCGGCAAGGCCCTGCTCCGTGACGTCGCCGACCGGATGTCCGCCCGCCCGGGCCAGCGCGACCAGCGGCAGGCCGGTGCTGCGGGCGAGCTGTCCGGTGCGAGCCGCGAGTGGGAGTTCGGCGACACCCAGCCGTGGGACGTCACCCGCACGGTCACCAACGCCGTCCTCCGCTCGGCCTCGGGTGGGGCCGCCGACCCAGCCGGCGCGGCAGGCGAGGGGCGCCGCGGCAGCCGGCCCAGCGGCATACGGCTCGACCTGCGGGACGTGGAGGTCGCGGAGACGGAGTCGCGCACCCGCGCCGCGGTGGCGCTCCTCGCCGACACGTCGTTCTCGATGGCGATGGACGGGCGGTGGGTGCCGATGAAGCGCACCGCCCTCGCCCTGCACCACCTGGTCCGGACCCGGTTCCGCGGCGACCACCTGGAGCTGATCGGCTTCGGCCGAACGGCTCGAACGATGGACATCGAGGAGCTGACCGCTCTGGATGCCCTGTGGGACAAGGGAACCAACCTGCATCACGCTCTACTGCTCGCCAACCGGCACTTCCGCAGGCACCCCAGCGCCCAGCCGGTCCTGCTCGTCGTCACCGACGGCGAGCCGACCTCGCACCTGACGTCGTCGGGCGAGACGTGGTTCAGCTACCCGCCGTCCTCGCTCACCATCGCGTGCACGATCCGCGAGCTCGAGGCAGCCGGTCGGCTGGGAGCCCGGACGACCTTCTTCCGGCTCGGTGAGGATCCCGGCCTCGCCCGTTTCGTCGACCAGATGGCGCGCCGGGTGGACGGCCGAGTGGTGGCGCCCGAGGTCGACGACCTCGGTGCCGCGGTCGTCAGCAGCTACCTCGGTGACCGGGGTCCGTCGGCCTACGGCGGCCCGGGCGGCTACCAGTCGATGTGGGGCTGGGGCGAGCGCGGCGGCTGGGTCTGAGGGCCCGCCGAGACGCGAGAGGCCGTATGCCGCTGAGCCGGACCAGCGGCACACGGCCCCGTCACGGGGTGGCTGGGCTCAGAGGGCGCCCCGCTGCCAGGGCCCGGTGATGGCGAAGGTGATGCCGGGGGACTGGAGGTTGGCGAAGAGCCAGTTGCCGTTCTTCGGCTCGAAGACCGAGCCGGCCCACTCGGACCCGGTGTAGTCACGCGGGGCTGCGGCCTTGCCCGGCACGCCGCCCTCCGGGATGACGACGGTGTTGAGGGCGAACGGGAAGACCTCTCCGTCGGTCGTCAGGCCGTGGAGGAACTCCTGGCCGGAGCCGTCCTCGCACAGCACGATCCCGCCGCGGGGCGAGACGCACAGGTTGTCGGGGTTGTTGAGGACGGACGCCGCCGGGGAGGCGTAGAGGATGCGCATGTACTCGCTGCGGGGGTCGTACTCGAAGATCTGCCCCTGGCCGGCCGGCCCGCCGTTCGTCGAGACGAAGTAGGCGCGGTCGTTGCCCCACCAGGCGCCCTCGAGGCGACGGAAGACCGCACCGCCCTTGAGCTGGCCCTGGATGACGGGCCGCAGCTCGCCCGGTGCGTAGTCGGGGTTGTCGATGTCGACCCAGCCGGTGCGGTACTCGGTACCGGTGGGGTCGGTGTACGTCGAGTAGGAGACGCCGCCGTTCTCGATCTCCATCATCTGGAGCCGGCCGCCGTCGGCGAGCCGGCCCGGCGTGGTGGGGATGAAGCGGAAGAGGCCGGAGGGCGTGGCGTCCTCGGTGAGGTAGACGATGCCGGTGTTCGGGTCGTTGCAGGTGGCCTCGTGGCTGAACCGGCCCATCTCCCGCAGCGCCTCGCCGGTGCCGACGCCGTCGTGGGGCACCTCGAAGACGTAGCCGTGGCGGGTGCCATCGGGGGCGACGTCGGTCGTCTCCTCGCAGGTCAGCCAGGAGCCCCACGGGGTCGTGCCGCCCGCGCAGTTGCGGATCGTCCCGCCGAGGCTGGGCACGGTCTCGAGGAACTGACCGGCGTCGGCGTCGAAGGTGAGCGTGGTCGTCCCACCGGCCGCGTTGGGGTTGTAGGCGGGGGTCGTGAACGCGCCGCCGAAGCCGCCGCGCTCGTGGTTGCGGACGATGGCGACCTTGCCGTCGGCTCGGCGGAACGCGCCCATCCCGTCGTGGCTGCCGGGCGTCGGGTTGCCGTTGGCCATGAGGTCACCGGTCCAGCCGTAGCTGAGGTACTCGAAGCCCTTGGGCAGCGCGAGCAGCGGCAGCCCGGTGGCCTGGTCCTTGACGGGGGCGAGGGGGCCGTAGGCGGACGTCGTCGCCTTGGACAGGGGGGCCGCGCCGGCGCTGCGGGCGCCGAGCGCCTCCAGCGGGCCGAGGGCGGCGAGCGCGGCGAGGCCGGCGCTGCCCTTGAGGATGCCGCGGCGGGTGGTGGCGTGGGACATGGTGAGTTCCTCTCGAGTCGGGGGACCCGCCCATGCCATCTCGCGCAGGTGGAATCGAGGCGACACCCAGATGACAGGGGGTGTGCAGCCGGCGAAGACTCAGACGACGCGCCATCCCCTCGCGTCGGGTGCGGGTGGGCTGGGCATCCCCGCGTCCCCGAGGGGCGGGGCGCCGGCGACGAGCCGGTCGAGGTCGCGGCCGAGCCGCAGGCCGGTCGGGAGGTTGGCCCGGGCGACCTCCCGCCGCAGCTCGTCCTCCGGCAGGGGCCGGGCACTGGCGACGACGACCGTGTTGCCGAAGCGTCGGCGCTTGAGCACCTCATGGGTCGCGATCAGCGCGACGTGGGGGAGGGCGGTGCGGATCGTCGACAGCACCCTTGCCGTGTAACGCATTCCCGGCTCGTCGGCGAGGTTCCAGAGGGCGGTGCCGCCGGTCGTGAGCACCCGTGCGACGTCGCGGACGTATGCCGCTGAGCTCAGCTCCGCGGGGATCTGCCCGTGCGCGTACGCGTCCGTCACGACGACGTCGGCTGAGCCGGAGCCCAGCGCGCGGACTCCGGTGAGGCCGTCCTGCGGCCGCACCCGGATGCGGTGACGACGGGGGAGGGGCAGCTCCCGACGGACGAGCTCGGTGAGGTGGACGTCCGGCTCGAGGACGATCTGCGGCGACCCGGGCCGGGTGGCCTCGACCCAGCGGGGGAGGGTCAGCCCGCCACCGCCGACGTGGGTGACGCCCAGGCGTGCCGGGGCGGGCGTCGCGGCGCACGTGTCGATGGCGAGGGCGAGGTGCTGGACGTACTCGAAGACGAGCAGGGTCGGGTCGTCGAGCTGGACGTGTGACTGGGGGGCGCCGTCGAGGTGGACGGTCACGCCGCCGCGCTCGTCGCGCTCGAGGCTGATCCGCTCGGCGAGCCCGGTCACACCGACAGGTTACGGTCGGGGGATGCGATTCGGTGTGACCATCCTGCCCGAGCACTCTTGGTCCGTGGCGGAGCCGATGTGGCGCGAGGCCGACGCGATGGGCTTCGACCACGCGTGGACGTTCGACCACATCACGTGGGGTGGGCTGCCCGAGTCGCCGTGGTTCGCGGCGGTGCCCACGCTGGCGGCCGCGGCCGCAGTGACCAGTCGGGTGCGCCTCGGCACCTTCGTCTCGTCGCCCAACAACCACCACCCGGTGCAGTTCCTGCGCGAGGTCCTCGCCCTGGACGACATCTCGGGCGGCCGCTTCATCCTCGGCATCGGGACCGGCGGCGACATCGACTCGCGCATCACCGGCGAGGACCTCCCGCTCAAGGACCGCGTCGCCCGCTTCCACGAGTTCACCCACCTGCTCGACCGCTTGCTCAGCGAGGAGCGGGTCACGGCGGCGGGCCGCTTCTACGGCGCGCGTGACGTCCTGACCGCCCCGGGTCCGGTCCGTCCCGGTCTGCCGCTCGTCATCGCCGCCAACGGGCCCAGGTCGATCGCTCTCGCGGTCGACAAGGGCGAGGGCTGGATGACCTACGGCGGATCGGCCGAGACCGACGACGAGTGGTGGGCTCTCGTCACGACCCTCAGCCACAGGGTCGACGAGGCGCTCGCTGCGGCGGGACGTGAGCGGCATACGCTCACTCGCTATCTCAACATCGACTCGGCGCCCACGTTCTCGCTGTCCAGCGTGGCTGCTTTCGAGGACGCCGTGGGCCGGGCTGCGGAGCTCGGCTTCACCGACGTCATCACGCACTGGCCGCGGGCCGAGGAGCCGTTCCGTGGGAGCCGCGACACCCTCGAGGCCGTGGTCACCGACGTCCTGCCCAGGTGGCGCTGATGCCGCCGCGTCGTCGGGTCCCGCTGGAGGACGGACGTGATGCCCTGGCCGTATGCCGCTCAGCCGGCTTCGCGGCGGACCGCGCGGTCACTGCCACGGCAGTCCGCTTCACCCTCGAGGAGCTGTCGGCCGTCGCCCCCGGACGCACCGTCGAGGTCCGGGTGCCGCCGTACGGCGCCGCCCAGTGCATCACGGGTCCGGTCCACCGCCGAGGGACCCCACCCAACGTCATCGAGACGGACGCCGCGACGTGGCTCGCCCTCGTGACCGGCGACCTGGGCTGGCAGGAAGCGCTGCACTCCGGGCTGGTTCGGGCCAGCGGCCAACGCGCACACCTCGACGGACTGCTTCCGCTGCTGCCGCCCGGCCCGACGGGCGATCAATCCGATTGAACGTTGTCAGACCTGTTCGACAGACTGACGAGAGTGACGAGTCAGCCATCAGTCGACACACTCGGTGCTGTGTCCGAAGAGAGGTCCGGCGAGCCGATCGTCGTCGCGCGCGGTCTGACCAAGGTCTACGGCGAGACGCGCGCCGTCGACGGCATCGACTTCGAGATCGCCAAGGGTGAGTCCTTCGGCCTGCTCGGCCCCAACGGCGCCGGCAAGTCGACGACGATGCGGATGATCGGCGGGACGCTCCAGCGCACCGGTGGCAGCATGAGCGTCGCCGGTCTCGACCCGGCCGAGCGGGGGCCGGAGGTGCGGGCCCACCTCGGTGTCGTCCCGCAGCAGGACAACCTCGACGAGGAGCTGTCGGTCCGCGACAACCTCATCATGTACGGCCGATACTTCGGCCTCCCCTACTCCTACCTGCGCGCCAAGGCCGACGAGCTGCTCGAGTTCGCCCAGCTCACCGACCGCGGCAAGGAGAAGGTGGGCTCGCTCTCCGGGGGGATGAAGCGTCGGCTGACGATCGCCCGCTCCCTCGTCAACGAGCCGAAGGTGCTCCTCCTCGACGAGCCGACGACCGGCCTCGACCCGCAGGCCCGGCACGTCCTCTGGGACCGGCTCTTCCGGCTCAAGGAGGTCGGCGTCACCCTCGTCGTCACGACCCACTTCATGGACGAGGCCGAGCAGCTGTGCGACCGGCTCGTCGTCATCGACCGGGGCCGGATCATGGCGGAGGGGACACCGCGACAGCTGATCCGCGAGCACTCGACGCGCGAGGTGCTCGAGGTGCGTTTCGGGGCCGACCGCAACGCCGCCGTCGTCGCGCAGCTCGAGGACGTCGGCAGCCGCATCGAGGTCCTGCCCGACCGGGTCCTCGTCTACACCGACGACGGCGAGGCCGCCCTCGAGGCCGTGACCGCTCGCGGCCTGAGCCCGATCACCTCACTCGTGCGCCGGTCCTCGCTCGAGGACGTCTTCCTGCGCCTGACCGGCCGGAGCCTCATTGACTGAGCACGACACTCTCGTGGACCGCGGCCGGCTCGCCGCGTCCGGGCGGGCTCCCGACCCTGCGGTCATGGCGAGGCGCGCCCGCCGCTGGGGCTGGTGGTTCTTCGTCGAGTCGTGGCTGCGCGCGTCCAAGGCCTGGGCGGTCTCGATCGTCATCTACATGGTCGTCACGCCGTTGCTCTACCTCGTGGCGCTCGGCCTCGGCCTCGGCTCCCTCGTGGACCGGGGCGCCGGCTCGGTCGACGGCGTTCCCTACCTCGTCTTCGTCGGCCCCGCCCTGCTCGTCAGCACCGTCGTCATGTCGGTCGGCGGTGAGCTCACCTACCCCGTCATGGCCGGCTTCAAGTGGCAACGCCTCTACTACGGCCCGCACGCCACCCCCGCCACCCCGGAGCAGATCGCGGTCGGCCAGCTCCTCGGGGTGATGATCCGCTTCGTCGTCCAGGCCGGCGTGTTCTGGGGCTTCCTCGTCCTCTTCGACGCTGCGCCGAGCGGGTGGTCGTGGCTCGCCGTTCCCGCCGCGGTGCTCACTGCGGCGGCCTTCGGGGCACCGCTGCAGGCGTTCGCGGCGAGCCTCGAGGACGAGGGCTACCAGTTCGCGTTCGTCCAGCGGTTCGTCATCATGCCGATGTTCCTCTTCGCCGGCACCTTCTTCCCGTTGTCGGTGATGCCCGTCGCCCTCCAGTGGATCGGGTGGGTCTCGCCGGTCTGGCACGGCACCCAGCTCGCCCGCCAGGCGACCTACGGCGCAGCCGAGCCCCTGTGGCTCACCCTCGTCCACGTGGTCGTGCTCGGCGGCATGGCCCTCGCCGGGATCCTGGTCGGCCGCCGGGTCTACGCGCGTCGGTTGGGGAGCTGACATGGCCGAGCTGACCCGCACCTCGCTGGCGTTGGCCGCCATCTACGGGGGCAACGCGCGGGCCGTCATCGAGCGCGGCTTCAAGGTCATCAAGAACCAGAACTGGGCCGTCATGGTCTCCGGCTTCTTCGAGCCGGTCTTCTACCTGCTGGCCATGGGTCTCGGTCTGGGCGGCCTCGTCGGGGCCGTCACGGGCCCGGACGGGCAGGCGACCAGCTACGCCGCGTTCATCGCCCCGGCCCTGCTCGCCACCTCGGCGATGAACGGCGCGATCTACGACTCGACCTGGAACGTCTTCTTCAAGCTGCGCTTCGCCCGCCTTTACCAGGCCATGCTCCAGACCTCCCTCGGGCCGATGGACGTCGCCCTCGGTGAGATCTTCATGGCGCTCTTCCGCGGCTTCCTCTACGCAGTCGGGTTCATGGTCGTCATGCTGGTCATGGGCCTCGTCGTCTCACCCTGGGCTGTGCTCATGGTCCCGGTGGCCCTGCTCATCGCCGTCGGCTTCGCCAGCATCGGGATGGCGGTGACGAGCTACCTCAAGAGCTTCCAGCAGATGGACGTGCTCCAGGTCGCCATGCTGCCGATGTTCCTCTTCTCGGCGACCCTCTTCCCCATCGACGTCTTCCCGACCGCGATCCAGTGGTTCGTCCAGGCGATGCCCCTCTGGCACGGCGTCGAGCTGATGCGTCACCTCGCCGTCGGCCACCTCGAGGCCGCCACGGCCGGCCATGCCCTGTACTTCGTCGTCATGTCAGTCCTGGGGGTGTGGTTCACCGCGACCCGCCTCCGGGCGCTCTTCCTCCGCTGACCGGTCCGGACCCGATCGGTGGCCTGGCAGCCGATGCAGCTGGGTCGGTCGGACTCGACGTCGCTTAGGCTGGTGGTGTGAGTCCAGACCCGGCCCGGATCCCCAACCACAAGCGCTTCCTCCTCACCGGGGCGTTCCTCGGCCTCGTCGTCGGCATCTGGTTCGGCCTGCGGGAGCCGGGCGGCCCGAGCTACAACCAGACGGTGCAGTACTCCCTGAGCACGGCCGTGCTCTTCCTCGGCGCGCTCGGTGCCTTCCTCGGCGCGGGGCTCGCCGGCGTCCTCGCGATCCTGCTCGACCGCTCCGGGCGGCAGCACTAGCGAGCCAGCGCGACCCATGCGTCTCTTCGTCGCGATCGTCCCACCGGACGAGGTCCTCGACGACCTCGCCGAGCACGTCGAGCCGCGGAGGCTGGCCGACGAACAGGCCGGGTCGGAGCTCCGGTGGACCGACCGCCACCAGTGGCACCTCACGCTGGCCTTCCTCGCCGACGTGCCGGAGTGGCGCCTCGAGGACCTCACCGCTGCAGTGACGGCGACCGCCGCCCGGCACCATGCCCCGGTCCTGCGCGTCTCCGGCGCCGGTGCCTTCCCCAACCCCTACGCGGCACGGGTGCTCTACGCCGATGTCGAGCACGTGCGGGGGGACCTCGGCCGGCTCGCCGGCGGCATCCGGACGGCCTGCAACGGCGCCGGAGTGCCGCCTGACGGCACCCGCTTCCATCCGCACGTCACGCTGGGCCGCTTCCGCCGACCCACCGAGGCGACCCGCTGGATCAGGGCGTTCGACGCGCATGAAGGGCCGGTGTGGCAGCCGAGCGAGGTGGCGCTCGTCGAGTCGCACCTCGGTCAGGGCCGTGGGCGCCGACCTCGCTACGAGGTCGTCGGGACCGCTCCGCTGGCGGCCGCCTCGCGCTGAGCCGCCGCCCCCCGCCGCGGGGTCGAGGTGTCGGTCGAGGTGTCGGTCGAGGTGTCGGTCGACGGGCCGTGGTCGATGAACGCCACGAGCAGATGAGCACGCTGGACGGGCCGGGGCGGATCCTGTGGGAGAATCGCGCAGTGGCACGCGGCGACGGGCGACTGACCCATGACCTTCTTCACGGCGAAAAGGGCCCACAGGACGCCTGTGGGGTCTTCGGTGTGTGGGCCCCCGGCGAGGACGTCGCCAAGCTGACGTACTTCGGGCTCTACGCCTTGCAGCACCGGGGACAGGAGTCGGCCGGGATCGCGACCGGCGACGGCGACAAGATCCTCGTCTACAAGGACATGGGCCTGGTGTCGCAGGTGTTCGACGAGACGGCCCTCACCTCGCTCCGCGGCCACATCGCCATCGGCCACACGCGCTACTCGACCACGGGTGGCTCAACGTGGGAGAACGCCCAGCCGACGCTCGGCGGGACGGGTGGCCGCACCATCGCCCTCGGGCACAACGGCAACCTCATCAACACCGTCGAGCTCCGGGCGATGGTCGACGAGCACTTCGGCGACGCCCGGGTCACGGGTGAGCTCGCCCGGGGCAACACCTCGGACACCGCGTTGGTGACGACGTTGCTCGCCGCCGACCCCGACAAGACCCCGGAGCAGGCTGCCCTCGAGCTGTTCCCCAAGCTGCGAGGCGCGTTCTGCTTCGTCTTCATGGATGAGCAGACCCTCTATGCCGCCCGCGACCCGTGGGGCGTGCGGCCGCTCGCACTGGGCCGCCTCGAGCGTGGCTGGGTCGTCGCCTCGGAGACCGCGGCCCTGCAGACCATCGGCGCCGCGGTCATCCGCGAGGTCGAGCCCGGTGAGCTCATCGCCATCGACGAGGACGGGCTGCGGACCTACCGTTTCGCGGAGCCCCAGCCGAAGGGCTGCGTCTTCGAGTACGTCTACCTCGCCCGGCCGGATGCCGTGATCCGCGAGCGCGTCGTCCACGAGGCCCGGGTCGACATGGGCCGCGCTCTGGCCCGCGAGCACCCGGTGGACGCCGATCTGGTCATCGGGGTGCCCGAGTCGGGAGTCCCGGCCGCCGTCGGCTACTCCCAGGAGTCCGGCATCCCGTTCGGCCAGGGCTTCGTCAAGAACGCCTACGTCGGGCGCACCTTCATCCAGCCGTCGCAGACCCTGCGCCAGCTCGGCATCCGCCTCAAGCTCAACCCCCTCGAGCACACGATCCGCGGCAAGCGTCTCGTCGTCGTCGACGACTCGATCGTCCGCGGCAACACCCAGCGGGCCCAGGTCCGCATGCTGCGAGAGGCCGGCGCCGCCGAGGTCCACGTGCGCATCTCCTCGCCACCGGTCCAGTGGCCGTGCTTCTACGGCATCGACTTCGCCACCCGCGCAGAGCTCATCGCGACCGGGCTCGGGGTCGAGGAGATCCGGGCGTCGATCGGTGCCGACTCGCTCGGCTACATCTCCGAGGAGGGCATGGTCGCAGCGACCGGCCAGCCGGTCGAGCAGCTCTGCACCGCCTGCTTCACGGGGCGATACCCCATCGACCTCCCGGAGGACGGGCGGGTCGGCAAGCACGTGCTCGAGACGTTGCCGCTCACGGTCCGCACCGGCCATGACCGCTCGATCGACACCGACGTCGAGGGCGTGACCATCGGGGTCGGCACCGGCGGATCCGGGGCCCTCGACCACCCCTGACGCCCTCCCGTTCGGGGCGTTCGGGGTAGGTGTTCGCTCTCGAGAGCGAGCCATCACCGCGAACCGGTCAGGCGAAGGTCATCCGGGCCCCTGCCCGGCCCGCGGCCGGCCGGGTTGTGACGGAGCGTGAGGGCAGGGGTGGCAGCGCCGGTAGGGTTGGGCCGTGACGAACGAGCCCGCCACCCCCATCACGTATGCCGCTGCCGGAGTCGACGTCGAGGCCGGTGACAAGGCGGTCGAGCTGATGAAGGAGTCAGTGCGCCGGGCGACCCGGCCAGAGGTCGTCGGCGGGCTCGGGGGCTTTGCGGGGATGTTCGACGCGAGCGCGATCGCCCGGATGACCCGACCGATCCTCGCGACGAGCACGGACGGCGTCGGCACGAAGGTCGCCATCGCCCAGGCTCTGGACAAGCACGACACGATCGGCTTCGACCTCGTCGGCATGGTCGTCGACGACATCGTCGTCTGCGGCGCCGAGCCGCTCTTCATGACCGACTACATCGCAACGGGCAAGGTCGTCCCGGAGCGCATCGCCGCCATCGTCGGTGGCATTGCCCGGGCGTGCGAGGAGGCCGGGGTGGCCCTCGTGGGCGGCGAGACCGCCGAGCACCCGGGGCTGCTCGAGCCCGACGAGTACGACGTGGCAGGTGCCGCCACCGGCGTGGTCGAGTACGCCGCGGTGCTCGGTCCGCAGCGGGTCCGTGACGGCGACGTCGTGGTCGCGTTCGCCAGCAGTGGCCTGCACAGCAACGGGTTCAGCCTGGTGCGGCGGGTCATCGAGTCAGCGGGCTGGTCCCTCGACCGCCATGTCGACGACTTCGGGCGGACCCTCGGCGAGGAGCTGCTCGAGCCGACTCGGCTCTACACGCTCCCACTGCTCTCCGTCATCCGCGACGACGCGGTCGAGGTGCACGCCCTCAGCCACGTCACCGGGGGCGGGCTCGCCGCCAACCTGGCCAGGGTGCTGCCGCCCGGCATGTTCGCCCGGGTCGACCGGTCGACGTGGACGCCGCCCGCGGTGTTCCAGACCATCCAGCAGCTCGGCCGGGTGCCGCGCTCGGACCTCGAGCGCACCCTCAACCAGGGCGTCGGGTTCGTCGGCGTCATCCCCGAGCACCACGTGGACCGCGCCATCGAGCTGAGCGAGCTCAGCGGCATACGGGCATGGCGACTCGGTGAGGTCACCGCCGAGGAGAACGCCACGATCGATCCCAGCACGGAGGTCGTCCGTGGCGCGAAGGGTGTCGCCGGCGGCGCCGTTCAGGTCGTGGGGGAGCACCCCACGACCTGAACGAGGCAGCCGTCATCGCGGGTCGGGCGATCTCTCACCCGACGCACGAGGTGTGGCTGAAGTGGAAAGGGTGAGCTCAGTGCTCGCCCGAGGCCCACTTCCCGTACTCGTCGTACTCGTCGTCGTCGGGCTGCGACGTGGTGGTGTCGCGGTCCTGACGAGATGACTCGCGGTGCAGCTCTCGCTCGAGCGCGCTCAAGTCCGTGTCTGGCGTGTAGTACTTGAGCTGCCGTGCGACCTTGGTCTGCTTGGCTTTGGCTCGGCCGCGCCCCATGGCGTGACCCCCTCGTGCGTCGTGCCGGGACGGCATCGCTCGCCGAAGGGCCCTCAAGCTCTCCGTCGTCCGCGTAGCGGCCCCGGGAATGTGTGTGTTCTCGTGGTGCTAACGCTACATGAGCGGAGCAAATCCTGCGCCACTGACGCGCACGGGGTGCCCGGGCGACCCGGTCGTCGGCAGCGGGCCCAGGACCGCCGGGAGGGGTGGAATGGGTGGGAATGCGGTTTTGCCCAATCTGCTCCCGGAGAGCCCGGGATCGGCCTAACCTGACTCCAATGAGCCCTTCAGGGCCATGCGTGTGTCGCCGCAGGAGCGACAGGGTGGTGGGGAAATGACCATGACGACACAGGATCGGCACGAGACCGAGAAGCTGTTGACTCCGGCCGAAGTGGCCGCTCTTTTCAGGGTCGACCCGAAGACGGTCACCCGTTGGGCCAAAGCGGGCAAGCTGACCTCGATCCGGACGCTTGGGGGGCACCGCCGGTATCGGGAGTCCGAGGTTCGACACCTGCTCGGCGACCACTGACCACTGGTTGACGACGTCAGGGGGCGGACAGTCGTAGGTCGTTCAGGGGGGCGTCGAGTGGCTCGGTGCTGCGCACGGTGACGCGGCCGGCGGGGGGTTGGGCTGTCGGTGGCGACAGCTACGGTCGCAGCATGTCCTCCCCACCGGAGATCACCGCCATCACCCTGGGCGTGCGCGACGTCGAGCGGTCCCGCCGGTTCTACGTCGACGGGCTGGGGTTCCGCCAGGTCCTCGAGATCCCGGGTGAGATCGTCTTCGTCCAGGTGGCCCCACGCCAGGTCCTCGCCCTGTGGGACGTCGAGCAGATGCCGTCGGAGTACGGCCCGGTCGGGCACGGGCCGGCCGCGCCCCCCATGTCCCTCGGGCACAACGTCGACGGTCCCGAGCAGGTGAGGGAGCTGCACGCCGCTGCGCTGGCTGCGGGGGCGACCTCGGTCACCGAGCCGGCCGAGCGGGAGTGGGGCGGCGTCAGCGCCTGCGTCGCCGACCCGGACGGGTTCCGCTGGGACTTCGTGTGCAACCCCGGCTTCCGGATCGACGCCGACGGCACCGTCCACCTCGGCGAGGGGTGACCCCAGGGCAGGCAGGTCGGCGCCGGCCGGGGGTCAGAGCACGGCCGGTGAGCGGCGCTCGAGGAGGATGACGTCGCGCCAGGTCCCGTGCTGCCGCCCGATCCGTTCGCGGGTGCCGACCTCTCGGAACCCCACGCTGCGGTGCAGGCCGAGCGATCCGGCGTTCTCGGGGAAGGTGCCACCCTGGATCGTCCAGATCCCGGCCGCCTCGGTGGATCCGATGAGCGCTCCGAGGAGCGCACGCCCGACGCCGAGGCGCCGCGCGGTCGGCGTGACGTAGACGGAGTGCTCGACGACGCCGGCGTAGGCGGGTCGGGACGAGACGGCGGACACGGCGACCCAGCCCAGGACGGCGCCCGAGTCGTCGACGGCCACGAACCGGTGGTCCGGCAGGTGGGAGGTGTCGAACTGCTCCCACGAGGGGACGGTTGTCTCGAACGTCGCGGTGCCTTCGGCGATCCCGGACGCGTAGATGTCGAGGACCGGGTCCGCGTGCGCGGCGGTCATGGGCACGATGTCCACTGCACCACGGTAACGAGGTCAGTGGCCCATCGCGCGCAGCTCGAGGCGGGTGGCGAGGCGGGTGACGGGGTCGGTGAGGTCGAGGTCGACGACCTCTCGCAGCTTCCGCATCCGGTAGCGCAGCGTGTTGGGGTGCACGTGCAGACGCTGGGCAGCGGCTCGGGGGTCGCCGGGGTGGTCGAGCCAGGCAGCGACCGTGGCCGCGTAGGCGGTCCCGAGCTCGTCGTCGTGGGCCCTCAGCTCGGTCACCGGGGAGGGCGACACGCGAGTCCGTATGCCGCTGACGGCCCTTTCGCAGGTCACCTCGGCCCAGGCGCCTTCCGCCGTCGCCGAGCGCCCGGGGAGCCGGCCGGCCAGGGCGAGGCGGTGGACCTCGAAGGCCTCCTCGCGGGAGCGGACCAGCTGGGGGACCCGTCGCACCGGCGTGCCGGCGCTGGCCCGGGCATGCGGCCGGGTCTCGGCGACCTCGGCCACGACCGTGCGGAGCCACTCCCAGGTGCCGGGCACGGATGCGGGGTGGGTGTCCTGGCTGCCGTCCCGCACGAGGGCGACGACCGTCTCGTCGAGGATGGCGAGGAGCGGTTGGCGCCAGGACCGGCGTCGACAGGCTGACTCCCAGGTGTCGAGTCGGCTCTCCGGCTCGAGGTCCGGGTCGCCGCCCAGCACGACGACGCGCCAGGGCGGGGCCGGCAGCCAACCGCCCGCCTCCGCCACGTTGCCCGACAGCAGGTCGCGGAGCCGGTCGGCTGCCACGCGCCGGGCGAGGTCGGTCTGGGAGCGGAGCCGCAGCAGGTGGAGCGCGACGACCGTGGCGGTCTGGGTCAGCGACCGGATGACCTCGGCCGGGGGTGGTGCGTCGACGACGGCCCAGATGGACCCCAGCCACTCGTCCGCTGCCCGCACGGGGAGGACGAGCCGGGCACGCAGGTCGCCGTCGGCTGGGACGAAGACGGGGTCGTCGGACCGGGCCAACCGTCGGAAGACCCCCCGACCGCGCAGGCTCGCCAGGACGGCGTCCGGGACCTTGCGCCCGACGATCGTGGACAGGCGGGCGGGGTCGGCGACGTCCTGGCGAGCGGAGTACGCGAGGACGCGCGACTGGGTGTCCTCGATCGTCACGGGGGCCTCGACCAGGGCGGCGCACGCGTCGGCGAGGGCGAAGAGGTCGTCGTGGACCGGGCCGTCGCTGCGCACGGCCGCTCCCGTCGCCGCCCGGTCCAGGACGCCGCGGAGCAGCCACACGACGTGGGCCCAGGAGGCGTGGTCCGACAGCTCGACGAGCGGCAGCCCGAGCCGGTGGGCGGCGCCGCGCACGTCCCGCCGGCGGACGGCGTTGCGACGCAGCACGACGCCCCCGCTGCCCACGCGGCTGGCCCCTTCGACGAGCGCGATCGCCGACTCCGGTGACTCGATGCCGACGCCGAGCACGAGGTCACCCGCCTGGCCGAAGACCCCGGACTCCGGCTCGGCCAGCGTGACGTCGTCCACCTCGGGCCCGGCAGCGTCGACGGCGATGCGGAGCAGGCCACCGCCCAGGGTGCCGACGAGGTCACGCAGCGCCAGGCCCCGAGGGACGGTGGTGGCCCTGGGGTTCAGCGTGTCCGTCATGGGGTCGATTGTCGTTGTTGGGCGGTCACAACGACAAGACCTATCGTTGTGCGTCCAGCACCAGGGTGCCCTGCTGGGAGTGGCTGACGATGGATGCATGGCTCCCGTCACTCCCTCAGGTCTGCCCGTCCCCGAACACGTCGCCGTCGTCGGCGCGGGAATGGTCGGGCTGGCCACCGCGTGGTTCCTCCAGGAGCGCGGCGTCGAGGTCACCGTCATCGACCGGGAGGGCGTGGCCGCCGGCGCCTCCTGGGGGAACGCCGGCTGGCTGACCCCCGGCATCGCGACGCCGCTGCCCGAGCCGGCGATCCTCAGGTACGGCCTCCGGGCGGTGCTCAGCCCCAGCTCACCCGTCTACGTCCCACCGAGTGCCAACGCCACCTTCCTCAAGTTCGTCACCGGCTTCACCCGCCACTCGACGATGAGGGCCTGGAAGAAGGCGATGGGGGCCCTCGTCCCGATCAACGACCTCTCGCTCGCCGGCTTCGACCTGCTCCGAGCGGGCGGGGTCGACGCCGAGACCTACGAGGCAAAGTCCTTCACGGCCGCCTACCGCACCGCCGAGGAGCGCACCACGCTGCTCGAGGAGATCGAGCACATTCACGCCTCCGGTGGCGACATCGCCTTCGACGTCCTCACGGGCGACGAGGCCCGGGCGGTCGAGCCGGCGCTCTCCGAGGCGATCGGGGCCGCGATCGTCCTGCACGGGCAGCGGTTCATCAACCCCGGCGCGTACGTCGCAGCGCTCGCCGACTCCGTCACGGCCCGCGGGGGCAAGATCGTCACGGGCGCGACGGTCACCGGGTTGCGCGACGTCGGCCCAGGCGTTCTCGTGGAGACCTCGACGGGGGCGGCGGAGTCCTTCGACCAGGTGGTCGTCGCGACCGGAGCCTGGCTGGGGGC
Organism: Intrasporangium sp. DVR; assembly: GCF_040365325.1. Classification (NCBI taxonomy): domain Bacteria; kingdom Bacillati; phylum Actinomycetota; class Actinomycetes; order Micrococcales; family Intrasporangiaceae; genus Intrasporangium; species Intrasporangium sp. DVR. The sequence goes on along the minus strand of NZ_BAABZW010000005.1, from coordinate 43,712 downwards.
TCTGGTCCGCGAGTTCGGCGTCAAGCGCGTCGTCCAGGCCGGGCGCGGCTACTCCTTCTCGGTGGAGGTCGACGACCTGCCCAACGGGCCGGTCTACTTCCCGGCGGCCCGGGTCGCCTGCACGCCCGTGGGCGACCGGCTGCGGGTCGCGGGCATGATGGAGTTCCGCCAGCCCGAGGCCGCGCTCGACCGACGGCGCATCCGGGCGATCGTGGAGTCGGCTCGGCCGTTGCTCAAAGGGGCCGACCTCGACCACCGTCAGGACGAGTGGGTCGGTTCCCGGCCGTGCACCATCGACGGGTTGCCGCTCATCGGCGCCACGCGCTCGCCCCGTGTCTTCGTCGCGGGTGGGCACGGCATGTGGGGCATCACGCTCGGCCCGGTCAGTGGCCGGCTCCTCGCGGAGCAGATGGTGACCGGCACGGTGCCGAGTGAGCTGCGCCCCTTCGACCCGCTGCGCTGAGCGACGCCGTGGTGTCCGCCCGGGGTTCGTGCCCGGGCGGACAGCGCCTCCTCAGGCCGGGCTGAGCACGACCAGCGTGTAGGGCCCCACGGAGACCGTGCCGCTCGCGGGCTGCTCGTCGAGGGGGGACTCCGCTGCGTCGACGTCGCGGGTCGGGTGGTCACCGAAGAGTGCACTGTAGGTCGAGGCGTCCGAGTTGAAGCGAACCACCCACCGACCTGCGCTGGGCAGCCCGACCGTCACGTCACGCGGATCGGCGCTGGCGTTGACGACCACGCAGGCCGCCGCGGTGTCGGTCGAACGGAGCCAGGCGATCGTCTTGGCAGCGTCGTCGAGATGGCTCACCCGGGTGTGCGCCCCGGTGAGGCCGGCCGTCGTGCCGGTGAGGTTGCGCCGGAGCGCGACCAGGTCACGAACGAGGCGCACGATGTCGCGGAACTCCTCGGCGCGGTCCCAGTCGAGCGGCACCGTGTCGCGGAACCACTCGTCCTCGAGGAACTCCTGTCCCTGGAAGAGCATGGGGATCCCGGCGCTGGTGAGCGCGATGGCGGTGGCCAGGGTGGCCCGCTTCTGGGCCGGCCAGCCCGTCGGGTTGTCGCCGTCGATCTCGTGCGGCACGCGGAGCTTGCCGTTGGCGACCTCGTCGTGGCTCTCGGAGTAGATGATGCGGTCCCACGGGTCCCGTCCCGTCGCAACGGCGCGCGCGAGGTCGGTCATCGAGCGGGTGCCGTCGTCGGGGGTGGTGACGAGGGCGCGCACGGTGTGGACGAAGCCGGAGTCCCACTGCGCGGTGAACGCGGCGCCGTCGAGGGAGGTGAGCGCGGGGTCGTCCTGCAGGTCCTCGGCGATGAGGATCTTGCTCGGCAGCTCCCGGCGGATGCTGAGGTTGATGTCGCGCATGAGGGCCCAGCCCTCGGGGATGTCGGTGCCGATCCCGCTCACCGTGCGGATGTAGAGCGTCGCGTCGAAGCGGAGCCCGTCCATGTGGAACTCCTCGATCCACATCAGGGCGTTGTCGCGGCAGTACTGACGCACCTCCTCGCGGCCGTAGTCCGGGCGCGTGTCGCCCCAGGGGGTGTGGGAGCGGTCGTCCTGGTAGAAGTAGATCCCGCCCTTGCCGTTGTCGGAGGTGCCGTCGAATCGCCACAACGACAGGTCACTCGGCCCGAAGTGGTTGAGCACGACGTCGACGATCACGGCGATGCCGTGTCGGTGTGCCTCCCTGACAAAGGCCTTGAGCCGGTCAGGGCCGCCATAGGTCGACTCGACCGCGAACGGGTGGGCCGGGTTGTAGCCCCACGAGTAGTCGCCCGCGAACTCGGCGACCGGCATCAGCTCGATCGCGTTGACGCCAAGGCTCTGCAGGTAGCCGAGGCGGCTCGCCATCGTCTCGATGTCGCCCGGGTCGCCCTCCTCAGCGACGAACGAGCCGATGTGCGTCTCGTAGATGACCAGCTCGTTGTGGGCCGGGGTCGCGAACGAGTCGCCCTGCCAGTCGAAGGCATCGCGGTCGTAGATGATCGCGTTGCCGACCGAGTTCGTCACCGCCCTGGCTCGTGGATCCACGCGGTGGAACTGCTCGCCGTTCGTGGTGATGACGTACTTGTACTCGTCGCCCGGCCCGGCGCCCTCGACCTCGCCGTACCAGTAGCCGCCGTCCTCGCGCACGAGCAGATGGCGGTCGGTGGACCAGTCGTTGAAGCTCCCCGTGACCGCGACGGACCCCGCGTGGGGTGCCCAGACGCGGAAGGCCGTGCGGCCGTCGAGGGGCATCGAACCGATACCGGGGGCGGGTGCTCGGGTCACCGGGTCTCCTCGCGTGGGCGGCGCTGGGGTCGCGTCGAGCCTATGGCCGTATGCCGCTGAGCCGCCTCCTCGTCGAGGGTGCAGTTCCCGCGGTGGCCGGGCGGGCAGGAGCTGCACACTCGACTGAAGGGGGCGGAGGGTGACGGCAGCGCGGCCTCAGGACTGGGCCGCGGATCTCAGGACTGGCTCGCCGGGACCTTGTTGACGGTGCAGACGAACCACCTGACGATCCCGGTGTCCACGGCGTCGCCGGCCACCATGGCCGCCGTGACCTCGTCGAGCGCGTCGAGCACGCCGTCGTCGTCGAGGTCACCGGACGCCAGCGCGGCCGCGTAGCCGTGGGGCAGGGACATCGCGTGGACCTCCCAGCGGCCGCCGTTGTAGTCGCGGTAGCCCGGCGCGCTCTCGGCCACACTGCGCTGGGCATCGCCGAAGCTGTAGATCGCGTCGTAGCTGTGCGCCGGGGCCCCGGTGCCGGAGAGGTCGGTCGGAGTGGCCGCGGTGCGGTAGAGGACGTGGTCGACGTAGAACGCGGGGCCGCTCACGCCTGCGGACGCCGGGCCGGCCAGGCCGACCAGGGCAGTCCCGACAGTGCCTGCGGCGACGGCGCTCGCAGACATGATTCGCTTGACGTGCATGGGATTTCACCTCCGTAGGGTCAGCCGGGCGGCCGACTCCTCGATTCAACGGCGGTGGGTCCCCGGACTCCATGATCGAGCCGTTACCCCCTCCTTACGAGGTGGTGACAGGTGCGGAGAGGCCATCCCCACGGCGTCGGCTCGACGGCGCCCAGACCTATCCTGAAGGCGTGCCCCGGGTGCTCGTGATCGACGACGACTCGACGGTCGCCGAGGTCGTGGCCGCCTACCTCGAGCGTGCCGGGATGGATGTCGACGTCGCGGGTGATGGACCCGCCGGCCTCGGCCTGGCCCGCGACCACCGCCCGGACGTCGTCCTCCTCGACCTCATGCTCCCGGGCCCGGACGGGCTCGAGGTGTGTCGGCAGCTGCGGCTCCTTCGTCCCGGGCTGCCCGTCATCATGGTCACCGCTCGCGGCGAGGAGCCCGACCGGGTCCTCGGCCTGCAGATCGGCGCCGACGACTACGTCACCAAACCCTTCAGCCCCCGGGAGCTCGTGCTCCGGGTCCAGTCTCTGCTGCGCCGGGTCGAGCACGCCGCCGGGTTGCCGGGGAGCCGGGTCGTGGCCCCCGCCGAGGTCGTCGACGGAGATCTGGTGGTCGACCGTGCCGGGCACCGCGTGCGCCTCGCAGGGCGCGAGCTGACCCTCACCACAAGGGAGTTCGACCTCCTCAGCTGGCTCGTCTCGCACCCGGGGCAGGTCTTCACGCGCGCCGAGCTGATGTCGGCGGTGTGGGGCTGGGAGTTCGGCGACGAGTCGACCGTGACCGTCCACGTGCGGCGGGTCCGCGAGAAGGTCGAGGCCGACCCGGCTCGGCCCCGTCGACTCGTCACCGTCTTCGGCGTCGGCTACCGGTGGGACGCAGGGGCCGGCGATGACGGCTGAGCTGCAGTCCCTCGCCCTGTCCGCGGGAGTCGCGACGCTGGTCGGTGGGCTCGGAGCCGTCCTGGTCCTGCTCCTCACGCGCCGCCCGTCGGTGCGGGCCGTTGCCGCCGCGGCCCTCGCTGCGCCCCTCGTCGTGGTGCTCGCCGTCGCGGCGGGGATCTATGCGAGCGCCCGGGCCATGCTCCTGTCCGAGCATGACTCGCAGCTCGTGCTGCTCGGTCTCCTCGCTGCCTTTCCGGTGGCCCTGGTGACCGGCTGGATCATCGCGCGGCACGTGCAGCGCCTCGGCCGGACCCTGGCCGAGGCGGAGTCGGCCCGCAGGCGCGAGCACGAGGTCGAGGAGCGCCGACGGGAGCTGGTGGCCTGGCTGTCGCACGACCTGCGCACCCCCCTGGCCGGGATGGGCGCGCTGGCCGAGGCGATCGAGGACGGGGTCGCGGGTGACCCGCCCGAGGCGTTCGCCCGGCTGCGGCGGGAGGTCGGGCGGATGAGCGGGATGGTCGACGACCTGCTCGACCTGTCCCGGATCCACGCGGGCGACGTGGCGCGGCACCGCCAGGCCGTCAGCCTCAGCGACCTCGTCTCGGACGTGGTCGCCTCGGCGCAACCGGTCGCCCGGGCCGGGGGTGTCGAGCTGACCGGGACCGCGCAGGGCCCGGTCGTCGCGTCGGTCGATGCGCGGGAGCTGACGCGCGTCGTCGCCAACCTCGTCTCGAACGCGATCCGGCACACCGCCGAGGGAGGGGCCGTGACCGTCACCGTGAGCGAGTCCGCGGGCCACCCGGCGATCGCCGTGCAGGACGGCTGCGGGGGGATCGGGGAGGAGGTGCTGCCGCGGCTCTTCGAGCCGGCCTTCCGGGGGAGCGTCGCGCGCACCCCGGGCGGATCCGAGGGCGCCGGCCTGGGGCTCGCGATCGTGAGGGGCATCGTCGAGGCGCACGGCGGCACGGTGTCGGTGCGCAACGTCGGGGCCGGGTGCCGTTTCGAGGTCGCCCTTCCGGGTGGCTGAGCAGTGGGCCCGCTGACCGGTGATCCTGAGGGGCGCAGCTCTGGCCACGTCGTGGCCGGGGACGCCTGACGTTGCCCTTTCCCGGTGATGGGTACCTCATGGGAGATGAGCACTCCAACCGAACAGCTCGGCCCTGCCCTCGACGTCGACGCTCGGCTCACCGAGATCGAGCGCAGTCTCGACCTCCTGCTCAACCTCACGCCCGTCAACGCGGCGGAGGCATGGACCGACTTCGAACGCAGTGACTTCGGCGCGGCCCCGACGCTGCGGCTCAGGCCGTTGGAGTTCGATCTGGACCTCGTCCGGCGCGACCTCTACAACCTGCCCATCGAGGACGTGAGCGATCCGGCTCTGCACACCCTCCTGCGGGCGAAGCGGGACGAGATCGCGAGGATGGCCACGGCCCTGGAGGACCGGGACACGTCACGGTTCGTCTACGGGTCGCTGCAGCTCTACGGAGGCGTCGCGCCGACGCTGGCCCGCGCCGCCGAGGAGCTGCTCCGGACCATCCCACCGCTCGCCCCGAGCACGCAGAGCGTCACGGCCGGCGCATTCGCGGAAGCGGCCCAGGCGGAGTTCGAGCGGTACCGCGCCGTGCATCCGGAGTTTCCCACGGCCATGGACGTGCGCGACGACGTCGGTGAGCTCATGGTGTCCTTCGGCAGGTTGCTCATCCCCGAGTCGGCGGCCTTCAGGTCGGACCGGGTCGAGCCGCTGCTGCATCACGAGATCGGCACCCACGTCGTCACCTACCAGAACGGCGCCAGGCAGCCCTTCAAGCTGTTGACGATCGGGCTGCCCGGTTACGACGAGACCCAGGAGGGCCTGGCCGTCCTCGCGGAGTACCTCACGGGCGGGCTGGACCCTCGACGTCTCCGGGTGCTCGCGGGACGCGTCGTCGCCGTGGAGAAGATGCTCGATGGCGCCGACTTCCTCGACATCTTCGAGTCCCTGAGGGCGGACCACCAGATCCCGACGAGGACCGCGTGGTCGATCGCCATCCGCGTCGTCGTCGGCGGAGGGAACGTCAAGGACGCCATCTACCTGCGTGGCATCTCCCGCATTCTCGAGATGCTCGCCGAGGGCGGCAGCCTCGAGCCCCTCTTCGTCGGCAAGCTGGCGCTGGACCACATCCCGCTGGTCCAGGAGCTGCTCGAGCGTGGGGTGCTCCACCCGCCGTGGGTGCGCCCGCGGTGGCTCGAGGTGCCGGGCGCCGAGGAGCGACTGGACAAGCTGCGCGCGGGCGCGACGGTCATGGACCTGTACGAGGGAGAGGAAGCGGCATGAGGATTGCGTTCTTTGTCAAGGAGGTTGCCACCGAGGTGGACGAGTACGCGACGACCCGGCTGGCGAGGGCCGCGTGCCGCGGGGGCCACGAGGTCTGGTACATCGGGGTCGGCGACGTCGAGCTCGGCGAGAGTGACGGGCAGCTGGTGGGGCGCGCCCGTCGGGCGGAGTTCGGGGAGGACGACACGCTCGCGAGCTTCATGGAGGGCATCAAGGAGGCCGAGCCCGAGCGGATCGTGCTGGACGACCTCGACGCGCTCTTCCTGCGCAACGAGTCGATCGACGACCTGCAGGAGCGTCCGTGGGCGAGCCCGCTCGGCGCCGTCTTCGGCCAGATGCTCAAGGCTCGCGGTGTGACCGTCGTCAACGACCCCATGTCGATCATCCGGGCCACGAGCAAGCTCTACCTCGAGGAGTTCCCCGAGAAGATCCGCCCCCGGTCACTGGTGACGCGGGACCCGAAGGCGATCGAGGAATTCGTCGCCAGGGTCGGCCACTCCGTCGTCAAGCCGCTCTACGGGGGCAAGGGCCGCAACGTGTTCATGATCGAGGACGAGGACGAGACGAACCTCGCCCAGATGACGGAGGCCGTGCTCCAGGACGGCTACGCGATCGTCCAGGAGTTCGTCGACGGGGGCGAGAACGGCGACGTCCGGATCTTCGTGCTCGACGGCCAGATCCTCGAGCACGAGGGGAAGCCCGCGGCCTTCCGGCGGGTGCCCACGGGCAACGACCCCCGGGCGAACATCAGCGTGGGCGGGCGCTCGGTGCCCATCGAGGACGGGGACCCTGAGCTGGGTGTCGTCGAGGCGATGACCGACAAGCTGGTGGCCGACGGGATGTTCTTCGTCGGGATCGACGTCATCGGCGACAAGGTCGTCGAGATCAACGCGGAGAGCCCGGGCGGGATGCAGAGCATCGAGCGGCTCTACGACATGGACGTCTGCCCGGTCGTCATCGAGGCACTGGAGCGCCGCGTCGCCGCGAAGCCCTGAGCAGGCGGGCGGCCGGCGACTCCGGGGTGGGTGGCGGCCGGGGAGGTCGTCACCACCCGGCGAGACGACGAACCGTCTGCACGGTGTCGATCTCGGTGACGGGCTTGTCGTCCCGGTAGCGCAGCACCCGGGCGAACCGCAGCGCCATGCCTCCCGGGTAGCGGCTCGACCGCTGCACACCGTCAAATGCCACCTCGACGACCTGCTCCGGTCGGAGCCGGACGACCCACTCGCCCGAGTCCGGGTCGTCGACGGCGAGGTCGCGGAAGCGCTCGGTCTGCCACCGCAGCATCTCGTCGGTCATGCCCTTGAAGGTCTTGCCGAGCATCACGAGGTGGCCGGTCTCCTCGTCGCGGGCGGCGAGGTGGATGTTGGAGAGCCAGCCGCGGCGCCGGCCGCTGCCCCACTCGACGGCGAGGACGACGAGGTCGAGGGTGTGCCGCGGCTTGACCTTGACCCAACCGGGCCCGCGGCGGCCGGCGGCGTAGGGCACGGAGGGGTCCTTGACGACGACCCCCTCGTGCCCGGACCGGACGATGTCGTCGAAGAAGGCCTGGGCCTCGTCGGCCTCGCCGGTCAGGACCCGGGGCGGGAGCCAGGCACCCGGGACGGTCCGTGCGAGGCGCCCCCAGCGCTCGGCGGCCGGCAGGTCGAGCAGGTCCTCCCCGTCGACGTGCAGCAGGTCGAAGAAGAACGGGGTGAGCGGCACCTCGGTGCGCAGCCGATCCGGGTCGGCACTGCTCGCCGTGCGGGCGCCGGTGACCTGGAAGGGCTCCGGGCGCCCGTCCGCGCGTAGCGCGATGACCTCACCGTCGAGCACGGCGGTCGTGACGTCGAGGCCCGCGAGCGACTCGACGATCTCGGGCATCCGGTCCGTGACGTCCTCGAGGGTGCGGGTGAAGAGGCGCACGTCCGCCTCGCCGGCCCGCCGGTCGACGTGGGCCTGGAGCCGGATGCCGTCGAGCTTCGTCTCGACGAGCGCCTCGGCGCCGAGGCCCGCGAGCGCAGAGCTGACGTCGGGCGCGGACCCGGCGAGCATCGGTCGGAGCGGGCGCCCCACCTCGAGGGTCAGCGCGTCGAGCGCCGCCGCGCCGCCGTCCAGCGCCGCCCGGGCCACCGGCCCCGCGTGCCCGGCCAGCATGACCGCGCGGCGCACCGCGGCGTCGGGGACGTCGGCCGCCTTGGCGATGGCCTGCAGCATGACGCCGTCGGCTGCCCCCTGGCGGGTCTCGCCGGTGATCAGCCCGCGCAGCCACTGCTGCTCGTCGGCGGTGGCCCGCTCGAAGAGGGACCGGACGAGCGTCGAGCGCCGAGCCGCCGAGCCGGGCCCACCGACCGCAGCCAGCTCAGTCGCCGCAGCGTCGACGTCGAGGACGCTGAGACTCGAGGTGGCCGCCGGCTCGGGCAGCGACCGCAGGCCACGCCAGCTCACTCCGAGGCGACGCTGGGGGAGGACACCGGCAAGGTGGGCGGCGACGACCTCCACGGTCTCGGGCCCCTCGGCGGCAGCCCGGCCGAGGCAGGCGGCGAGCGCCTCGACCTTGGCCGTCCGGGACGAGGTGGTCGCGACGGCGCGGGAGGTGTCGACGACGTCGGAGAGCGGCAGTGGCATGGCTCGATCCTGCCGGTTCGGTGTGACATGGGCCACCACCCGCGGCCGGTAGCGGGCCCTTGACGGCGCCCCGGGCCCGGGGCCAAGGTAAGCAAGCGCTTAGTCGTGCAGCCCAGTCCCGTCCCGCAGGAGTGCCATGCCAGACCGCGAGACCCCGAGCCGCGGGGTTCACGAGGTGCGCCCGCCGCGGACCGCCGTCGTGACCGGCGCGGCCCGAGGCATCGGCCGGGCCATCGCCGCCCGCCTCGCGGTCGAGGGGGTCCGGGTCGTGGTCAACGACGTCGACGCCGACGCGCTGGAGCAGACCGCCGCCGAGATCGGTGCCCGCCCGGTGGCCGGGGACGCCGCATCGACGGTGGGGGTGGACCGCCTCGTCGACCGCGCGCTGGACGAGTTCCGCGACCTGGGAGGCATCGACCTCTTCGTCGCCAACGCCGGCATCACGTCCGGCGCGGGTCTCGACGCGGACGACGACGACTGGGCCCGGCTCCTCGAGGTCAACCTGCTCTCCCAGGTGCGGGCCGCCCGCCGCCTCGTGCCGCTGTGGCTGGAGTCGGGCGCGGGTCGGCTCGTGCTCACGGCGTCCGCGGCCGGACTGCTGACCATGCTCGGGGACCTGCCGTACTCCGTGAGCAAGCACGGCTCGGTCGCCCTCGCGGAGTGGCTCGCGGCGACCTACCGGCATCGAGGGATCGTCGTCCAGGCCGTCTGCCCGCTCGGGGTCGACACCCGCATCCTCGGTGCGGCCGGGCCGCTCAAGGACCTCCTCACCCGGGACGGCACACTGTCACCGGAGGAGGTCGCCGAGTCGGTCTGGCAGGCGCTCCAGGGCGACTCCGTCCACATCCTCCCGCACCCGAGCGTGCGCCAGTACTACGCCGGCCGCGCCGCCGACCCCGACGCGTGGCTCGGCGGGATGAGCAGGATCCAGCAACGACTCGAGAGGGAACAACCATGACCGACCAGCCCGACCAGACCCAGAGCGCGCCGCAGCGCACCGCGATCGTCACCGGTGCCGCCCGTGGCATCGGAGCCGCCGTGGCCAGGCGCCTGGCGAGCGACGGCTTCGCGGTCGCCGTCCTCGACCTCGACGAGAGTGCTTGTGCGGCGGTCGTCTCCGAGATCGAAGCCGCCGGGGGTCGTGGGCTCGCGGTCGGCGTGGACGTCTCCGACGAGGCCGGCGTGCAGGCGGCGGTGGACCGTGTCGCGGCAGACCTCGGAGCCCCGACCGTGCTCGTCAACAACGCGGGCATCATCCGCGACAACATGCTCTTCAAGATGTCGGTGGCCGACTGGGATGCCGTGATGGGCGTGCACCTGCGCGGCTCCTTCCTCATGGCGCGGGCGTGCCAGAAGCACATGGTCGACGCGACCTGGGGACGCATCGTCAACCTGTCCTCGACCTCCGCTCTCGGCAACCGCGGGCAGGCCAACTACTCCGCGGCCAAGGCGGGCCTGCAGGGCTTCACCAAGACGCTCGCCATCGAGCTGGGCCGGTTCGGGGTGACCGCCAACGCCATCGCCCCCGGCTTCATCCAGACGGACATGACGCGGGCCACCGCGGAGCGGATGGGCATCACCTTCGAGCAGTTCCTCGAGGGAGCCGCCAAGGAGATCCCCGTCGGGCGGGTCGGCCAGCCCGAGGACATCGCTGCGACGGCCGCCTTCCTCGTCAGCGAGGACGCCGGCTTCGTGTCCGGCCAGGTCATCTACGTCGCCGGCGGGCCGAAGGACTGACGTGAGGGTCTTCACCGGGATCGCGGACCTCCGCTCCGCCGTGGGCGAGCAGCTCGGCCACAGCGAGTGGCACGAGATCACCCAGGAGCAGGTCGACACCTTCGCCGAGGCGACCGGCGACCACCAGTGGATCCACGTGGACCCGGCCAAGGCGGCCGACGGCCCCTTCGGCGGGACGATCGCGCACGGCTACCTCACGCTCTCACTCCTTCCGGTCCTCGCCGCGGAGGTCTTCACGGTCGAGGGCGTCTCGATGGGCCTGAACTACGGAGCCAACAAGGTCCGCTTCCCGACACCCGTCCCGGTGGGCAGCCGGGTCCGCGCGTCGGCGCAGCTGGTCGAGCTGTCCGACTCCGCGGCAGGCGCGCAGGCGGTCGTGCGCATGACGGTCGAGATCGAGGGCGGCAGCAAGCCGGCGTGCGTCGCCGACGTCGTCTGGGTCTACGTGCCATGACCCAGCCACCCGAGCAGGGCGACGTGACGGCGGGAGCGAGCCCAGCGGCATACGACACGCCTGATCCGCCCGGGCTCCCGCTCGGCGCGCTCGCGGACTTCCTCGAGCGGGAGGCTCCCGGCCTGCTCACCCCGCCGCTCACCGCCCGGCTCATCGCCGGGGGCAAGTCGAACCTCACGTATGCCGTCGGCGACGGCCGGCGGACCGTCATCGTGCGTCGCCCACCACTCGGGCACGTGCTCGCCACGGCGCACGACATGGTCCGGGAGCACCGCGTCATCACGGCGCTGCGCGAGACCCGGGTCCCGGTCCCGGAGACCTACGCGGTCTGCGCCGACGAGAGCGTCGTCGGGGCGCCGTTCTACGTCATGGAGCTCGCCCCGGGGACGCCCTACCGGCTCGCAGCCGAGCTGGAGCCGCTCGGCCCCGAGCGGACGCGCGCCATCAGCGAGCGGATGGTCGACACCCTCGTCGCCCTCCACGACGTCGACCCGGACGCCGTCGGCCTCGCCGACTTCGGACGGCCGCAGGGCTTCCTCGAGCGGCAGGTCCGCCGGTGGAAGCAGCAGCTCGACGGGTCCCGCAGCCGTGCGGTGGCGGGGATCGACGAGCTGCACGGGTGGCTCGCGGCCAACGTGCCCCCCGAGTCCCCGCCCGCGATCGTCCACGGCGACTTCCGGCTCGACAACCTCCTCGTCGACGACAAGGACCGAGTGGTTGCCGTCCTCGACTGGGAGATGGCGACGCTCGGCGACCCGCTGACCGACGTGGGCCTGCTGCAGGTCTACCAGGCCCTCTCCGGGATGGGCGGCGGCGCCGGCGTCTCCGACGTCGCCCTGGCACCGGGGTGGCTCGCGCCCGACGAGATCCTCGAGCGGTATGCCGCTGGGTCGGGTCGCGACCTCAGCCACCTCTCGTTCCACCTGGGGCTCGCGTACTTCAAGCTCGCCGTGATCCTCGAGGGGATCCACTACCGCTACACGCAGGGCCAGACGGTCGGGGAGGGTTTCGCCTCGATCGGCACGGCCGTCGAGCCGCTCGTGGCCGCCGGCCTCGCATCAGTCAAGGAGCAGTGAGGAACCCATGGACTTCGCGTTGTCACCGAAGGCCGAGCAGCTGTCCCAGTCGATGTGGGACTTCATGCGCGAGGAGGTGCTCCCCGCCGAGGGGGAGTACTACCGGCACCTCGCCGAGCACGGGCAGTACGACCTGCCGCCCGTCGTCGAGAAGCTCAAGGCCTCGGCCCGCCGTCGCGGCCTGTGGAACCTCTTCCTGCCCGCCGAGTCGGGCCTGACCAACGTCGAGTACGCCGCGATCGCGGAGATCTCCGGGTGGTCGCCCGTCATCGCGCCGGAGGCGATCAACTGCCAGGCGCCGGACACGGGCAACATGGAGGTGCTGCACATGTTCGGCACCGACGAGCAGAAGCAGCGGTGGCTCGAGCCGCTGCTCGCCGGGGAGATCCGCTCGGCGTTCTCGATGACCGAGCCCGACGTCGCGTCCTCAGACGCCACCAACATCACCACCCTGATCCGGCGCGAGGGCGACGATTACGTCATCAACGGCCGCAAGTGGTGGAGCAGCGGCGCGATGGACGAGCGCTGCCAGGTCTTCATCGTCATGGGCAAGACCGACCCGGCCGCCGACACCCACCGCCAGCAGTCGATGGTCCTCGTCCCCCGCGACACGCCGGGGCTGACGATCGAGCGCGACCTGTCGATCTTCGGCTACCACGACCAGCACGGGCACGCCGAGATCGTCTTCCGCGACGTGCGGGTGCCGGTGTCCAACCTCATCGCGGGCGAGGGCGACGGGTTCATGATCGCCCAGGCCCGCCTCGGCCCCGGCCGGATCCACCACGCGATGCGGGCCATCGGCATGGCCGAGCGGGCCCTCGCGCTGATGGTCGACCGGGCGAAGTCGCGGGTCGCGTTCGGCGAGCACCTCTCGAGCATGGGCGTCGTCCAGGAGCTCATCGCCGACTCGCGGATGGAGATCGACCAGGCCCGGCTCTACGTCTACAAGACCGCCTGGCTCATCGACAAGTTCGGTGCCAAGGGCGCGCGCACCGAGATCGCGGCCATCAAGGTCGCGGCGCCGGCCATGGCCACGAAGGTGATCGACCGGGCCATCGAGGTGTTCGGAGGTGCCGGTGTCTCGGGCGACACCCCGCTCGCCTACTTCTATGCGTGGGCCCGCGTGCTGAGGATCGTCGACGGGCCCGACGCCGTGCACCGGCGCACCATCGCCCGCCAGGAGCTCAAGCGACGCCCCCCGCACGTCGGCTGAGACCGCAGGGACTCTGAGCGCTGGACCGTCCTAGGCTGGCGCCATGCCCGCCTCCTCCACCCGTCATGCCGACCGCACCTGGCTCGTCGCCCTGGCCGCGAGCCTGTGGGGCCTCTCGGCGATCTGGCGCGACCCCCTGGCCAAGCAGTACCCGTCGGTGGCGATCGTCTTCTGGGAGCACGTCTTCCTCGTCGTGCTCCTGTCGCCCTGGCTCGTCGACGCGGTCCGTGCGGTGGCTCGGGCCAGCCGGCGCACCCAGGTCAGCGTGCTCGTCATCGGCGCCGGGTCGTCGGCCCTGGCGACGACCCTGTTCACCTCGGCGTTCCGGCTCGGCGACCCGATCACCCCGCAGGTCCTGCAGAAGCTCCAGCCACTCATCGCCCTCCTCCTCGCAGCGGTCCTGCTCGGCGAACGACTGCGCGGGTCGTTCGCGTTCTTCGCCGTCCCGGCAGTCGCGGGCGCGTGGCTGCTCAGCTTCCCCGAGCCCTTCGCCGTCACCGTCACCAGCCTGTATGCCGCTGGGCTCGCTCTCGGGGCAGCGGCCCTGTGGGCGGCCGGAACCGTCCTCGGACGGGCCGCCAGCGCGGAGCTGAGCTTCCGTCAGCTCACGACCCTCCGCTTCGGGGTGGGTCTCGTCGCCCTGGCCGTGATCTCGCTCGTGACCGGGACCTCCATCCGCATCGACACCGGGTCGGTGGGCAGCATCCTCGTCCTCGCGCTCGTCCCCGGGCTGATCGCCCTGCTCCTCTACTACCGCGGACTGCGCAACACCCCGGCCTCCCGGGCGACGCTGGCTGAGCTCGCCTTCCCGATCACGGCGGCGGTCGTCGGCGTCACCGTGCTCGACAGGACGCTCTCCTCGAGCCAGTGGGTGGGTTTCGCGATCGTGCTCGCCGCGGTCGTCGGCCTCGCCCTGCACGAGCGGCGGAGCGAGCGGCCGGCCGTGGCGGTCCCCGACCGCGCCGACGAGGCGATCGGCACGAGGGGCTGACGGATGTTCTTCGAGGACTTCAGCGTCGGGCAGACGTTCACCAGCCAGGGCCGCACCATCACCGAGACCGATGTCGTCCTCTTCGCCGGGTGGAGCTGGGACACCAACCCACCCCACACGGACGCCGAGTCGATGAGGGACAGCCGCTTCGGCGAGCGGATCGCGCACGGGATGCTCGGACTGTCGGTCGCGATGGGCCTCGCCTCGCGCCTCGGGATCTTCGAGGACAGCTCGATCGCCCTTCTCGGCATCGACGGCTGGACCTTCCACGCGCCGATCCGGATCGGCGACACGGTCCACGTCACCGTCGAGATCACGGGCGCTCGGCGGACGACGGCCGGGGACGCCGGAATCCTCTCGCGGCGCTTCACCCTGACCAACCAGGACGGCGTCGTCGTCCAGTCCGGCGACATCGGCCTGATGGTGCGCACCCGCCCCAGCGACTGACCCCCCCGTCGAGTGGGCAGCTCCTGCCGCCGGACCAGGCGCAGGACCGGCACACTCGACGGGGGCCGGCCCCGCCAGGAGGCCGCTGGTGTGCGCGAGCCAGCCGAGCGGCATACGGCCGCCTGTGAGTCGCCAGCAGGCAGAGCTCCGGACGACCATTGCTGCGCTGAGCGGATGCCGGTCACCCGAGGCCCCGTGCGCACCCGGGGACGGTCACGGCCCGGGCCAGGTGAGACCTGTGGACGGGCGGTCGATCAGGGGCCGAGGCCCGGCTTCAGGAAAACTTCATCGAATCCTGATGGTTTCGCTGCCCGGCGCCCTACAGGGTGGGTCGTTCCAGCCGTCTGTCCGAGGAGATCCATGTCCCTCCTGCGTCGTGTCCTTCGCCCCGTGGCGGCCGTCAGCCTCGCCCTCGCCCTCGCCGGCTGCAGCTCCGCCGAGCCCGAGGGGCGCTCCGGCGACATCATGTTCGCGCAGATGATGATCCCCCACCACGAGCAGGCCGTCGAGATGGCCGACCTCGCCCTCGACAAGGACGGCGTCTCCGCGGAGGTCACGGAGCTGGCCACCGACATCAAGGCAGCCCAGGGCCCCGAGATCACGACGATGTCCGGCTGGCTCACCGAGTGGGACGCCAAGGCGACGCCGTCCGACGACATGGGCCACGGTGACGGCCACGGCACCGGGATGATGAGCGACGACGACATGGGTGCGCTGCGCACTGCGGAAGGTCCGGAGTTCGACACGAAATGGCTGACCATGATGATCGAGCACCACGAGGGTGCCGTCGAGATGGCCAAGGACGTGCTCGAGACGACCAGGAACCCCGAGGTCAAGGCGCTCGCCGAGGCTGTCGTCAAGGGCCAGGAGGCCGAGATCTCGACGATGCGCGGGCTGCTGGACTGACCGGAGGGGTCGCGTTCGCGCCGGTCCACGGGCGAGGATCGGACCATGGCGGCTGAGCGCACGATCGGGATCGTCGGTGGCGGCATCGTCGGCCTGGCGATCGGCCGCGAGCTGACGCGGCAGCGACCCGGCGTTCGCGTCGTCGTGCTCGAGAAGGAGACCCGGCTGGCGAGCCACCAGACGGGCCACAACTCCGGGGTCGTGCATGCCGGGATCTACTACCAGCCCGGCAGCCTCAAGGCGCAGCTGTGCACCCGCGGCCGCGACCTGCTCCGCGACTACTGCAGCGAGCGGGGGATCGTCTACGACGAGTGCGGCAAGCTCGTCGTCGCCGTCGACCCGTCCGAGCTCGGTCGGCTCGACGCCCTCGAGCGGACCGCCCGGCACAACCAGGTGCCCGGCCTGGCGCGCCTCTCGGCCGGGGCCATCCGGGACATCGAGCCGCATGCCGTCGGTCTCGCGGCCCTGCACTCGCCGAAGACCGCCATCACGGACTTCGTCGCCGTCGCCGAGGCCATGGCCCAGGACATCCGCGACAGCGGCGGCGAGATCCGCCTCGGCACGACGGTCACGGGGGTCGAGCGCCGCGCCGGCGACATCGACGTCGTCTCCGGCCCGGTGAGGCATCGCGTCGACCACCTCGTCATCTGCGCCGGCCTCCACGCCGACCGTCTGTCCTCGCTCGTCGACGGCTCGAGTGGCCCGCGCATCGTCCCGTTCCGCGGCGAGTACCTCAGCGTGACCGCGGCCAAGCGCGACCTCGTGCGGGGGATGGTCTATCCCGTGCCCGACCCGCGCTACCCGTTCCTCGGAGTGCACTTCACCCGGCGCGTCACCGGGGCGCTCGACGTCGGACCGAACGCCGTGCTCAGCCTCAGCCGGGAGGGCTACCGCCGGAGCGACGTGAGCCTCGCCGACCTGCGCGACATCGTGACGTGGCCCGGGTTCTGGCACCTGGCACGAGCCCACTGGCGCACGGGGGTCAGGGAGGTGGTGGGGTCGCTCTCCACCCGCGCCTCCATGCGCCTGGCGTCGCGCTATGTCCCGGAGATCGGACCGGCCGACGTCGTCCGCAACGACATGGGGGTGCGCGCCCAGGCGGTCGAGCGTGACGGCACCCTCGTCGACGACTTCCGGATCACCCACTCCGCCGGGATGACGAGCGTCCGCAACGCTCCCTCGCCGGCCGCGACGTCGAGCCTCGCGATCGCGGAGCACGTCGTGACCGGGATGGCCCGGCGCCCCTGAGGACAGGGGAGGTCAGCCGGCCGCGCACCGCGGGAGCGGCGACCGCCTGACCGGGCCCAGCGGCATCCGGCCGGGGTGTTGGGTGGCTACCGCTCGAACGCCTCGGTGTAGGCGGCAGCCATCTCCGGTGACCACTCCGCCGAGAAGCCGCAGGCGTTCACCGTGCCGCCCGTCGCCGTGATGAGGTAGCGCTTGCCCTCCTCGAACGCGATGCCGCCCTCGAGCGCGACGGTGTCGCCGAGCGTGGCGAGCCGGACGAGGTCGGAGCCGTCGCCGCCCTTGTACCAGTGGTCCGGACGCAGGGTGACCGACCTCGCTCCGACAGCGGTCGCCGTGCCCGAGAAGGCGACCTCCATCGGACGCAGGACGTCGACCGAGAAGGCGAGGCACATCGCCATCGGGTCGTTCGCCGGCAGGCTGAGCGTCATCACCTGCGAGGGCTGGGCAGCGGGAGGAGCAGAACCGTCACCGGCGCGGTCGAGGGAGAGGCCGACCGCGGCGACGGCGACGAGTGCAGCGGCCGCTGCCGCGAGGAGCCACCGGGCGCGCCGGGCTGGTCGGTCGAGCGCCTCGGGTGCGGGGCGGCGCTCGGTCAGCTGTCCGTCTGTCATGGTGGCCTCCGCCATCTCGTCAACCCACAGATCGGGCGCGTCGGTGCCGGCGGCCGGGTCCGCGGCGCGGAGCCGGGCCCGGAGCTCGTCGTCGCTCACCGTGGCCTCCTCTCTTCGTCAGGTATCTGTCCGGCGGGGCCCGCGCTCTTTCCCAGCTCGCGCGCCAGCTGCTTCTTCGCCCTGTGCAGCCGGATGCTGACCGCATTGGGGCTGAGGCCCATCACCGCAGCGATCTCCTTGGGCGCCAAGCCCTCCCAGGCCCAGAGGAGCACGACCTCCCGGTCGGTCTCACGCAGGCGGGCCAGCGCGGCGTGGACCTGCGCGTCCTCGCTGCCGTCGCCGGGCAGGCGGGGGACCGCGACCTCGTCCGCGCCGGGTGCGTGGTCGGGGCGGCCCCGGGTGAGCCGATCGACGAGGCGCCGCTGCCGCTGGGCCGAGCGATGCGCGTTGGCAACGCAGCCCCGCGCCACGGCGTAGGTCCAGGGCAGCGGGTCGTCGGTGGGCACGTCGTCCAGACGACGCCACAGCACGAGGAAGACGTCCGACACGATGTCGTCGACCGAAGCGGGGTCGGCGCGGCGGGCGACATAGCGGCGGACGGGGACGCCCACCTGCCGCGCCAGCGCGGTGAAGCGCGCCGCCGCGTCGGTCTCGGACATGGTTTCCACACTCCCATCTGTCCGGCTCGGACGGGATTCTTTCCACCGGACGCCGACGGCGGCAGGAGCTGCGGCCTCGACGCGGACACGCACGGCTGACACACGCGCGCCCCGGGGACGGGAGCGTGAGAGTCTGTGCGCGTGATCACCTCGCGCGCCAGCGGCGTCCAGCTGCACATCACGTCACTGCCGGACGGACGGCTGGGCCCGTCCGCGCGTGCCTTCGTCGACTGGCTCGCCGCGGCAGGACAGTCCGTGTGGCAGGTGCTGCCGGTCTCCGTCCCCGACGAGCACGGGTCTCCCTACAAGTCGCCGTCCGCGTTCGCCGTCTCGCCCGCGCTCCTCGAGCACCCCGACGCTCCGGTGAGCGCGGAGGAGCTGGCCGCCTTCACCGAGCGCGAGTCCTACTGGGTCGACTCATGGACCGACTTCGGCGGGGACCTGGCCGACCAGGTGCGGCTCGCCCGCGAGTGGGCCGAGCTGCGGGCCTACGCCGCGAGGCAAGGAGTGAAGATCCTCGGCGACGTCCCCATCTACGTCGCGCCCGACGGCGCCGACACGCACGCCTGGCCCCACCTGTTCCGCAGCGACGCGGTCGCCGGCTGCCCACCCGACGCCTACGCCGCCACCGGACAGCTCTGGGGCAACCCGCTCTATCGCTGGGACGTCATGGCCGACGAGGGATTTCGCTGGTGGGTCGAACGGCTGCGCCGCACCTTCGAGCTGTTCGACTACGTCCGACTGGACCACTTCCGTGGGTTCGCCGGCTACTGGGCCATCCCGGCCGACGCCGACACGGCGATGAGCGGCCGGTGGGAGCCGGGGCCGGGCCGCGCCCTCTTCGAGGCCGTCCGGGCCGAGCTCGGCGACCTGCCCATGCTCGCCGAGGACCTCGGCGACATCGACGCCCCCGTCCACGAGCTGCGACGGGACCTGGGGCTGCCCGGTATGGCAGTCCTGCAGTTCGGCTTCACCCCATGGGATGCGCACAACCTCCACCACCCGAGCCGCCTGCGCAGCGACCAGGTGGTCTACACCGGCACCCACGACAACGACACCGTGCTCGGCTGGTGGTCCGGTCAGCCCGACGACGTCCGCGACATGGTGCGAGCGGCCTGCCGAGACAACGGCGTTCACGCCAACGTGGACCACGAGCCGTCCTGGGCGCTGATCGAGCTGGCCCTCGCCATGCCCGGCGAGCTCGCCATGATGCAGGCCCAGGACGTGCTGGCCCTCGGCTCCGACGCTCGGATGAACACCCCCGGCGTCGAGGGCGGCTGGAAGTGGCGGATGGAACCCGGGTGGTTGACCTCCGAGCACGCGGTGCGGTTGCGCGCCCTCACCGAGGCGGCCGGCCGAGCACGGTAGGAGCGTGGGGCCCTTCCGTCGGGGAGTGAGCTCAGCGGCATACGGCCGATGGCGTATGCCGCTGAGCTGAGTCGTGCCCACAGGGCGGCCGCCGGTGCGGCCCGGCTTCAGCGACGCTTTCCACGACTCCTCGTCGGAGGGGAGCCCGCGGGCATCTCTTCGCACCGGGCGGCGGACGGACCACGCCCCCAGCCGTGCGTGGGGGCGGAGTCGTGGCCGCCGTCCCGAGGGACGTCAGCGGAAAAGGTCGAGCTTGTCGAACCGCTCTGCGAGCAGGTAGTAGACGGTGACCCGGTTCTTCGTGCGGTCGCTCTTCATCCGCTCGCCCACGTCGACGAGTGCCGAGTCCAGGTCGGCGTCGGCCTGGGTCAGGCCGAGCTTCTTCTTCATGAACCCTTCACGGACGCGGCGCAGCTCTTCGGCGTCGCTGAACGAAACGAGGGAGGAGTCGCGACTCTGCAGTGCGATTCCGCAGTGGCGAACCACGCCCTTGATCGCTGCGTCGTCGGCCTCTGGAGCGTATTTCCTGACGTCGACTGCCCAGTCCTCGGCCATGTGCATCCTCTCGTGTGCGGTTGGGCCCCGATGCCGCGACAGTATCGCTGTGGCGTGGCCCTGGACGGGTTTGCGATCAACGGTTTCCTCGGTTCGGTGTGACGACGGTCGCTGGCCCACGCCCGCCGGGGCGTAGCGTGGCGTTCGTGACCACCCTGCCCGCCGTGACTGTCGACGACGTGCGCGCCGCCCGGGCGCTCCTCGAGGGTGTGGTCCGGCCGACCCCGCTGGAGTACAGCCGGGGCCTGAGCGACCGCGTCGGCGCCACGGTCGAGCTCAAGTGCGAGAACCTCCAGCGCGCCGGCTCGTTCAAGATCAGGGGCGCCTACACCCGGATGGCCCGCCTGTCCGAGCAGGAGAAGCGCGCCGGTGTCGTGGCCGCGTCCGCCGGCAACCATGCCCAAGGCGTCGCTCTCGCGGCCTCGCTGCTGGGTATCAGGTCGAAGGTCTACATGCCGCTCGGCGCGTCGATGCCCAAGCTGCTCGCCACGCAGGGTTACGGCGCTGACGTCGAGCAGCTCGGCACGACGATCGACGAGTGCCTCGTCGCGGCCCAGGGGTTCGCCGAGGAGACCGGCGCCGTGCTGATCCACCCCTTCGACCATCCGGACATCGTTGCGGGACAGGGCACCTGTGGCCTCGAGATCCTCGAGCAGTGCCCTGACGTGCGCACCGTCGTCGTCAGCGTCGGCGGGGGAGGACTGCTCGCCGGGATCAGCACGGTCCTGCGGGCGCTCAAGCCGGACGTTCGGATCGTCGGAGTCCAGGCTGCAGAGGCGGCGGCCTATCCGCCGTCCCTGGCGGCCGGGCGCCCGGTGGCCGTGTCGCGGATGGCGACGATGGCGGACGGTATCGCCGTGGGACGCCCGGGTGACGTGCCGTTCGCCGTGATCCAGCAGTACGTCGACTCGGTCGAGACGGTGTCAGAGGACTCGCTGGCGCGGGCGCTGCTCTTCCTGCTCGAGCGGGCCAAGCTCGTCGTCGAACCGGCCGGTGCCGCCACCGCGGCATGGCTGCTGGACGGCTCGCCGGCCGCCGAGGTGGAGGGTCCGGTCGTGGCGGTGCTGTCCGGGGGGAACATCGACCCGCTGCTGCTGCTGCGGATCATCCGGCACGGAATGGCTGCCGGTGGCCGCTACCTCGAGCTCCGGGTCCGCGTCCCCGACCGGCCCGGGTCGCTGGCGGCGCTGCTCGCCGACTGCGCGACCCTCGATGCCAACGTCGTCGACGTCGCGCACTCACGCACCGTGCGGGCGCTGAGCGTCCAGGAGGTCGAGATCGGCGTGACCCTGGAGACCAAGGGTCGGGAGCACGCCGACGCGGTGACGTCGGCGCTCCGCGAGAAGGGCTACCGCCTCTACGTGGACTGAACCGCCGAGATGGCCGCGGCTACCCCTCGACACCGGCCATGCCCCAGCGCACGGCGGCGGTCCCGACCTTCCCCAGGGGCTGGGCGACGTGCTTGGCCACCGGGCCGGGGAGTGGGATCCGGAGCATGGCCCGCGCCCAGTCCGGCAGGAGCGACACGCCCCCGGAGGCGAGCGTCCCGTAGCCGGCGCGCGCGAGCAGCGGCAGGGGCGGGTTGAGCAGCAGGAACCGGGCCGCCTCGAGAGCCGCCGGGGTGGCCTCGAGCTCAGGGCGGTAGGAGTCGAGCACCCGGCGTAGGCCGAGGGCGTCGATCGGGGGGTCCGTCACGCCGAGCAGCCGCGCCGCCACGGCCGTCTGCTCGACGTAGCGGTCGGTCTCGCGCGGGCTCAGGGGCGTGGCGCCGAACTTCTGGTGGGCTCGGAGGAAGGAGTGGATCTCGGCGACGTGGACCCAGAGGAGCAGGTGCGGGTCGCTCGCGCGGTACGCGCGGCCGAGGTCGTCGCGGCCGCGGACCCGCTCATGGATGGCGCGCACCCGCGCGATGGCCTCCTCGGCGTCCTCGATGGTCCCGTAGGTCGTCGTCGCGATGTAGTGGCTCGTGCGCTGCAGCCGCCCCCACGCGTCGCTCTTGTAGCCGCTGTGGCCCGCCACTCCCGCCATGGCCAGGGGATGGAGGGACTGCAGAAGCAGGGAGGCGATACCACCGGAGAACATGGACGCGTCCCGGTGGACGCGCCAGATCGGGTCCTCCGGCGTGAACCACCGCTCGCCGGGCGTCCCCCAGATCCGCTGGGCGCGCTCGGGAGCGTCCTCGCCGGCGACGCGGCCTCGGAGGGCGAGGCCGAGGCGGCGCTGCACCAGCCGGGTGACTCCGTCGACATTCACAGGCTCACCGTACGTCGAGGTGCGGTCGATGCCGTATGCCGCTGGGTTGGCTCCACGGGTGGAGGCCGGCTGGAGTGCCGGCTTGAGGCCGGCTGGCTAGGGGTTATCAGACATCATATGTCCATTTATGCTCACGAACTACGACAAACGGGCATGAGCAAGCAGCCTCCGGCTGCTGCGAGTCAAGGGAGATTCCGTGAAGCTGCTGTTGCGTACCCTCACCGTCGGCGTCCTGTGTGCCGGTCTGGCCGCGGGCGTCATGCCGGCCACTGCGGCCCGTCCGGCAGTCACGAGCACGACTCCCGCGAGCGCGATCCCGCTGAACGTGCCGGCTCCCGTGCCGGGTGACGGTGCGACGGCCGACGGGCTGGACGCCGGCCTCGACCTCGTCAACCTGGCCACTCGCGGCCAGGGCGACTGGCTCCGCTACCGCATCACGGCGCTCTCGAGCCTGGCCAACGGCGACCTTCTCGCCGTCTTCGACGGGCGCCCGACGATGAACGACCTGCCGTCCAACATCGCTCTCCTGAGCCGCCGCTCGACGGACGGCGGCAAGACGTGAGGGCCGATGACCACGATCCGGCGCGAGCCGGCACCGAACGGCTTCGGTGACCCCTCGATCGTCGTCGACCGGCAGAGCGGCGACGTCTTCGTCTTCTACGCCGCGAGCATCAACGCCGGGTACGCCTCCTCGACGACGGGGAAGGACCCCAGCGACCCCAACGTGCTGCACGCCGACTACTCGGTGTCGCGTGACAACGGGACGACGTGGGAGCACCGGCGCATCACCGCGGACCTCAAGGGGGCGAACACGACCTGGGCGGGGATGTTCGCCGCGAGCGGTGAGGGCATCCAGCTCCGCTCCGGGCCCCACACGGGACGTCTCATCCAGCAGTACACCGTGCGGATCTCCGGTGGGAACTACGCCGTGTCGGCCTACTCCGACGACCACGGCGCGACGTGGCGGGCCGGCCAGCCGGTCGGGCCGGGAGCGGACGAGAACAAGGTCGCCGAGCTCGCGAACGGCGACATCCTGCTCGTGTCACGGGCCGCCCCCTACCGCAACGTCGCCCGCTCGTCCGACGGTGGTGTCACCTACACGCCGTTCCAGAGGGACACGGAGCTGCCCGACCCGGCGAACAACGGCAGCGTCGTCCGCGCCTTCCCGGACGCTCCGGCCGAGGACCCACGCGCCCAGATCCTGCTCCACTCCAACACCGACAACCAGCTGGTTCGGCGCAACCTCACCGTCCGGATGAGCTGCGACAGCGGCGCCACGTGGCCGGTCGAGAAGGTCGTCCAGTCCGGGGCCACGGCCTACTCGACGCTGACTCCCTTGCCGGACAAGCAGGGTCGCCTCGGTGGGCGCTACGGCCTGCTGTACGAGCGGGAGGGCTACCGCTACATCTCGTACACGAGCTTCGGCCTCGACTGGCTCGGTGGCGTGTGCGCCTCGCTGGGCGTCGACGACGCCCCGGTCCAGGCGCCCGGGGTGGCCGGGTCGCTCAAGGTCACCGTCACCAACCAGAGCGGGGAGTGGCTGCCCGCGGGCCGGCTCGGCCTTCCCACCGGCTCCACCTGGTCGAGTGAGGGCGTTGCCGTGCCGGCGCTCGCCGCCGGGGCGAAGGCCACCGTCGACGTGCCGGTCACACCGCCCGCCACCGCCGACCAGCGGAGCCACTCGGTGCGCCTGGAGTACCGCGTCGACGGGAAGGTCTCCGGGGTCGACGCGACCGTGCCCGTGCAGGGGGTGGTTCCTCCGGCCCCGGCGCTCCAGCTGCGGCCCGTCCTCGACGCCATCTACACCGGTGGGGCCGACGGTCTCGTCGGCGACCGCATCCAGCCGTGGCTCGAGGTGCACAACACCGGCAACGTCACGCTGTCGGGCATCAAGCTCGTCGAGCCGTCCGGCGGGAGCGCCTGCAACTACTCGTCGCTCGCTCCCGGTGCGTCCTACGCCTGCCGCAACATCGCCCCCAGCCACATCGTCACCGAGGCGGACCTGGAGGCGGGGGAGTGGAGCGCCACCTACCGCGCCACCGCGACCGGAGCCGGCCAGACGGTCAAGGCGTCCGCCCGGCTCTTCCCCGTCGACCTCACCGACGGCCTGCCGCGGGCCACGGGCCCGAGCATCTCGACCCCTGCGGGTGAGTTCGCCGCGTCGTCCTTCGTCCGGGTGCCCCGCGTCGGCGTCACCGGGTCCCCGACGGGCTCGAAGCCGCTGACGCTCCAGGTCCCGGCGAACGGCCGGGCCAGCGCTCAGCTCGCCGTCTCAGCGGGCGCGACGCCGGTCACCGACCTGCGGGCGACGGTCTCGACCCCTCGGTCGCTCGCCGGCCACGCCCTGTCGGGCTCCGTGCAGGTGCGCTACCCGACGTACATCCGCAACGAGGTGGAAGGCGGCCTCGTCGCCGACCCGCTGCTCGACGTGCCGTCGGTCAACGTGCCGGCGGGGAAGAACCAGCCGATCTGGTTCACCGTGCGAGTGCCGGGCGATGCGGTGCCGGGGGTGTACTCGGCGACCGTCGAGGTGCTCACGGCGGCCGGGCGGATCGGG
The DNA here is from genome assembly GCF_040365325.1 of Intrasporangium sp. DVR. Classification (NCBI taxonomy): domain Bacteria; kingdom Bacillati; phylum Actinomycetota; class Actinomycetes; order Micrococcales; family Intrasporangiaceae; genus Intrasporangium; species Intrasporangium sp. DVR. The sequence continues at coordinate 18,940 of NZ_BAABZW010000005.1, read as the reverse complement.
CGCCACGCACTCCAGATCGTCGTCCCGGAGGTCGACCTGCGTCCCGTCGCGGAGCGGCCCTTCGTCCTGGACCTGTGGTCGCACCCGGACGCCGTCGCTGACCAGCTCGGCCTGACCCCCTGGAGCGAGGCGCACTTCGCGGCCCTCAAGCCCTACTGGAAGGACCTCGCCGCCGCCGGTCAGGACGTCGTCAACGTGGCGATCACCGAGGACCCGTGGCTGGTCAACCACGATGGCACCATCCGTGCCCAGACGTGGAGCCCCTACCGGTCGACCGTCCAGTGGACGTGGGACGGGTCCACGTTCGGCTTCGACTTCTCGGTCTTCGACCGGATCGTCGAGGACTCGCGGGCGGCGGGGATCGGCAGGGACATCCACGCCTTCGCGATGCTGCAGTTCCAGAACCGCGACCGGCTCTTCTACCGCGACACGCGCACCGGGAAGGACGTCTCGGAGCCGGTCACGGTCGGCGATGTGCGCTACCGCGAGGCCTGGGGAGCATTCCTCACCGCCTTCACCGCGCACCTGAAGGAGCGCGGCTGGTTCGACGACACGCGCCTGGCGTTCGACGAGCAGCCGCTCGCCCGGATGAACGCCGCGTTCGACGTGCTGCGCTCGGTCGACCCGGTGTGGCTGGACAAGATCGCCCTCGCCGCGAACTCGCTGGCCGAGGCCGACATCGCCGAGGCGATCTCGTTCAACGTCACGTTCCTCGACTCCGTCCCGCAGTCGCTCATCGACAGCCGGCGGGCGGCGGGCAAGCCGACGCTGTTCTACACGTGGAACGAGCCGACCGCGCCCAACACCGTCGTCCCGACGTCGCCGTTCAACACGCGCACCCTGGGGTGGGTCGTGGAGCAGCGCGACCTCGACGGCTACCTCCGGTGGACCTACAACTCGTGGCCGGAGGACGTCTACGACGACCCGTCGTTCCGCTACGGCCAGGGCGACGAGTACATCGTCTACCCGGGTGAGGACGGTCCGGTCTCGTCCACGCGGTGGGAGCTCTTCCAGGATGGGCAGGACGACGCCGAGCTGCTCGACCTGGCCAAGGCCGAGCTGGGTGCGGACGCGCCGGTCGTCACGGCGGCCCTCGACGGGGTCGAGCCTGCGGGCGCGTCGACACCGGCGGCATGGCACGGCTTGCTCGACCACCGGGCCGAGCTCATCGCCGCACTCTCCGAGCGCGACGGGGCCGACGCCACCGCCACGATCGACGGCGGGCTCGTGGCCCGCGGCGGGGTGGCCGTGGTCGACGTGACGGTCACGGCCGGGGCGACCCGTCTGCAGGAGCTCACCGTCCGGGTGGGCAACGCCGTGCGGATCGAGCCGGCGGACAACCGTCCCCTCGCGGCGGGCGCGAGCCGGGACTACCGGGCCACGGTGCCCGTCCCAGCGGTCGGTGACCTCTTCGCGGCGGACGTGGTCGTGACGAGCTCCGCCGGTGTCGTCGAGACGGTCACGGCGGCGGGCGAGGATCGTCGACGCCGTGGCGCCGGTCGGGGACATCGAGGTCGACCGGCAGAGTGTCCGTGACACGACGTCGGTGATCACCGCGTCGGTCCCGGTGCGCAACGTCGGATCCGCCGCCGGCACCGTCACCCTCGCGGCGAGCGGCCTCAAGACGTTCGCGGCCCCGCCCGTCACCCTCACCGTGGCGCCGGGCGAGCTCACGGTTCGTCGAGCTGCCGCTCGACCCGCAGGGTCGCAGTGGGCTCGACGACGTGACGCTCACCCTCACCGCGGAGGGCAAAACCATGCTCGAGCGACCGTTCGCCCTCGTCGCCGGAGGCTACTTCCTCTCCGACGCGGAGTGGATCTCGGCCACGAACGGCTGGGGGCCGGTCGAGCGCGACACGTCCAACGGTGAGAACGCCGCCGGCGACGGCGGAGTGATCACGCTCAACGGTCGCTCCTACTCCAAGGGCATTGGGGCACATGCCCTGTCGACCATCGTCATCGGCGTGGGAGGGTCGTGCGACCGCGTGTCGTTCGACTACGGCATCGACGACGAGATCGCCTCGGGCGGGTCCGTGGCCTTCGAGGTCAGGGCCGACGGCGTGCGGCAGTGGCATTCCGGGACGATGACCGCGACGACCGCGACCGGTCACGCGGACGTGGACATCACCGGAGCGGGCCGGATCGAGCTCGTCCAGGACCCGCTCGGCCACAACGGCCAGGACCACGGCGACTGGGCCAACGCCTGGGTCCGCTGCTCCTGACCCGAGGCCGAGGGCGCGCGGGCGCGCGACCGAGCCCAGCGGCATACGGCGGATGTCGTATGCCGCTGGGCTCGCTCCCAGCGGACCGCTGGCGCGGCCTGTCGCTGAGCGAGAATGAGCGGGTGACCGAACCCGGGAAGGACCTCGTGCTGCGGGGGCCCGGCCTGGGCGAGCTGGTGATCCCGGCGGCGGAGCTCGTCGAGCGGTTCAGCCGGTCGAGCGGGCCGGGAGGTCAGGGCGTCAACACCACGGACAGTCGGGTGGAGCTCCTCTTCGACCCAGGCGCGAGCGTCGTCTTCACCGCAGCGCAGCGCGAGCGGATTCTCGAGCGCCTGTCCGACCGTCTCGTCGCGGGTCGGCTGCGCCTCGTCGGCTCGGAGCACCGGTCGCAGAGCCGCAACCGCGCCGCCGTGCGCGAGCGGCTGCGCGACCTGCTCGTCGAGGCGCTCGCCCCACCGGCTCCTGCCCGGCGCCCGACCCGGCCGACCCGCGGGTCGCAGTCTCGCCGGCTCGACGCGAAGAAGCGCCGTGGCGACCTCAAGTCGTCGCGCGGGCGGGTGCCACCTGCGTCGGACTGACTCGCGTGGCCATCGACAGGACGCCGCCGCGCGCCTACCGTCGGTCCATGGTGGATCTGTCGACGGACGCCCGCGCCGTCATCGAGTCGGGCCGGTTGGCGCACTTCGTCACCGTCAACGCGGACGGCAGCCCACACGTGACGATCGTCTGGGTCGGTCTCGACGGTGGCGACATCGTCATCGGCAAGCTCATGGTCGACCAGAAGGTGCGCAACATCCGCCGCGACCCACGGGTCTCCCTGTCCATCGAGGCCGAGGGCAGCACCTACGGGATGCAGCACTACCTCGTGGTCGAGGGCCGGGCCAGGGTGGACGAGGGCGGAGCCTCCGAGCTGCTGCGCGAGCTCGCCCAGCGCTACATCGGTCCGGGCACGGACTTCCCGCCGATGCCGAACCCGCCCGCCGGCTTCGTCATTCGCGTCGCCCCGACGAAGGTGCGCGGCATGGGCCCCTGGGTCGAAGGGGACTGACGTCCGTCGGCTGCGAACGCAGCTGCGCAGACCGTGAGCCGGTGCGCCGGGGCAGGCTGCGGTGTCGGCACGTCCCAGTGTTCAGGTGGCCGTCCCGGAGGGAGCGAAACGGGGAATTCCAGCGGACGTCAGCCCAGCGGCATACGGGATGGGCCGTATGCCGCTGACCTCGCCCGGGCGTCCGAGGAGCGCGCCCGGCGTGGCTGGGTGATCAGGCCCTGGGCAGGGGGCTGTAGAAGACCAGCCCGTTTCCCATGTGGTCGTAGACCACGGCGCGGCGCTCGTAGGCGTCGTCGTAGGGAGCCCGGAGGATCGCACCGCCGTTGTCCTCGACCGCCTTGGCGGCCGCGTCGACGTCGTCGGTCCTGATGCCGACGGCGACCTTGCCGGGGATCGGGTGGTCCAACGCGGTCGCCAGGGCGAGCGTCACCGAGCCGCCGTCCAGCGCAGCGAAGTGCGTCCCGTCACGGAACTTCAGGGGGAACCCCAATGTGTCGTGGTAGAAGGCGATCGAGTCGTCCAGGTCGTCCGTCGACAGGACGATCATGCGGACGTCGTAGTCGGACATGGCGCCGCTCCTCTCCGTCCTGCTCAGCGTATCCGGCGCTCGGGAAGCACCTGCAGGGGCTCGTCGAGTGGGCCTGCCACGGGTCCTGACGTCGCCGCCCGAGACCAACGTCAGCATCAGCCGCACGAGGGTCACGTGGCTCGGCGGACGCCGGCGAGTGTGACCAGTGAGACGCGCTCACACCCCTCTCGACCACGGTGGCCGGGTCTACGGTCAGTGAGGGGGCACAGATGAGTGACAGGATCTTCTCGGCCGCGCAGCTCGCGGCACTGCTCCGGGCCATCGAGGCGCGCGGCTTCAGCGTGATCGGCCCGACGATGCGCGACGACGCCGTGACGTACGGGCCGATCACCTCGGTCGACGACCTGCCGCGGGGTCGGGGTGACGACCAGGCGCCGGGCCACTACCGGAGCACGATGCGCGACGACGCGCTCTACTTCGGCTTCGCCGCCCCCGTCCAGTCGGCCAAGCCGGTCTTCTTCCCCGCCGACGAGCTGTTGTGGCGCAGCCGGATGGGCCCGGGCGAGGACGGACAGCCCTTCCCCGTCATCGAGCCCGCAGATGACCCCAGCGTCCGACGAGCGCCCTTGGCACTCTTCGGGATCCGCTCGTGCGACCTGGCCGCCATCGGGCAGCACGACCGCATCCTCACGGAGCGCCTCGCGAGCGACGTCCACTACGCCGCCCGGCGCCGCGACACCCTGGTCGTGGCGGTCACCTGCTCGCACCCGTCCGGGACCTGCTTCTGTGCTTCCGTGGGAACCGGCCCGGCGCCGACGGAGGGGTACGACCTGGCCCTGACCGAGGTGCTCGGTCAGGAGTCCGCTGAGGAGTCAGGTGAGGAGTCAGGTGAGGAGTCAGGTGAGGAGTCGGCTGAGGAGTCGGCTCAGGAGTCAGGTGAGGCGCTCGGCGAGCGCGGGCACCGGTTCGTCGCGAAGGTGGGCACGGACCTGGGCGCCGAGCTGCTCGACGAGATCGGCGCCGTCGCCGCATCCCCCTCGGACACCTCGGCGGCAGACCTCGTCCGCGACCGCGCCGTGGCGGCCATGGGCCGGTCCCTGGAGACGGAGGACCTCGTGGGTCTGCTCTACGGCGCGGCGGAGTCGAAGGTCTGGGACGACGTCGCCTCGCGCTGCCTCGCCTGCTCGAACTGCACGCTCGTCTGCCCGACGTGCTTCTGCAGCACGGTGACCGACGTCTCCGACCTCACCGGCGAACACGCCGAGCGGCACCGCGTCTGGGCCTCGTGCTTCACCCAGGACTACTCGTACATCCACGGCGGCAGCGTCAGGACGTCGACGAAGTCGCGCTACCGGCAGTGGCTGACCCACAAGCTGGCTGCCTGGCAGACCCAGTTCGGGACCCTCGGCTGCGTCGGCTGCGGGCGGTGCATCACGTGGTGCCCGGCCGGGATCGACCTCACCGAGGAGGTCGCCGCCCTCAGGGCCGGTGACGCCATCTCACCCCACCCGACCACCGAGGTCAGATCATGAGAACCATTGCCGAGATCATCCGCGACCACCCCTTCTTCGACGGGTTCGGCGAGGACACCCTCGCGTTGCTCGCGGGATGCGCCCGGAACCTGCACCTCCGGCCGGGTCAGGCCCTCTTCCGCGAAGGGGAGGGAGCCGACGCGTTCTACGTCGTCCGGTCCGGGCGGGTCTCCGTCCAGATCCACCGGCCCGCGGGCGGGCCGGTCATCGTCGACACCGTGGAGGCCGACGAGGTGGTCGGCTGGTCGTGGCTCGTGGAGCCGCCGCGGTGGAGCTTCGACGCCGTCGCCGCGCTCGAGTCCAGTGTCGTCCAGTTCGACGCGACGTGCCTGCGCGACAAGTGCGACGCCGACCCGGCGGTCGGCTACCTCTTCATGCGGCACGTCGGCCAGGTCATGGCGGACCGGCTCAAGTCGGCGCGGACCCAGCTGCTCGACGTCTATGCCTCGGGGAGGTGACCGGGATGACGGCGCTGACGGCGCTTGCCACGGGACCACGGCCACCGGAGCCGGACCCGATGCTGCCTCGGCTCTTCCGGGTCGTCTCGACGCGCCGGGACACGGCTGACACCCACACCCTCGTCCTCGAGGCGGTCGACGGCGGGACCCTGCCCTTCCGGCCCGGGCAGTTCACCATGCTGCACTCCTTCGGCGTCGGCGAGGTGCCCATCTCGATCAGCGGCGACCCAGCTCACCCGGAGCTCCTGCAGCACACGGTGCGGGACGTCGGCTCGGTGACGGCGTCCATCTGCGCCGCCGGCCCGGGCACGGTCCTCGGCGTCCGAGGACCCTTCGGCACCGGCTGGGACGTGGCCGACGGCAAGGGCGGCGACGTCGTCCTCGTCGCCGGCGGCATCGGACTCGTCCCGCTCCGCCCCGCGATCCTCGAGGTCCTCGCCGACCGGAGCGCCTACGGTCGCGTCGCGCTCCTCTACGGCACGAGGACACCGGAGGACGTCGTCTACCCCGACGAGCTGCGCACCTGGGCCGCGGAGCACGACGTCGCCGTCGGCCTCACCGTCGACCACGGCTCACCGGGATGGACGGGGGCGGTCGGGCTCGTCTCCCGGCTCGTGTCCCGCGCCCGGTTCGACGCGCTGAACGCGCTTGCGCTCGTGTGTGGCCCAGAGATCATGATGCGGGCGATCGCGACCGGGCTGCGCGACCGCGGCGTCTCCGGCACGAGGGTGCGTCTCTCGATGGAACGCACCATGAAGTGCGGGATCGGCCTCTGCGGTCACTGCCAGCTGCGCGAGCACTTCGTGTGCCTCGACGGTCCCGTCTTCGACCTCGACCGGATCTCCCCGCTCCTGACGAAGTGGGAGCTCTGAAGGCCATGTCCGACGTGCCGGCGCAGGTGCAGGGTGCCACCGCAGGAGCTTCGGGAGGGCCGGCGCTCAAGCCCACGCTGGCGGTGTGGAAGTTCGCGTCGTGCGACGGCTGCCAGCTGACGATCCTCAACTGCGAGGACGAGCTGCTCTCCATCGCCGAGGCCGTGACGATCGCCTACTTCCCCGAGGCGACGCGCGGCGTCGTCGAGGGCCCCTACGACCTGTCGCTCGTCGAGGGATCGATCACGACACGGCACGATGCCGAGCGGATCCAGCAGGTCCGCGACCAGTCGAGGATGCTCGTGACGATCGGCGCGTGCGCGACCGCCGGGGGAATCCAGGCGCTGCGCAACGTCGGCGACGTCGACGAGTACCGCTCGATCGTCTATGCGCACCCCGAGTACGTGTCGACGCTCGCCACCTCGACGCCCATCGCCGCACACGTCCGGGTTGATGGTGAGCTGCGCGGTTGTCCCGTCGACAAGGGGCAGCTCCTCGAGTTGCTGGCGGCAGCGCTGGCCGGCCGGAAGCCGCGGATCCCGAGCTACAGCGTGTGCGTCGAGTGCAAGTCTCGCGGCACGACCTGCGTTGCCGTCGCGCACGGCACACCCTGCCTGGGGCCGGTCACGCAGGCGGGCTGCGGCGCCCTCTGCCCGTCCTTCAACCGCGGCTGCTACGGCTGCTTCGGCCCGCAGGACACGGCCAACCTGCCCAGCCTGACGGATCGCCTCGTCGCCCAAGGCCTCTCGGCCGAGGACGTGGCCCGGCTCTACCGCACCTTCAACGCGGGCGCCGAGGCGTTCCGCGCCGAGAGTGAACGGCTCACGCAACCCGCGGTGACGGGGGGCGAGGCCACATGACGCACCGGCTCAGCGACGGCAGCCAGACGCTCCAGGTCGGCATGCTCGCCCGGGTCGAGGGCGAGGGCGGGATGCGAGTCGCCTTCAGGGACGGGGTCGTCGAGGACGTCCAGCTCAACATCTTCGAGCCGCCCCGCTTCTACGAGGCGTTCCTGCGCGGGCGACGCCACACCGAGCCACCCGACATCACGGCCAGGATCTGCGGCATCTGTCCTGTCGCCTACCAGATGGCCGCCTGCTGGGCCATCGAGTCGATCTGTGGGGCGGAGGTCACCGACGCGATCCGCGCGATGCGCCGCCTGCTCTACTGCGGCGAGTGGATCGAGAGCCACGCCCTGCACATCCACCTGCTGCACGCGCCGGACTTCCTGGGCTACGACAGCGCGATCGAGATGGCAGCGGACCACAAGGAGGTCGTCGAGCGGGGCCTTCGGCTCAAGAAGGCGGGCAACGACCTGATGACCGTCGTCGGGGGTCGCTCGATCCACCCCGTCAACGTGCGGGTCGGCGGCTTCTACCGCATGCCGGACGTCGCGGCGCTGCGTTCCCTGCGCCCGGTGCTGGTGCGGGCCTTCGAGGACGCGCTGGAGACGGTCCGGTTCGTCGGCACACTGGACTTCCCCGACTTCGAGCAGCCGTACACCTACCTTGCCCTCCATTCGCCGGAGGGGTACGCGATCGAGAGTGGCAGCGTCGTGACGACGGCGGGTTCGGCCTTCGAGGTCGCAGACTTCCCGGAGCACATCGTCGAGGAGCACGTGGCCCACTCCAACGCCCTGCACGCGCACCTGGACGGGGAGCTCTATGTCGTCGGCCCGCTGGCGCGCTACACGCTCAACTTCCCGCAGCTGTCGACAGCCTGCCAGCAGGCGGCGAGCGCCGCCGGCCTCGGCGAGACCTGCCGCAACCCGTTCCGGTCGATCGTCGTGCGCGCGGTGGAGATGGCGTACGCCGTGGAGGAGGCGATCCGGATCATCGACGGGTACGGCCCCGGCGTGGCCGGTGCGGCTCCGGCCGTCCCCGTCGTCCCTCGAGCGGGCCAGGGGTGCGGAGCGAGCGAGGCGCCGCGGGGGACGATCTTCCACCGCTACGTCCTCGACGAGGCGGGAGTCATCACTGACGCGCAGATCGTGCCGCCGACGTCACAGAACCAGCCGAGCATCGAGGCCGACCTGCGTCGCGCGGCCACGGACTGGGCCGACCTCGACGACCATGCGCTGACCCACCGGTGCGAGCACGCGATCCGCAACTACGACCCCTGCATCTCGTGCGCGACCCACTTCCTCGACCTGCGGACGACGCGATCATGACCTCGCAGGACACCCTCGTGATCGGCATCGGCAGCCCCGACGCAGGGGACGACGCCGTCGGCCCGGCCGTCGCCGAGGCGGTGCGCTCCCTCGCACCACCCGGGGTCGAGGTCCTCGCCCACGAGGACCCGACCGACCTGACCCTCCTCTGGCAGGGCCGCCCGCACGTCGTCGTCATCGACGCCGTGCGCTCCGGCGCGCCGGTGGGCACGGTGCGCACACTCGTCGTCAGCGAGCTCACGCCGCTTCAGTCGCTCCAAGGCCTCGGCTCGCACGGCAGCCACGACTTCGGTGTCGGCTCGGCAGTCGCGCTCTCGGAGGCGCTCGGGACACTGCCGGGGCAGCTGGCCATCGTCACGGTCGAAGGGCTCGCCTTCCGCCCCGGCGCGATGACGCCGCTCGTGCGTGCGGCCGTTCCCACCGCCGTCGAAGCGGTCCTCGAGGCCTGCCGGCAAGGGATGGTCCGCTGATGTGCCTCGGCCAGATCGCCCAGGTCCTCCGCGTGGACGACGACGCGGGGGCCCGGGTTCGCAGCGGCGCCCAGGAGCTGGCCGTCTCCCTGATCACCCTCGACGGACCGGTCGACGTCGGCGACTGGCTCGTCGTGCACAGCGGCTTCGCCCTCGAACGGATCACCGCGGAGGAGGCCCACGAGGCGCTCGCGGTCCGCGGCACCGCACCAGACTTCACGAGAGACCGGAGGGAACTGACATGACTCGAGCCCGTCATCGCGGCCTGCTGCTGGCCCTGGCCACCGCCGTCGTCAGCGGAGTGTCCGTCTACGTCAACTCCTTCGGGGTCAAGGCGATCTCGGACGCCTCGACGTACACGACGGCCAAGAACCTCGTCGCCGCGGCGGTCCTCGTCGTGCTGCTGGCCGCCGCTCGACCGGCCGGGGCGAGACTGACGAGACCGTCGACGACCGGGCACTGGCTGGGCCTCGCCTACGTCGGGGTCCTCGGTGGCAGCGTCCCGTTCGTCCTGTTCTTCGAGGGACTGCAGCGGGCGCAGGCCCCGCAGGCTGCCTTCCTCCACAAGACCCTCGTCCTGTGGGTGGCCCTGCTCGCCCTGGTCGTGCTCAAGGAGCGCCTCTCCTGGCTGCACTGGGTCGCGATCGGTCTGCTCGTCGGGGGCCAGTGGGCCCTCGCCGGAGCCGGGGGCCTGCCGTCAGGGTCCGGGGCACTCCTCATCCTCGCAGCGACGCTCCTCTGGTCGGTCGAGACGGTGGTGGCCAAGCGACTGCTCGTCGGCGTGTCCTCGTGGACCGTCGGGATCACGCGGATGGGGGTCGGCTCCCTCGTCCTCCTCGGCTGGCTGACGGTGACGGGCCGACTGCCGGGCCTCGGTTCGCTCACGGGCGCCCAGTGGCGGTGGGTTCTCGTCTGTGGGGCCCTCCTCGCAGCGTACGTCGCCACGTGGTTCGCCGCGCTGGCCCGCGCGCAGGCGGTCGACGTCACGGCAGTCCTCGTCCTGGGCGCTGTCATCACGGCCGCCATCGACGCGACCGTCAAGGGCGTCCTCCCGGCCAACGTGCCGGCGTACGCCCTGCTCGCGCTCGGGGCCGGGCTCATCGCGCTGACGATGATCCGTCGGGAACGCGTCGGCGCCGCCGATCCCGCGGGTCGTCCCGGATGACCAACGGCCCTGTCCTCTTCGCGCGCTATGCCTACCCGCCGAACGCCTTGGGCTACTGCGGCCCCGAGGACTCCGCCGAGCTGTTCGAGCAGGCTGCCGCCGGGCACGACACCCCGGACCTTCGCCATCTCATCCGAGGCTTCGAGGGGGCGTGGCCCTATCTGGCCCTCATCGCGGCCGCTGCGCGGCGAGAGGACCCGCTCGATCCCGAGGTCGTCGAGGCGTACTGGATCGGCAACCCGCTCCTCGAGGCGGTCGGGCCACGGTTGCTCCACGCCTCGATGGACGAGCGCTTCCGGTCGCGGCTGGGGGTGGGGGAGTGGGGCGGACTCGACGCCGCCTTCACCGAGCATGCCCGGGCGCACCACGGGTTCCACGTCTTCGTGGTCTACCCGTGGGTCGGCCTGCTGCGCAGTGGCCGGGTCGCCGAGCCGCTGCACGTTCTCGACCGGTGCCGCATCCGTTGGGGCGTCGTCGACTCCGTGGCGCCCGGCTCGGCGGTCGTGCGGTACCGCCCTCTCACCTTCGACGGGCGCACCCTCCGTCTCGGCGATCCCGTGCCCGAGACGGTCCGATGTGACGGTGCCGTCGCGCCCGGCGACGTCTGCTCCCTGCACTGGGACTGGGTCTGCGAGCGGCTCGACCCCCACCGCCTTGCGGCGCTCCAGCGGCAGACCGTCCAACAGCTCGCGGTGGCGAACGCGGCGCCGCGTCTCGCACCTGCCCTCAGCTGACGCAGCGGGCACCTGCACGCGGGAGCGAGCCCAACGGCATACGGCCATTCCGTATGCCGCTGGGCTCGCTCGCGCGCGACTCTGACCTGTGCTTCGTCCGATCTCCTCGTCGGGTGCTAGTTGGCGGTCGCCGTCCACCGCTGGTTGCTCGCACCGGTATCGGTGCTCTGCACGACCTTGCCGTCAGGACCAGCGGTGAGGGACAGGCCGCTGTGCTTGGCCTTGATGGTGAGCACGCCACCGGTGTTCGTGACGACCCAGCGCTGGTTGTCCGTGCCGCCGCAGGAGTACTGGCCGACGAGGGCGCCGTTGGCCTGCGAGCTGTAGTAGACGTCCATGCACTGCCCGCTGCCGGCGTTCTTGATCTCGTAGGTGCCGCTGTCCTGTCGGGTCAGGGTCCACTTCTGCGCCGGGTCGGTGCTCGGTGCGGCCATGGTGAGCTGGGCGTAGCTGTTGCCCGGGGCCTGGATCGCCAGCCCGTCCGACGTGAGCGAGTACTGGCCGTCCGCGATCGGCGGCGGGATGACCTCCTCCGTGCCGACGGTCATGGCGAACACGTGGACGGCAGAGTTGCCGGGCAGTGTCACCGCGACGACGTCCTTGGCCGGGTCGATCCGCACCGTCTTGGTGTACAGCCGGTACTCGACCGTGGGGTAGGCCGGGCCGCTGGGCGTGTTCTTGCCCCTCGTCACCACGGCGATCTTCGCGCCGTAGCTGTCCTTGGCCAGACAGCACCAGTTCGGCATGCCGAGAGTGCCGGTCGAGACCGTACCGTCCGCGTAGTGCACGGTTGCCAGCCCCGCAGCCGCCCCGCTCGTGCCCGTCCCCAGCACGGCGAGCGCGTTGCCCTTGCCGGACAGGCTGATCGTCTCGCCGCCGGAGGCCACGTTGTCCTTCGTGCCCGGCAGGGCCGAGGACCAGGTGAAGGAGAAGCCGTTCGCCGACACGGTCGCGCCCGGTGTCACCCCCGCCTCGGCGAGACGTTCTGCGAGGAAGCTCGAGCCACCACCGTCGATGTTGCCCGGGGCCGGGTCGGCCGTCGCGGTGACACCCACGTTGTTGAAGGCACTCGCCAGGTCGCGGAAGGCCAGCGTGGTGCTCGCCGTGTCGGTGATGGTGCGGCTCACGTCGCGAGCACCGTAGGTCGTGCTCACGCTGAGCGCCTCGGTGCCCGGCTCAGCGGCCGCCGGGGGAGTCACGGTGAAGCTCGTCGTGAAGGTGGCGCCGTCCTTGACGGCGGTGGCCGTCGTGGGAGCGCTGGCCTTGACCGCCCAGCCCGCCGGAGCCGTGAGGGACGTCGAGGTGACGTCAACCGGCTTGCCGGTGTGGTTGGTGAAGGTCGACGTCACCGTCCCTGCCTGGCCGGCCACGGAGATCCGCGGGGCCGAGAGGTCGACCATCGCGTCCCGCTCCGTGGAGTGCGAGCCGCCCACCGCGCCCGCACCGGTGATCCGGACGGAGGCCGCCGAGCCCGTGGACAGCGACGGAGTCTTGACCTGGATGACGCCCGTCGCCGTGTCGTAGACGTACCCGGAGCCTGCGCTCGCCAGGGCCTCCGCGGACGCGACCTGGGTGAGCGGCGCCTTGTCGACCTCGACCGCCTCGGGGGCTGCGTCGGTGTGAACGCTGAGGACGTAGTGACGAGAAACCGGCCTACCGGCATACGACCCCTTGAGGGCCCCGATGGAGACGGTGACGGCGCCGCGGCCGGTGACGGGAGCGGTCACGTCGAAGCGCTGCGTCGCCGACTCGCCCCGCGCGTGGGACTGGCTGCGGCCGTCGTCCTCGTAGGTCGTGAACGTCGACGTGCCGCTGGGGTAGATGTCCAGGTCGAGCTGGCCCGCCCGCTTGCCCTCCGCCCAGTCCATCGTCCCCTCGGGGAACATCGGGACGATGGCGCCGGCGCGCACGAACAGCGGCAGGGTGTCGAGCGGGGCCTTGTAGCCGTCGATCGTCTGCCCACCCGTGTAGAGGCGGCCGGTCCAGTAGTCGACCCACGTGCCCTTCGGCAGGTAGATGTCGTCGCGGACCGAGGTGTCGGAGTAGACGGGAGCCACGAGGAAGTCCTCGCCGGCGAGGAACTGGTACTTGACCGCGTCACCCCAGGTGTTGGGGTCCTCCGGGTACTCGAGGTAGAGCGGTCGCGTCGCACCGACGCCGTCCTTCGTCGCGTTCATCGTGTGCGTGTAGAAGTAGGGCAGCAGCCGCTCGTGGAGCAGCATGTACTTGCGGTTGATGCTCGTGAAGGGCTCCCCGTAGCGGTAGGGCTGCTTGTCGTTCGCCGCCCAGCCGCTCATGGCGTAGGTCATCGGCAGCATCATCTTCCACTGCAGGTCGCGCACGTAGGTCTTGGCGCTGCCGCCGAAGATGCCGTCGACGTCCCCGGTCGTCACGTGCTGGCCGGACATCGTCGAGCCGGCGTAGGTCGGGATCTGCCACCTGATGTAGTCCCACGTGCCGCTCTGGTCCCCGGACCAGGGGATGCCGCAACGCTGCGTGCCCGCCCAGCCCTCGACCGTGACGACGGTGGCGCGATCCGTGCTGTTCTGCTCGATGCCGTCGCGGGCCTTCTCGCACGCGTCGAGGGCGAACCGGTAACCCGGCCCCACCCACGCGACGTCGGTCTTGCGGACGCGCACCCCCGCGGCGACCTCGGCCTCCTGGTTGGTGAGGTCGGACTCGGTCCACAGGCCGAGCTCGGCGCCGTGGTCGTTGAGCACGTCACCGGTCTCGGCGAGGTCCTCGTAGCCGCAGCCGTACCCGTCGTTGACGAGCATCCAGCCGAGCGGAAGCCCGTTGTCCTTGTAGCCCTTGGCGATGGCGGTGCTGTCGCGCAGGGTCTCGCGCTCACCGCGGTTGGCGTTGTGCAGGTAGCAGTCAGCGTCTCCGAGCTCGAGCGCATACATGGGCAGGGCGATCGGGCGGCCGGTCAGCTCGGTGAGACCGTTGATGACCTGCTTGGCGTCGCCGACGAAGTAGAAGGCGTCGAAGCGCTGCTCCGAATGCGTGGTCCGCACCGGTGCCCGGAAGTCGTACTTGCCGGGCGCGAAGGTGTTGCGCAGCACGCCGTAGCCGTTGCTCGAGAGGTAGAAGGGGGAGGCGTTGGGGTTGCCGCCATCGTTCCAGTTGTAGTCGCGGGAGACCGTGATGGTGGAGCCGCGGTGGCTGAACCGGCCGTTCTGCATGCCGCCGCCGAAGAACTGCTCGGTGGCGCCCTGGGCGAGAGTCTGCGTCGTCCCGGAGTCGGTCCACGACAGGGGTGCGGACTCGTCCCACAGGCGCGTCCCGTCAGCGCGTGCGAGGTGCAGCGTGATCGGAGACTTGGTGATCGTCAGCCGCGCGTCGTCCGTGCTGATGACATACGACGAGGCGGTCTCCTCGAACGTCGAGTCGGCCCCGGCGTAGTCCGTCTTGACGACGATGTCGGCGTCCGGCGCGTTGGGGTCGGCCGGCGCGTCGTTGGCCGGGTCCGTGAAGGTGCCGTCAGGGGCCAACTGGACGCGCAGCAGGTCGCCGTCCTGCGCGACGACGCGGAGGGCGGCATCGCCCGACCGCACGGTGTAGGTGTCGCCCTCACGGGTGAAGGAAGTGGCGTCTCCGAGCCGTCCGGACGCCGCCTGGGCGCTCGGAGCGACCGCGGTGAGTCCCGCGAACGTGAGGGCCCCGACGATGGCGAGGCTCAGGGCGCGATGAGTGTGATGACTGTTCATGATCGATTGGTCTCCAAAGGGCTCAGAAACGAGCAGCGTCGGTACAGACTAGAGCGCGCAGAGGGCGACCACCAGAGGTAGGAAGGCAGCAGTTTCACGGGTCGCGCGCAGCGCGTGCCGGATCTCGGGCCGGAGCTCGGGCCGGAGTTCGGGCGGGGTCGCGGGCGGGGTCGCGGGCGGACGCCGGTCCCTGGTCGGCACGTCGAGGCAGAGCCCCTTGACAAGTTTTGTTGTCAAGAGCATGGTGGCGATATGCACGACGTCGAAGTCATCGAGAGCGCGGAGGCAGCCGCAGCCGCGCTGGATCCGGTCCGGGCCCGACTGCTCGGCGAGCTGACCCGACCGGCCTCCGCCGCCGGACTCGCCGCCCGGGTCGGCATCTCGCGCCAGAAGGTCAACTACCACCTCAAGGCGCTCGAGGCGCACGGCCTGGTGGAGCTGTCCGACGAGCGCCGGCACGGGGGCATCACCGAGCGGGTGCTGCAGGCGTCGGCGGCGTCGTACGTCGTGTCGCCGGCGGCCGTCAGTGCGTCCGCGGCCGACCCGGACGCCAACGCCGACCACCTGTCGGCGAGCTATCTCGTTGCGCTGGCCGGCCGGCTGGTGCGCGAGGTCGGCGCCCTGGCGCGCCGGGCCGGCGCGACCGGCAAGCGCCTGCCGACCCTGACGATCGACACGCAGATCGGCTTCCGGTCGGCCGCCGACCGGGCGGCCTTCGCAGACGACCTGACCGCCGCGGTGCTCGACCTGGCCGCTCGCTACCACCACGACGACGGGCGCCCGCACCGGCTCCTCGTCGCCGCCCACCCCCTTCCTGAGGAGAACCCATGAGCACCACCCCGAACGTCCCGTACCGCCTGGAGTTCAGCGTCGAGGTCCCGGGCACCCCGGAGCAGGTCTGGCAGGCCATCGCCACCGCCAAGGGCATGAGCGCCTGGTTCACGCCCACCGAGATGGAGGAGCGCGAAGGCGGCTCCGTGCACTTCACCATGGGCCCGGAGATGGGCTCGGACGGCCAGGTCACCGCCTGGGAGCCACCGCGCCGCCTCGTCTACGAGGAGGACTGGGCCGCCCTCATGGGCAAGGACCCCGATGCGCTCAGCCGGCTGACCTCCGAGTTCATCGTCGAGGCACAGTCCGGCGGAACCTGCGTCGTTCGCGTCACCAGCAGCGGCTTCGGCACCGGCGCCGCCTGGGAGTCGGAGTTCTGGGCCACCATGGCCCCCGGCTGGATGCCGTTCTTCGACAACCTGCGCCTCTACCTGTCCCACTTCCCCGGCCAGGAGGCCACACACCTGGAGGCCACCGCCTCCCACCCCGGGGACGCCGACGCGCTCTGGTCGACCCTGCGCGACACGCTCGGGCTGGGCGACGAGGGCGCGACGGTCAAGGTGCGCGGCGCCACCGGGACGGTCGAGCGCGTCGGTGAGCGCCAGACGCTGGTCCGACTCACCGCGCCGGTGCCCGGAATGCTCAGCGTCTACTCGTGGGACCAGGGCGACGGCAAGGCGACGGCGGGCGTCCGGGCGTACCTGTTCTCCGCCGACGCCGCCGACTACGTGCGGCGCGAAGAGCCGGCCTGGCAGGCCTGGCTCCAGGGCATCTCCGTCCATGCCTGATGCCGGAGAGAGGGCCAACCCCTTCGCACCTACGACTACGCGCCGACGGGACGAGGCTCACCCGTCTCGAGCTCAGTCGGGTCCGGATCGATGAGGGACTGTCCCACGGTTCCCGCCTGAGCCCTGCGACGAACCCTGGCCCGACAGCTTGTCCAGGTCACGTCTGCAGAACCCGTGGTGGGCCCACTCCTCGTTGAGCACGGTGCCGAGGCATTGCCGCACTGTCCGTCCCGTGGCGTACGGGGGCCATCGGTCGTCGTCGGGGACCGGCGCGGTCTGGGCGAGCTGGTCGGGTGTGACCTGGGCCAGCCAGGTCTCGATCTCTGAAGCGTGCGCCGCTCGTACGGCGAGCACCTCCTCGAGGCTCGGTTGGGCAGACCGGTCGAGCCCGTTCTCGTCCTCCTCGTCCTCCTCGTCCTCCTCGTCCGTGGTGGACGGTGGACCCAGTCCCATGGCCGTGAACGGCTCGGTGAGCCCGAGCACGCAGCGTCGGAACCACGAGTCGTGCACGAAGACGAGGTGGCGCAGGGTTTCCACCATCGACCACTCCCCGTCGACGCGGTGATGTTCGCTGTTCGCCGGCATGGACCGAACTCGCTCGGTGGTCCTCGCCCAGTCGTCCCGCAGCTGCCGCCAGGCCTCTCGCAGGTCCTCCGGATCGTCGGAGCGGATCAGCAGCCGGACCGGGTGACGGCGGTCCAGCTCCGCCTCGACATATGGCATCACCTCAACGCCGTTGACCACGAGATTCGTCACCAGGCCATCGATCTCGGCGTCGTGCATGACGACGCCGACCATCCGTGCTCTGCTCAGGTCGCATTCGCGGAACTCTGCCCCGGTGAGGTCCTCGTCGTCGAAGCGTCGCATCCAGACAGGCTAGGCCGCACCACAGACACCCCGACTGCATCGTGCATCTGCTGCCTGAGGACCATGCCGCGCACCCTCCGTGTCGACCACCACCACACCCATACGTCGTCGAACGATCCTGTCGTCGATGCAAGGGTCCTCGTGCCCGGGTCCCGGTTATGGGGCCGTGGGAGCCGGCCAGCAGTCAGTGGACGGTCTCGTGGTGGTGGCACATCTCGACGAACTTCGCGATGCGAGCGGCCCGGGTCTCTGGCTTCTTCGCGTCGTGGACGCGGTAGAGGATCGCATAGCGGTTGGCGCCCTTGAGTGTCTCGAAGAACGCCTTCGCCTCAGGGTCGGCCTCGAGCGCGACCGCCAAGTCGTCGGGGACGGTCGCGGCGCTCTGGCCGGCATAGGCCGCCGCCCACCGGCCGTCCGCCTTCGCCGCGTCGACCTGCGCCTGCCCGGCCGGGCGCATGCGGCCGGCCTTGATCAGCGCCTCGGCCTTGTCCCGGTTGATCTGTGACCATTTGCTTCGCGGCCCCCGCGGGGTGAACCGCTGCAACCAGTAGGTCTCGTCATGCCCCCGCTTCTGCCCGTCGATCCAGCCGTGGCAGAGGGCGACCTCGAGCGCCTCGGCATAGCTGACCGTCTGCGCCGCGCCCACCTTGCCGATCTTGAGCCAGAAGCCGCGGCGGTCTGCGTAGTGCTCGGCGAACCATGCCTCGCAGTCGGGGACAGTGGCGAACGAGATCACCGGCTGGCCCGCCACCTCCTCCGGCGTCTCCTCGTCCGACATGCGGCCATCCTGGCATCGCCCACCGACACGACCCTCGGCCCAACGGTCAGTACGTGCGGCCCTGATCACACGCCCCATGTCGCCCGGACGGCACAGCGTGAGCAAGGCCGCACAGCCGTCAGTGATGACCCGGTCGCGGTGGGAGGATGGCCGGGTGGCTTCATGGGTACCTGACTGGGACGACTTCCCGACCTCGCTGCTGGACTTCTGGAGCGAACGTCACCTGTGCACCCTGACGACGCTGCGCACCGACGGTAGGCCCCACGTGACTCCGGTGGGAGTGGCCCTCGACCTCGAGTGGCACTGCGCGTGGGTCATCACCTCCAGAAGCTCGCTCAAGGCGCTCCACGCCTCGGCCGACCCCAGAGTCGCGGCCTGTCAGGTCGATGGCCGCAGGTGGTCAACCATCGAGGGGACAGCCGAGGTGAGGTCGGACCCTGCGTCGATTCGTCGTGCGGAGGAGAAGTACGCCGTCCGGTACCGGACGCCCCGGCTGAATCCGTCCCGGGTGGCGTTGCGGATCGAGGTCAACCGGTTCATGCGGTCCTCCGCACTGGTCTCGACGTAGTCAGCAAGCGCCGGTTCCGCCCCGCTCACAGCGCTCGTCGGTGGCCCAACGTGTCAGCTTCTTTGCGGGGACCAGCAGGTTGACCCGGGACGTCGGCAGACTTGCCGTGGTCGTCCGCGAGTCGCCGACCAGGCGAGGCCAGGTGGGGAATCGCGCCAAGGGTGTCAAGGGCCATCTGTTTCTGCCCAGGGGCGGTCG